>SVOC01000004.1 GCA_015066625.1 Oscillospiraceae bacterium
GATAAATAAGAATTTGACGGTCAATTTATACCATACAGGAGGTCTTTATGAATAATCGATATAAACTGTTATCCTTTTTTATTGTTATCGCTATTATAATAATTTCTCTGCCTTTGGCTTCTTCTGCAGCGGAAACAACCGAGTCAGACGACGTTTTTCTTTTCGGTTCTTATCCGCAAAGCGAGGTTAAAAACACTCAATTGCTGTCATCACTTAACAGTATTGAGCTTCAATGGAAAAGCTATGATTATTACTGCGGCACAGGCAAGTGGAATGACGGAAAAATGCACACTGCTGACTATATGCAGTATGCTGATGTAAACTTTGACGGCAACAAGTACAGGGCGGTAAAGTTTGACTCGTACAGACCGTATTTTACAGGCTTTGAATCAACAACCGACGGTGACACATATCAGGACAACAACGGCTACGAATGCGGCAAAATATACTGGTTCAGCTACGAACCGCTTAAATGGCGCATTGTTGACGAGAATTCGGGTTATGCAATCTGCGAATCTATTATTGATTCACAGCCGTTTCAGAATATGATTTTTTATGACGGTTGGCAATATTTCGCTGATTATCAGTATTATGATTGGTCAAATTATTATGTTGTCAGCAGTATAAGAAATATGCTGAATAACGAATTCCTTAACTGTGCGTTTACGGCAGAGGAAAAAGCAAATCTTGAATATAACTATATTGACGATTTATGGGCTGCTTTTGAAGACAGGGTTTTTCTTCCGTCAGTGAACGAGGTAAAAAACAGTCAGAATAAGGAAAGAATCGCAGTCGGCACGGATTATGCAAAATGTCAGGGACTCTTTGTTGATGGCGGCAATTCTTATTGGTATCTCCGCACACCGGGTGACAACTCATATACAGCGGTCTGCGTTTCGGCAGACGGAAGCTTATACGGTCACGACTTTTACTGTAACCGCTATCCTTTCTTTACATATTTCACCGGCACCGGTATACGCCCTGCAATTAAAATAAAGAATCTGAATGCGGACAGCGTAACATTTACTCAAAACACATCTGCCCTTCCTGAGGTGCCTGAATGGGTTGATCTTTCAGTTCCTTCCTTAATCAAGAATTTTTTCAAAAACATATTCAGTATTATAGAGTATTTCATTACACCTGCCTGCGATGAGAATACAGACATAGATTTTAACGTCAATCGCGGAATCAATATGCCTTGTATGGAATCAGGCTTTGCCCGTGATTACATAATGGAAAAAGAAACCTTTGAAAATGTGCGGAACAAAGGCTTTGATTTCATACGACTTCCCGTGAATTTCGGCTGGATGCTTGATTATGACGGCAGATTGAATGAAAGTGCAATGAGAAATCTTGATACTGTTCTCAAGCTCGCACTTGATTCAGATTTGACTGTATTGCTCGATTTGCATGGCTGGTCAGATTTCACTAAAAATCCTGATGCACAGAACACCCAAAGACTGATTTCCATCTGGGAACAAGTAGCAGAGAGATATGCCGATTACAGCAAAAAGCTTTGGTTTGAGATATACAATGAGCCAAACAATGACAGCGGTAAAATTAGCGATGCAAAGTGGAATTACATTCAGCTTTCCGCAGTTGCCGCCATAAGAAAAATTGATGAGGACAGAGTGATTTGTCTTTCACCGATGAACTTCAACAGTGCACATAAGCTTTCTTCAATGCTCGTCAAGCGTTCAGATAAGCATATTGTTGCAGACGTACATAATTATGCACCTATGAGGTTTACACATCAGGGTGCTGAATGGATGGATGATTCTTACAAGGAAAAAATCCCGTTTTCAAAAGATATGCTGAACGACTTTGAACAGGCGTTGATAGTTGCAGAAGAATATCAGAAGGAAACAGGAATCAAGGTTATCATCGGGGAATTCGGCGTATACGAGAAACAGGTTTCAGAAGAAGATGTTTCACAATTCCTCAGCGGAGCGGTTGTTCTTATGAAAAAGCACAATCTTGCCTGGAGTTATTGGGAATACAACGCAGGCTTCGGTGCTTATGACTATTCAAAAAAAGAATGGAAACCGTTCGTTACAGATGCCTTGTTGCAATAAGTTCTTAAAAAATGTGAAATCACTATAGATTTATAATGACAAATTCCAATTTGTTGGACTCCTTCGATTTTATCGAGGGAGTTTTTCGTTGGATTCATTAATTTGTTAGTTGACTATACTTTAGCAGCATGTTAAAATTTGGGAGGAGGGGTTTTTATGAAAATGCTCAAAAATCTTTTATGTATCGTGCTTTGCTTGTGCATGATAGCTTCGACAACGGTCTTTGCCTCGGCGTACACGGGTACGGTTTACTATGTCGATTCAATAGCCGGAAATGACTCCAACAGCGGCCTGTCGCCCGACAAGGCTTTTAAGACAGTCGAAAAAGCTGCTTCGATTTTATATTACGGTGGGGACAGCGTTCTTTTCAAGGCAGGCGGTGTTTATATAGGTAATTTTGGTGTTATGGGAACTTCCGACGCCTCAAATCCGATAACTATCGGTTCTTACGGTGAGGGTGCGAAGCCCCTGCTTACCTCGTCAAAAGAAAATGATCCCGTTATCGCTCTTTATGATGCTTCGGGTTGGATTATTGAAAACATTGAAATAACTGCTCCGAAAGGTACGGGTATTCTCGTTTATTACAGAAATTCGTGCGTAAAAGACGTAGTTATACGGAATGTTACTCTTCACGATATACAGAATTATCCTTCAGACAATTACTTGAGCAGCAGCAGAGCTGCAATCCGTCTGATGGGCTCGCCCGTAACTCCGGGTGCTCACCTTGAGAATATAACTGTTGACGGCTGTGAAATATATGACTGCGGTTACGGTATTTTCACGGGAAGCAACTACCCAAATACTCCCGAAACGCCGTACAATAAAAATATAATTGTTGAAAACTGCAGTATTCATGATTTGTGGGATGATGCGTTTATAATGTCGGATACGGATACAATTATCCTGCGCAATTCTTCAATTATCAACACTTGTCAGAGCTCCGGTATTTATTATACTGCTCCCGTGTGGATGTGGGGTGTTACCAACGGTCTTGTTGAAAATTGTGAGATTGCCGGTGCAAAAAACGTGCTTGACGGAATGGCAGTCGATTTTGATGACCATACCGACCACAGCACATTCCAATACATTTACTCTCACGACAATATAAGATTTATGTGGAACTGCCCTGTTCACGATGACCATTACGGCAACACTGTCCGTTACTGTCTTTCTGTAAACGATAATATAACATCAAACGGAGCCGGAAACGGGAACGACACAACCGAGCACGATTTCAAGTTTTATAACAATACCATTGTCAACGGCAGCACGTATAACTTCTATATGTATGATGATGCCGTGATAAAAAACAACATATTCATCCTCGAACCCGGTTACCTTATAAAGTTTAACCGAAAATACGATTATGATATGTCAAACAACTGCTATTGGGGTGTTACAAAGCCCATAAATGACAAAAACTCCTTCATCGCCTTGCCACAGTTTGCAGGTAAGGATTTAACAGATAAGAACAGCTTTATACTCAAAACCTGCTCACCGTGCATCGGTGCCGGTGTTCAGGTTGAAGAAAATATGGGTGAGCATGACTTCTTCGGTAATCCTCTTGACAGTACGCATAATATCGGCTGTTACGAGGGTGACGGTGTTGAGGGTGAAAAGGAGTACCCGACAATCCACGATATCCTCGTCAGTATGTTCACTGCAATATCTCGCCTGATTTCCGATTTGTTTGAATGATAAAAAGTAATAAAAGCTTGCATTTTTACGATGCAAGCTTTTGTTTTATTTCTGAACGTCTGCCTCTTTGCAGAGCTTTTCAATCATATCATCATATTTCTTTGAAATTGCCGTTTTGCGTGCGGCGGTATAATTTTCCTCTCGTGTGCCGAAATTTTCAAGACATACATTGATTTCTTCTTGTGTCGGTGCAAGCTCCTTTTCACCGAGAATGTTTTTAAGTTCCATAACTCCCGTATCAATATAGTAAGTGTAAAAGGTATCCATTTCAATTGTTTTTAAACCAATTGCTCCGCTTTTATCCTGACTGTTAAATTTTTCTGCCCTTTGGCGTAAACCAACAAATGAAATGTCATCATAAATTCCGTTTTCTCTGCAAAGAACAAGCTGAATTTTAGCTTTTACACACTCACTGATGGCTCTGTCTTCAAGATCTTTTTCCGGTGTTATTCCGTTAAAATCCTTCTGCCAGAAATCCTCGTCAACCTTGGCGTTGAATTCAGAAATATAATAATTTATAATATTTGCCCTTTGGCGAGCTTTAAAATAGTCAAACTCCTCCTGTGTTATCGTTTCACCGTTTACAACAGCTACCGTTGCGACTGCTTCGTCCTCGGCACACGAACACAAGAGAAATAAAAAAACTGAAATTAAAATCAAAATGGTGCGGACAGTTTTCATAGGCACACCCCCTGCCGAAATTATATATCACCGCTCCAACAATTGTCAACAACGACGAATAAAGAAACAATCTCATTTTTTTAAAAGTAGGTAACCGTTCCTTGCTTAATAGATTATGTAGTTAAAGTTTTATGAATATTTTACGTTTGTAAACATATACTAATAATTTAACCATATCGATCCATGAAATTGACCCGTTACAGACAACATTGACACAGTCAGAAAACTACATTTCCGCAATGCTCGATTTAGAGAAACGGTTGGAGTAAATCCATTACATATCAACGGGTTCAGGCGTTTGATATAGAAACAAAAAAGACTGCATAGGTATTCCCTGTGCAGTCTTTTGATTAACCCATTCGGTCAGATTATGCAAGTCCAATAGGTCAGATTTTTAAATTTCAATCGGTCAGATTTCGGATTTTGAATCGGTCTAATTTTTGATTTCTAACCAAATATATAGCACTCGTCAGATTTTTGACGGGTGCTTTTTTATGCCCAAAACCCTTTTGTGCGCACAAAAGGCGAACAAAAAGTGAATTTTAGCGGTAATTTGATGAGTGTAAAGAAACATTTATTTACACTATACGATGCAAGTTTACAAGGCTAAATATCAAGAAAAACTTGCGTTTAGTTTTACAATTAACGAGGGGGCAAATCATGTTAAAGTCCGTTTTTTGGGACATTAAAAATTATATCATATAGACATAGGATGCGTTAATTGCCAAAGTGAAGTTCGGATTTTTTAAAAAAGAGAGGAAAAAGGTTATGGAAAATGTTTTTATCACGATAACAGGAGTCAAGAATTATTTCGGTATGAAACCGTTCAAGGTCGGCAAGATTTTCAGAATCGTCAAAGAAGATGATAACGATTATGACGAAGAAGCAATCAGTGCAGAACTTCCCGCCATCGACACAATCGGCTATGTTGCCAACAGCACAAGCACCGTTTATGCGGGTACGGTCAGCGCAGGCAGACTCTATGACAAAATTGACGATTATGCCTATGCACAGACAATGTTCATCACTCATTCAAGTGTTATCGCACTTGTACTTTCACCCGAAGAAGTTGAAGGCGACAAAGATACTCCGCCCGTCAAAGAAAAAGAATCGGGAAACAACAAACCGAAAACAAAAGCAAAAATCGGATTTTAAGAGGTGTTGAATATGTGGGTACTTGCTTTAATCGCTTTATCAATCAGTGTGTTCTGGAAAGAAATTTCTAAAAATTGTTAAAGTCGCCGTTGTTAGGTTTTCCGACAACGGTAAATCCGATAACGAAAAAACCGATACCGTTAATCACGATATCGGAAAAGCTGACACTACTAAATACTAATATACAAAATACTAAATAACAAAGTTACTTATATAACAAAATACCAACCAACCGTAAGTGTTCAAGGTTTATAATTCTTCATTCGCTTGATTTTCAATCTGCTTTTTGATAAGATATATCTTGTAAACAAACTATACGGAGAGATATTATTATGAAGTCGGTTGTTGCATTTATTACCGCCATCGTTACTTTTTTCAGCGGTTGTTTTTCGAATATTATCGACACTATATTTTTCCCCGAATCACCGCAGACAGAATCCGTTGAGTTTGCAAAAAACTTAGGCAACGGCTGGAATCTCGGAAACACACTTGAAGCCTGCGAAATGGGTTCAGCCGAAAAAATGGGTCCCGAAAGCGAAATCTACTGGGGCAACCCATATACAACCAAAGAAATGATAGAAGCCGTAAAAGAGGCGGGCTTCGGCACCGTCAGAATTCCGATAACCTGGACGCAACACCTTGATGAGAATTATGTAATTGACGAAGAGTGGCTTGCCCGTGTAAAGCAGATTGTTGACTGGGTGCTCGAGTGTGAAATGTACGCCATAATAAATATCCATCACGATGACACCTTCTGGCTTATCACCGATAAAGCACACGAAGAAAACGCAACAGCGGTTATCACCGCCATCTGGTCGCAGGTGAGCGAGTATTTCAAAGACTATGACGAACGCCTCATCTTCGAAACGATGAACGAGCCGAGAGTAGTTGGATGCGATACCGAATGGAGCGGTATTCCCGAGCATTATGAGGTAGTCAATAATCTCAACTTTGCGGCACTCAGAGCCATACGCCAAAGCGGAGGCAAAAACGAAAGCCGTTTTGTTTCAATCACAACCTATGCGGCACGCTGTGAAACCGAACCCGTTTCCGCACTCAGACTGCCCGATGATCCCCACGTTCTTGTTTCCATTCATTGCTACTACGGAACGGCGCACAGAAGCGAATTCCTTGACTGCGAAAACAGACTCACATTGCGTGAAAAATATGAAATGTATAAAATCCTCAGGAATATTTACAGGATTATAATCAAAAAAGGTTATGGTGTTGTGCTTGGCGAATTCGGCTGGACAGACAGAGTCAACCTCGAAAATCTTGCCGAAAGAGCAGAATATTTCATCACCACAGCAAACAAATTCGGTATTCCTTGCCTTGTGTGGGATAACGGTCTGGATTTCAGACTTTTCGACAGAACAACACACGCCCTCGAATTCCCCGACTACATAAAACCGTAAAAGCTGAAAGCCGTCTGATATTTTCAGAAGATCGATATTATATGAAGGTGAATTAATATGGCAGATACAATATATAAAGAAACACGAAAAAAGCATGACCTGACAAGAGACGATGTTTGTGACAAGGCATCGCTTATGGATAATCCCATTCAACCCGAGCGTCTGGAAAGAATTGAAAACGGAAAATTCCCGATAACTCCCGATGAAGTAATGCTTCTTGCCGAAATTTACGGCGAGCCGACTCTCTGCAACCATTACTGTTCAAAGGAATGTCCCATCGGTGAGAAATATGTGCCCGAAGTCAAGGTCAAAGACCTCGCACAGATTGTTCTCGAAATGCTTTCATCTCTCAACTCGATGAAAAAGAGCCAGGAAAGACTTATCGAAATCACCGCCGACGGCATGATTGACGACGAAGAAATCAAGGATTTTGTGTTCATACAGAAAGAACTTGAACGAATTTCAATTACCGTTGAAACTCTGCAGTTATGGGTTGAGCAGATGCTTGCAGACAAGAAAATCAATATAGAAAAATACAATCAAATCAAAGGCGAATAAGAAATTACGGTGTCCGGAATTAAACCGGGCACCGTTTTTGCATTTATTGTGAAAAACAGGGTATGTTTTCCGCACAAAGTGTAATTCAGTTCTGCGATTTGTTGAGCTATCATATAGTCAAGGAAAACACAAAGGAGTGTTGCATATGAGTCCGAGGCAGAAAATATTAGCTATCAGGCTGACAGAAAAACTTGCAAAGAATCCCGAATATGCACGAACTATCGGGGTAGAGATATCAAACAAAAAAGACGGCAAGGATAATTCAGACGGCAATATAATAATATCAAGGAGTGATTTATATTGATTGAAATAATATTTTCGATTCTTGCAATCTGGCTTTTCTTCAAAGCCATAGGATTGGCATTCAAGTTAACTTGGGGTGCTGCGAAAATCGGCGCAACGATCCTGCTTGCAATTGCAGTGCCCGCATTTATTCTTCTCGCAATTTTCGTCGGCGGATTTGTTCTGCTCTTACCCGTTGCACTTATCGCCGGTGCTGTGGGACTACTTAAGGCGTGCGGTTAATAAAATTTATAAGGAGAATTTATATGGGATTTTTCAGTAACCTTTTAAAAAGTTCATTCGAAACATGGCTTGAAAATGCTTCTGATGAAGAACTTTCCGATGGATATGAAGAAAGAAGACAAAAGTGGGCGGCTTCCGGTTATGGTGGAAATGGAGAAAAGACAAGTGAAATGAAGCGAATTGATTCAGAAATGAGCAGACGTTCTGCAGAAAAGTGGGAAAACAATCCTAACCGAAATAAAGATCCAAACTATCGTTGGACTGATGCCAATAGATGGGATAAAGATTAACCCTAATTCAATCCAACGACTTTATTACAAGAGTGGGTTTCGATCTACTCTTGTTTTTATAAGGATCCGGCAGATATCATCTTGCATAAAACAAAACAGCCATTTTTGGATTATGTGTCAATGGATTTTACAATATTCCGAATATATAATTAATTTGTATTATAATTAATTTGTATATGGAAAAAAGGAGATTTGAGCTATGGCTAAAACCCAAACCGGAATGACGGACAAACCCGCACTGGAAGATAAATTTAATATCCAAAAATACATAAACGGTCTTGCATCATTTATCAAAGACTGCGAAGTGCCTATGACAATTGCCGTTCAGGGTGACTGGGGCACAGGCAAAACAAGCATTATGGAAATGGTGAGAAAGGAACTCACGGGAGTTAAATGCGTGTGGTTCAATACATGGCAGTATTCTCAGTTCAATATGGGCGACCAGTTGCCGTTGATTCTCCTTTCATCGCTTCTTGAAAAGATTACCGAAGAATCAGGTCATACTGATGCGAAAGAAACTGCAAAAAAAGCTCTTAAAACCATCTTCAAAATGGGTATGACAGTAGTCAGCAACGTCACAAACGGCGCAACAGAAGGTGTTGAAAATTGTTTGTTCAGTGATGGCGAGGAAGCAAGTCTTCCTGAATCCATCGGAAAATTGAAAGACAGTTTTCAGAATGCAATCAATGAGATTTGCAAAAACAAAAATTTAGACCGAATTGTTGTGTTTGTTGATGACCTTGACCGTCTTAATCCGGGCAAAGCCGTTGAACTTCTCGAAGTGCTGAAGCTTTTCCTCGACTGTGACCGATGCGTGTTTGTTCTTGCAATTGACTACGGTGTTGTCAGCAGAGGTGTTTCGGAAAAATACGGTGACCTTATCGGCGAAGAAAAAGGCAAGAGCTTTTTTGACAAGATTATTCAGGTGCCGTTCAAAATGCCCGTTGCAAACTATGAAATCAAAAACTACATCAAAAACTGTCTTGAAAGCAGCAAAATGGAAGTGTCTGCTGATAAACTTGAAACTTACAGAGATCTTATCGGTCTTTCCGTGGGTTATAACCCCAGAGGAATGAAGCGACTTTTCAACGCATTCTCTCTTCTTCAGAAAATTTCGGGCGATGAAATAGCCGATGATGAACATAAAAAAGCTATTCTTTTTGCAATTCTTTGTCTGCAGCAGACCTGCGAAGAACTTTATAATCATATCGTTTATAACAAAAACGAACTTGATGAAGCATTTCTGGAAACTCTGAAAAAAGAGGATGAATATCCCGAAATTTATGCAAGTATAAATATCCCAGAAGAAAAACATGAGTCTGTTGCGAATCTTATGGGCGCAGTTTATACAACAATCTGCAACAACGATGATATGCTTGATGCTTCAGATATCGAAAAACTCAAGTCGGTGCTTGAATCGTCAACCATAACATCAACAAGCGCCGCACCCGTCAGAAGAGGTGCCGTTGAATGCGATGTTGACGCCTTTGTTGAAGAACTTGATTTGCCGTCAAAACCCTTGCTTAAAAAGGTTGTTGACTATTATAAAACCAAAGTTGCCGAAAGTCCCGATTACAAAATCACAGCGAGAAAAGGTAACGCTTCTCACGTTTCACTCAAATATCAGGGCCACCTTGTTTTTGATGCATACATCAATAAAACCAGCCTGAATATTGATATGTACGTTAAGGATGAACTCGTTGATGATGATATCCGTTCAGGCAAATACGGTAACTTCCGTGGCAGACATTTCTGTTATTCCTTAAAACAGGACAAGATTGATGAGTTTAATTATCTGATTGAAAAATATATGAAGGAGTAAAATGGAACTCAACAAAATTTTAGACTATGCCATTATGGCAGACGAAACAGCAAAAAATCCCGTTATAAAATCAGGATATGTTACCAACGAAAAAACCTATAACAACTATCTTTACAACGATTCATTTGAGAAGTTTGTTGAAGATATGAAAACCAATCATCCCGTTGCCTATGAAATGTACGGAAAGGGCGGCGGCAAAGAACTTGAAGAACGAAAAGTCGGCAAGAATATATATCCCCCGAAAATGGCTTCTTTCGGTTCGTCAAGCAGAATGATTTATAACCTGATGAAGGATGTTGATGGCTTTCTTTTTGAAAAGAAACTGCCCACAACCGTCGGCGGTATCGCAAATCTTGATGGCTTTACGGAAACTGCAGATAAATGCGTTTTCGTTGAAGCAAAATGCAGAGAGCCTTACACTTCCAAAGACGGCATCATCGAAAGAAAATATGAGGACTTATATAAAGTAATTACCGCTTCTGATAAAACTGACGTTGCTTGCAATATAAAAGTAATCGACGATCGAAAAATGAAAGTTATGTTTATGTCGGGCGATACAGAAATTCATTCGTTTGATATGAAACAGATGATAAGCCATCTGCTCGGAGTTGCAACAGCTTTTCTGAAAGACGAATTTGAACCCAAGAAAATTGATTTTATCTATCTGCTTTTCAACCCCAAGCTTATTGAAATCAAAGAAGGAAAATCAGAAATCCATCGCATTTACGAGCAGACCTGCAACGAATGCAATTCCGTAGATTTCAAAGCACTTTTTGAGGTTATTGTTGATTATCTGCAATCAGTCAAGAGGCTCGGAAAAGACAAAAACAAGTCTGATATCACAAACAATTTCAGCTTCAGACTCTGTGACCAAAGCAATATAAGAGGCCGTTTTGATTAAGTGAGGTGCTACTATGCCACTGCAAATCATAAGACAAGATATAACCAAAATGAAGGTTGATGCGATTGTCAACACCACCAACGAAGAAATGGTGGGTTACAGCGGAGTCGATCTTGCCGTGCATACCGCTGCAGGTCCGATGCTTGATGAGGAATGCCGTAAAATCAGACCGCTCGGTCTCGGCACTGCAAAGATTACGGGCGCATACAGCCTCGATGCGAAGTATGTTATTCATACGTCGGGTCCCGTATGGCACGGCGGACTTGTAGGCGAGAGTATCATTCTCAAATCGTGCTACATAGAATCCCTGAAACTTGCAGTTGCAAACGGTTGCGAATCTGTTGCGTTTCCGCTTATTTCTGCAGGCGCTTACGGTTATCCGAAAGACCGGGTGCTCAAATTCGCAATTCAAGTTATCACAGAATTCCTTTTTGAACACGAACTTAATGTTTACCTCTGTGTTTATGACCGCAAATCCTACGAATTCAGCAGAGTTATTTTCAATGAAATCAGCGAATTTATAGACGATGATTATGTTGAGGATTCAAAAGCTGATTTCAATGCGGATATTGAATTATTTGAATCAAGAGTTCTTCCTAACAGAATCAGACGGAGAGATAAACTCAAAGCCTCCGAGCCAAAGCTGTGCGCTTCAATGCCTGCACCGCAAACAGAAGAATATGGCAGTGCAAAGAATAAAACACTTCAGGAATATATGAAAGCAATGGATAAATCATTTGCATACAAGCTTTTTGACTTGATTGATTCAAAAGGAATGACCGACGTTGAGTGCTACAAAAAAGCCAATGTTGACAAGAAAACGTTCTCCAAAATCAAGTGCAATCCCGATACATACAAGCCGTCAAAACAGACCGCAATTGCATTTGCAATCGCACTTGAACTGACCCTTGACGAAACCCAGGATTTACTTGCTTCCGCAGGACTGACGCTCTCCAGAAGTTTCACATTTGATAAGATAATCAGATATTTCCTGCAAAAAGGTGTCTACGATATTTTTGAAATAAACGAAGCTCTGTTTGAATTTGACCAGGCGCTGTTGGGTTGCTGAAAAACTGAAGTTGTAGAGGTGGTTATATGCCTTTGAATTTTAATATTGATGGAATAAATGTTTACTTGAAAATTAATAACTACAGACATTCAAATAAGGAAAACTGGGATTCACTCTGGTGCAACTGTGATTTTATGTTTAATTCCGGAGATTGGCTTAATTATCATAGAGAAAACGATGAAATATTTCTTTGCAGTGAAATTGAAGAATTAGAATCTGTTTTTACCATGTTGCTTAATGGTGAAATAAGCGAAGATAAAGAACTTTCATTCATTGAACCTGATTTTGTGTTCAATATTTATCCGATAAAAGATATTCAAAACTCGGTTTCTGATATTTTGATTGAGTGGAGAGTTTATTTTTGGCACGAGGGTTTAACTGATAATTATCTTTCCATAACTCTTGATCGAGACGAGATAATAAAATTGAGAGATTATCTTTCGAGTATAATTAGAAAACGTTAAATCAATCAAGCAGATTAAAAGTCTCCCGTCGGGCGACCAATTGAATAACTGAAATCGCTATAATGTGGTTGTAAGGTTGAGAAACCAAGCAACCACATTTTTATTTTTGGAGGACAAAACAATGACAGGTGCAATTATCGGTGACGTTGTCGGCTCAAGATTTGAGTTCGACAATTACAAATCAAAGGATTTTGAAATGTTCCATACGGAATGCGATTTTACCGACGATTCGGTTATGACTCTCGCAATCGCAAAGGCTCTCACTCAGCACGAATCAATAACAGATTACGAAGCATTTAAAATCGAGCTTGTTGAAATTATGCACGAAGTCGGCAGAAGATATCCTCAATGCGGTTACGGCGGAAGATTTCTTCTTTGGATGATGGAAAATCTGACGTATCCCTATAACAGCTACGGTAACGGCTCTGCGATGAGAGTTTCGCCCGTTGGCTGGTTTGCAAATTCGCTTTCAGAATGTGAAAAACTCGCAAAGGCAACTGCCGAAGTTACTCACAATCATCCCGAAGGAATCAAGGGTGCGGTATCAGTTGCAGGTGCGATTTATCTTGCAAGAACGGGTCACACAATGGATGAAATCAAAGAATATGTCAGCAAATTCTATACGATTGATTTCACTCTCGATGAAATTCGTGACGACTACGATTTCTATGAGATTTGCCAGAAATCCGTGCCTCAGGCATTCGAAGCATTCTTTGAGTCAACAAGCTTTGAGGATGCAATCAGAAATGCAATTTCCATCGGCGGTGACAGCGACACAATTGCCGCAATCGCAGGTTCAATTGCCGAAGCATATTACGGCGTAAACGAGGATATGAAAGAAACGGCACTCTCATATCTCGATGAATATCTTCTTGAAATTGCCGAAAACTTTATTGAAAAATTTATGAAATAAGGAGACAGAACAATGAAAAACAACATCACAGAACTCGTATTTATCCTTGACAGAAGCGGCTCGATGGCAGGACTTGAGAGCGACACAATCGGCGGATTCAACGCTATGATTGAAAAACAGAAAAAGCAGGACGGCGAATGCTATGTTTCAACTGTTCTTTTCGATAATGAATCCGAAGTGCTTCATGACAGAGTGAAGCTTTCTGAAATTAAGCCCATGACAGACAGAGATTACACAGTCAGAGGATGCACTGCACTCATCGATGCCATCGGCGGTGCGATTCACCACATCGGAAACGTTCATAAGTATACCCGGCCCGAAGACGTGCCCGAGCACACAATGTTCATCATCACAACAGACGGCATGGAAAATGCAAGCCGCCGTTATTCGAGCGATAAGGTAAAGGCGATGATTGAAAGACAGAAAGAAAAATACGGCTGGGAATTCCTTTTCATCGGTGCGAATATTGATGCAGTTGAAACCGCCGCAAGATACGGTATCGGCGCAGACAGAGCCGTAAACTACAATGCCGATAAAGAAGGCACAAGCATCGTTTATGAATCTGTTGCAAAAGCCGTCTGCAACGTGCGCGCAAGTGCTCCTCTCTCTGCAGACTGGAGCGATGAAATCAACGCAGACTACAAACGTAGGGGCAAAAAACAGTAAAACGAAGTTAAAGCCTCCGTATTATACGGGGGCTTCGATGTTTATGATTCGTTTTATTGGACGGCTAGTGTGATAAACTATAACCATATTGCCGATTTCTTTAAAAATTTGTTTTATATTTTTTTTAACTTTTTGCATACCTGTGTCCATTTTTGCTTTTTGTATTTTTCTGAATTTCAGTATAAACCGCAAATTCTGACAAACAATAACAGGGCAACTAAAATAAACAAGGAGAAAGATATTATATGAAAGCCACAGGTATTGTCAGAAGAATTGATGATTTGGGAAGGGTCGTTATCCCCAAGGAAATCCGCCGCACCATGCGTATCCGCGAAGGCGACCCGTTGGAGATTTATACGGATGCGGACGGGGAGGTTATTTTCAAAAAATATTCGCCTATCGGTGAGCTGTCGTCCATTACGGGTCAGTATGCGGATGTGCTTGCCCGCGGCACGGGTCTTGCGGTTATCATTACCGACAGAGACAGTGTTATTTCCTGTGCGGGCATATCCAAAAAGGAAATTCTTGACCGCAGGGTAAGCCGCAGCCTTGAAAGTCTTATGGAGCGCAGAGAAAATTATGTTTGTTGTGTTGACAACGAGCGAATCAAGCCTGTTGAAGGTGTAGATAAAGAAGCTGCCGTTGCATTTCCCATTGTGGGCGGCGGCGATGTATCAGGAGCACTTGTCATGCTTCTCAATGAAAACGGTTCATGCCCTACTCAGACCGAAACCAAGCTTGCTCAGATTGCGGCAAACTTTTTGGGAAAACAGATGGAAGAATAAAAAAAGCCTTGTTGTTTTGCATAAAAACAGCAGGGCCTTTTTGTTAATGTATACAAAGTTGAAATATTTTGCGTGATAAATCAAAAAATCCGACATATATAATAAAAGGGGAAAAATGACCTTTTTAAATCAGACCACTTCTTATTTTTGTATACCTTAAAGCGGGGAAGGCAGGAGCGAAATTTCGTTCCTGCCTTCTCTGTTATATATAATTCAGTTTTATATTTTTGCGGGTGCGGTGCGGTGTTTTCTGTTTTTGTGGTGGGGCTTGGGCTCGATATTGCCTGCTCTTGTGAGTGCCGATTTTGTCATAACGGGTCCGAAAAGTTCATAGATAAGAACGGAGAAAAGAACGATGTTTCTTATCATTTCGCCAACCTCGCCAAGCTCCATTGCGGTAACGGACATACCCAGTGCAACACCTGCCTGAGGAAGAAGGGTGATGCCCAGGTACTTTGTTGTTTTCCTATCGCATTTCATAAGCTTTGCGCTGCCGTATGCACCCAAATATTTGCCCAGTGAACGTGAGAAAATATATGCAACGCCGATTCCCACAATGGCAAGGTCGGTGAATACGCTCAGTTCAAGCTCAGCACCGCTGAGGACAAAGAAAAGTGCAAAGAGGGGCACTGTCCATTTGTCTGTCTTTTCCATAATTTCCGCAGAGAAATCGCATACGTTGCAGAAAATTGTACCTAACATCATGCAGACGAGAAGTGCGGAGAAGCCTACGTGAACGCCGCCAACTTCAAACTTTATCATTGAAAGGGCAACGGTGAAGATAACGCAGGTTACGGAAAGGCACAGACGCTTGCTGTTTGAGCTGAAGAATCTTTCGAATACTGAGAAAAGGATACCCATAACGGCACCAAGTGCAAGGGAGCAGACGATTTCAATAACGGGTTCAAGGATGATCGCTTTCATGCTGAATTCGCCGTGTTCAACCGCCTTTGCGATGCCGAAAGAAATTGCAAAGATAATCAGACCTACGGCGTCGTCGATTGCAACGATGGGCAGAAGCAAATCAGTAAGCTTACCCTTTGCCTTATACTGACGGACAACCATCAGTGTTGCGGCAGGTGCGGTAGCTGCGGCAACTGCGCCGAGAGTGATTGCCATTGAAAGGGGAAGCTTTTCTTCGCCTACAATAAAGTGCAGACCGATAAGCGCCGCATCAACAAGCAATGTTGCAATAAGTGCCTGAAAAATACCGATGAATGTTGCCGTGCCGCCGACTTTTTTAAGCTGAGAGAGGCGGAATTCGTTGCCGATTGCAAAAGCAATGAAGCCGAGAGCAACATTTGAAATTATTTCAAATTCCTTTACGTTTTCGTGGGAGATAAATCCCATGCCTTCAATGCCGAAGCTGCCCAGACAGTAGGGACCGATGAGGATGCCTGCAATAAGATATGCCGTAACCGAGGGCAGACCCAGAGGCTTTGCAAATCGCGACATAATCAGACCTGCACCAAGGGCAACAGAGATACTGAAAAGAGTTTCCATTGATAATACGCCTTCTTCTTATAATATAGATTCTGTAACATAAATAATATCCTCAATAGGTATAGCACAACGGAAAAGCAAAGTCAAGGATTGTTTTTAATGCCGAACAAAAATTGTAACAGTGTTACTAAACAAAGATATTCTATTGACTTTTTTATAACTAAAATGCTAATATAAAAGTGCATAAAAGTTATGTAAAAGGAGGAAAATCAAATGGATTTAAAGAAAATTATTGACTGCAAGGAATCCGCCGCAAAATACATAATCGATGAGATTACTCATGTTATCAAAACCTGCGGTAAAAGAGATCCCGGTTCCGAGGGCGAAAAGAAAGCCTGCGAGTATATGGCAAAGGTGCTGGAGGACTGCGGCTGTGAGGATGTAAAGGTTGAACCCTGTGAGGTTGCACCCAAGGCATTCTACGGCTGGATTTATTTCACAATTACCTTTGTTCTTATTTCAATCGCGCTGTTTTTCTTCTTTCCCGTTGCAGGAATTCCTCTTATTGCTGCCGGATTTGCCATTGTTCTTCTTCAGTTCGGTGTTTATAAAAAGCTTCTTGACCCTCTGTTCAAGAAGAAAACAAGCCATAACGTAACCGCAATCAAGAAGTGCACAGGCGAAATCAAAAGAAGAATTATCTTCAACGGTCATCCCGATGCAACATGGGAATGGCCCGTTAACTATGCATTCGGCGGCGTAGGCTTTGAGGCACACGCAATTATCGTTGTTGTCGGTGCACTTTATTACCTGGTTCTTTCAATAATGTATGTTGCACAGAACGGTGTTGCCTTTGCAATGCCCGACCTTGAAAATCCTCTTATCAAAGCAGGTCTGTGGGGTCTTCTTTTTGTTCCCTTCACAATCGGACTTTACTTTATGGAAAACTATAAGCTTGTTGTTGACGGTGCAAACGATAACCTTACAGGCTGCTATATGGGTATTGCAGTGCTCAAATACCTTAAGGATGCAGGCATTGAGCTTGAAAATACGGAAGTGGGCGTTATTCTTACAGGTTCAGAGGAAATCGGCCTCAGAGGCGCAAAGGCTTGGGTTGATGCACACAAGAACGATTTCAAGGATGTACCCACATTCATTTATTCATTCGATACAATCAACGAGCCCAAGTATCTTATGGCAAACTACCGTGACCTTAACGGCACGGTTAAATCCGATGCAGAGGTTGCAGACCTTTTCTTTGAAGCGGCTCAGGCAGTAGGTGTGCCCTGCAAGAAGGGCTGGATTCCTCCTCTCGGCGGTGCGGTTGATGCGGCGGCATTTACTCAGGGCGGATTCAGAGCAGCAGGCGTTACAGGCCTTAACCACAAGCTTGAAAGATATTATCACACAAGACTTGATAATGTTGAAAGCCTTAACAAGGACGGCATTGCAAACTGCTTTGCCGCAACTGTAAAGACCCTTGAAATGTTTGACGCAGGCGCAAAACAGTAAAAAACAATATGTTGAAAGCGGATTGCATGGCAATCCGCTTTTGTTTATGCGAAAAATCTTTTTTGACATAATATTACTTAAATGGTATAATTAATCGAATCTGCAAACAGAAAGAGGTGATATGCGTTGATAAGTGCGGAAAGGGCAAAAGAGATTGCCGATTTATATTATGGCGACGTATATCATCTTTGCCTTTCAAGGCTCATAAGCGAAGATGATGCTGATGAGGTTACTCAGGAAGTGTTTCTTTTCTTTCAGGAGAATTGTGACGGACTTGATGATAAATATATCAAGGCGTGGCTTTATGCTGTTGCCAACAATAAAATAAAAGAGCAGTTCAGAATTATTGCAAAACGGGAAAAGGAGCTTATTTTCGGGCAGGTGTCCGGTGCGGATACAAGTGCAGAGATTCTTTATGAAATTGAAGAAGAGAATAAAATATCTGCGGAAGAAATTGAACAAAAGAAAAAAGATATACTTTCTTCGTTGAGTGAAGCAGAGCTGAAACTTTTTGAAATGGTTTATGTAAAACATATGGAATACAAAGAGCTTGCGGCGGCTTTTAATATTTCAGAGCACGCGGTAGCGGCAAGAGTTTTCAGGCTCAGAATGAAAATAAAAGAAAGAGTATCCTTTGTTTTTATGGCGGTTTTGCTTCTTTTTATGAGATTTTAAAAAATTTTTTAAAAAAATTAAAAATTTTTGCGTGATAAAATGCAAAAACCTTCATATATATATGGAGGAGGTTTTGCATTTTATAAAACATAAAATTCAGGAGGTGAAAAATCCATGGGAAACGAATATGATATGACCGCTGAAAGGCAATCCTTAAAGGACAAGCTTACGGCAATAATTCTGCTTGAAACTTCAAAAGACTATAAGGAAATGGACAGCGACCTTGTAACCGAGTGCGTTGATTTTCTCATGGAGCTTGAAGAAAAACAAAAACTCACACAAGAAGAAATCAAACAAAGAGTAAATACCATACCGTTCATCGGCAAAGTGACAGCCATAGGCTCAAACGCTAAAAAGAAAATAAGAGCCAAGCGGCTTATCATAATTGCCGCAGTGCTTGCGCTTCTCCTTGCATTATTCGGTCTGTTTGCTTCAAGCGGCGACGAAGCCTTGCAGGCATATATGGAGCTGGGCGATGCCCTTTTTGATATGCCTCCCGGCGAAACTGTGGAATTTAACGGAATAACCATAGTGGGCAAGCCCTATAAAAGCAGATATTACGATTCGGCTGAAGACTTGGCGGCAGAAGAAGGTATTAAAATTCTTTGCCCCACCTGGTTGCCCCGCGGCGAAAAGATTGTTTCCGCCTACCATGAACTTAACATATATGAAGAATGTTATGTGTTGATATGCAGTGATGCCACTTACAGCGTAGAAATCAGGTTCGATTCAAAATTAGATGATGCTGCAAAACAGAATTCTGTTGAAGCAGAAGCAGGCGGCTTTAAATTTTATTACTTTGTGAGAGATGATCATGCACAGGCTGAATTGGAGTATAACGGTCTGGTGTATTCAATCGGATCATATACAGAAGAAGAACTGTTTAAAATTATTGAAAGTTTAAGGGAGATTGGTTGATATGAAAAAATTATTTGCATTTATTTTATCGATATCTTTTATTTTCGGTGCAATGACCGTTACCGCAAATGCGGCAGACAGCCTTGATGCACCCCACATAGATTTTATTTTTGAAGAAGGCACACTTGTTGAAATTCAGGAGAGAATCATTGCCGACCTTACAGGCGAGGATGACGGCGTTGAAACCTGTAATATCCTCTGCGACCTTCTGGGCCACAAGCTTGAAACAGGTGTAACTACATCAATCACACACAACGCAAGTTCAACAAACCCCAGATGTCTGGAAAAAAAACATCAATACGAAATCTGTTCAAGATGTGATTACAGTAAGTATACACTTATATCCAGCAAATATATCAGCTGCTGCTGAGTAAAAATCTGATAAATCTTTTGCCGGTGTGCTCTCCGCACACCGGCTTTTTGGGTCAGTGTGCAGAGTTAATTTGATTTTGTCAAGCAGAAAAAGCACCTCAGAAGAGGTGCTTTTGGTCAAATCTAATATCATACTTGGGAAGGCGATGTTTCTTTAACAGCATTGTCTTTTTTATCCAGAAGCGATGTGAAATTGATTATGAACAATAAAGCATAGGCAACCCACATGGGCAGATTTTCAATGAATGCACTTTTGCCCACTGTTACCAGCAGAATAAGCATAAGAACGAGCACGGCAACGAAAAATACGGTTGCGAATATGTATTTCTTCTCTTTCTGTTTTGACTTGTGGAAGAGGAATATAATCACGCCTGCCGCTCCCAAAAATGCAAAGATAAGAGCAGTTGCCCAGTGTGATAAGCAACGGGCTGTCATAACAAGGTCAAGACCTGCTGACGGCACATTGATTGTTACAAAAATAGAAGCACAGCCTATGGATGTAACAATAACACCGGCTTTACCTTTGTAATTGTTTTTGCGGTACATATAAAGCGTGTTTGTGAAAATTGAGAGCGATGCAAGAATGCCCCAGATTCTGAAATACCAGGGATAACGCAGACCCAGCATACTTGCCGTAACGTCAGTCAGGATATTTCCGAATTGTTCGGGAAAACTTAAAAATCCGTACCAGGTGATAAACGCAAAGCCTGCAATAAGATTTGCCATACAAAAAGCCGTGGTGCCTTTGCTGATTTTCTCGGCAAACAGTATCTTTTTAATAAAGAATGCATAAGAAAACAGAAGTACGGTTGAAAAAATCACCCATATCCAATAGATTGCCGCGTTGGCATACAAGGGTTCATGGAGCATACCGTCAAATTTTGCAACAAAATCTGCAGACGGTAAAAGCAAATCTTCTTCGGTGGGAATAATATAAGGGAATTGATCCCATCGCATAAATACAGACATCCATAAGCCGTAAATAAGTGCAACCGCACTGCATAAGCCCATATAGATTTTCATTATTTTTTTATCACTCATAAATATCACTCCTTAATTTGATTTTATCACGAAAACAAGGAGAAATCAAGGAAAAACAGATTGCAATGAAGGTTCTGTTTCATTTTACTGCAATTGTAAGAGTCTGAGCATCTTTGCCGATAGGAAATTCAATGCACTTGAATTTTCAAAAAAATAAAACCGAAAGATTGTTAAAATCCTTCGGCTTGTGATGGTCGGAGTGCAGAGTTTCGAACTCTGGGCCTCGAGGTCCCCAATTTTAGTGGCGGATGTTTTTCGCCGTTTTTTATTGCAAAAATCAAGGTATATCAACGGTTTTCATTCCGATAGTGTCCACCGTTTTCCATAGACGTTTAGTCACTTATTAGTCACTAAACCCAAAATAACATCAGCAACATTTGGTGTTTAATTATCGGCTGTATTCCTTTGCTTTTTCAAAAAGCTCCGCTCTGTTTGCAGTTTCGAGCTTGCGGTATATTGCCGCTGTATGTTTTTTGATTGTGCTTTCGGTTACGAAAAGTGTTTCTGCAATAACCTTGCGTTTTTTGTTTTCGAGCAGGAAGCGCAATACCTCTTTTTCTCTCTGAGAAAGAGTATCTACCGCACTCCAGTTTTTCATAATGCTTTCAATCTGTTCACTGCTGAAAGCTTTGATTGCTTCAGCCGTTTCGGCGTGTTGTTCCGTTACCGTAACAGCTTCCTTCGGCGTGTCGGTTATTCCGTAATCCTGCAAAATCGAATAGAGGAAAAGAATCATTCCTTCTGTTACGATATATGAAATCGAAAGGAATTCAAAGCTTGAATGAATCATATTTTCAACAAGCCATATTGCGATATTGCCGATAACAACAAACGCAAGAAACACGGTGTGTTTGCTTGAAACAACGGTTTTCTTGACTGCTGTATGAACAATTACAGCGACCATTGCGGCGAAGTAAGCAAAAAGAAACACCTTGTAAACCGCATGAAGCGGGCCGTATTCCTTGATGAGAACGGGCTGTCCGTTGACAAAATCAAGTGAAACATTTTTGTAATATATCGGGAGCCACCCTCCGCTTGCGGCGATTAACAGCATAACCGTATTTACTGCGACAAGAACTTTCGGTAACCATTTAGGATAAGTAAATCGTGACAGAGTCATTATCATCATCAGAAGCGAAAACGGAAGAAAGACATTGCCGAGATATGCAATTCTGTTTGACCAGAGTGCTGCATCGAGCGTTTTTGAAAGGGATAACAAGAAATAGCCAAAGTCACAAACTGCAACGGAAACAAACAACAAAAGCAGCCACTTGTCGTGTTTACGGTCAACGTAATAATAAACGCCGATCATAAGAAGCGAAACCGCCATTGCTAAACCGTAAACAGTTGACATATTATCCCTCCTTTATTCTGAATATGTATTATTCTATCATAATTTGTCCGTAGTGTCAAACAACGAAATGCAACGGTGTTTTTTGTAAATTTGCACAAATTAAAAATGCTGTTTTTGACACGGTAGCCCTAAAGGTAGCCTTTTTTTAAAGGAAGTAGCCTTTGGGGCTACTTATTTTTAAATATAAAAGAAAATACAATAAAATTACACAGTATAAATTTAAATCCGAAAGGAGAAATATGATATGGGACTTATTAAAGCAGGAATCGGCGCACTCGGCGGTGTGCTCGCAGACCAGTGGAAGGAATTTTTCTACTGTGATTCACTTGAAAATGACGTGCTTATGGTGAAAGGACAGAAGCGTGTAGGCGGACGGTCTTCCAACACCAAAGGCAGCGACAATATCATTTCCAATGGCTCGGGTATTGCGGTTGCAGACGGTCAGTGCATGATTATCGTAGAGCAGGGCAAGGTTGTTGAGGTTTGCGCAGAGCCCGGTGAATTCACATATGATTCATCGACAGAACCCAGCATTTTCTCGGGTAAACTCGGTGACAGCATCAAAGAAACATTCAAACTCATTGGCAAAAGATTTACATACGGCGGCGATACAGGCAAGGATCAGAGAGTTTATTATTTCAACACAAAAGAAATTCTTGACAACAAATTCGGTACACCCAACCCCTTTATGTTTGAGGTTGTCAACAAAAGAATAGGTATGGCAAGAACCGTTCAGGTAAGATGCAACGGTGTTTATTCCTACAAAATCACAGACCCGCTTCTTTTCTATACAAAAATTGCAGGCAATGTTGACGACGAGTACAGAAGAGAAGAAATAGATATGCAGCTCAAGACAGAGTTTATCTCTGCGCTTCAGCCTGCATTTGCAAGACTTACCGAGCTTGAGCTTCGCCCTGCACAGATTCCTGCACACACTGCCGAGCTTAAGGACGCAATGAATGCGGCACTTAAATCCGAATGGACAGACCGCAGAGGTATTTCTGTTGAATCCATTGCGCTCAATCCCATTACCCTCACAGACGAGGATATGAAGAAGATTACGCAGATGGAAGATGCCGCAACAATGGGCTCTAACCCGTTTATGATGGCAGGCAGAATGACCGACGCACAGGCAAGCGCAATGGAAGCAGCCGCAAACAACCCCAACGGCGCAATGAACGGCTTTATGGGCTTCAATATGGCTATGGGTGCCAACGGCGGCTTCAATGCGGCACAGATGTATCAGGCAGGCGTACAGCAGCAACAGCAGCAGGCAACTCCCGCACCGACACCTTCTGCTGACGGTTGGAAATGTGCCTGCGGTGCAACCGTCAGCGGTAAATTCTGCACAGAATGCGGAGCAAAGAAGCCCGAAGCAGAAGGCTGGACTTGTTCTTGCGGTGCTGTGAACAAAGGCAAGTTCTGCCCCAACTGCGGACAGAAAAAGCCCGAGGGTGCACCGCTTTATCAGTGTGACAAATGCGGTTGGAAACCCGAAGACCCCCACAATCCGCCGAAGTTCTGCCCCGAATGCGGCGACACATTTGATTCAAGCGATATTCAATAAACATTATAAAGGAGATTTAATTATGGGACTTTTTGACAAGAAATATTGTGACATTTGCGGCGACAAAATCGGACTTTTAGGCAACAGAAAGCTTGAAGACGGCAATATGTGCAAGGATTGCGCAAAGAAGCTTTCACCGTTTTTCAGTGACAGAAGAGGCTCAACTGTTGATGAAATCAAGCAGCAGCTTGCTTACAGAGAGCAGAACAAGCAGATTCTTGCCGGCTTTTCACCAATGTTTACATTTGGTGAGGACGATAAAATCTACATCGACCCGATGAAGCAGAGCTTTGTTGTTTCACGCCGTAATCCCGGAAGCTGGAGCGATGAAAACCCCGATGTTATTCCGCTTTCAAGTGTTACGGGCTGTAACCTTAGGGTAGATGAAGACCGTGAAGAAATTTACACTCAGGGCAAGGACGGCGAGGAGGTAAGCTACAATCCTCCGAGATACAAATTTACATACGATTTCTATATTGACATCAAGGTAAACAATCCCTATTTTGATGAAATTACCGCAAGACTCAACGACAGCGATGTTGAGGGTATGGGCACAATGGAATATAACCGCTATCAGCAGATGGTACAGCAGGTTATCAACAACCTCACACAGAACGGCAATGCAGGTATGCCGATGAACAACGGATTTAACCAGCCTATGAATCAGGGCTATGCTCCTGCAGGTGCTTACGGTCAGCCCAATCCCTATGCTCAGCAGAATCCCTACGGACAGCCTCAGGCAAATCCCTATGTTCAGCAGAATCCTTATGCTCAGCAGCAGGCTAACCCCTACGCACAGCAGAATCAGTATAATCAACCGATGAACAATGGCTACAATCAGCCTCCCGTACAGCAACCCATATCCCAAAACTGGGTATGTCCTTCTTGTCAGGCGAACAATGACGGCGGCAGGTTCTGCGCATTCTGCGGCACACCGAGAAACGGCTGATTCATATGAACAAAATGAAAATTGCAATAACAGCTGTAATCATTGCCGTTCTTGTCGCCTTAACGGCAGGCGTGATATATTACGTCAGAAACAAAATGACTGTTTATGATAAAGACGGTATGGTTTATTCTCAGACAGATGCAAATAAGCAAGGAGATGATTAACCTTGTCAACTATACTTGAACAGAAATGCCCGAATTGCGGCGGTGCGGTGGAATTTGATGTTGGCGCACAAAGGCTGAAATGTCCATTCTGTGATACCGAGTTTGATATTACCGCTATGCCTGAAGATACAGCAAATCAGGTTGAGCAAATCAACTGGAATTCGCAGGGCGCACAGTGGGGCGCAGGCGAAACAGACGGTATGAGCGTTTATGCCTGCAATTCCTGCGGCGGAGAAATTGTTGCCGATACCACAACGGGTGCAACAACCTGCCCTTACTGCGGCAATCAGGTTGTTATGAAGGGACAGTTTTCGGGCGCATTGAAGCCTGACCTTGTAATTCCTTTCAAGCTTGATAAAAAAGCGGCAAAGGAAGCACTCAAAAAGCATATTTCAACCAAAAAATTCGTGCCGAAATCATTCCTTGCCGATAACCGCCTTGAAGAAATCAAAGGCGTTTACGTGCCGCATTGGCTTTTTACCTGTGATGCAATCGGCAACGCAAACTACAAGGCAACGAAGGTCAGAAAATGGTCTGACGAAAACTACAACTACACCGAAACCTCATATTTTGAGGTTTACAGAAGCGGCAACATAGGCTTCGACAACATTCCCGTTGACGGCTCAACCAAAATGCCCGACGACCTTATGGAATCCGTTGAGCCCTTTGATTTGTCGCAGGCGGTGGATTTCAACACGGCGTATCTTGCAGGCTATCTTGCGGATAAATACGATGTCACGGCAGAAGAAAGTATGCCCAGAGCCAATGAAAGAATCAGACAAAGCATAATCGATTCGTTCAGGGAAACCGTAAAGGGATATGACGAGGTTGAAAATCAAGGCGCAAATATGAACGTTGCAAACGGTATTTATAAATATGCACTCTATCCCGTATGGCTTCTCAACACAAAGTGGAACGGTGAGAATTTTACCTTTGCAATGAACGGACAGACGGGCAAATTCGTGGGTAACATTCCCACGGATAAAAAAGCCGTCACAAAAGCGTCACTTCTTCTCGGTGCAGGCATAGGTGCCGTTATCTACGGTCTTATGTGGCTGATTGAGCTGCTTTAAGGAGGTGCGGATATGACTAAAAAGATTTTTGCGGCTTTGATTGCGCTTATAATTTGTCTTTCGGCGGTGATTTCCGCATCTGCTTATACTCAGGAGTACGTTATCGACTATGCGGATAAATTATCTTCAGGCGAACTCGAAGAACTTAATTTGTTTGCCGAAAAGCTTGAAACAGCTTACGGAGTTGCCGTGCTTTTCTGCATAACCGAAGGTACGGGCGACGTAACTGCCGATGAATTTGCGTCGGAAACTTACAGTGATTATACCGATAATGAAAACGGAATAATAATCGTTCACGATGATTGGAACAACGCGTATTGTGTGTTTACTTCGGGCAATGCGGAAGAAACATTTACCAATGCCGCCGTTGACAGCATGAATGACGCCTATGACTTGAACGAGAGCTATTACGGCGGAATTTATGCCTGCTATAACCTTGCGATGGAATATCTTGAAAACGGCTATTCGGGCGGATACGTTTATGAAAGCGAAGAGTTTGTTTATGCAGGCGAATCAGACGAGCCGAAAACAGAAAATGAAAAAGACGGTGTTTCAATTATTTGGCTGCCCGTTTCGCTTCTTATCGGTCTGCTTGTCGGCTTTATTATCATCAATTCCGTTGCATCAAAAAATAAATCCGTTAAAATGCAGGAGAATGCAACCGTTTATACCAGACCCGGCAGTATGGTTATAACGGGAAGTGCGGATAATTTCCTTTATAAAAACCTTGACCGTACCGAAAAACCAAAGCAGACAGAAAATCAGAATAAATAGAGCGGAGGATAAAATATGGATTTTATCGGCAAATGGAATTTTCATTCAATAGGTACATATACGGATGACGACCAGCTGGTTTATCTGACAGCAGAAGACTATCTTGATTCGCCTATGCTTTATATAGACGAAACAGATAAAGATGCCGTTGACGAAGAAATGAAGGAACGCAAAAAGATTATCGGTATGCAGATTAAAATATGCGATGACGGCAAAATGTATATGCTTATGCCTCTGCCCGAGGGCGTGTCGCAGGCTGAGGTGGATAAAGCGGTTGCGGCAGGATATTTCACTCTCGTTGACGGTATGATTGCCGATTCACCAATGAAGTGGGAACTGCGTGACGGTGAACTTTGGTACGACACAGGAATCAATGGCGAGGTTTTTGACGAAGAAGCAGAAACATGGGTAAAGGCGCTTGATGAAAGCGGATATTTTACCTTTATGAATTACAGATTTATCAAAGAATAGGAGGCAATACCAATGGGATTTTTTGATTCACTCAAAAGACAGGCAGAATCCGCACTTAAAAGAGAGGTTTCGCAGGGCATTAACAAAGCGGTAAACAACGCTACACAGGCTGTGGGCAAAGGAAGAAACCACACCGAAACCTTTACCTTTGCGTCACTTCCCACAAATGTTGCAGAGCTTCAGGCTCTGCCCGAAGCAAGCCTTGATTCCGCCTTCAAGACAACTGCACTCACTCTTGCGGCTTTGTGCAATTATGAGAACAATCCCGACGCAACAATTGAAATGCTCAACTTCTTAAAAGGTCCTGCAGAGGTCAGCGGCTTTGAAAAGCAGTTTATCAAAGAGCATCTCGGCTCCGACCCTTATAAAGCTCGTTCGTATTTTGAGGGTGCAACTCCGCAGAACAGCTATAAGCCTGATGTACCCTACAAAATTACCGTTATCGAAAACCCTTATTCCTTCGATAATGCAGATTGGGCAACGCTCTATGTCAGAAGCGGCGGTGCAGATAACCCCAGACCTATGAAGCTTCGCAGAAAGCCCTCAACAGGTCAATGGTTCCTGGTTGAAATCCAATGCCTTTCGGATATCCGTGTGCCCGTAGAGGAAGACCCCTGGGCATAAATATTAAAGGAGATGTAGATATGAAAAAAATATTCGCATTACTTCTTGCACTTTTAATGGTATTTTCGCTTGCCGCTTGCGGCGACGATACTCCCGATAAGCCCGACAACACAAAACAGCCGTCTGCCAATTCCGATGCAAACATTGAAGCATCGCTCTTTACCGTTGCTTACGGCGGCGACTGGATAAACATTGAAGACGACTTCAAAAATGAAGAAGGATACTCCAAGGCTGTTCTTCAGATTCTCGACCCCGAGGACAACGAATATTACTTGGTTGAGGCAACAATCAGCGTTGAAATTGACGAGCCCTACGATTTCCGTGAGGACCTTGTATATTACGGCTTTAATCAGTATGAATACAAGGAAAACAATGCTTATGAAACCGTAAAAGTCGGCGGCGTTGACCTTCTTAAGTATGACGACGGCGATGACACACTCGTTTATTTCAACCGTGTTGAGGGTGCAAACGCATCGGTTTATGTTGAGTTTGATGCAACCGACACCGGCGACAGCCGCATTCAGGCACTTCTTGACGGCATAACCTTCAAGCTTGAGGATATCGGAAACGAAGACGGTCCCTGGGAGTGGGAGGGCGAAAGATTCTCGGCAGATGCCGCAAGCGTAAATGCAGGTGCATTTACCGTTACTTCAACATTCGTTCCCTTTGAAGCACCCGTTACAACCTTTGAAATCTTTGACCATTCCGTTGCCGTAATCGGCGACAGAGTATATGTTCTTGTTGACGGCGAACTCAGCGAATGCCACTATGACGGTACAACTCTTGCCTTTGTTAACAAAATCGAGCTTCCCGAAGACGATTACGACAGAATTGAAGCAACTGCAGACGGCACACTCTGGGTAAGCGGTTCAATGAATGATATTCTCTGCATAAAGGACGGCAAAACAGTTGCAACATACGAAGATATCGACAATCTCGCAATTCATCCGTCAGGTGCCTGGGGTGTTAACTTCTTCACTTCCAACGAATGTGCGATCGTTACCTTCAGCGGAAATACATACACCTCAACTCCCGTAACCTTCAAAGAAGCGGGTACAATAATGAATCTGTGCGTTGATGAGAACAATATTTATGTCTGTGCAAATGCGGCTGACGACAGCGGTCACAAGATTTTCATTTACAACAAAGACGGTGTTCTTCAGAAAACTCTCTGCGATGCAGAAGGCGAAGGTCTCGGCAGCGTTACTTTTGTTACACAGACATCAAACGGCTACATTGCTTTTGACGGCAACATGAGAGACGTTCTTCTTTGGGATAACAACGGCAATTTCATTGCAGAGATTTCTGACGGAGATATTTTCTCCACAAATTACCCGTGGTTCTGCGATTCCGCAGTTCTTGATGACGGAAGCATTATTACAATTATGACAGATGAGCGTGAAGACCGTTCGGCAACAGAGCTTGTAGCGTTCATCGTCAAAGGATTTTGATGATAATGGATAAGCTGAAAAGAATTATCGGCATATTACTGGTTTTGTGTTTCATAGTTGCTTTCACCTCTTGCGGAGAAGGTTCTCCGCAGGAGGTTACTCCGAATGAAACAACACAGATTGCCGAAAATGAAGCAAGTGAAGAAATAACCGTTCTTTCACTCAACAAAGAATATATCTCTCATTACGAATGGTACGAAGATCATCCCGAAATGCTTGTAAGAAGCGAATATACGGATATTACCCTTGATAAATCAATGGAGAAAAAATATCCTCTTCTTGCCCAAACTCTCACGGAAACTTCCGTTATGAGAAAAAGAGCAATGGAAGAAGAAAAGGATAATTTCATCGTTACCGCTACCGAAGAATTTTTGAACGACAGTGAAGCTTTTTCAACCTATGTTTCTACTCTTGATGTTCAGGTACGACGTGCCGACAGTGTTGCAGTCAGTATTCTTGAAGATTACAATTCGGAAACTGACAGAGCTTTCAACTGCCTTAATTACGACACGAAAAGCGGAAAACTGCTTGCTCTTTCCGATGTTGTAACGGATATTGTAAAGCTTCCGTCAATTGTTGAAAAGGTTATTATGAGCCGTATAGGTGAAGAAGAGCCATTCGGTGAAACTGCCATTCCCGATTATTTCAAAAACACTCCGGAAGAAGATATCACGTGGATACTTGAATATAACGGCATAACCTTTTATTTCGAGTCGGGTGCCGTTGCTCCAACGAATTTCGGCATACAAACAGCAACGGTGACCTTTGCAGAGCATCCCGATTTGTTCTATAAAAAATATACCGCCGTGCCCGATGCCTATGTTGTAAGACTGCCCTTATCGTCACCGTTCTTTACCGATTTGACAGGTGACGTCAGAAGTGAGGAGCTTATCGTTTCGGGTAACTATGACCATGACGGCAGATATTATTACACGCTTGCTATTTCTTCCGAAAGCTCAAGCTATGAGGTAGACTGGTTTTCCTATGACCTGAATCCGTATTATGTCAAAACCGCAGACGGCGACAGCTTCCTCTATGTATTCAGCGAGGAAAGCGAAGCGGAAGACCGACAGATGATTCTGTGCGTATTCAGCCTTAAAAACGGTGAAATCAAACAGGTCAGCGAAACGGACACAAGTTTGCTTTACAGAGGCAATAATGTTTTTGCCTTGCCGACAGACCCCGAAAATCTTCTGCTTTACAACTACGGAAAAGATACTTCTGATTCTCTTTTCAGAGTTGGCAAAAGCGGAATGCCCGAACAAAAAAAGTTAAAGGCAAATTGAATATTAAATATTAAAAAATCCGAACCCTGTCTTGAGACAAGGTTCGGATTTTCATCTTTTGGTCGGAGTGCAGAGTTTCGAACTCTGGGCCTCGTGGTCCCAAACCACGCGCGCTACCAGCTGCGCCACACCCCGATTGATATTAAATTGTAAGTTGTATTCCTGCACAAAGCAAGCTGAAAAAATCCGCTTTGCGCTACCGCTATCGGTCAGAAACATTGTCGCACTGCTCGCTTGGAGCGCTTCGCATTGCTCTGTGTTTCTTCCTGCTCCGTCATCGCCTTCATCCGCCACAGGCGGCGGCAATGCCCGAGCCACCACACCCCGATTGTTATTACATTTTATGATATTTGCGGCAGAATGTCAACTGAAAATCACATTAATTTGCTGATTTCTTTCATTACTCTTGCCACGGGCAGACCTACAATATTGAAGTAATCGCCTTCGATTTTCTCAACGAGCACACAGCCCTTGCCCTGAATACCGTATGCACCCGCCTTATCCATAGGCTCGCCTGTTTCAACATAAGCGTTGATTTCATCGGCTGTCAGGTCATAGAATTTCACCTTACTTACCTGAGCGAAGGTGGTTTTTTTATCTCCGCAGGCAAGGCAAACACCGGTTATAACCTTATGCTCAACACCCGAAAGCATTGAAAGCATACGGCAGGCATCGGCTTTATCGGCAGGCTTGCCGAGAATTTTCCCCTCTGCAACAACAATGGTATCCGCACCGATAACAATGCTGTCCTTATGATTTTCCGCAACTGCAGCAGCTTTTCTCTCAGCAGTCATAACCGCCGCATTCTCGGGCTTTGTACCTTCGGGAACGGTTTCATCAACAGCCGCAACAACAATTTCAAACTCCGCACCTGCGGTTTCAAGCAGTTCCTTGCGGCGGGGAGATGCGGATGCAAGAATTATTTTATTCATTGCTGCCACCGCCTATAAGTCCCCTGCGCTGCATTTCCGCAACACGCATAATAAGTGTCTGTGTTTTGCCGTCGGGAATTTCGCCGTTTATAACCATATCAACAGCCTTATTAAGAGGGATTTTTTCAACTTCAAGATATTCATCCTCGTCAAGGTGAATACCCACATTTTTAAGCTGCCAGCCTGCATAAAGATGGATGATTTCGTTAACGTACCCCGGGGTAGGATAGAATTTGCCCAGATCCGCATATTTTTCGGCAGCAAAGCCCGTTTCTTCCGCAAGCTCACGCTTGCCTGCTTCAAAGGGGTCTTCGCCCTTTTCAAGCTTGCCTGCGGGAAGCTCAAGCACGACTTCCATATAGGGATATCTGAACTGACGGACAAACAGAAGCTCATTCTTATCCGTCAATGCGGCAACGCAAACGCCGCCGTTATGCTCAACAACCTCACGGATACAGGGTTTACCTGTAGGGAGAGCCGCTTTGTCACGGCGTACATTTATAATTTTACCTTCAAAAACATAAATTTTTTCTGTTGTTTTTTCAAAAAGGTCCATAATATCCCTCCGGCAAATCTATACAATAATTATATCACGTATTTTTAATAAATACAAAAAATAGCCGCCCTTTTGGACGGCTAAATTAAAAGTGTCGGCGTCGACCTATCTTCCCGGGCCGCTTCCAGCCAAGTATTTTCGGCACTGTTGAGCTTAACTACCGTGTTCGGGATGGGAACGGGTGGACCCTCAACGTCATCAACACCGACTAAAAAAACGCAACGGCGTTTTTTGAATGCTTGATGATTATATACTAATTGTCGATGTTTGTCAAGGGCTTTTTCAAAAATTTTTTAAATTATTTTTAAATAATATTTTTCTTTTTAAGATTGAATATTTTGCCTACCGCAACAAGACCCACAACGGTCAGAATCAATTCTATTGCCATATATGAACCGTTGTAGACAAAGGAATAAACACCCACAGCCATATCCTCGGGGCAGTAGCCCGACCAGATTGTGACACCGCTTACAAAATGACATAAAAACCTGATTACGCAAACAACCGCACCGCCGAGAGCAAGCTCTGCCGTCTGATTGCCGCCGATTTTATCTCTGAACATTCCGCCCAGACCAAGGCAGCCGAAAGCAACAAGATAATCGGCGAATGCAACGATAAGATACGCCGCAATTCCCGAAACATAGGTAAAGTTTTTGTAGCCCATAATCATTTCAAATATTGCCAGAGCAAGTGCCGCAGGCAAGCCGTTTTTAACACCGTGACGGTAAGAAACAAGTATAATCGGAACCTGACCGAACATACTGAATCCGCCGCCGTAGGCATAGGGCCAGGGAATAAAATCCGACACAATGAAAACGGCAATCGAAAGGGCGACCATCATTGCACTTTCCGCAAGAATGTGGTTTTTGTTGGTTTTCTGAGCTTTTGACATAAGTTTTCTCCTTTCTTCTGAAAGGGTGTGAATAAGAAAAACCCGACGGATTTCCGTCGGGCGTAAAATGCACTGAGGCTGTTTTCCTACGCCCGCATTACCGGGATCAGGTACGGTAACCGCAAATTAAATTATAACACACACCTTAACGGATTATTTTTCGCCGGTTCACTCAAAAATCCTCGTTAATACATAAAGTATTGCCTGCGTTTTTTGAGCAAACCGACGAGAAAGCTTCTCGTCAATTTGTACATCCTAGTTTAATTTGTGGTCACACAGGGTATAATCTCAGCCGCCCTTGGGCAGCACCCCTTTGTCGTTTGAATTATATACTGTTTTAACAGGGCCGTCAAGCCTTATTTCTTTTCCGCTTTGCCTTCGGGAGTGTCACGGTAATACTGGGTTTTTGGGTTGGGATGCTTGGTTGATGCCCAGAGTTCTTCCGCAACAGGCTTCCATGCCGCCGCAAATCTGTCACACTTTGAGCAAAGCTGCTCGGCAGATTCGGGCTCAATCAGATCCGTTGATTTTGCGCCCGTCTGTGCCACCATTTTGCGAAGACAATCGGGATTTTCAAGCAGGGGGCAGGGTCTTAAATGGTTATCGTTGAAGGGCTGATTGTGATAATAAGCCTTGAAAAGAGGGCTTTGAAGTCCCTCAAGAATGGTTTTTTCTCTGATGTTGGAATCCGAATAGTGAATGAATACACAGGGCTCCATATCGCCTTCGGAGTTGATGTGGAAATAGTTTCTGCCGCCTGCAATACAGCCGCCTACATACTCGGCATCGTTCTGGAAATCCATAACAAACATGGGTTTTCCGATTTTGCTGTTTCTTACTTTGCGGAGCCATTTATACATATGCACACGCTGTTCAGGTGTGGGAATAAGCTCGGGAACGGCATCCTTTCCCACAGGCATATAGTTGAAATAAAGCCCGAAACGAACACCCTTTTCCACCATAAGGTCAAGGAATTCATCGCTTGTAACGGCAGGGATATTCGCGCTTGTATAGCAAACGGAAATACCGAAAAGCAAGCCGTTTTCACGGAGCAAATCCATTGCCTCAATTGTTGTTTTGTATGCACCGCCGCCGCGTCTTGCATCGTTGCTTTCTTCCGTACCCTCAATGCTCAGTGCAAGGGCAAGATTGCCTACGCTCCTTATTTCGTCACAAAGCTCCTGATCGATGAGGGTTGCGTTTGTGTAAGCAAGGAATGCACAGTCGGGATTTTCGCGGCAGAGGGTGATTATATCCTTTTTACGGATAAGGGGCTCGCCGCCTGTAAGCATATAGAAATGAGTTCCCAGCTCGGTGCACTGATTTATGATTGAACGCATCTCGTCAAGAGTCAGGTTTGACTTATGGCCGTATTCCGCAGACCAGCAGCCCTTGCATTTAAGGTTGCAGGCACTTGTGGGGTCAAAAAGTACCTGAAATGGAATGTTGCACTTATATTTTTCTCTGTTTGCACGCACAGCCTTTGTGCCGTTTACGCCTGCACCCAGACCAAGAGCAAGAAGCATATTCTTGACAACGTTTTTGTCGCAGCCGTTGATGATATTCAGCGCAAAGGTACGCCACACATTATCTTTATCCTGCACGGCAGAACGGAAAGCATCAAAATTTTTTTCGGGGAAGGCACCGCCCATAAGCTTCTGTGCCAGGTCAACAAGCTTTATAAGATTTTCTTCGGGATTTTTCTTGATGTACTTATAGATACCGTCAAAAGCAACGGAAGCGGAAGCACGTTCAATTTTTTCCTTCATTGTCATCATTGGCAGTTCCCCTCCTTTTAAAGAATTTGGCATACACTTAAATATACCACAGGTTTAACTTAATGTCTACTATAAATTTAATTTTAAATGTTAATTTTCTTGCATTACCGCAGATTTTGGAGTATCATACCATATATAAAGCATTCGGAGGACTGTATGAAAGAAAAATTTCAGAGAGGGTCCCATGCAATGGGGCTTGCGGCAAGAATAATAGTTTCGGTTTTTATTATTGCCCTGATTATATGGAAATATGAGGATTTCAAGACCATTGACGTGAGAGGGCTTGTTGAGGCAAGCTCAAGCGTTATAGCGGCGGTTCTGGCAATATGGGGAATTTATCTGCTGAAATCAATGGTTTTTGTTATCCCCGCATCGCTGATTTACATTGCCGTGGGTATGGCATTCCCCGCACACTGGGCAATTCTCATCAATGCGGCAGGAATTATGATTGAGGTTGCGGTTTCTTACCTTTTCGGACGGATTATGGGCGGAAATTACGTTATCAACAAGCTGAAAAAGGTTAAATACGGCGATAAAATCATTGAGCTTCAAGGTAAGGGTAAGCTTTCGGCTATATTTGCCATAAGATTCATTCCCGCTTTCCCAATTGACCTTGTAAGCCTTTTCCTCGGTGCGGTGAAAATGAAATTTCTTCCCTATTTTCTCATTTCACTGGGCGGAATTCTGCCGAGGGTAATACTTTTCACCATTCTGGGTGACGGACTTTACGACTATGTGCCTATGGATAAAATAGCACTTGTTGCGGCAATCCTGCTGCCTGTTGCACTGGTTGCGTGGGTTATAAAATACGCAGTGAAAAGCAAAAAAGCTGAGGATATCGCAGAAGAAGAAGCAAGGCTGAAAAAAGAAGAAAAAGCAGCAAAAAAAGCGGAGAAAAAGAACAAGGCTTTGCCGGAATAAAATATAAAACTGCTGTGCGGAAGGTTTGCCACAAAATCATTCTCTCCCTCAGTCACTCCGTGACAGCTCCCTCGTCAGAGGGAGCCTGAACAGCGGTCATACAGCGCTTGATGTGCGAAACGTAAAATGAAGGGCTGTCCATACGAAAAAATATTAAACGGATTGCAAAGGTTTATACCAGAGCAGTCCGTTTTTTTGTTGCCTTAATGAACAAAAACAGGCAAGAGAATTTGTGTGAAAGAGAGAAAGCTTAAGAATTTCAAAATTTTTCGCGTGACAATTCGCCAAAACCGTCATATATACATGAAAGCACTTGTAAAACAAAAACGGAAGAAGGCGAATCCGATGGGCTGAACAAAACCATAAATTGACAACAAAAGCCAAAAGTGTTAAAATCAAGTGGGGTTCAAAAGAAACATATTGTAACCGCATAAAAAGGAGCGAACAAAATGAAAATCAAAAAATTTATTTCAGTTATTTTATCCGTAATAATACTTTTTTGCTCTGTTGTAACCGTTTCCGCAGCCGGAAATACGGTTGACGACAAATATATTTATTACGGCGATTTGTCGGAAGGAGTCACCACCGTGTGGACGGGAGATGAGGTTTATGATCTTTTTGTATACTATACCTTCACTATGTCTGAGGACGGATATTTCTATCTGCACTACGGAACACCGCACATAACTATGGATACGAAAATTGTAAATGAAGATAATTGCATTGAAAATAATTATTATGAGACTTTTTTTTGGGAATTTGAACATAAAGAAAGAATTTATAAGCTGAACAAAGGCGAGTATAAACTGCTTATTGATGTTTTTGATTCATTTATGGAGGTTGATGTATATGCAGGTTGTCTTGAAGGAGCGATAACGGATATTTCATTTGGTTATGATATGATTGAAGATACGGATATCCTTTGTTGGTCTGATGAGTTTGAATCTTATGCCGATGCTGTATTTACTTTTTCATCAGGCAAAACATACAACTTTACGGACGGCACATTGTACGGTACATTTGACAACGAATTCAAATACGGCAAAAACGATATAACCATTGATTTTTTAGGGTCTGAAATAAAATCAACGGCAACGGTTTATCCCATTTCTCATTACATTTCCGATGTGGAAGTAAATAGTATTGAAGATTACTACGATAAAACGATAGAATACTTTGATCACGCAGATTTTTGCTATCCCGAAAACGAGCTTATTTATATCACTTTCACTGACGGAAGCACCAGAACAATAGTAGGTTCTGAATCTGTCAAGCTTCCAAACGGCAATTCGTATGATGTTACTTTTGATTCCTTTTACGACATGTATTTCGCTAATTTCGGAGAAGGAAACTGTGCATTAGAAATTGAAATAGGTTACCAAACAGTAAAAACATATTATTTCAACGGCACAAAAGCATCTCTTGCAGAAAACGTAAATCTTCTTACCGATGAAATCAAAAAACAAAACTACTGGATAGCAGAAAATTTACAGGATGCTTTTAAAAATGCAAGCGATTCTGAAACAGCAAAAAAATATATTGACTTTGCTTTTTGGAATTGGCTCGAGAAGCTTTTTACAGTATTTAATTTTTGCTTTTATTACTCAACGTTCTCATTTATTCGGATATAGTGCATAAATCTGTTTAAATAAATACAAAAGAAAGGAAATACTGTTATGAAAAAAACATTCAAAAAAATATTATCATTAATTCTTGCTTTTGCTATGACTCTGGGCGTATACACCTTTGCTTTTGCGGAGAATGATTGCGACGACGGGGATATTATGCTTCCGCCGACAGAAGATATCGAGGTTTCGGTTATTTATGCCCCCGTCACAAGCAGAATAGTTTACAATCAGAAGGGTCCGTTTTATGACGGTGTAATCTTAAAAATCACATATTATGACGGAACTTCTGAGATTCTGAAAGTTAAAAGAACAGAAAACGGATATTACAAAGCAGGCGATTTTAATGTTGACGGTTTTCTGTTTTTCCTTGAGGCGGCAGGACAAATTTCAAATTACGGCATAAAGACTCCCGGACTCCATGTTTCTAAACACGAAAACGGTATGCTTTACGAGGGAAGCACCGGTTTTGCCGTAATATCAATTCCTAACATATTTGAATTTTTCAACTGTATCAGAACATTGATAAAAATTTATTCAGCCTCTAACAATCCATAAATAAAAACCAAGGAGCAACCGTGAGGTTGCTCCTTAAATTTTAATCAAGTGCGAAAATTTCTTTAATTGGTCCTGCGAATTCTTTTGAAATGCCTGCGGGAATTTTGCCCGTTTTCAGCATTTTGTTGAACTTATTCTTCGTATCGTTAAGAGTCTGGAACTTGGCAACGGTGTGGATAAGCGCCTGCCTTCTGTCCGTATTTTTAAGATATACGCAGTTTTCAACGGTGATTTCCGTTGTGTCTTCCGCACCTGCGGTAACTGTTACGGAAAGAGTACCGTTTACGGTTTTGGCTTCAACCTTTTCGCCGTTGACGGTAACATCGCCGCTGACAATATCCTTGAAGCTTATGGTGTAAGTTCTTGTCTGAGGCACAACGGATGCGGTACCCTCCGCCTTTTCAATCTTAAAGCTGACTGTGTTACCTTTTTCCGCAACGGTAAATGCAGTTTTGAGATATTCTCCGTCTTTGTATGAAAGGGTTTCGCCGTCGTCTTCATAGAGAGTAAAGGTGTTGTTGCCTCTGTAAACAAGCAATTCAAGGCTATCGGGGTTTGTGCAGTCGTTTGTTCTGTCATTTACTGCAAGGGGAAGGATTGTGCCTTCCTTTGCAAGCACGGGAATAGTTTCAAGGTCACGGTACATCTCAACAAACTTGTTGCCGCTGTAAATTCTGCCCGTGAAAACATCCGTATATTTGCCTTCGGGAAGCCATACATTCACCGATGCCATACGGGTTTTGGGTGAGGTGGGTCGGGTTATGGGTGCAACAATGAGTTCTGTGCCGAAGAAAAATTCGTTTTTGCAGTTATACGCATTCTCATCCTCGGGGTATGCATAATACATGGGCTCGCAGATTGCCCTGCACTCGGTATGAGTGCGGTAATTCATTGTGTAGATATAGGGCAGAAGCCTGTGTCTGAAACGGAGAGCTTCCGTAGCAATTTTGCCGACAGAACCGCTGTAATTCCAGGGCTCCTTGCCCATAAACTCGTTGTTTGTGGAATGCAGACGCATTACGGGGCTGTAAACGCCAAGCTGTACCCAGCGCAGATAAAGTTCATCATCCTTAATGCCCATACAGTGGCCGCCTATATCGTGGCTCCACCAGGGGTAGGCAACGTTTGACGCCGTTGCGGTAAAGCCGGGCTGGTAGTCAAGGCTTTTCCATGTCTGTGTAGTGTCGCCGCTGAAGCCGAGGGGATATCTCTGGCTGCCTGCACCGCAGAAGCGTGAAAGAATGAGGGGTCTGTGGTTATCCCTTGCATTATCAAGGAAATGATAGTGATTCAGTGCCCACAGAGGGTCAAGACCCTTGACGGCTGTGTTTTTACCCTGCTGCCAGTCAATCCACCAGAAGTCAACACCCTTTTCTTCAAACGGACGATGAAGAATATCAAAATATTTTTCGGTGAATTTTTTATCGGTAATGTCGAATTTAACGGGCTCTTTTGTTTTGGGGTCCTGACCCATTGCCTCGCACATTTCCTCGTATTGGTCCTCAAACCAACGCACACCCATCGAGGGATGAATATTGAAGGTGATTTTATAGTTATCCTCTTTAAGCTTTTTCAGAAAACCGTCGGGGTCGGGGAAAAGCTCGGTGTTGAAGCTGTAACCCGTCCAGCCTGTTGACCATACGTCATAAACGTATTCCATAAAATTAAGGTGCTTTGAAACCTTATGGCTGTCCTTGCCGAATTTTTCCCTGATTTTTACCCAGTGCCAGTCCATATCAACCGTTGCAACGGTAACGGGGATTTCCTCAGCCTTGAATCTGTCCATAAGGCTCAGATATTCTTCCTGAGAATAATCCTTGTATCTGCTCCACCAGTTTGAAAGGGCGTAACGGGGAATAAGAGGCACTTTGCCTGTAAGGTTATACAAATCTGTTGTTGCGCCGATATAATCGTTACCGTAAGCAAAATAATAGATATCCTTTTCCGCATTGTCACGGGGAAGAATGGTGCCGTCAGGCTTCATTGCAAGTGTTTTGCTGTCATCAAGAATTGCAACACCGTTTCTGGAGCAAACGCCGTTGCCTACTCTGTCGATGGCGGTGACATCAAGAGTACGGCTTGTTCCTTTAAGGTTACCTGCCTTGAAATTCCTGACATTTCTGCCGTCGGCAAGGCTGATGTTCAGCATTTTATTTGCTTTGAGAGAATAAACAAAGGTTGCCTTATCGGTTCTGATTTCTATATTACCCTTTGCTTCGCTGACCTGAAAATCACATTCGCAGAAATCTCTGAACCACACACTCTGGGTAGGCTCATCGCAGAATTTGCCCTCTTTCTGCACTTCAACACGCAGAAGGCAGGGGGTTATAACCGTAAAACGAATATTTTTGCGGATGATTACATTCTTTTCAGGTGCAACGGGAGAACATTCGATTTTAAATCTTCGGGCAAAATTGTCCATAATCATATCCTCACTGAACATCAATTTTAAGGCATTCGTTGCCGAGAAGTGCGTTGCTTACGCCGTCGGGCTGATGACCGCCAACATAAAGGCTGATTTTGCCGTCGGGGTCAACCCTGCTTCCGTCATCGGTAACGGCTTTAATCCAGTAATTATCAATATCAAAGCTGACGGTTGCCTTTTCGCCGCAATTAAGCTCAACTGCCTTGATACCGCAAAGCTGGAAGTGGGGAGTAACGGTGCGGCTGTCGGTGAATGAAGCATAAACCTGAGCCTTTTCAATGCCCTTCATCTTGCCTGTGTTTGTGATTTCAACGGTAAGGGTCTTGCCGTCAAAGGATGCATTTTCGTAAGCAAAGCTTGTGTATGAAAGACCGTAGCCGAAGGGATAGAGTGCCTCGCCTTCAATGTACCTGTAGGTTTTGCCGAGCATTGAATAATCAAGGAATGAGGGCAGGTCGTGGTCGCCTTTGTAAATTGTAACGGGGAGTCTGCCGCAGGGCGAAACCTTACCTGCAAGCACGTTTGCAACAGCAAGACCGCCCATTGCGCCGGGATACCAGGCGTGAATGATTGCCTTTGCGTGGTTTCTTACCTTGTCGCCAAGGTCGATTGAGCTGCCGCACATAAGCACAACAACAACGTTATCGCAAACATCACAGACCCTTTCGGCAAGCTTCTGCTGAGTTTTGGGCAGATAAAGTGACTTTTTATCACCGCAAGCGGTATAATCGTTGTCAAAGCCGGTGTCTTCACCTTCGATTGAGCAGTCGAGACCAAGTGCAAGCACTGTAATATCGGCTTCGGATGCGGCGGCAACACCGTCGCTTATCATATTCTGGAAGCCTGACCAGTGATTTGTGAATTCATCGCAGTAGTTTGAGCCTTTTTCAACCATAATGTGTGACTCGGTGAACACTCTGCGGATACCGTCGGCAACGGTGAGATTTTCGGATGCATAGCCGTTGTAGTTGCCTTCAAGTGCGGTAACCGAAAGTGCGTTGGGGCCTACAACTGCAATCTTGCCTGAATAATCCTTACCAAGAGGCAGGAAGCCCTCGTTTTTAAGCATAACAAGGCACTGCTCAGACGCTTTAAGGTTAAGCTCCTTGTGCTCCTTGCAGTCGAGCTTGTCAAAGCCGATATCCGAATAGGGTCTTACATCCTCAAATTCGCCGAGAAGGGCACGGATTGTGTAGATTCTTTCTGCGGCAACGGTAATTTCTTCTTCGGTGATAAGGTCCTGCTCATAGGCGTCGATAAGTGCGGAATAGGTTTCGCCGCAGTTGAGGTCGCAGGAGTTTTTAAGGGCAACAGCAGCCGCCTCTGCCTTTGTTTCAACAAAGTGGTGATCTGAATAAATATCCTTGATTGCACCGCAGTCTGAAACAACATAGCCGTCAAACTCCCACTGCTTGCGGAGAATTTCGCCAAGGAGATATGAATGAGCGCAGCAGGGCTCGCCGTTGGTGCGGTTATATGCACCCATAACTCCGGTAACGCCTGCTTTTACGGTCTTTTCAAAGGCGGGCAGATAGGTTTCAAAAAGGTCGTGGGGATTTGCAATTGCATCAAAGCCGTGACGGTCTGCTTCGGGGCCCGAATGCACTGCATAATGCTTTGAGCAGGCAGATGCTTTAAGAAATTCGCCGTCGCCCTGAATACCTTTGATAAATGATGTGCCGAGGGTAGCTGTCAGGTAGGGACACTCGCCGAAGGTTTCCTGACCTCTGCCCCAACGGGGGTCACGGAAGATGTTGATATTGGGTGCCCAGAAGGTGAGGCCTTTGAAAATATCGTAGTCGCCGAATTTGACGTGCTTGTTGTATTTTGCTCTGCCTTCCGTTGAAATAACGTCGGCAATTTTATTGACAAGCTCGGGGTCAAAGGTTGCCGCCATAGCGATCGTGTGGGGGAAAACGGTTGCGGTGCCGGCACGGGCAACACCGTGAGCACCCTCATTCCACCAGTTATATTCCTGAATTCCCAGTCTTTCGATTGCGGGTGAATTGTAAAGAAGCTGGGACATCTTTTCTTCTGCCGTCATCTGAGCAACAAGGGCTTTCGCCTTTGCTCTTGCCTGTTCTTTGGTCATTATATCTCCTCCTTATATAATAAGGTATACTTTAAAAGGAGCGCCCCTCAGGACGCCCCTTTCAGGTTTTTATTTGTAGTATTCAACTGCGGATTCAAAGAGTTTGAGGTCAAACTCACCGGGAACATTCTTATAAAGACCTGTTGCGGTTCTTTCAGAGTGACCCATCTTACCCAGAACTCTGCCGTCGGGTGATACGATACCTTCAATGGCGAAATCGGAGTTGTTGGGATTGAAGGCAATGTCATTTGTTGCGTTGCCGTTAAAGTCAACATACTGGGTGATAATCTGACCGTTTGCAGCAAGCTTTCTGATGAGAGCTTCGTCTGCAATGAAGCGGCCTTCACCGTGTGAAATGGGCACGGTGTAAATCTCGCCCTGCTTTGCCTTTGAAAGCCAGGGTGAATTATTGGAAACAAGCTTTGTGCGCACAAGCTTTGACTGGTGTCTGCCGATGGTGTTGTATGTGAGAGTGGGGCAGGTTTCATCAGTGTCAATAATCTTGCCGTAGGGCACAAGACCAAGCTTGATAAGTGCCTGGAAGCCGTTGCAGATACCCAGCATAAGACCGTCACGCTTTTCAAGAAGCTCTGTTACAGCCTGCTTGATTTCGGCATTGCGGAAGAATGCGGTAATGAATTTGCCTGAGCCGTCGGGCTCGTCGCCGCCTGAGAAGCCGCCGGGAACAAAGATAATCTGGCTTTCGCCAACCTTTTTTGCGAAATCCTCAACTGACTTTGCAATGCTTGAAGCGGAAAGGTTGTTGATAACGAAAATCTCTGTTTCTGCGCCTGCTCTTTCTGCGTGCTTTGCAGAATCGTATTCGCAGTTTGTGCCGGGGAATACGGGAATGAGAACCTTGGGCTTTGCGGTTCTGATTGCGGGCTTTGCAAAGGTAGTTGCCTTGTAATCAAAGGTTTCAATCTTCTTTTCGGGCATTGCGATATTGCAGGAATAAATATCCTCAAGCTTATCCTCATAAACGGGAAGAAGCTTTGTAAAGTCAATGCTTTCTGCACCGAGAGTAATTGCTGCCTTATCTGTTGTGTAGCCGAGGAGTGTACCGCAATCGGTATCGTCGTTAAGCTCGATTACAAATGAACCGTATGAATAGCCGAAAATATCTGCAAGTGAAACATCCGCAAAATCAAAGCCGATGCCGTTACCCATTGCCATTTTAAGCACTGCTTCAGCAACACCGCCCATTGTGGGAGTGTAAATTGCGGCTGCCTTGCCTGCTGTTACGAGAGAATAAACCTCGTCGTAAACTTTGAGGAGCGATGCCGTATCGGGAAGATTATCGGCAGTATATTCGGGCTTGAGAATAACAACTTTGTGGCCTGCTGCCTTGAATTCGGGTGATACGATGTTCTTGATATTTTCGGTTGTAACCGCAAATGAAACCAGGGTGGGAGGTACGTCAATATCCTCAAACGAACCGCTCATGGAGTCCTTGCCGCCGATGGCCGCAATCTTGAGATCCATCTGAGCCTTGAATGCACCGAGAAGTGCTGCAAGGGGCTTGCCCCAGCGCTTGCCGTCCTTCATGGGCTTCTCAAAGTATTCCTGGAAGGTGAGATAAACTTCCTTGAAGTCTGCACCTGCGGCAATAAGCTTTGAAACGGATTCAATAACTGCAAGATATGCGCCGTGATAGGGGCTCTTTTCGGTGATGAAGGGATTGTAGCCCCATGACATCAGTGAGCAGGTTTCGGTATCCTGCTTTTCAACGGCAATCTTGTGTACCATTGCCTGAATGGGAGTAAGCTGATTTTTGCCGCCGAAGGGCATAAGAACGGTGTTTGCACCGATTGTTGAGTCGAAACGTTCTGAAAGACCTCTCTTTGAGCAGATGTTAAGGTCGCCTGCAAGTGAGGTATACATATCGGTAAATGAACCGCTGATTTCTTTATCGTAGCCTTCAAGCTTTGCGGGTGCGATGTCAATATGCTTTTCGGCACCGTTTGAGTTAAGGAATTCACGGCTGATGTTACAGATTGCCTTGCCGTTCCAGTTCATAACAAGATAGGGCTTTTCCTTAACCTCGGCAACGATTGTTGCTTCAAGGTTTTCGCCTGTTGCAAGCTCAATGAATCTTGCGGCATCCTTTGCTTCAACAACAACAGCCATTCTTTCCTGTGACTCTGAAATTGCAAGCTCTGTTCCGTCAAGACCTTCGTACTTCTTGGGAACAGCATTGAGGTTAATTTCAAGACCGTCTGCAAGCTCGCCGATAGCAACGGAAACACCGCCGGCACCGAAGTCGTTGCAGCGCTTGATAAGGCGTGATGCCTCTTTATTTCTGAACAGACGCTGAAGCTTTCTTTCTTCGGGTGCATTACCCTTCTGAACTTCTGCGCCGCAGTTTTCGAGTGATTTAAGGTTGTGTGATTTTGATGAACCGGTTGCACCGCCGCAGCCGTCACGACCTGTTCTTCCGCCGAGAAGGATAACAAGATCTCCGTCTTCAGGGCGTTCACGGCGTACATTTTCTTCGGGTGCAGCTGCGATAACAGCGCCGATTTCCATTCTCTTTGCAACGTATCCGGGGTGATAAAGCTCGTCAACAATACCTGTTGCAAGACCTATCTGGTTGCCGTATGAGCTGTAGCCTGCAGCAGCGGTTGTAACGATTTTTCTCTGAGGAAGCTTGCCCTCAATTGTTTCGCTAACGGGCACGGTGGGGTCACCTGCACCTGTTACACGCATAGCTGCGTAAACATAGCTTCTGCCTGAGAGGGGGTCACGGATTGCACCGCCGATACAGGTTGCGGCACCGCCGAAGGGCTCGATTTCTGTGGGATGGTTGTGGGTTTCATTCTTGAAGAGAAGAAGCCATTTCTGATTTTCGCCGCCGATTTCAACGTCAATCTTAACGGTACAAGCGTTGATTTCTTCGCTTTCGTCAAGCTTGGGAAGAAGACCCTGAGCTTTGAGATATCTTGCGGCAATTGTGCCGATATCCATAAGGTTAACGGGCTTTGTTCTGTTGCAAGCCTTTCTTGCGGCAATGTATTCGTCATATGCCTTCTGAAGAAGCTCGTCCTCAAATTTAACGGAGTCAATGTTTGTGAGGAAGGTTGTGTGGCGGCAGTGGTCTGACCAGTATGTATCAATCATTCTGATTTCGGTGATTGTGGGGTCTCTCTGCTCGCTGAGGAAATATTTCTGGCAGAATTTAATATCGTCAAGGTCCATTGCAAGGCCGTAATCCGCAACAAACTGTGCAAGACCTGCCTCGTCAAGACCGATGAAACCATCAAGAGTTGCAACGGTTTCGGGAATTACATATTCGGTAACAAGGGTTTCGTATGCTTCAAGAGAAGCCTCTCTTGCTTCAACGGGGTTGATTACATACTTCTTAATCTGCTCGAATTCGTCATCGCTGATATTTCCGTAAAGGCAGTAAACCTTTGCGCTCCTTACGAGGGGTCTTTCACCCTTTGATATAATCTGAATGCACTCTGCGCAGGAATTTGCTCTCTGGTCAAACTGACCGGGAAGAAATTCAACGGCAAAAAGCCTGTCACATTCAAGATTGGGAGTCTCGGTGATATCATCAAGCTGAGGCTCTGAAAGAACGGTGCCCTTTGAATACTCAAAAAGCTCCTTTTCGATGTTTTCAATGTCATAGCGGTTGAGGACTCTTATTTTTTCAAGCCCTGCAATGCCGAGAAGTGAAACAAGCTCGTTTTTCAATGAGCGTGCCTCGTTATCAAGACCTGCTTTCTTTTCAACGTATGCTCTGTATACCATATAAATCAAACCTCCAAGGCTTTTTTGCCGATATCGTGTCTGTAATAAGCGTTTTCAAAGCTGACTGTTTTAACGGTTTCGTATGCTTTGGCAACTGCTGCTTCAAGGGTATCTGCGGTTTCGGTAACGCCCAGCACTCTGCCGCCTGCGGTGAGGAGCTTGCCGCCGTCAAGCTTTGCGCCTGCAATGTAAATGTTTTTGTCTGCGGGCATTGTGATTTCGAAGCCCGATGCATATTTGAGAGGATAACCGTCGGATGCCATAACAACACAGCAGGCGTGCTTATCGCTGAATTTAACCTGCTCTGCCGTAAGTGTGCCTGCGGCAACGCTCTTCATTATTTCAAAAAGGTCACTTTCAAGGAGAGGAAGAACAACCTGAGTTTCGGGGTCGCCGAAACGGCAGTTATACTCAATAACCTTAGGACCGTTTTTGGTTATCATAAGTCCGAAGTACAGGCAGCCCTTGAAGGTTCTGCCTTCGGTATTCATTGCGTTGATTGTGGGAAGGAAGATTTCATTCATACATCTTTCTGCCACATCGGGGGTGTAGTAAGGGTTGGGAGCAACGGTACCCATACCGCCGGTGTTAAGACCCTCATCGTTATCCTTTGCACGCTTGTGGTCCATTGATGAAATCATGGGAACAACGGTTTTGCCGTCTGTGAATGAAAGAACGGAAACCTCGGGGCCTTCAAGGAATTCTTCAATAACAATCTGATTGCCGCTTTCACCGAACTGCTTGTCCTGCATAATGGAAACAACCGCATCCTTTGCTTCATCACGGGTCATTGCGATGATAACGCCCTTGCCCAGTGCAAGACCGTCAGCCTTGATAACCGTGGGAATGGGAGCAGTTTCGATGTAAGCCAATGCTTTTTCCGCATCGTCAAACACTTCGTAAGCCGCTGTGGGGATGTTGTATTTTTTCATAAGGTTTTTTGAGAAAACCTTGCTGCCTTCGATTATTGCCGCCTTCTTTTCGGGGCCGAAGCAGGGAATGCCGAGCTTTGAAAGCTCGTCAACCGCACCGAGAACAAGAGGGTCGTCGGGAGCAACAACCGCAAAGCCGATGTCGTTATTCTTTGCAAAATCAACGATTGCGGGAATATCCTTTGCACCGATGGCAACACATTCGGCGTCAGCCGCAATGCCGCCGTTACCGGGCAGTGCATAAATCTTTTCGATTTCTTTGCTTTCTTTAAGCTTTTTAATGATGGCGTGCTCTCTTCCGCCGCCGCCAACAACAAGAACCTTCATATTATCCTCCGTTTAATAATTCGTAATTATGAATGCGCAATGCGTAATTAAAGGATAGGCTCCGCCTGTGACCGATTATATAACGGGTACGGGTGAAACCCGTCCTTAATTACGCATTACGAATTACGAATTAGAAATTATTTCCTTACATATTTTTTCCGCAGAAAGGGGAAGAATTTTCCATTCAGCCTGCTCCATAACTCTTTTCTGCAGAGTTTCGGGGGTATCGTCAGGCTCTATGTCAACGGCTTTCTGCATAATGATGCGTCCGCCGTCGGGAATTTCATTAACAAAGTGAACCGTTGCACCCGTCACCTTGACACCGTAGCCCAGTGCCGCCTCGTGAACGCGCAGACCGTAGAAGCCTTCGCCGCAGAACGAGGGGATAAGTGACGGATGAACGTTGATTATTCTGTCTTTATAGTGGTTTGTGAATCTTTCGGAGAGAATGCTCATAAAGCCTGCAAGAACAATAAGGTCAATGCCGTCACCGTCAAGCAGCTCAATGAGCCGGCCCTCAAAATCGGGGGTTTCCTTTTTGAGAACGGTTTCGGTTTTTATGCCTGCCTTTGCGGCTCTTTCAAGGGCATATGCTCCTGCCTTGTTGGAAATAACAAGGGTGATTTCGCCGCTGCTGATAATCCCTGATGCCTGAGCATCAATCAGTGCCTGCAGATTTGTTCCGCCGCCCGAAACGAGAACGGCAATACGGGCTTTATTCATAGTTTTCACTCCGTTCAAACTTTCTGATGCGTAATTATGAATGCATAATTCGCAATTAAGGACAGGTTTCACCCGTACCCGTTATAATTGGGTGTGGGCAACGCCCACCCTACATTACGCATTACGAATTACTAATTGCGAATTGTTATTTGCCTCAGCAAATAACAACCTTATCTTCTGACTTGATGATTTCGCCGATGATGTAAGCATCCTCACCGTTTGCTTTGAGGACTTCGATTGCCTTTTCAGCATCTTCCTTGGCAACAACAATGCTCATACCTACGCCCATATTGAAGGTGTTGAACATATCTCTTTCGGGAATGTTGCCTGTCTTTGCAATAAGGTCGAAGATGGGAAGGATTCTGAGGGCTGATTTATCAATCTTTGCACCGAAGCCGTCGGGAATGCTTCTGGGAATATTCTCATAGAAGCCGCCGCCTGTGATGTGTGAAACAGCCTTTACGGTTACTTCCTCAAAGAGAGCAAGCATGGGCTTAACGTAAATCTTTGTGGGAGTAAGAAGAGTTTCACCTACGGATTTGCCGCCGAGCTCTGCAACGGGAATTTTGATATCCGCATTGTCAACATCAAACACCTTGCGTACAAGCGAGAAGCCGTTTGAGTGAACGCCGCTTGAAGGAAGAGCGATAACAACGTCGCCTTCCGTCATCTTTGTGTTGTCAAGAACCTTATCCTTATCAACAACGCCTACGCAGAAGCCTGCAAGGTCGTATTCGTCAACGGGATAGAAGCCGGGCATTTCTGCGGTTTCACCGCCGATAAGAGCAGCATTTGACTGAACACAGCCTTCTGCAATACCGGATACGATTTCCGCAATTCTTTCGGGAACGTTCTTGCCACAGGCAATATAGTCAAGGAAAAGCAGGGGCTTTGCGCCGCAGCAGATAATGTCGTTTGCACACATTGCAACGCAGTCAATGCCTACTGTATCGTGCTTGTCCATGATGAAGGCAAGCTTTAATTTTGTACCGACGCCGTCAGTACCGCTGACGAGAACGGGTTTTGAGATGCCTGTAAGGTCAAGCTCAAAAAGACCGCCGAAGCCGCCTATATCGCTCATTGCGCCTGCGGTGAGGGTTCTTTTGATGTGGGTTTTCATAAGTTCAACTGCTTTGTAGCCCGCGGTAATATCAACGCCGGCTGCTGCATAACTTTCGCTGAAGCTTTTTTCCATGATTTATTCCTCCTGTGAAATTCACATATTTTATAAAATCGTGTACGGGTCAGCCCCGTTATTATCCTTTTCCGTTCCAGCAATAGGTGCACACGCAGTCTGCGGGCAGACCGATTGCTTCAATAAGACCTTCAATGCTCTGATAAGCAAGGGTTGTGAGCTTAAGCTCCTTGCAGATGATTTCACGAAGCTTCTTGCCTCTTTCGGTTGAAGCGTCGCAGTATTCATCAATATATTTATCGCCCTCTTTGCCTTCAAGGTCGTGAATAACGCGGCGTGCAATAAGGTCATCGTCGGAAGTGTTGCGTGAGAAATTAAGGTATTTGCAGCCGTACATAATGGGCGGGCAGGCGGAGCGCATATGCACTTCCTTTGCACCGTGGCTGTAAAGGAAATCAACCGTTTCCCTGAGCTGTGTGCCTCTTACGATGCTGTCGTCAACAAACAGCAGGCTCTTGCCCTGAATAAGGTCGTGTACGGGCACCATCTTCATCTTGGCAACCCTGTTTCTCTCACTCTGACTTGTGGGCATAAAGCTTCTGGGCCAGGTGGGAGTATATTTGATGAAGGGTCTTGCAAAGGGAATTCCGCTGGCGTTTGCATATCCGATTGCATGGGGTGTGCCTGAATCGGGCACACCGCTGACGGAATCGATTCCGTCGCAAAGTCCGTTTTCTTTATCGTATCTTGCCATAACCGCACCGTTGCGGTTTCTCATAACCTCAACGCTGATTCCTTCGTAGCAGGCGGTGGGATAACCGTAATAGCTCCAGAGGAATGCACAGATTTTCATTTTTTTCTGAGGCTCGGCAAGTGTGTGCACTCTGTCGTGGTATATTCTTACGATTTCCGCAGGACCAAGCTCCTTGACGAATTCGTAATCCAGCTTTTCAAAAGCGAACGATTCGAAAGAAACGCAGTATCCGCAATCGTCCTTACCGATAAGAATGGGCAGCCTGCCTACCTTATCTCTTGCGGCGATAATGCTTCCGTCTTCAAGCAGAATAAGCAGTGAAAGTGAGCCGTCAATCTTTTCCTGAGCAAAGCGAATGCCGTCAACAAAATTATCCTTCTGGTTGATAAGTGCGGCAACAAGCTCGGTTGCGTTGATTTTGCCCGAAGTCATTGTTGTGAAATGTCCGCCGCCCACAGAAAGGAATTCATCAATAAGCTCATCGGCATTGTTGATGCAGCCGATAGTGGTTATTGCATAAACCCCCAGATTTGAGCGGATAAGAATGGGCTGAGGATCGCTGTCGCTTATGCAACCGATGCAGGCGTTACCGTGCATTTCGTCGCCGATACCTGCAAACTTTGTGCGGAAAGGTGAATTTTCGATATTGTGAATATCTCTCTGAAATCCCTTTTCTTTATCGACTGCTGCCATACCGCCTCTGCGAGTGCCGAGGTGTGAATGATAGTCAACACCGAAAAAAACGTCCAGAACAACATCTCTTGACGATGTTGCACCGAAAAATCCTCCCATAGAAAACCTCCGTGTTTTAAGTGCAAAGTTTAAAGTTCAAAGTGCAAAGTGAAGGGTCGCCTCGCATCTTTTACTTATTGTATTTTTCTTCGATTTTTCTGTTTGCAGCAAGCACCTTTTCGGTTGCTGCTGCTCTTGCGGCTGAAAGTTTTTCAGCAAGGCTGTCGTCTGAAACCGCAAGAATCTGTATGCATAACAAAGCGGCATTAACCGCGCCGTCGATTGCAACCGTAGCAACAGGAATGCCTGCGGGCATCTGCACGGTTGAAAGAAGGGCGTCCATGCCGTCAAGAGTTGATGATTTTACGGGTATACCGATAACGGGGAGAGTTGTGTTGGCTGCGATTGCACCTGCAAGATGAGCTGCCTTGCCTGCAGCGGCAATGATTGCACCGAAGCCGTTTGCCTTTGCATTCTGTGCAAAGCTCTTTGACTGCTCGGGTGTTCTGTGTGCAGAAAAAACGTGAACCTCACAGGGTACACCGTATTCGTCAAGAGTATTGATTGCTTTTTCAACAACAGGCAGGTCGCTGTCACTGCCCATAATAATTCCAACCTTTTTCATTATGGATTCCTCCTTTTCGTAGCTTTCATAATTATACAATATAATACATATATAATGCAAGAGGGCGGAACATAAAAAATGATGAAAATTTACACCTTTTTTTGTATGTTGCACCAAAAGAAAAAACTATTGGTAATTAGTGTTGACAAACTTTGTTTTGCCGTGGTAAAATGGTCAAAACCCCGGATACGCACAGTATCCGCTTTTTTTATGTGAAAGGAGCAAAAAATGTCCCTATTAACATTGTTTATCACAGCTGTCGGACTTTCCATGGATGCATTTGCCGTTGCGGTCTGCAAGGGTCTTGCCGTCAGGAAAGCCGGTATGAAACAGATGGCACTTGCCGGTCTGTGGTTCGGCGGATTTCAGGCGCTCATGCCTGCACTGGGCTATCTTTTCGGCTCAACCCTCAAGGTTTATGTTGAAAAATATGACCACTGGATTGCCTTTATCCTGCTTGGAATCATAGGTGCCAATATGATTAAGGAAGCTCTTTCGAAAGAAGATTGCGAAGACTGTTCAAGCGCATCAATGGGTATGAAAGAAATGTTTACTCTTGCGGTTGCAACAAGCATCGACGCACTTATCGTGGGTGTAGGCTACGCGTTCCTGCCTGATGTGAACATTGTTGCCGCTGTGGGATTTATCGGTATAATTACCTTTGTTCTCTCGGGCGTCGGTATCAAAATCGGTAACATATTCGGTCTTAAATTCAAGAAAAAAGCCGAGCTTGCAGGCGGTATAATACTCATTCTTATGGGTGTTAAAATTCTGCTCGAACACCTGGGTGTTCTCAACATTGGGTTTTAAGGGGGAAGCCAAATGCCCAGAAAAGATTCACGCAACACAAAAATGAAAATAGTCAATGCCGCCTGGGAGCTTTTCTACAAAAACGGTTTTGAAAATACCACCGTTGAGGATATTGTTTTTGAATCGGGCACATCAAGAGGCTCATTTTACCATTATTTTGACGGCAAAGAGGAACTGTTAAGCTCCCTTTCAAGCCTTTTTGACAGCAAATATGAAGAGCTTGAAGAAAAGCTGACGGATGAAATGTCCTGCTTTGACAAGCTGATGTTTCTTAACAAAAAGCTTTTCATTACGGTTGAAAACAGTATTCCCATTGACCTGCTTGCGAGGCTCTATTCCTCACAGCTTACGATGAAGGGTGACCGTAACCTGCTGGACCACAACAGAACGTATTATAAACTTCTTCGCAAAATTGTTGTTGAGGGTCAGGAAAAGGGTGAGCTGAGAGACGATGTTTCGGTTAACGAAATCGTGAAAGCCTATGCGCTTTGTGAAAGAGCAATTATAAGCGACTGGTGCCTTTGCAACGGCGAATACTCCCTTGCAAGGTATTCCGAAACCCTTTTGCCCTTGCTTTTCGGCGGATTTGCGAAAAAAATTTAATTTTGCTCAAAAACGGTTTTTCTTGAATTCTTGTTTTTGTACAGGCTGAAAATCTAATAATATCAACATAAAGCATAAAAAACATAAACGGAGTGCAGAAAATATTCTGTACTCCGTTCTGTATTTCATTCTTGTTTTGTTTGTGTTATACTGCCAATACTTTAAAATAATTTCTGAAAGGAAAATAACTATGATTACACCTCAGATTGCGGCATTTATCGTTTATTTTGCAGCAGTTCTCGGCATCGGTCTTGTGTTCTTCTTCAAATCAAAGGGCACAGGCGAGAAAGACTACTTCCTCGGCGGACGTTCAATGGGTCCCTGGGTAACGGCACTCAGCGCTCAGGCTTCCGATATGAGCGGCTGGCTCCTCATGGGCTTCCCCGGCAGCATCCTCGCTTTCGGTATGGGTCAGGTATGGATCGGTATCGGCCTTGCTCTCGGCACTGCTGCTAACTGGATTTTCGTTGCCAGAAGACTCCGTAAGTTTTCACAGGCAGCCAACGACTCAATTACTGTTCCTCAGTATCTTTCAAACCGTTTTCTGACAAAGAACCCTGCTTTGCAGATTATCTGTGCAGTGGTTTTCCTTGTTTTCTTCACAATCTATGTTGCATCAAGCTTTGTTGCAGGTCAGAAGGTTTTCATTCAGGTTGTTCCCCAGCTTGAAAGCAACCCCAACCTTGCACTGCTTATCTTTGCGGCAATTATCATTGTTTACACCTTCCTCGGCGGCTTCAAGGCTGTTTGCTGGACAGACTTTTTCCAGGGTCTTATGATGCTTGCTGCACTTCTTGCAGTTCCCATCGTTCTCGTTATTGCAAAGGATCTCGACTACAGCGTATTCCAGGCTGTTGACGGCGGTGTAAGCCCCATGAATCCCTTCTCCGCAAGCTGGAAGGATATTGCCTCGGGTCTTGCATGGGGTCTCGGTTATTTCGGTATGCCCCACATCATCGTAAGATTTATGTCAACAAAGAACTCAAAGGTTCTCAAAAAGTCAGCAACAATCGGTATCATCTGGGTTGTTCTTTCACTTGGCGCAGCAATTGCAATGGCACTCCTCGGCAGAGGTTACGCTCCCACACAGGCACTTGTTGACGGCGGTCAGCAGGAGCTTGTATTCGTTACACTTGTTCAGGATATTTTCAGCGGTCCCTGGGCATTTGTTGCAGGTCTCCTTCTTTCTGCAATTGTTGCTGCTGCAATGAGCACTGCGGACTCACAGCTTCTTGTTGCATCATCATCATTCACCAGCGATATCTACAAGCCCATTTTCAGAAAGAATGCTTCCGATAAGGAAACCCTTTGGGTAGGCAGAATAGTTGTTCTCATCATTGCCGTTATTGCTTATTTCATTGCAAGCAGCAAGAGCGAAGGCGCGGCAACCATTATGACCCTTGTTGATAACGCCTGGGGCGGCTTCGGTTCAGCCTTCGGTCCTGTAATTATCCTTTCACTTTTCTGGAAGAGATTTACATATAAGGGCGCAATTGCAGGCGTTGTCGGCGGTGCAGTTGTTGATGTGCTTTGGATGAATCTTCTTGCAGACACAGGCATTTATGAGCTTCTTCCCGGCTTCATTGCAGGTTTTGTATGTGCAGTGGTTGTTTCACTTATCGATAAGAAGCCTTCAAAGGAAATTGAGGAGCTTTATGAAAAGGCAATCAGTGCCGAAATCGAATAATCATTATAAAAATTTGAGCCCCTGTCCGTTATTTCGGACAGGGGCTTTGTTATACTTAATACTGTTCAAGGCATTCACGGGCAAGATTTTTAAAATCCTCAATAACACTCTGCGGTGAAATTATTTTTATATCGGCACCGAAATTCATAAGCCAGGTAAGAAAAACGGGGCTTACCGCAACCTTTACGGTGATATCAAAATGCTCGCAGTCGGCAACGGACATTATTGTTTCCGCACCGAAACGGTCAACGATGATGTTGGCAAGCTTATTTTTGCATCTGAGCTTAACGGTTTCTTCTCTGCCGCCGAACATTCCGAAGGTTTTCTTTGAATAGATTGCCATATCAAAATCTTCAAAGTATTCCCTGCCTTCTCTTTCGTCTTCCGCAACAGAGATTTTCAGCATTTTGTCAACACGGTAATGCTTGATTTTGCCTGCCGCCGAATCGTAGGCAATAAGGTAATAATTTTCATCATCCCAGGTCAGCGCCCAGGGGCTTACGCAGTAAAGAGCACCGCCGTGACGGAGAATTTTTTCTTTTTTGGGACTCCACTCAAAATACTGAAAGGTGATTTTGCGGTTAAGTGTAATGGCGGTGTGGATTTTATCAACGGTCAGGTAAATGCTTTCGTTCATTGTCTTTATTCTGTTTGCAACAAAAACCTGACGGTGAAGACCGTGTGCCTCGTGAATGCTTGCAAAGCCTTCAATTTTCTTGATAAGCTCGTCGCTCTTTTTTCTTGTTATGAACTTTGAGGACTGAACGGCATCAACAAGAAGCTTAAGCTCAGGCATTTCAAAATCACGGCTTACAACTCTGTAATCCGTATTTCTGCCGTTGCGGGTCTGAATGATATCAAGCCCGTAGAAACGCAGAGCTTCAATATCATCATAAATGCTTTTGCGCTCCGCACCCACATCGTAAGCGTTGAGGTTTTCGATAATCTGTGCGGTTGTCAGACCGTGCTCCTCATCGGTTTTTTCAAGCATGATTTTCATGAGGTAGAGAAGCTTCAGTTTCTGATTTGACGACTTTGCCATTGTTCACCCTCCAATCAGTCTATGAAGTAATTTTACAATGTATCGTCACAAAAATCAATAAGTATATTTTCAGGCACAGGCTTCGGGTCTGAAAAGCGTACCCTTTTTGAGAAGTGCAAGCATGGCAATATTCTGCTTTGCGGTGCCGATATATTCTTCTATTCCGTTGGCGGCGGCAATTCTTTTGCGGTATGCAAAGCCGCTGTTTTCTCCCAGGGATTTCAGGGCATCCACAATGGATGTTTCGTTTTTTCCGCATTTGGCAAAACAGCGCAGGCTTTCGGGATATTTTATCCAGGGACACTTGCCCCAGTTTTCCCAGGGTCTTTCTTCAAGCCTTGTTTCCACAACACCGTAGTGAAAGCCCCTTGCTTCAATAACCTTGCCGTCACCGCAGTAAATACCCACGTGACCGGGCATAAAAACAAGAATTCCGGGGATTTCCGGCATAGTATACATTCTGCCTCTTTGCTTGCATTTTTTCAGCATTGAGTTTGCGGAAACATCCTGAGAAGCATTATACACGGGTACGGAATTCACGCTGTCGCTCCACAGAAAGCCTTTGATAAGACCCACGCAGTCGTGAACTCTGAAACCAAGCTGTTCATTATATCTTTCCATTCTTTCGCGCTGATAATGCTGAGGATACTGCTGAGTTTTTCTTTCAAGCAAATCCTTTGTTGCCTTATTTCCGAAGGTGCCGTACCAATAAGGCTTGCCAAGCTGTGCTTTTGCGTATTCAACAAGCTCCGTGTTTGTTTTCAAGCGGCGGCACCCCCCGACGTGATGTTTGTCACTTCAAGCATTGTATTCCACACCGCACTTATACCTGCGGCGGTGCCTGCAATGAGCATTGAAATACCGATACGCTTGAAGGTATCAAAATCCGTTACACCCAGAAGTGTATCCACGGAAACCGCCGAAAGAAATGCCTGCACAAAGGTTTTCAGCGCTCTGATAACTATGTCTTTTATAATTGTTCTGTTCATCTCATCCTCCTGTAAAATATGTTGCTGCGGCGCTTACAGCCGCGCCCAGCAAAGCAAAAACAACCTTGTCCCACATGGCGGCAGGTCTTGTTTTAAGCCCTTCAACCGCCGCTTTAAGCTCACCCACAAGGGCAAGCAGATTGTTCAGCGTGGTTGTAACTGCAACAAGGTTTTTATCCACACCGTTGTATTTTGCGTAAAGCTCATTGATGTTTTCTTCCGCTTTGTCAAGACGGTGTTCAATTTCCGTAAGACTGATTTCAGGCATTACTCTGCCTCCGTATTTTCAAAATACGTTATCCTTACGGAATACCAATCCCAGTCGTCAACGATTTTTTTCCAGATTGAATCCCCGTATCCGAATATACAGAAGCCTGCAAAAAAACATATTCCGAAGGGAGACATATATGCTTCATCCGTCATTTTCAGTACGGGTAAAAACGAATTTTCGGCATAAAGTGAATCAAAGCTTATGTATTCACCGTCTTCACTGAATTTTATTTCAATTTTATCAATTTTTGTTCCCTCGGGAAGTTCTGATACGGGTTCAAGAAAATATCCGAATATCTGCATGCTGTTGTACTGATTTTCACCGCTTATAAAGGAATATCCGTATTCGGAATAAAAGTTAATTATGTTTGTGCTGTTGAAAAATTCGGCAGTCCTGATATTTCTGCCGGTTTTGACGGGTTCGCCGCCATAGGTAAGTCTTCCGCCTGACTCACCCAGATTATCAAGCACAGAGGTGTTTTCGTGGCTGTGCCTTGAAAGTATGTTAAGATTTATCTGCGAAACAAGACCGCCGTTTTCACTGTCGTAATCCGTTTCATCTCCTCCTGCAGAAGGCAGAAGTCTGAGAAGGGCAACCGGACTTTTTACAACAAGAGAGCCTTTGCCGTCATAGGCTTCAAGCTGTACGCTGAGGGTGTGACCCTGAGTAAGCTGTGCACAGACGGGTACGGTTATCTCTTTTGCCTTGGGCTGAAAATCCGTGCGGATAATTCTGCCTTCGGTAACAAAAGCCGCAACATAGCTTGTGATTTCATCACAGGATGCCATTTCCTCCGTGGGGGATATGGCAAGGTGAGTGGCGTTATGTTCACCCATTCTGCCGATTAATTCACCGTCGGGCAGCATGTTTTCTGCATTAAAATCGATTTTGACTGTTCTCATTCTTCCTCCTTGAAATCTTCTGTTGCTTCGGGCGGCAGCATTGTGTCGCACCAGAGTTTTGCCTGAAAAAGAAAATCAAGCAACATGGAAAGTTTGGTTTTTACCGACTGATATTCGTTGAGAATTTCGGTAATACGGGGCGTGCGTGTTGCATAGACAGCGGAGATATCCGAGCCTATGATTCTTGCATATTCAAGCTGCTGGCTCAGCTCTGATAAGGGGATTCGCAGCCCCTCACAACAATTTTTCGGCATTGAATTGCCTCCTTTCAATAAATGTTACGATATCGACACATACGTATGTAAATAATAATGGCGATAAAATTTATCACCATTAAGATCGCGGGAAGTCAAAGGGGTTTTATACTTTGCTCATCGATTTTTATTGTCTACCCGTGTCGCTATCGACACTATCTATATTAACGGCAAAATTTGTCGTTGTCAACACTTTTTTTAAAAATTTTCAGAAAAATGTTGCTTTTACGAAACATTTATGTTATTGTATCTTTGCGACTTTGCAAATCTTTTTAAGGTATACGGTGATTGAAATGACAGGAGAAAAAATAAGGGAATTAAGAAAAAAAGCAGGTCTGACCCAGACTCAGCTTTCGGAAAAACTCAATGCGGAATACGGACTCAACACAGACAGAGTTATGGTAAGCAAATGGGAAACGGGCTTTCAGACTCCCGTTGTATCCACACTTTCCTGCATAGCCAAGCTTTTCGGCGTTTCGCTGGATTATATAAACGGCACGCAGACAGGTGAAAACGATAATATTAAAGCAGCCAAGGTTGCTCTTTTTTCGGGTGCAGGGGAAGTGACCGACGAAATGTGGCAGGAGGTTGTGAATTTTGCAAAATACATTCAGGCAAGGGAGGCGGCAAAAAACGAAAACAACTGAGCTCTATGAAATAGCACAAAACAGCGGCACTGAAATCATCTGCTGCGATTTGCCGCAGACCCGTTCCGTTTCGGCAATGTCCTGCACGGGGGAATGTTATATAGGTATGGATCCTTTTCAGATTGAAACAACCGCAGAGGAAAGGGTGCATCTTGCACACGAGCTGGGGCACTGCGAAACGGGTTCGTTTTACAGTGCATATTCACCTCTGAATGTAAGAGGCAGGCAGGAGTGCCGTGCAGACAGATGGGCGGCGTCAAAGCTTGTGCCTCCCCTTGAACTGAAAAAGGCACTGAGCATGGGCATTACTTGTCTTTGGGAACTGGCGGAATACTTTGATGTTACTGAAGAATTTATAGAAAAGGTAATGCGTATTTACTGCGAAAAAAATATTTTGCATTTATAATAGTTGTATGTTATTATTTCTTTATAATCTATGAAAGGTCTGATTGAAATGAAAAAAATCCTTTCGTTAATCCTTGCTCTTGCCGTGGTAATCGCTTCGTGCACAATGTTTGCATCGGCTTCGGGCGACCTTGACCCTGACGATATTTCGGAATATCCCGTAATAATCGTGCCCGGCTATTCGGCTTCATCTCTCCGCCTTGAATCCGGCGAAGTGATATGGGGTCTTGACTGGGATGAGGTTCTGGACCGTGTCCTTAACAGAATAATTGACCTGGGTATGGGTCTGGGTGCTCTTACCGTTGGCAACGCTGAAATTCTTGCCGCTACTCTGGGTGAAGAAATTTGCGAGCTTTTCGAGGAGATGCGATGCAATCCCGACGGCTCAAGCGTTTATCCCGTTGAAAGAGTTGTTTCAACCGCAGAAGAAACCTGCAGTGCAAACCTCAGGGTTACCTTCCCCAACGGCGATAACAGACACGAGCAGGATATGGCGGCTGAAATCGAAAAGTATGTCGATGACGATTACATTTTCAACTTCACCTGTGATTTCAGAATGGGCTCCGAGTCTTGTGCAACCCAGCTTGACGAGCTTATTCAGGATGTCAAAAAATATACAGGCAAAGATAAGGTGAATATCCTTGCCGTCAGCCACGGCGGTCAGGTAACCGCTACATATCTTGCCCTTTTCGGCTGGAAAAACGATGTTGACAATGTTGTAATGACCGTACCTGCCATCGGCGGTGCGGGAATTGCTTATGACCTTATGTCACAGACCCTTGAATTTGACGAAGAATGTCTTATCAGATTCATTGAGCACGGTATGCGCTGGGAAGAAGATTATAACTGGCTTCTCAAAGCACAGCAGCTTGGATTCCTTGATGCGGTGCTCAATTCCCTTGTTCCCCATATTATGCCTGCTCTCGGCTATTGGGGCAGTCTGTGGGACTTTATTCCCGTTGAAAAATATGAAGCCACAAAAGCTCTTCTTCTTGACAGCACGGAAAGTGCGGCGCTTATTGCGAAGAGCGACCGTTTTCACTATGAAATCTTCCCCACAATGGGTGAAAAAATGGCGGAGTGCATTGCAAACGGTGCCAATATCTCCATTATTTCAGGTACGGGCAACAGAATTGTAACGGGTCTTAAAGAAACCTCGGATGCCATTATTACCACAACCGCATCAACCGGTGCAAAAACAGCACCCTACGGTCAGAGATTTGCCGACGGCTATGTGCAGGTCAATCCTTGCGGCGGCAAAAACAAGGTTTCTCCCGATATGACAATCGACGCTTCAACCGCATATATGCCCGACAACACCTGGTTTGTAAACGGACTTTTCCACGGTATGACCTTCTGGGATTATTACAGCAGAGAGCTTATGATGACTCTGCTTCTTACCGATAACATTACCGATGTTTATTCGGACCCCGACTTCCCTCAGTTCAAGGATACAACAAACCCCTCTTCGGCGGTTTACGCAAGCTTTGAAGGCTGTGAAGCAGGCGAAATAAACGGCGATACAAAGCATCTTATAATCACAAACTGCTGCTGGGAAAACGATGTAAGCCTTTCCGCAATTTACTGTGACGGTATTGACCTGAGCGTCAAAATCAACCCCTTCAAAAAGCTTGCTCCCGGTGAGAGCATTGCTCTTGATTTTAAAGGCGAAATTCCGGAGGTAAGCGGTGCGGCGGCAAGCATTACCGTTTACTACACCATGGCAACAATTACACCCGTAGGTTACAGAACACAGTATTTTACCATCAACAACGGCGATCCTGTTTCTTCATCCGACGGACTTGTTGACCTGACCCCCCACTCACCTCTTGATTCAATCCCCGGCGGAGAAGTGATTATGAACCTTCTGGACACTCTGGGGCTGAGAGAGCTTGTAACAATGTTCTTCAACATAATCTTCTATTGGATTAACACAATTTTTGCAATCTGAGGCATATAAAAAATGAATTATCTGATGACACTCGTCGCGGATTTGCTTTTTTCTCTGCAATTCCTTTTCAATCAGCAATTCCGCAAACGCAACGGTGACGGAATCGATTCCACATTCACCTTTTCACTCTACACAAACGGCATAAGCTTTTTTATTCTGCTTGTGCTTAACGGCTTCAAGCTTCATTTCACCTGGTTTTCTCTGCTGATTTCGGGAATATACGCCATAGTCATTCTGGGCTATGCATATTCGGGTCTGAAATCCTTTGCAACGGCAAACCTTTCGGTCTATTCCATTTTTGCAATGCTGGGCGGAATGATTCTGCCCTTTGCATACGGAGTAATCTTCTGCGACGAAGCCTTCACAACCGCAAAAGCATTTTGCATTGTGCTTATCGGTGTTTCAACCGCACTGAGCTTTGAAAAAGGTAAAAGCAAGGGCAATAACCTTAAATATTACCTTGCGGTTTTCGTTCTCAACGGACTTGTTGGGGTGCTTTCAAAAATACACCAATCCAATGCGGAGCTATGCGTTGACAGCGGCAGCTTTATGGCAACGGTCAACCTCTGGGTTTTTGCAATCTGCCTTGTTTATCACCTTGTGAAAAACAAAAAATTTCCCGTGCTTCCTATTAAAGAAGTGGGGAATCTGGGCTGTTATGCGGCTTGCAGCGGCATAGGCAATCTGCTTTGCCTTATTGCTCTCAAAACCCTTGATGCTTCGGTGCAGTATCCCATCATTACCGGCGGCGTAATGGTTTTCTCAACAATAATCAGCATTATCCGCAAGGAAAAGCCATCGGTGAGAACGCTTATCTCAACCGCAATCGCTTTTATCTCGACCGTGCTTATAATGTTCTGAATTAAGGAGATGTTTTAAATGTGTGAATCAAAAATTCTCGACAGCATTCCGGTCACTGTTGTTATTCCGGTATATAAGGTCGAAGGTACTTTGGAGGCAACGGTAAAATCCGTTCAGTCGCAAACACATCAAAATCTTGAAATTATTCTGGTTGATGACGGTTCTCCCGACAAAAGCGGAGAACTTTGTGAAAAGCTGGCTCTTGAAGATACCAGAATCAAGGTGATACACCAAAAAAACGCCGGCGTATCCGCTGCAAGAAATGCCGGTATTGCTGATGCGACATCTGACTACATATGTTTTGTAGACTCTGACGACGAAATTGCTTTTAACTTTATTGAAAAATCTCTCAAAGCAATTTGTGATTCCGGAGCAGAGCTCGCAGTTTGCGGTGTTACGTATTATCATACAAATGAAACCTGCTTTGAGAAAAAAGAATCCTGTAATTCTGATTTTTCTTCTTTATCATATGAACAGTGTATGGATTTGTTCAGCGACAGGATTATGCCTCTTTGTGTATCCAAAATCTTTTCTCTCGACATAATACGCAAGAATAATCTCCGTTTTCCCGAGGGGATCACCTGTGCAGAAGACGGCATATTTATGTATAACTACCTCCTTCACTGTAAAACTGTTTCTTTTTTGGATATTCCTGCTTATCGGTACTATTTTTACAGGTCAAATTCAGGTAGCCGGACATATTCTTTTGAATCTCAGAAAATGCTTTTCTTTTCCAAAAAAACATTACTGGAAAAACACTGTTCAGAGGACGATGTAAAAAAATACTGTGCCCAAAAAGCGGTAGCCGGTATTCGCGCAAGACTTGAGTATATCGCAAAGAAAAACTCAAAAAATTATGATGAAGTAAATGCTGCGTTCGACCTCTTCCTTCCATATATTATTCCGTTGGCAGACAGCAACGAGATTACCGTCGGTGCAAATCTGGATTGGTTTATAAAAAACAAAAAAGCTATTCTCAACAAAGAAGGAAAATTTTTGCTTGACGAAGCTTTCAAAAAGAGAAAAGCCGAAAAAAGAGCTGTTTATATCGAAGAATTCAAAAAGATGAATATGCGCCAAAAAGTCATATTTATCATAAAGAAACTTATACCGTAACGCAGAGGAGAAAAAAATAAAAAAGTACCAAACAGGAATTACAACAGGTGTTTTCGACCTTTTTCATGTGGGACACCTGAATCTGCTTGAACGTTGTAAGGAGCAGTGTGAAACGTTGATTGTTGCGGTTTGTGACGACGATTACGTTCGCAATATAAAGAAAAAAGAACCTGTTTATCCTCTCGATGAAAGAGTAAGAATAATAAACGCATTAAAGTGTGTTGACGAAACTGTTGTGGTTTCATTTGAAGAAGTGGATGATAAAATGCTGCTTCTGAATAAGCACAAATTCAATGTGCTCTTCTCAGGCGACGATTGGAAAGGCTCTGAAAGGTACATAAAAACCGAACAACAATTTGCGGAAGTGGGAGTATCGATAGAGTACCTTCCGTATACCCAAGGTGTATCAACTACTCAGATCAAAGAAAAAATGAGAAACCGGTGATTATCCGAAGAAAGGAAACCTATGGCGAACATGACGATAAAAAGAGAAGATGTTACACTGAAATCCGATAACGGCAGGCTGGCTGTTTTTGATGTTGTAAAGGGCTTAGGTATGCTTCTGGTAATTTACGCACACGTAAACTATCAGCCGGAAGTGCTCACAACCATATATTCATTTCATATGCCGCTGTTCTTTATTGTGTCCGGTATGCTTTTTGACCGAAAGCGTTTTCCTGATTTCAAATCTTTTATCACACGTAAAGCTGTAACCCTTATTTGTCCGTATGTTTTATTTTATCTGCTTTCAATTTTATATCTGATTGCTGTCAAACTGATTGCGGAAGGTTTCGGCGGTCTTGAGTGGCAAAGATATTTTACATATTTTCTTCAAATGTTTTTATCGCAAGGTTCCGCCAGGTCAGTGAATGCCCCGTTGTGGTTTGTTCCCTGTCTGTTTGCAACAGAAATAATTTACTTTTTTATTTCTGTGCTCAACAAAAAACTCATCCTTTTGATATGTGCTTTACTGAGTGCTTTGGGTTGGGTGCTTGAGTCTGGACTGCTTCCATTTGACAATACTTTGCTTCCGTGGAGTCTGGATTCGGCGCTGTTTGCAACAGGATTTTATGCGTTGGGCAATATACTCTCTGATAATGTAAAAGCCGTACTTGTTGCTGTTGAAACAAATAAAAAGAAAAAACTTATATGCATGGCAATTACCTTGATTTTTCTTGTGATTACAGTCTGTGTCGGATTATACAACGGAAAAATTTCTCTTGGCTCAAAAATATTGAATAACGGTTTTTTGCTTTATCTGTCAGGCATTACCGGCACAATATCTGTTTTTGCAGCGGCTCTCATTTTTGAAAAAAACAAACTTTTACAGTACATCGGCAAAAACTCGTTTTACATAATGTCTGTTCATTACCTCATACGGGAGTTTATTCTTTTATGCTGCCGCTCGCTTGATATTCCAAAGTATAACAAAGCCAGTATTGTTGAGACAATAATTCCTGTATTACTTGTATTTGCTTTCAGCCTACTGTTTACATTTGTGTACAATCAAGCAAAATGTTTTATTCAAAGAAAAATCAAATCCTGACTATTACTGCAAAAGTGAGTGAAATTACAATGGATGATAAAATGCTTAAAGATCTGCAAAAGGTTGAACTTGAAATTCTTCTTGAAGTTGACAGGATATGCAAAAAACACAACATAAGGTATTTCCTTGTTTCCGGCACTCTGTTGGGTGCCGTAAGACACAAAGGATTCATACCGTGGGATGACGATATAGATATTTGTATGCCTATGAAAGATTATAAAAAATTCTGTAAGGTATCCCGTACTGAAATGAAAAAAGAATATTTTCTGCAGAATTCAAGTACGGATTATTCTGACCGCTGGTTTGCAAAGGTAAGAAAAAACAACACAACCTGCATAGAGAAAGGTTATGAAAAAAGCTTCATACATCAAGGCGTATGGATTGATATTTTCCCCCTTGTAGGTGTGCACAAAGATAAAAAACAACTTGATAAAGCAACAAAATACGCGACCTTCTCAAAAAAGCTGTTAAGCAAACGTTTCGCCGCATTCGGAGACTTTAAAGATCTTTCAATTGAAAAAAAGTTTCTCAGGTTTGTGCCACTATGTATCGTGAGAGCTATTGCCAGATTTATTATAAATATAACATTCAGACACAACAATAAACATGAATATTGTTACTATTTATGGGGAGATTCCAAGATAAGAGCCCGTTTTCCTTTTGATCTGTTCGATGAACTGTGTGATATTGAGTTTGAAGGGTATATGCTTTCCGCTCCGAAACGATGGGACGAGTACCTGACATTGGTTTACGGTGACTATATGACTCCTCCTCCGCCCGAAAAAAGGAACGGCGGCAGCCACACCATCTCTATTCTCGATTTAAATAACGATTACCGAATTTACACAAAGACAAACAAGTAACAGTTCCCGGGAGATTTTTATGAAAGATATCAATTTGAAAGATTTGCAAAAAGAAGAGTTTAAAATTCTTCTTGAAATAGACCGTATATGCAAAAAATATGATATAAAATATTTTCTCAATGCGGGTACTCTTCTCGGTGCCGTGCGCCACAAGGGTTTTATTCCGTGGGATGACGACATAGATATCTGTATGCCTTTAAAAGACTACAAAAAATTTAAGAAAATCTCAAAAAAGAGCGGAATAAGGATTATTTCCTGCAAAGCTTTGACACGGATTTGACAAGCAACTGGTATACCAAAATAAGAAAAAACGGTACAACCGCAATCGAAACAGGTTGTCTGGACAAACCTTTTCATTAAGGCATATGGGTTGATGTTTTTCCTCTTATCGGAGTCAAAAACGATTCCGCCTGGCTGAAATCCGTTGCCGGAAGGGCTGTATTTGCAAAAAAACTTTTGAACATAAAAAACAACTATATCAGCGAACATAAAAGTTTGCCGACGGTTAAAAAACTGCACCGTCTGATCCCCTTGTGTGCAGTCAGACTTTTTGCGAAAGCAGTATACCTGACAACATTCAGAAGTCCCGAAAAGTATGAATTTTGTTATTGTCTGTGGGCACAGAAAAAGTTCAAGGCAAAATATAAGTCGGCGTTATTCATGTCTTCGTGCGATGTGGAATTTAAAGGGCATATGTTTCCGTCACCCGAAAACAGGAATGAATATCTGACAATAGAATACGGCGATTATATGACGTCTCCTCCGCCCGAAAAACGAAACGGCGGTTTTCACACTCTTGAAATAATAGATTTAAACAAAGATTACAAATACTACACTAAATAAGTATATCCCCCGTGGCATATGCCACGGGGGTCGTTATTTCTAAAACTCCGATTCAATTATTTTGGGGCTTTCGTCGGGAGAATACTGCCAGCGGTCAATATGTCCGTCGTTAATAAAGTATCTGGGCGGTGAGGCAGGGTAATCCGCATCAAAGCAGTCAACGATAATCAGCTTTATTTTCATTTTTGAGGGAATAATGCTTTTGATGTAAACCCCTGCGTGGCTGCCCGGCTCAACGCCGTCAGAAAATTCCGCTAGGCCTGCAAGATTGGGTGTAAGTTCAACAAAAATTCCGTATTTTTCAACTGAGCGCACTATTCCCGGCACGGTTTCGCCAACATTAAACAGCTCTGCATTTTCTTCCCATGTACCCAGAAGCTCTTTGTGGCTCAGGGTAATTCTGCCTTCGCCGTCAACACTTTTCACAACGGCAAAAATATTCTGACCGGGCGTGAATCTTGCGGAAGGGTGAGGAATCCGTGATACGGAAATGCTGTCTATGGGCATAAGTGCGCTTATGCCTGCACCTATATCGCAAAACACACCGAATCCCTCAATATGTGTAACCGTGGCAGGAATAACATCACCGGGGCAGAGTGAAGAAATATAAGTTTCCGTGCAATCCTGCTGTACTTTACGGCGGCTGAGAATTGCGGTTGTTTCACCGTTTTCGGTACGGAAACCCGTAATTACAAAGCAAACGGGCTTATTGACTCTGGAAATAAGGGCAATATCCCTTACCGTGCCTTCTTCAATGCCCGTTGCACCTTCAATTCGGGGAATAATCCCCTTCATACATCCAAGGTCAACGTGGAGATTATGCTCGCCGTCGCAGCGGATAACCCTGCCTTCAAGTACTGATTCGCCGTAATATGCGTCACGCAGAGAAAAAGGGCTTGACAGACTGCGTTTGTTTTCTTCTGTTGATATAATCTGACCTTCAGGTTTGAATATTTTCATTTTCCGACCACCGTTCCGCCTTTCGGCTGATTTTTATTGTCAGTTAAATATATATGTTTTATGCCCGGGAAAATTACAAAATTGTTGTATACATTCTTTTTTGTTTGTGGTATAATTTAAAGATAACAAATATATTAACGGAGAGATTTTTATGGATGTAAGGCTGGGCGATACTCTGCTTATGAAGAAAAAGCACCCTTGCGGCTGTGATAAGTTTGCCGTTCTGCGTATCGGCGCGGATTTCCGTATAAAATGTATTCAGTGCGGCAGAGAAGTTATGCTTGAAAGAGTGAAGGTTGAGAAAAACATAAAAAAAATTATCCGTGACAACGAGGAAATATAAATGCTTGATAAACTGATAAAAGTAGAAGAAAGATTTGAAGATATAAATGCAAAGCTTTGCGAGTCGGATGTTGTGAATAACATTGCTCAATATAAAAAGCTTATGCAGGAACTTAAGGTTTTAACCCCCATTGTTGAAAAATTCCGTCAGCTTAAAGGGGCACAGGCAACCCTGCAGGAGGCAAAGGAAATGCTTGACGCAGGCGGTCTCGAAAAGGATTTCCGTGAAATGGTGCAGGAGGAATATGAGGATGCAACCGAAAAGGTGAGCGTTTATCAGGAGGAGCTTAAAATTCTTCTCCTTCCCCGCGACCCCAACGACGACAGAAACGTTATTGTTGAAATCCGCGGCGGTGCAGGCGGCGAGGAAGCCTCTCTTTTTGCAGGTGTGCTTTTCAGAATGTATTCGATGTATGCGGAGTCAAGGGGCTGGAAGGCAGAAATTCTCAACTCCAATCCCACGGAACTCGGCGGGTTCAAGGAAATCAGCTTCAACATTTCGGGCGACGGTGCATATTCACGCTTCAAGTTTGAAAGCGGTGTTCACAGAGTGCAGCGTGTGCCCGAAACCGAAAGCCAGGGCAGAATTCACACCTCAACCGTAACCGTTGCGGTGCTTCCCGAAGCCGAAGAGGTGGATGTTGAAATCAATCCTGCTGATTTGCAGATTGATACCTACCGTTCAGGCGGTGCAGGCGGTCAGCACGTTAACAAAACCGAAAGCGCAATCCGCATAACCCACCTGCCTACGGGCACGGTTGTTGAGTGTCAGGATGAACGCAGTCAGCATAAAAACAAGGACAGAGCGATGAAAATTCTCCGTTCAAAAATCCTTGAAGCTGAGCGAGAAAAACAGCACGATGCCATTGCAGGCGAGCGAAAAGCCCAGGTCGGTACAGGTGACAGAAGTGAAAGAATACGCACCTATAACTATCCTCAGGGCAGAGTAAGCGACCACAGAATCAACCTGACCCTTTATAAAATTGAGGCAATTCTCAACGGCGACCTTGATGAAATTATTGACGCTTTGGTAACTGCCGATACAGCCGAAAAATTAAAAAATGAGTAAGAATATGAAAACACATTACCTTAACGAAAAAGAAGAAAATTCCATACAGACTGCCGCGGAAATTCTGAAAAACGGCGGTCTTGTTGCCATACCCACCGAAACGGTTTACGGCCTTGCGGCAAACGCACTTGACGGCAAAGCGGTTGCAAAAATTTTCACCGCCAAAGGCAGACCGCAGGATAACCCTTTGATTGTCCACGTTGCGTCACTTGACGAAATTTCTCCTCTCGTTGAATCGGTTGACCCCCGACTTTATTCCCTTGCGGAAAAATATTGGCCCGGTCCGCTGACGGTGATAATGAAAAAATCATCACTTATTCCGGATGAGGTAAGCGCAGGTCTTGATACGGTTGCAATCCGTATGCCTTCCCATGAAACGGCAAGAAAGATTATTGAAATTTCGGGTGTACCTCTTGCGGCGCCAAGTGCAAACGCATCGGGTAAGCCCAGCCCCACAAAGGCAAGCCATGTTATTCAGGACCTTGACGGCAGAATAGATGCGGTTGTTGACGGCGGCGAGTGCTCCGTAGGAGTCGAATCAACGGTTGTTACCCTTGCAACAGAGCCTCCCACACTTCTCAGACCCGGCGGAATAACTCCTGCCCAGCTTGAAGCCGTGCTTGGTGAAATTCAGATTTCTCCTGCAGTTTTTGAAAAGCTGAAAGAGGGCGAAAAAGCGGAATCTCCCGGTATGAAATATAAGCATTACGCTCCTGCAGCTCAGGTTACCATAATCAAAGGCGATTTTGAAAGCTTCAAAAAGTTTGTTGTTGCGCAAAAGGAAACCGTCTGTGCGGTGTGCTTTAAAGGAGAAGGCAAGCATTTTGAAAATTATATTGAATACGGCAGCGAAAACGATGCAGACTCTCAGGCGCACAGTATTTTCGATGCTTTGAGAGAGGTTGATAAAACAGGCTGCAATACTGCATTTGTGCGTTGCCCCGTTTCAAGCGGTGTAGGTCTTGCGGTTTATAACCGACTTCTCCGCTCAGCCGCATTCAGAGTTATTGACCTTGATTTCAGCATTCCCGTCATAGGTCTTACGGGTCAGACGGGTGCGGGAAAATCAACGGTCGGCACCATTCTGAAAGATAAGGGCTGTTATACAGTTGATACGGATTTGCTTGCACGCAAAGCGGTTGAAAACCCCGAAGTCATTGCAAGGCTTTGCGAAAAATTCGGTGATGATATTGTCAGCGTCGGCGTGCTTGACAGACGGGAGCTTGCAAGGCGTGCATTTGCAACACCCGAGGGCACAAAAGCCCTTAATCTTATCACTCACCCCGAAATAACACGGCTTGCGGTTGAAGAAATACATAAGGCCGAGGCTGAGGGTGCAAAGGCGGCGGTTATTGATGCGGCACTTCTTTTTGAAAGCCCCCTGACGGCGGTTTGCGATAAGACGGTGTGCGTTGTTGCGGATGAAAAAATCCGCCTTGAGAGAATTGTGAAGCGTGACGGTATTTCCGAGGCGGATGCCCGTCTTAGGATGAATGCACAGCCCGATGAAGAATATTATAAATCCAAATCGGATATAATCATAAATAATAACGGCGAAGATTTGGATGTTAAGTTTGATTTTATACAGGAAGGATGATAAATATGTCAGAAAAAACACAGGCAGAAATTCTGAAAGAGGAGCTTTTCTACACACCCGACCACGCATCATATTTCTGCAATGACGATGAAATTGCGCAGGCGGATGATTTCTGTGAGGGATACAAAAAATTCCTTGATATGAGCAAAACTGAGCGTGAGGCGGCGGCTTATGTGCTTGACCTTGCAAAAAAAGAAGGCTACACCGAGTTCAATCCCGATGCAGCCTATAAAGCAGGCGATAAGGTTTATTATCTCAACCGTTCAAAGGCTCTCATTCTCTGCACCTTCGGCACCGAAAGCCTTGCAAAGGGTGCAAAAATCGTTGCGTCCCACATTGATTCACCCCGTCTTGACCTTAAGCCCAACCCCCTCTATGAGGATTCGGAGCTTGCTCTTTTCAAAACCCACTATTACGGCGGAATCAAGAAATATCAGTGGACTGCAATCCCTCTTTCGCTTCACGGTGTTATTTACCGCAAGGACGGAAGCTGTGTGACGGTACGCCTTGGCGAAGATGAGGGCGACCCTCAGTTTGTGGTTACCGACCTTCTTCCCCATCTTGATAAAAAGCAGGCAGGCAGACCTCTTGACGAGGCAATTGCAGGCGAAAATCTTAATATCCTTGTTGGCAGCAGACCCTTCGGCAAGGATAAGGGCAGCGAAATGGTGAAGCTTAATATTATGAAGCTTCTCAACGATAAATACGGCATTGTTGAGGCTGATTTCCTTTCTGCAGAGCTTGAAATGGTGCCTGCATTCAAGGCGGCGGATATCGGTTTTGACCGCAGTATGATTGGTTCATACGGTCACGATGACAGAGTTTGCGCCTATCCCTCGGTTATGGCGGAATTTGAAGTTAAAGCTCCTAAGTACACAAGCGTAACCGTTATCACCGATAAGGAAGAAACAGGTTCAGACGGCAATACGGGTCTTAACTCCGCATATCTCAAGCATTTTATTGCGGATATTGCAAAAACTCAGGATCTTTGCGGCAGAGATGTGCTCCGTGCTTCAGAATGTCTTTCAGCTGATGTCAATGCAGGTCTTGACCCCACATATCCCTCTGTTCACGATAAGCTTAACGCCGCATTCATCAACAGAGGCATTGTTGTTACAAAATACACTGGCTCAAGAGGCAAGAGCAGCACAAACGATGCACACGCAGAGTTCATGTCAAAAATCAGAACACTGTTTGATAACGGCAAGGTTGCCTGGCAGACAGGCGAGCTGGGCAAGGTTGACGAAGGCGGCGGCGGTACCGTTGCAAAGTATGTTGCAAACCTTGGCGTTGAGGTTGTTGATGTAGGTGTGCCCGTGCTTTCAATGCACGCACCCTTTGAGGTTGTATCAAAGCTTGATGTTTATATGGCTTACAAGGGCTTCAAGGCTTTCCTTGAACAAAATTAAATTCACAAAGAGAAAATAGTAAATAAAAAAGCAGATATTTGTCTATTTGTTTACAGTTTGTTCATATTTTTATAACAAAAATAAAGTATTAATGCAATATTATACAGGTAGATACAGATGTGTCTGTCTTTCCACATTGACAACTTCTTTTTTCATTTTTATTTTCTCTTTCCCCAACAATGCCGGATGCTGCACACGTCCGGCATTGTCCTTTTACTGATTAAAAAGCGGCTTGCAAAGGTGATTTTTCTTTGCAAGCCGTTTTGTTTATTATTAATATGTATGGTCGCAGATTTCCTTTATTTTTCTTTGAAGTGCAAGAAAATCTTCCAGAGCATCGGGCTTATGGTTGGGGTTACGCAGAAGTGCAGCGGGGTGGAAGGTACCCATAAAAAGGATACCACCTTTTTCAATAAACTGACCGTGCTGCTGAGTAACCTTGAAATCCTTTGAAATAAGCCTCTGTGCCGAAATTCTGCCCAGGCACACAATGATTTTAGGTCTGATAAGTCTTGTCTGCTCTCTCAGCCAGTCAATACAGCAATCCTGCTCCTGAGGGAGAGGGTCTCTGTTTTTAGGCGGACGGCATTTTACCATATTTGCAATGTAGATATTCTTTTTGCGGTCTAGGTCAACGGCTTCAAGGTATTTATCAAGGAGCTTGCCTCCTCTGCCGACAAAGGGTTCACCCTGCAAATCCTCATTTTCACCGGGTCCTTCGCCGATGAACATTACCTCGGCATTTTCGTTGCCTACGCCGAAAACAAGGTTTGTTCTTGTTTCGCAAAGACCGCATTTTCTGCACTGCATACAATCAGCTTTAAGCTGTTCCCAATTTTCATACATTGCCCATTTTACCTCGATTTTCAAATATTTCCCGTGATTTTTCTGCATCCTTATGGATTTGTGCCGAAAGTTCATCCATTGAGTTGAATTTCACCTCATCACGGAGATATTCAAGCAGTCTTACCTCAATTTCAAGTCCGTAAAGATTGCCGCTGAAACCTAAAATACAGGTTTCACTGCGAAAATCCTCATTTTCAAATGAAGGACGCAGACCGATATTTGTAACGGAAGGATATTCCTTGCCGTCAACTATGGTTGCGGAAGCGTAAACACCTTTTTTCGGCTTCACAAAGCCCTTGTCAAAGCGTTGGTTTATGGTTGGTGCACCGATAAGTCTGCCTCTGTGCTGACCGTCGATAACGGTTTGCTTATAGCGGAATTCTCTGCCCAGCATTGCATTTGCAAGAGGAATATTTCCGCCTTCAACAGCCTGCCTTATTCGGGTTGAGCTGACGGGACTGCCTTGATAATCAACGGGCTTGCTTACTTTAAGCTTTACTCCGAATTCATCACAAAGACTGCGGAGCTCATCAATTCCGCCTTCGTTATTCTTGCCGAAACGGTAATTCCAGCCGCAGCAGACACCCCCTGCATTAAGCTTTTCAATGAGAATTTTCTCAAAAAACTCACGGCAGGTCATGTCCTTGACCAAATCAAAGGGAACAATTCTTTTTTCCGCACCCGTTGCGGCAATTATTTCGTCACGGAGAGATGATTGCAGCACCTTGTCGGGAGCTTTACCCGAAAGTGCAAGCATAGGGTGCTTATCGAAAAGGAGAACAAGGGGAGAAAGCCCGTACTTTTTCTGCATTTCAAAAGCACAGGCAATAACCGTCATATGTCCCTTGTGTAAGCCGTCAAAGCTACCCAGCGTGACGGCTGTTTTTCTTTCGCTCATTTTATTTCTTTTTGAACTGCTGTTTCATACGCAATTCTTTTGAAAGGATTCGCTTACGAAGTCTGAGTGAAACAGGAGTTACCTCAAGCAGTTCATCATCCTTTATGAATTCCATGCACTGTTCAAGGCTGAGCACGCTGTGAGGCACAAGCCTGAGAGCGTCATCGGAGCCGGATGCACGGGTATTGGTAAGATGCTTTGTTTTACATACATTACATACTATATCTTCATTTTTTGCACATTCGCCAACAATCATACCCTCGTAAACATCAACACCTGCGGGAATGAAAAGTCTGCCTCTGTCCTGAGTGTTGAACAGACCGTAAGCCGTGCTGACACCTGTTTCGTGAACAACAATCGAACCTCTTTCACGGGTCTGGATATCGCCTTTATAGGGTGCATAGCCGTCGAAAAGCTGATTCATAATGCCGTTGCCGTTGGTGTCTGTCAGGAATTCCGCACGGTAGCCGATAAGACCTCTTGACGGAATTTTGAATTCAAGGTGGGTTGAGCCGCCTTCGCGTGAGCCCATATTTTCAAGCTCGCCCTTGCGTGAGCCAAGCTTTTCGATAACCGCACCCACATACTGCTCAGGCACTTCAACAATAAGAAGCTCCATAGGCTCCATAAGCTGACCGTCGATTTCCTTGAAGATAACCTTGGGTCTCGAAACCTGGAATTCGTAGCCCTGACGGCGCATTGTTTCAATAAGAATTGAAAGGTGAAGCTCGCCTCTGCCCGAAACCTTGAAGGTATCGGTTGTTTCGGTTTCTTCAACCCTCATGCTTACATTGGTTTCGACCTCTTTGAAAAGCCTGTCACGGATATTTCTTGATGTAACGAACTTGCCTTCCTTGCCTGCAAAGGGGCTGTCGTTGACGATGAAGTTCATAGAAATTGTAGGCTCGTCAATCTTGATGAAGGGCAGAGCCTCAACATATTCGGGCGCACAGGCGGTTTCGCCGATATTGATGCCTTCAATACCTGAAACGCAGATAATATCGCCTGCTTCCGCTTCTTCACATTCCACACGGGCAAGACCCTCAAACTGATAAAGCCTTGAAACCTTAACATTCTGAGTTGTGCCGTCGGTTTTGCAAAGTGTAATCTGCTGATTTTTCTTTATCCTGCCTCTTTCAACTCTGCCGACGCCGATTCTGCCCACATAATCATCATAGTCAAGGCTTGAAAAGAGCACCTGCAAAGGCTCTTCGGGATTACCTTCGGGAGGATTGATATTTTCAAGAATAGCTTCAAAAAGGGGCTGCATATCGCCGCCTCTGTTGTTGGGGTCAGAGCTTGCATAGCCGTCTCTTGCGCTGGCATAGATAACGGGGAATTCAAGCTGATCCTCGTCTGCACCAAGGTCAATGAACAAATCAAGCACTTCGTCCACAACCTCATAGGGACGGGCGTTGGGACGGTCAATCTTGTTGATTACAACAAGAACCTTCTTTTTGAGGTTAAGTGCCTTTTTGAGAACGAATCTTGTCTGAGGCATACAGCCTTCAAATGCGTCAACAAGCAGAAGCACGCCGTCAACCATCATAAGAATACGCTCAACCTCGCCGCCGAAATCGGCGTGACCGGGAGTGTCGACAACATTGATTTTTGTGCTCTTATAGTGCACTGATGTGTTTTTTGAGAGAATTGTGATGCCTCTTTCACGTTCAAGGTCGTTGGAGTCCATAACTCGGTCGGCAACCTGTTCGTTATCACGGAAGGTACCGCTTTGTTTGAGCATTTCGTCAACAAGGGTTGTTTTGCCGTGGTCAACGTGAGCGATGATGGCAATATTTCTTAAATCTTTTTTATTGGACAAATGGGGTCACCTTTTCTTTAAAAGATATAAGTGAAAAATTAAAAGTGAAGAGTAAAAAGTTTCGGATAGGCTTCGTCTATGACCGAATATATAAATGGGTAAGGGCAAAGCCCTTCCGTAACTATTCACTTTTCACTATTCATTATTCACTTCAATTATTCTTCAACCGCAAAGCCTTCGTTTGCACGCTTTTCGGCAAGGGCCGAAAGCATTTTTTCCTTTTCCTTGCCTGCAATCTTATAGAAGAACATAGGAATTGAGCAGAGGAGCATACTTAAACCGGGAAGGAGAGATACAAGGGTAAACATTGCAAATCTCTGATTGAAGGCAACATCCGTTGCAACCATAATTGCTTCCTTTGAAAGCATTGCTGCAGGGTCCATATCAATTGCCATATAGAGCACGATAATACCGCAGGTTGAAAATGCGTTGCCTATTTTGTTGATAAAGCCCTGACAGGCCGAGCCCAGACCGTTCTCTCTGTGACCCGTGGTAAGCTCCATATAATCAAGGCTGTCGCAAATCATTGCATAGGAAATAACGTTGATAACGCCCAGAGGAATTGACTGAACAACGATGAAGGGAGCAAGCACATAAATGCTTGCAAGTCCCGTTGCATAACCGGTAACCGTGGTCACAACACTGGCGGCAAAGCCTGCAAGGCAGGTTGTGATAACGATTTTCTTATAGTCAAACTTCTTCATAAGCATGGGCATAATAAGGGTTGTGCCGAACATACCTACGATTGTGCAGACCTGGAAAATGGTTTTAACAAGGCTGATGCTGTTAAGAATATCCGCCTGAGTGGGGTTATCCGGTCCGATATAGAATGAATAACGGGCAACGTGGATTGCCGCTGCCTGAACAAGATATCTGCCGCTTGAAAGAATGCCCATCATAACAACAAGCATAAGGGGCTTGCACTTGAAGATTCTTGAAAGGCTGCCGGGCTGACCGGGGATTTTTTTCTTATCGGGAAGAACTACCCTTTCCTTGATATGGAAATAGCAGTTAACATACATTATTCCGCCGATAACAACCGCAAAAAGTGCAATGAGAAAATACTTTCTCTTTTCAAAGTCAAGAGGATTGGGTTCGTTGCCGTTTGCGGCATAAATCGCATTGAGGATAAGGGGAATTGCAAGGAAAAGAACCTCAGGAAGTGCCGAACCGATGCTGTTGATAATCTTTGTGAATGAGATAACGTCGCTTCTCTCTTTTGAGTTGGGGGTAAGCACGTTGGGGAGAGTCCAGAAAGGAACATCCGCCATTGTGTAAGCCATACCCCAGAGGATGTAAACCACTGCCGAGAAAATCATAAGGGGAGTTGTATCCATATCGGGGCTGAGATACATAAGGAGTGTAAGAACGGCAATGACGGGAGTAGCCATAATGATATAAGGCTTCATTCTGCCGTTTTTCATTGACCTTCTGTCAACGATCATACCCATCATGGGGTCGTTGATTGCATCCCATACTCTTGCGGCAAGCATGAGAACAAGGACAAACATAAGAGGAAGCTGGAGCACGTTTACGTAATAGTCGCTGATGTAGCTTGACATCATTGCATAAATCATACCCTGACCGCCTGCGCCCAGAGCAAACATCCACAGCTCTTTTTTGCTGACATACTTCTTATTTTCCATAAAAGCACAATCCTTTCTCACGGATTTATGATTCGTATTCCTTCATTTTTTCTGCCCATTCTGCTTCGAACTTTTCTTTTATTCCCGCATATACTTCATCGGGAATTTCGGGATTGCCCTTTGAATAGCCGGGTACAAGCATATCACCTGCAACCTTTGCAACGGTGCATTCCGTATCGTTTCTCCACTTTTCTCTCTCTTCGGGGTTGCGGAGATCGGGAACATCAAGAGGAATACCGCCCTGAAGCACCGAACGGTAAGCAAACATACCGGGCAGGAACATATCCATTGCCTCGTATACGTCGATAACATCCATATTGTCTCTGCCTCTTACGGCTTCAACAACATTGTGCATTACATAGAAATCCGAACCGCCGTGACCTGTGGGTGCGGCAAGGCGTGAGAAGCTGTCCTTTGTTGACACTTCTTCGGGCTCGTTTCTGTTCTGACCCTCAAACTCATCAAGGTTCACATAGAGTTTATTTACGTGGTCGCTTTCGCATACATCCTCACGGGCACATTCCATTCTGCCCTTTGAACCGTAAATGCTGTACCATACGGAGTTCCTTGAAGGACCTACGCCATGGATGCTTTTAAGCACTGCACCGTTTTCAAGGGTAATCATTTCGATACCCACGGGACCTGCCTTTGCACCCATTCTTGCCATTCTTGCGTTGAAGGGAAGCTCAAAGCCCGTTACCTTGACGGGTTTAAGACCCGTGATATGAACAAGAGGACCGATTGAATGTGTGCAGTAATAGCAGGCGTGCATTGTGTTACGCCAATGGTCGGGATCGCCGAAGGTGATGTTGTGCCAGATGCTTTCGCAGTTGTGCATATATTCGCCTTCGCCGTATTCAAATTCGCCAAGAGCGCCCTCACGGTAAAGCTCTCTCATCTTTTTGGGAGCGCCCATATAGCAGTAGTTTTCTGCATAGAAATATTTTTTGCCTGTTCTTTCAACTGCTTCGATAAGCTCAACAGCTTCCTTCATTGTCTGAACAGGAAGCACCTCGCTGAGCACATGGAAGCCTTTTTCGAGTGCCTTTACGGCAAAAGGTGCGTGCTCTGTTGCATAGTTTGCAAGAACAACAATGTCCATATCGTGACCCAGGAAGTCCTCATAATTGTTATAGAAAGTGATATCTCTGCCTGCATAGTCCTTCTTTGCCTTGTCAAGCAGAATATCGTAATTGTCGCAGATAGCAACGGTTTTTGCGCCTCTGACGTTATCGCAGTGGTTAATCATTGTTCTGCCTCTGCCGACACCTACAACACCGATTTTTATAACGGGTGCGGCTTCGACACGCCTGCAAAAGCTGCAATCCTCATAAACCATATCAACGCTGTCAACGCCAAGCTCGCAAAGCATCCATTCCCAGCGAGCCTTCATATCCTCGTCGTATTCAACTGGAATGAAGCCTGCGGTAAGGTAGCTCTTGACAGCACCTTTACGCCATTCGTCTGTGGTGAGTTCAATATAATCAACGCCGTCTTCGCTGAGCTTTTTAACTGCAACGCTGTTGAGATATTTGCCCAGACCTTTGCCTCTGAATTCGGTTTTGATGCCTACCATATGCACCTCGCCGTGATTGCCTTCGGGGTGGTCAATAGCGGTTACGGTACCAATATGTTCGCCGTTGTAGTCAAGGAAGAAAACGTCTGTTTCGTAAACAACATCGTCACGTCCGCCTACACATTCATCAAAGAATTCGGGCTTTTCATCGTCTGCAACAAGGCCGTTTTTACAGCATTCAACCCAGGCGGCTTTATCGCTTTCGTCTTTGTAATTTGAAATGGAATATCCTTCGGGGAGCTCATACTCCTTTACGGGAGTTCCTTTGAGCCAATACATTTTTAACTGTGCCATAGTAATCACCTTTTAAAAATTGATAAAAAAATTGACAGTGTCAAGTGAACAGTGAATAATGAAAAGTGAATAGTTAAGGAAGGGCGTTGCCCTTACCTATTTATATAATCGGTCATAGGCGGAGCCTATCCGAAACTTTTCACTCTTCACTCTTAACTTTTCACTTTAAAAAGGGGCTGTATCAACAGCCCCAATATGTTCAAAAAATTATTCGCCTTTCATTTCAAGGAGTTTTACAGTGCCGTCATATGAAGCCTGGCTTACCTTGATTGAATCTGTGATAGCTGCCTTGATATCATCCTCTGTTGCGCCGAGCTCAACAGCATACTTTCTGTCGATGAAAAGGTTGATATCCATAATATCTGCAAGTCCGTCAACGTCAATACCGCTTTCAATACCCTTTGCGGCATATTCTTTCTTGACTCCGCCGAGACCCATACGCATCATCCAGGGAGCAACGCTGATAATCTTTCTGTTTTCTCCCATGCCCCTTGCAGCGTAAACAATTTTAAGGAATTCCTTCCATGTCTGGTTATACATGCTGATGGGCCATGCCTTTGCGCCCTTTGATTTTTCTGCTGCGCCGACAATAACCTCACCAACCTGGCGTACGGTAAGCATTGCTGTGCCGCCGCCGGGATACATTGTGAACGGAAGCTTATCCATCATCTTGATCTGCTCAATAAGGATAACCCAAACAGGCTTTCTGCCGGGCTGTGTGCCGAAGATGTAAGGAAGTTCAAGTACTGCAACATCGAAATTATCATCTGCAAATGAGAATGCAACTTCTTCCTGAGCAATACGGCTTCTGATGTAGGGATGCTTCTCTGTGAGCTTCATATCGGGACGCTGCTTTGCAAGGTATGCAAAGTATGAACCGAGAATAACAGCACTCTTCATGCCGACTTCCTTACAGAGAGGAAGAATTCTTTCGAGAGGCTGAATGTTGTATTTGTAGTATGCATCGTAAACGGGTGCGGGGAATTCAACTCTTTCATCGATACCTGCTGCGAAAACAAAGCAATCATAGCCTTCCATCATAGCCTTGATTTCGTCGTCTGTCTTTGCATAGATGTTGCAGAATTCAAGCTCCATTTCCTCGGGAATGGGAGCGCCTTCGGGGAGAGGAGGAAGAGCAACGCTCTTTACCTGATGGCCTCTTTCGATGAAAATTCTTGCAGCTTCACTGCCGAGAAGACCTGTGCCGCCAATCATAAATACTTTCATTGGGATTACCCTCCTTGAAAAAATATACAAGTATAATATATATTTATTTTTTTAATAAGTCAATAGAGTATTGCAAAATTAGACATTTTTGAGTGAATAGTGAATAATGAAAAGTGAATAGTTAAGGAAGGGCGTTGCCCTTACCCATTTATATAATCGGTCATAGGCAGAGCCTATCCGAAACTTTTCACTATTCACTTTTAACTTTTCACTTAAACATTATCCTGCTGACCTGCGTAGAAATCAACGGGGAACCAATTCTGCGTGAACGAAGGTGCGGAAAGACGCTTTTCCGAATACTGACCTGCAAAGAATGCGGTGGCTTCAAGGTGGTCAAGCTCAAAATCGGGCTGTGCATCGGTTTCCGTAACAATGACGTTTTTGCCGTCAACGGTAATTGCAAGCTTTTCATCCTTTTTGTAGCCGTGAACAAGCACATTCAGTGTGCCGCTGCAAAGATTCATTCTCTGTGCCTTGATCGCAAGGAAGCCTTCAATGAACTTTGCATAGTTAAGAATGTTCGTCTGCTCAACGTGGCATACGGACATTCCGCAGCAGATTTTCTGCATATACGAGCACAGTGCGGTGTCGTATACAGGTACCGTAAATGCAACGCTTTCGCATTCCGTTGTTTTCATTGCACAAAGGAAAAAATCAAGCAAATCATCAACGTTGACAGCCTTGAATTCGGAAAAATGACCCTTGCAGTTTGTGGTGAAATATCCTTTGAAACTGTCGCCGTCATAAACCGCATAAGGGGTGCTGCGCCAGCTTCTGAGAATATCAAGCATATCCTCTTCGTTACGGACAACATAATAGGGCTGAGCCTCGTTAAACTCATTGATTTTTGCGAAAAGCTCCGTATCTTTTTCCGTAATTTCCCTTGCGGTAAAGGTCGTTTCCGTATTGCCGTTTCTCAGACGGCTGATGTTGCCGATGTTGATTTCAAAATGAAGTGCATTGCCCGAAGGTGCATAGCCGAAATATTCATATCTCTGCCTCTGACCGCCCAGAATTGAGTAGTCATAGCCTTCCTCAATCATCCATGCCGTAACATCGTTCATCAGCTCAATCATATAGCCCTTGCGGCGGCAGTCCTTTGCAACGCCTACGTTACCGATGCCCATAATCTTCATCTTTCTTCCTGCGGCAACGGCTTCAAGGGGAAAACAGCCTATGGCGGCTTTGATAACACCGTCCTCCTTGAGAATCATATTCCTTTCGCCGCAATTGAATTTATCCTTGTAAAGCTTGGGAAGAAGGTCCATAAAATTGTTGTGGGGTTCTTCCGAGAAAAATATATCGTTAAGTGCCGCAATAAGCTCTTTTTCGTCGCTTTTACAGCCGAAGCCTTTGGTGATTTCCATATTTTTACCTCATTTTCATAAAGTCGTTGTAGCTGAGAACTCTGTATTTTTTACCGTTTGAGCGCGAAGAAACCTTATCCCTCTTGCGTTTCATGAATATGAGAATTATCAGTGCAACAATAATCGCTATTGCTGCAATTCTGAATATCCAGTTTGAAAAGACGGTCTTTGCAACGGTGCCTATGGTTGCAAAAAATCCTCTTTTCACATCCATGCTTGCCACAAGGTCGATTTCCTTTATCACGTTGCCTGCGTAAAGCACCTTTGCACGGCAGATAACCTCGCCTTTTTTGACGGGTGCTTTCACAAATTCAGGCATGGTTCCCTCAACGGGTTCAACAAGCAGACTGCCCGAATCCGTACCCGCAGGCACAAGACTGTAAACGGTTTCGCCCGGTGAAAGGGTTACAAAATCCGTGGTTTTAGCATATTTTACGGGGACCTGACCCACAATCTGAGTTGTATCCGAAATGGCAACAAGCTCAATGTTTTTGAACGCCCATTCAAACACTTCTTTTGCATCAAGGAATGCGCCGTTCTCATTAACGCCGTCACCGTCAACATCCTCAAAAACAGAGTTGAGAGCAACGCAAACATAGTTATAGCCGTCCTTCGATGCAACCGAAACAACACAGCGGCCTGCATCTGAGGTTGAGCCTGTTTTACCTGCCTTTACATACTTGCAGTAGTAGTCCTTGTATGCACTGTTCATAAGGTAGTTGGTGTTGAGAATGTTGCGTTCATCCTGCAGATTTGTGGCAGGAAGTCTGTATGAAGTTTTGCCCGCGATTTCCGCAAATGCGGGAAATTCCATTGCGTGAAGAATGAATTTTGCCATATCCTCGGCAGTAACATACTGGTCTTCGTCGTGCAGACCGTGAGGATTGACAAAATGGCTGTTGACACAGCCCAGACGGGATGCAACCTCGTTCATCATGCCGATGAATTTTGCTCTGTCACCGCCGCTTATGTAATCCGCAAGCACGGTTGCGGCTTCGTTTGCACTCTGAATAAGCAGGCTTGCAAGCAGATTGTAAACCGTCACAACCTCGCCGGCTTTCAGACCGCCCAGCGAACTGCCCGTGCCGTCAAGCTCTCTTATGCAGGATTCCTGGACGGTAACGGGTGTGTTAAGGTCAGTGCAGTTTTCAAGCACAACAATGGCTGTAATAACTTTTGTGAGGCTTGCAGGGGGAGTCTGCTTACCTGCGTTTTTCCTGAAAATCACCTCACCGTTATCGGAGCTGACAAGGAGCAGACAATCCGAATAAAGCCCTAACGATTCCATTTCTTCATCATATGCGGCGTTTGCACCCACAAAGGAAAATCCGCTTGTCAGCACCGCAATTATCATAAGTATACTTAATATCTTTTTCATTTCAAAACACCGTAAATCAATTATTTTGTCACAGACAAAACCAATTATAACATAAAATAATGAATAAATAAATAGTTTTGCATACGATTTTTATTTTTAACGGGATGTGCCTTGATTTTTTCGGTGGGTTGAGGTATATTAAGATAAATAATTAAACTTCGGGAGCGTTTGCTTTATGGTATATGTAACGGGCGATATGCACGGCGATTTTTCACGCTTTGATTCACCTGCGATAAAACAGCTCAAAAAGGGCGATACACTCATTGTCTGCGGAGATTTCGGTTTTGTGTGGGATAACAGCAAAATCGAACAGAAAATCCTTAAAAAGCTGGGCAACAAAAAATTCAATATCTGCTTTATCGACGGTACACACGAAAATTTTGAGCTGCTCAATGCTTACCCCGTCACCGAATGGAACGGCGGTAAGGTTCACAACATCTGCGGCAACCTTTACCATATGATGAGAGGTCAGATTTTTAAAATCGACAATATGACCTTCTTCACAATGGGCGGCGGCGAAAGCCCCGATATAGACATCCGTTTTGAAGAAAAAGCCTGGTCGAAATACGAATTTCCCAGCCGTGAGGAGCTTCTTGAAGGTGCGGCAAATCTCGAAAAGCAGAATTGCAGGGTGGATTACGTTATCACCCACGAGCCTCCCGTTAAAATCAAGGGCTTTTTGAAGCTGAAAGACAGCGAAACCGCAAGCGTTACGGGTCTTAACACATACCTGGAAGAGCTTTCCGAAGCCTGCGTTTTCAGACGCTGGTTCTTCGGCTCCATGCATCTGGATAAATACATTTCCAACTCCCATATTGCAGTTTATTATAACGTAATCAACGCCATAACCGGCGAAGTGCAAAGATAAAACAAAATCCGTCGCAAGGCGGATTTTTTGATAGGAGAATAACTATGAAACAATTCTTTTCCGCCCTTCTTGCGGCGATAATCGGTTTTTTCGGAACTCTTTCGGCAAACATCACCGACCTTGTGAATAACTATGAATTCACCGTTGATGCCTCGCGATGCGGCAGTGTGCTTTCAAACCCTGCAAGCAACGTAAATATCTGGTCAATCGACGGCAATCCCTTTGTAAATCAGAAAAACAATGAAGAATACGACATTTTTGATTTTGTCAATTATGTTCAGTTCATGCAGTGTACGGGCGGCAATGCGGACAGAGATTTATTTATTGACCCTCTGGACAGAACAGTGCTTGATGACTACGATTTTACCGTGCTTATCGATAATTGCAGAGGTGTTCTTGAACTGGGCGCAAAGCCCATGCTGAAGCTTGGCAGCGTGCCCCTCAAATATTCCGCAAAAGCAAACACCGATGCGGAATTCAGCACCAATATCTATCCGCCCGACGACTACAATGTCTATTACAATTATATAGCTGCCATATGTCAGGCGCTTGTTGACGAATTCGGCAAGGATGAAGTTCTGACCTGGCGTTTCGGAGTTATGACCGAATATGAAAACGCTTCCTGGTTTATGGCAAACAGCGGCGACCCCGATGAATCTGCCGTCGAATTCTGCAAGCTCTATGATTATACGGTTGCGGCACTTGTTGACGTTATCGGCGATGTTTTTGTCGGCGCACATTCAATGACCGTTACAGAGGGTCTGTGGGATGAGGCGTATTTCATCCGTCACTGTGCAGAGGGCACTAACTACAAAACAGGCGAAAAAGGTACAAGAATCTGCTATCTTTCCGCTTCATTTTACGATTCAACTCCCGGCGATTTCACCGACGGCAAAACCCTTGCGGAAACAATAGATTATCTTCGCAAAACAGCCGAAAAATACGGTCTGAATAACCTTATTTACGGCATTGACGAGGGCAGGATTCTTTGCGGTAATACAAGCGGTGCAATCGATGACCAGCTTCTGACCCGCACCTGCGGCTTTACCTATCAGGCGGCGTACGATGCAAGAATGTACCGCACAATGTTTATGAACGATATCAACTATTTTTCATCCTGGGCGTACCTTTCAAACGGTCTGCTTGACGGTAATCCCACCGTCAGCTATTATGTAGCAAAAAATGCGGCGGAATTTGAAGGTGCAAGGCTTGCAAAAACGGAAAAAACGGGCAGAGGATGGGTGCCCAAGGCAGAGGTTGAGGCCGTTTCCGCTTACGACGAAGGCACTCAGACCCTTCGCATAATGGCATACAACTTCAAGAATAAGGTTGATTACAAAGCTCCTGCTGACCTGGATTTTACGGTCAACGCACCGCAGTTTGAGGGTAAAACCGTAAAGATTACCGCCTATGTTATCGATGATAACTGCAACTGGTTTGACGAATGGCAGCAGGACAGAATCACTTACGGTATCGGCGATGAATGTTTTTCATGGTCACCCGACGACCCTGAGGTTGACAACCCCACAACTCTTTCAGACCCCGATGCAAGAGAGCTTTATTTCACACAGCTCAAACCGAAATATTACGAATGCTCAAAGCTTGTGCCCGTTACTCAGACCGTAACGGCTGAAAACGGCACAATAGACCTGAATATTACTCTCCAACCCAACGGGGTAGTGTTCTATGAAATAACGGAAATCTGATAAAAGACAGCAAAAAACAGTCAAATTTATGGCTTTACTGCGTTAAAAATTTGTTCACACCCATTGACAGGCTGAACAAAAAGTGTTAATATTAGTTATCTTTGATGTTAAATTCATCGGGGACAAATACAATTACGAAAGGACAGACCAAAATGAAAAAGTTTTTAGCAATCGTTTTCGCACTCATCTTTGCTCTTTCAGCATGCACAGTAGCATTCGCAGGCGCAGATGATCTCACTTGTGACACATGCCTTGCAAAGCTCGCTGACGAGAAAGCTTACAACGCTCACGTAAACGGCGGCTGCCTTGTTGATTTCAAAGCTTGCCAGTATTGTGAAGCTAAGGTTGCAACTGCAAACCTTGAAGCTCACGAAGCAGAGTGCCCCAAGGGCGCAAGCGCTTGTGACAAGTGCGGCGCAGACCTTGCAAACAAAGCAGCAGCAGATGCTCACGAATGTGCTCCCGCAGATATCGCAAACAATGTTCTTGACAAGGCTATCGACGCTCTCAAGAACGTTGACTGGGCAGACGTAGCAAACAAGATTGTTGACGCTGTTAAGGGCATCGACTTCGAAGGCATCATCGCTAAGATTAAGCCTATCTTTGAGAAGGTTGTTGAGCTTGTAAAGGGCTTCGCAGCATAATTTAATTTCTCATAAAACATAAGAGCTGTCCGTGAGGGCAGCTCTTTTTCTTTGCCTTTATCTTGTAAGTAAAACCACACATTCTATATGGTTTGTGTGAGGAAACATATCCACGGGGCAGATTTTGCGTACTTTATACCCCTTTTTTGTAATCATCTGCAAATCTCTTGCAAGGGTTTCGGGGTTGCAGGAGATATAGACAACCTTTTCAGGTGCGGCAACGGCAAGCGAATCAATGAATTTTTTGCTGCTTCCCGAGCGGGGAGGGTCCATAAAAACAACATCGAATCTTTCGCCGTTTTCCGCAAGCTCCTGCATAAAGTCGCCTGCATCCGCACAGTAAAACCGTGCATTTTTTGAGTCGTTTCGTTTTGCGTTGGAGATTGCATCCTTCACCGCATCGGGGTTAAGTTCAACGCCGATGACATTGCCTGCGGTTTTTGCCGCAACAAGTCCGATTGTGCCTATGCCGCAATAAGCATCAAGCACCTTTGTATCATTATCAAGCTCTGCAAGCTCCATTGCCTTGCCGTAAAGCTTTTCCGTCTGCACGGGGTTAATCTGATAAAAGGATTTGGGAGAAATTCTGAATACACAGCCGCAGAGAGTATCTTCAATATAGCCGTTGCCGTAGAGAATTTCTTCTCTGTCACCCAGCACAAGGTTTGTATCCTTGGGGTTGATGTTAAGCACAACGGTTGTGATTTCGGGGTGCATTTCAAGCAGTGCGGCGGTAAATTTTTTCTTCATGGGGAAGTATCCGCTTGCGCCTACGATTACAACCATTACCTGACCGCTTGAAAAACCTCTTTTGACAAGCACGTGACGGAGAAAGCCGGTGCCCTTATCCTCGTCATAAGTCCGGATTTTGAATTTGGGCACCATATTGCGGATATCAACAATAATCTTGTCGGCAATTTCATCCTCTGTCATACAGCTGTCAACAGAAACTATTCTGTGACTGCCCGACTGATAAACGCCAGATATGATTTTGCCGCTTTTTGTTCTGCCGAATGCCGCCTGCACTTTGTTACGGTAGTGATAAGGATTATCCATACCGATTATTTTTTCTACCTTGCCGAATTTTTTCAGCAGTATTTCGCACCTTGCCTGCTTCCATTTAAGCTGACGCTCATAGGTCATATTCTGAAGCTGGCAGCCGCCGCATTTTTTTGCAAGAGGGCAGGCATCGGGATTTGTTTTTAAGTTTGATTTATTTGACATAATGATTCAATTCACCTTACTGCCTTGTACCGCCGCAGCACTTCTTATACTTTTTACCGCTTCCGCAGGGGCAGGGGTCATTGGGACCTGCCTTTTCTTTCTTTCTGACGGGCTGCTTTTTATCCGTGCCGTCCGATGAGCCGCCGCCTGTTGCGGTTATTTTTGCGGTCTGCTCACGCTTTGTTTCTTCCTGACTTCTGATAACGATGGTCAGAATCTGTCTTGCGGTATCTTCACGGATTGACTCAATCATTCCGTCAAACATTTCGGAGCCTATATTTCTGTAAGCAACAACGGGGTCTGTCTGACCGTATGCTCTCAGACCGATACCTCGGCGGAGCTGGTCCATTGCGTCAATGTGATCCATCCAGTATCTGTCAACGGTGCGGAGAAGAACCATCTTTTCAAGCTCACGCATAATGGGTTCGCCGTTTTCGCCCAAGCCGAAAAGCTCTTCACGCTCGGTATATCTCTTCTCTGCTCTGTCAAGAAGAAGCTCGCGGGCATCCTCTTTGTCAAATCCGTCGGTAAAATCGTCATCCGATGTAAGCCAACCCTTGAACTTGCTCTTCAAGCCTTCAATATTCCAGTCTTTCTTTGAAATACTGTCGGAACAGAAGAAGTCAACAGCATCGTTGACGCAGTCGGTTATCATCTTCATTATAACGGGTTTAAGCTCCTCGCCGTTAAGAACCTGATTGCGCTGTGTGTAGATAAGCTCTCTCTGGCGGTTCATAACATCGTCGTACTGAAGAACGCTCTTTCTTATGCCGAAGTTTCTGCCTTCAATGTTCTTCTGTGCGGTTTCAATGGAGTTTGTAACCATCTTTGCCTCAATAGGCATATCTTCGGGAGTTTTAAGCATATTCATCACGTTGGTAAGTCTTTCACCGCCGAAAATACGCATAAGGTCATCATCAAGTGAAAGGAAGAAACGGCTTGCACCGGGGTCGCCCTGACGGCCTGCACGGCCGCGGAGCTGGTTGTCGATTCGTCTTGATTCGTGACGTTCCGTACCGATTATGAACAGACCGCCTGCCTCACGCACTTTTGCTGCCTCAGGCTCAATCTGCTCATCATATTTCTTTTCAAGCGCGGCATATTCCGCTCTTGCATTAAGGATTTCTTCGTTATCCGTTTCTGCAAAGCCCGTTGCCTCGGCAATAAGCTCTTCGGTGTAGCCCTTCTTACGAAGCTCGGATTTTGCAAGGTATTCGGAGTTACCGCCGAGCTTGATATCCGTACCGCGGCCCGCCATATTTGTAGCGATTGTTACGGCATAGGGCTTACCTGCCTGAGCAACAATTTCCGCTTCCTTTTCGTGATGCTTTGCGTTGAGAACCTCGTGCTTTATACCTCTTCTTTTCAGAATTGTGCTGAGAAGCTCAGATTTTTCGATTGATGCGGTACCGATAAGCACTGGCTGACCCTTTGCGTGACATTCCTCAACAACAGCCATAATGGCTTCATACTTTGCCTTTTCAGTCTTATACACAACATCCGCCATATCGTTTCTTATCATGGGCTTGTTGGTGGGGATTTCGATAACGTCAAGGCTGTAAATCTGATTGAATTCGGTTTCTTCGGTCATTGCGGTACCTGTCATACCCGAAAGCTTTTTGTAAAGACGGAAATAATTCTGGAATGTAATGGTTGCAAGAGTTTTGCTTTCGTGCTCAACATTAACGTTTTCCTTTGCTTCAATTGCCTGATGCAGACCCTCATTGTAGCGTCTGCCCATCATAATACGGCCCGTGAATTCGTCAACGATAAGCACCTGATTATCCTTGACAACATAGTCAACGTCACGGCGCATAACACCGTTTGCCTTGATTGCCTGATTGATGTGGTGAAGCACCGTCATATTCTCGGGGTCCATAAGGTTTTCGATATTGAAAAATGACTCTGCCTTGGCAACACCGCTTTTGGTAAGGGTTGCTGTCTTTGCCTTTTCGTCAACAACGTAATCGCAGTTATCGTCAACAAGGTCTTCAATATTTTCTTTTGAGTTGACTTCCTTGATTCTCACGCATTTAAGCATTGTTGCAAAACGGTTGGCGGTTTTATAAAGCTCTGTTGACTTCTCGCCTCTGCCTGAAATGATAAGGGGAGTTCTCGCTTCATCAATAAGAATGGAGTCAACCTCGTCCACGATTGCAAAGCTGTGGCCTCTCTGAACCTTATGTTCCTTATAAACAACCATATTGTCACGAAGGTAATCGAAGCCCATTTCGTTATTAGTGCCGTAGGTGATATCTGCGGCATAGGCTTCTTTTCTTTCGGGGTTTTCTTTTTCGTGAATGATAAGACCTACGGTAAGACCCATAAAACGGTACACCTTGCCCATCCATTCGCTGTCACGGCGTGCAAGATAATCATTGACGGTAACAATGTGAACACCCTCGCCCGAAAGTGCGTTAAGATATGCAGGCAGGGTTGCAACAAGGGTTTTACCTTCACCCGTTCTCATTTCGGCAATTCTGCCCTGATGAAGAATGATGCCGCCGATAATCTGCACGGGGAAATGCTTAAGACCGATAACACGCCACGATGCCTCACGGCAGGCAGCAAATGCCTCGGGAAGAATATCGTCAAGAGTTTCGCCGTTTGCAAGACGCTGCTTGAATTCGGGAGTTTTTGCCTGAAGCTGTTCATCCGTAAGCTTTGAAAATTCATCTTCCAGTTTAAGCACCTTATCGCAAAGAGGGCGTATGCGCTTTATTTCCTTTGTTGAGTAATCGCCGAAAAGTTTTGTTAAAAGACCCATTTTGACCACCTCGAAGGTATTTTTGTATTGTAATATTTTTCTTTTTGTGATAAAATTCTTTCAGATAATAAAAAGGAGTGTCCGTGATATGCCGAAAAGAAACGATTATATTTCATGGGATGAATATTTTATGGGTATTGCCCTTCTTTCAGCCCGAAGAAGCAAGGACCCCAGCACCCAGGTAGGTGCCTGCATAGTCAACAACCGCAACAAGATTATGTCCGTAGGTTATAACGGTTTCCCTCTGGGCTGCAGTGACGACGATTTCCCCTGGGACCGCTCAGGCGATGAATACGACACAAAGTACCCCTATGTATGCCACGCGGAGCTTAATGCCATACTCAACAGCGGCGGCTCAAGCCTTGAAGGCTGTAAAATATATGTTGCGCTTTTCCCCTGCAACGAATGTGCAAAAGCAATCATTCAGAGCGGCATAAAGGAAGTATATTATCTTTCCGATAAATATGCCGAAACCGTGGGAGTCCGTGCATCAAAAAGAATGTTTGACAGTGCAGGGGTAAAATATACCCAGCTTAATCCCGCAAGCGAAGAGCTTGTAATCGACTTCAGAAAAGAAAATATTTAATAGGTGTATACCACCGAACCCGCTGATTTACCGTCGGCTGTAAGAGCACGCACGCTCATTACATTTGAGCTGTCAAGCCATACAAAACCTGCGCTCTCGCTGAAAAGCATAGGCTCGGTGTATACGGCAGGCTCAGCAGAGCCGTCAACGGTGCAGTAGGTAACACTCTGAACGGGTGTGCCGTTTGCGTTGATTTTGCCGTATGATGCGAATACAGCCTTTGTTCCGTCGGGATTTACCGAAAATACATCTGCATTTTCAATATTGATATCTTTAAGAGTCTTTGATGAACCTGTAAGCAGGTCAATCATCACAAGGCTCTTTTTATTTATAAGGTATTTGCCGCACTGTAAGTAATCGGTCTGCCAATCCCCTTCAAACTGAGTGAGCACATTTTCGGTATTGCCTGTTTTAAGGATATTCGCAAAACCCTTGTCGTTCTTTTTAAGGTAATGCATACCGTTGCCGTCATTGACAAACCATACACCCAGAACATCCTTGACCTCAATTTTGGGTTTATAGGCATTGGAAAGCACCATTACGTCCGCACGCAGACCCTTATCAGCTTCATTGTAGTATCTTGAAGAAAGAAAAAGCTTTGCACCACCCAGATTTTTAATGAAATCATCGGTCAGCAGAGTCCAGTCCTGACGGAAAGTGCCGTTCATATCGATAAGTCTTGTGTGGTTTGAAACATATGTTGATGTTTTGCCGTTTGCAAGGTCGAAATTATAGATTTCGGAATAAAGCTTCTCTGTTTTATAGAAATTATCCTTATCAAAATCCGCAAGAAGAAGGTATCCGCCGCCGTAGCCCGCAGGCTTTGCCGTCAGCTTTACGAATGCATAATCATAAACCTGAACATCCTTGCTCATATCCGATGTGAAAACACCGTAGCCGCAGGCTTTGCCGTCTTTTTCAATATAATTTACGGTTACGGGAATTGTTTCGCGGCTTGCTTTAAGGCTTGCCTTTACCTGTTTTGGCGCAAGTGTGCTCGCAACCATCTGGCCGTTTGCGTATTCATAGAATTTCACACTGCCTTTAAGGTCGGCTGTGTAGTAGATATTGCCGAAATCGGTGGGCAGATAAATTTCACCGTTTGTGCCTTTGACGGAAAGACTTGCTGTATAAGCACTTTCGTCATATGAAAACACAACAGGCTCGGGGTTTTCAATCTGAGGTGAACCGCCTGAATTTTTGGTTGAAACAAAGAAAACAACACCTGTTGCAACCATAACAACCGCCATAACGGCACAAAGAATTTTTATAACTTTATCGTTCATTTTTATTCTCCTTTACAGTTCAATTTCAAGCTCAACGGGGCAATGGTCGGAACCGAAAATTTCGTTGTGTATTTTTGCATCCTTCATTTTCTCTTTCAGCTTTTCTGATACGATGAAGTAGTCAATTCTCCATCCCGCATTCTTTGCTCTTGCGGAAAATCTGTATGACCACCAGCTGTAAACACCTTCAAGGTCGGGGTAAAAATAACGGAAGGAATCAACAAAGCCGCTTTCGAGCATTTCGCCGAATTTTCCTCTTTCCTCATCGGTGAAGCCGGGATTGCGGCGGTTGGACTTCGGATTTTTAAGATCAATCTCCTTGTGTGCAACATTAAGGTCGCCGCAGAAAATAACGGGCTTTTTCGCATCAAGAGCGCATATATATTCTCTGAAAGCGTTTTCCCAATCCATACGGTAATCAAGACGCACAAGACCGTCACGGGCATTGGGAACATAAACAGTTATGAAATAATAATTTTCAAATTCAAGGGTGATAACTCTTCCCTCGGTGTCGTGCTCGGGAATACCTATGCCGTATGATACGGAAATCGGTTCCTCTTTTGTGAAAACAGCAGTTCCCGAATAACCCTTTTTCTCGGCATAATTCCAGAACTGATGATATCCGTCAAGGCTGAGTTCTGCCTGTCCTTCCTGCATTTTGGTTTCCTGCAAGCAGAATATATCCGCATCAAGAGCACCGAAGCTCTCATAAAAATCCTTTTGAAGGCAGGCTCTTATTCCGTTGACATTCCACGATATAAATCTCTTGACCGCCATACCGCACAATCCTCCATTATATATTAGAATATATTATATCATAAAAAATTAACCGTGTCACCTGTAAATATTAATATTATGTAAATATTCATAAAAATGCCCCCTCAATTTTGGCAGGTGAAATTCACTTTCACCCTTGACAAATGCTTTGTTTTGGGGTATTTTTATAATTAAGAAGTGTGCGGTTTGCACACAAAAACAAAAATTTTTTCAGGAGGAAAAACCATGAAAAAGCTTCTCGCAATTCTCCTCGCAGCAGCTATGCTCTTCGCATTTGCAGCTTGCGGTGATGACACAACAGGCGAAACAACAACCACAACAACAGCAGCAGAAGATGTAACAGACGAAGCTCCCGTTGAGGAATCAACAGATGCTCCCGCAGTTGACACATCAGATGTATCGGCAGAAGAACCCTCAGCAGAGGATCCCTCAACAGCTGACCCCTCAGAAGAAACATCAGCGGCAGCTGACGCTGAAATGACAAAGGCTGAGTTCGTTGCTTTCCTTAACGCTGAAACAGCTAAGGCAGCTAAGGGCTCATATAAGTACAACAGAAACTGCTCATACACAGATCCCATCGACGTTGGTAATTCAACAGACGCTCTCAACAGCGTTATCAAAATGGTCGATAAGGACTCAGACCTCAGCTCAGTTGTAGGCGGTTTCCTTGGTATCGGTACAAAGAAGGGTTCATTCCCCAAAGAGCAGCCCGATGATGACTACAAACTCAAGGCTACCACTCTCAAGGAAGCTGACCTCGGTTCATTCAGCTGTGCAGACGGCGTTTACAGCTTCACACTTGCAAATGCTGCCAACCCCAAGAAGACAGGCGCTACTCCTCTTCACAGATTCACAAACGACTTCATTACACACGAAGAAGTTGACTCAAGCATCAAGGATACAGCAGGCAACCTTATTAAGCTCAACAGCACAGATGTTGACTACACAAACGTAAAAGTTTCAGTCAAGGTTGCAGACGGCAAGATCGCAGAAATTAAGTATCAGTACGATTTCGCTGCTACTCTTCAGGTTAAGATTCTTGTTGGTAACGTTGACGGCGACGGCGCTGCCAAGACAACAGGTGAATTCACAGAAATCAAATATTAATTGATAAAAATTGCCTCCGCACAGCAATGTGCGGAGGCATTCTTTTTTTATGCAAGTGTGGTCAGTGAAGTATCCGATGTTGAGGATGATGAATCGGGCATAACATCCGACATCATACTTTCCGTATCGGTTTTTGCTTCGGTCATCATATCCTCAATGGTTGTGAGGATGGGGTCGTTGTGGGCAGGGTCGGTAATCTTGCCATCCTCAGTGCCGCCGCAAGCGGCAAAAATCACCGAAATGAAAAGCACGGCGGCAATAATTGCAAATGAAATCTTTTTCATAAAAAATACTCCTTTACGCAAAATAATTTTCCGTTTGGAATTATTTTTGCCGTAAAGGAGCTTTTTATTCAAATTTTATTTTATTCTCAGCCACACAAGCATATCGCTTGCACCTCTGTTGGCAAATGCAAAATAGGGAATAAGCTTTATTCTGCGTCTGATACCGTCATTGCGGTATGTGCGGTAAAGCGAGTCGGCGGGTGCATCCTCAAAGCCGTCAGCCTCAACGGTGTATGCCTGCATTTCTTCATTGAAAGAAACTGAAGCGTTGAGATTTTCGCATATGCTCAGGTTGTTGAGAGGTACGCCGTTATCGATTTTTTCCGCACAGTAGACTAAAGGTCCTCTGCAGAGAGCAACTCTGCCCACATCCGCTTCAACGGTGGGATTTGCACAAACAAGGCGGCATTCCATTGCAAAATCAAGGTTAATTTCTGTTTCATCATCCTTGATTTCAATGTATGCATAGCCTTTTTCTGTTTTATATGCACCGCTTACCGTGCAGTTTTCTGCCCAGCCGGGAATTCTGACGGCAAGGGTTTTGCCTGCCATACCTCTGACGGTGAGTTTAACTGCACCGTTGTTGGGATATTCCGTATTCTGAGTTATTTTTATGCCTTCAAACTCTGCTTGGGACTCAAAATAATGATGAACAAAAACCGTATCATCGTTATACGTGTAGAGAATATCACCTATTGATGCAATCATTCTCGCAATGTTGGGAGGACAGCAGGAGCAGTCAAAAACTTCAAGACGCTGAGGCGTGTCATACGTACTTCCCTTGTACTGATAATACTCTATGTTTTTGCGATTTCTCTCCATATTGATTTCAAGAGGATTGACATAGAAAAATGCCTTTCCGCTGAGAGAAACACCTGCAAGAGCACAGTTATAAATGGCGATTTCCGCTATGTCGGCATAAAGTGAATCCGGCTCAATAAGGCTCATTCTTCTTGCAAAAAGAGCAAGTCCGATTGAAGCGCAGGTTTCCGAATATGCAACATCATTGGGCAGGTCATAATCCTCGGTGAAGCGCTCGCCGTAATGTGTGGAGCCTATACCGCCGGTAACGTACATCTGCTTTTCCGCAATGCTGAGGAAAAGTCTTCTGCAAGCATCATAAAGTGAGTCATCCTTCATTCTCAGAGCAAGGTCTGCCATTGCGCAGTAAAGATAGGTTGCTCTTACGCTGTGGCCCGTCGCTCTTTCCTGCTCACGGACCGGCTTATGTGACTGGTCGTAAGCGTGGCTTATGTAATAAGGGCTTTCTTCGTCTTTTTCGGATGTACCTCTTGTTTCAACAAAACGGCTGCTCATTTCAAGATACTTTTCATTACCCGTGCAGTCGTAGAGTTTAACGAGAGCAAGCTCGATTTCTTCGTGACCGGGTGTGCTGAATTCCGCAGAATCCTCAATGAAAAATACTTTTTCAATATAATCCATATAATCGCACATCAGGTGAAGGAATTTATCTTTACCTGTGGCTTTATAATATGCAATCGCCGCTTCCGTCAGATGGCCTGCGCAGTAAAGCTCGTGTGCCATACGGTTGACAAAACGGTTATCCGGCTCGCAAACGGTGAAATATATGTTGAAATATCCGTTTTCGTCACGGTTTTTTTCAATCAGGTCAACAACGCCGTCAACCACCGCTTCAAGCTTTTTGTCGGGGCAGAGGTGAATGGTGTAAGCAACGGCTTCAATCCACTTGGCAATATCCGAATCCCAGAAAATATGGGGTCGGTTGGGGTCGCCGTCTTTCCATTCGAATTTAAAAGCATCAAATCTGCCCGTATCCGAAAAACGGTCATATACCATAGGGATTGTGGCATTTTTATTGATTTCAAAGCGGTTTTTCCAGAAACCGCCGAGAGAAACTTTGTCAAAAGTAACAGCTTTCATAAAAGCACCTCTTTATCTTCTTGCTTTTGCCTTTTCTTCTTCGGTATCGCCGATTTCAATAAGGTAGTATGCGCCTGTCCATACAAGCAGACCGACAAAAATAAAGATAAATCCGTTCTGTATACCGCCAAGCATAAGTTTATCGACAGAAACAAAGTTGCCTACGAGAGAAACAAGCCATCCGCCTGAAAACACATCAAAGAGGTTGATTGTTCCGTCTATGAAAAGACCTGCGGCAGAATTGAAGCAGGCAATCATAACGATTGTGCTTATAAGTCCGCCTGCGCTTGCAATAAGAACGGGAATACGTTTGTTGCTGCAGCAGGACCATACAATAATGAAAAGAGAAATAAGGATAACAAGCACAAAGCATACAGCGCAGGTGATGAGTCTGCCTTTGATAGGATTAAGAGCTGCAGGCCAGCTGAAGCTTGCCGAAGTATCGCTGAATATCAAATCGTGCCACATTGCTTCCTTGCCTGTTATGACATCAATTATGAATTTGATGGAGAAGCTTTCTTCAAGGCCTGCATCGACAAATGATGTTGACAGTTTGAAAAGGAACAAATCAACAAAAATGGCTACGGGGAAAACCGATGCCGCAATAAGGGCATTGACTATTCTGTAAAGAGCTTTCATTTTTACGATTCCTTTCGGTTTTATTTCCAGGATGAATTAAGAGCAACGGTGCGGTTGAAGACGATTTTTTCATCGGTTGATGTTTTGTCAACGCAGAAATAACCCTGTCTCATAAATTGGAAGGTGTCGCCGCATTTTGCGTCCTTGAGTCCGCCTTCAACAAGGCAGCCGTCAAGAATTTCAAGCGAACCGGGGTTAAGATGGTTAAGATAATTTTCTTTGCCGTCTGCCATAGGGTCTTCAGCATTGAAAAGACGGTCATAAAGACGGATTTCGCAGGGTACGCTGTCAGATGCACTTACCCAGTGGATTGTACCCTTGACCTTTCTGCCGTCGGGAGCATCGCCGCCCTTGGTTTCGGGGTCGTAGGTGCAGTGAAGGCAGGTAACGTTGCCTTCTTCGTCGGTTTCCCAGCTGTTGCAGGTTATAAGATATGCACTCTTAAGGCGGACTTCGTTGCCGGGATAAAGTCTGAAATACTTCTTGGGAGGCTCAATCATAAAGTCGTCACGCTCAACGAAAATTTCTTTTGAGAAGTGGACGGTTCTTGTGCCCAGTTCGGGTTTGAGAGGGTTGATTTCAACCTCAATAGCTTCGCTCTGACCTTCAGGATAGTTATCGATAACAACTTTGAGAGGACGGAGAACAGCCATTGCACGGGGTGAGTTCTCATTAAGGTTATCTTTTACGCAGGCTTCAAGCAGACCGTAATCAACAACGCTGTCTGCCTTTGAAACGCCGATACGGTTGATGAATTCACGGATTGCGGCTGCGGGATAGCCTCTTCTTCTCATACCGCTGAGGGTAATCATTCTGGGGTCATCCCAACCGTCAACAATACCCTTCTGAACCATTTCAAGATTATATCTCTTGCTGGTTACGCAGTAGTTAAGGTTAAGACGGGCAAACTCAATCTGCCTGGGAGGCTCTTCAAAGCCTACTTCCTTGATGAACCAATCGTAGAGGGGTCTGTGATTTTCAAATTCAAGTGAGCAGAGTGAATAGGTTACGCGCTCCCTTGCATCCGAAAGAGGATGTGCAAAGTCGTACATGGGGTAGATGCACCACTTATCACCTGTCTGATGGTGGGGAACATGTGCGATTCTGTACATAACAGGGTCACGCATATTGAGGTTGGGCGATGCCATATCAATCTTTGCACGGAGAGTCTTTTCGCCGTTTGCAAATTCGCCCTTTGTCATTCTCTCAAAGAGGTCAAGATTTTCTTCAACCGAACGCTCACGGTAGGGGCTGTTCTTGCCGGGCTCCGTGAGAGTGCCTCTGTATTCTCTGATTTCATCTGCAGAAAGGTCGCAGACATATGCCTTGCCCTTCTTGATGAGCTTTATTGCACATTCATAGATGAAATCAAAATAGCTTGATGCATAGAGCACCTTGTTCCACTTGAAGCCAAGCCATTCGATGTCGGACTTGATTGCGTCAACATACTCAACATCTTCCTTTGAAGGGTTGGTGTCGTCGAGACGGAGGTTGCACTCGCCGCCGTATTTCTCAGCGGTGCTGAAGTCGATGCAGATAGCCTTCGCATGACCAATGTGAAGGTAGCCGTTGGGTTCAGGCGGGAAACGGGTCTGAATTCTGGTGTTCACGCCGTTGGCAAGGTCCTCATCAATAAAGTCATATATAAAATTCGAATTGGTGTTCATTTCTTCCATTGTTGTTCTGTCCTTTCTTATTTCCAGCTTTCAACAGCTTCGCTGAGCCTTGCCTTTATTTCGTCTTCGCCGAGAAGATTCATTATGGAATAAAGGTCAGGTGTGTTTCTGCGTGATGTGAGGGCGATGCGGATAACCGTTGAAACATCGCCTACGTGGCCCTTGAAAGCATCGGGGTTTTTCTTGTATTCCTTGACATTGGGTGTGAAGCCCAGAGGCTCGCACATATCCTTGATTCTTGCAAACCATTGGTCTTTGTCGTCTGCAAGTGAGAATTCGCCGATATATTTTTCGGCTATAGCGGCGGCATCTGCCTTTGAAATATTTTCGGGCAGGGCATAGTCCGCGGTATAAAGCTCCTTGTAGAGATATGAGAAGTAATCCTTGACCTCGCTCCACTTTGCAATATCCTTGCGGGGTTTGGGATTTTCTCTGTCTATATTTACAGCCGCAGTGGAGAATTCGGGGTCTGCGGTAAACAGTGCATAAAATTCGGGGTCATAAATCTTTGCCCAGGCTGCAACATTTTTGTAGACCTGCTTGGCACTCATAACGGAGATAACGTTCTTGCTCACATCGTTAAGCTTTACAAGGTCAAACAGACAGCCGCTTGAACTCATCTTTTTAAGATTGAAGGGGAACTTTGAAATATCCTCTTTGGGATTTGCTCTGCGCCAATCCTCGAAGTTTGAGTTGATGAGGGTCAGCAGATATTCAAGCACGCTTTCCTTGGGGAAGCCGCCTTCAACAAAATATCCCACAGCCGCTTCAGGGTCTTTTCTCTTTGAAAGCTTACGCTTGTCACCGGTTTCTTCATCGATTTTAAGAACCTGGGGTGTATGAGCATATTTGGGCACCTTGTATCCGCAGGCTTTGAAAAGCTCAATGTGCTTGGGTACGGATGAAATCCATTCCTCGCCGCGGATAACGTGGGTTGTTCTCATAAAGTGGTCGTCGCAGGCATGAGCGAAATGATATGTGGGAATACCGTCTGATTTGAGAAGAACTTCATCAATTATGTTTTCGGGCATTTCGATTTTGCCTCTGATTACATCGTCAAAAACAACTTTTCCGTCACTGCCGCCCGAACGCAGACGGAGCACCCAGGGCTTGCCCTCTGCAAGGTTGCTTTCAATCTGCTCAAGTGTCAGGTCGCGGCATTTTGCCCATTTTCCGAAATAACCCCAGATAAGAGCATCGCCTTTTTCCTGCTCTTTGCGAAGGTCTGCAAGCTCGTCTGCAGTGCAGAAGCAGGGGTATGCAAGACCTTTTTCAACAAGGCTTTTTGCAACTGTCTGATAAATTTCCGCACGCTGACTCTGGGTGTAAGGTCCGTACGCACCCTTTTCCGTGCCGAAGCCTGTTACGCCTTCGGTGAATTCAACGCCGAAGTAATCAAAGCCGTTGATTATGGCGGAAACACCGTCGTCAATTTCGCGCTTTTTATCGGTATCCTCAATTCTGAGGTATGAAACGCCCTTTGTTGCCTGAGCAGTAAGCACATCAACAAGTGCGCCGAAAAGTCCGCCGATATGAAGATAGCCTGTGGGTGACGGTGCAAAACGGGTTACTCTCGCACCTTCCGCAAGACCTCTTTCGGGATAGAGCTCCTCATAGTAGTCGGGGGTTTTGTCGATATGAGGGAAGAGAAGCTCTGCAAGTTTTTTGTTATCCAAAATACACACTCCTATAAACGATTATAATTTTACTTATACCCTACTATTATTACAGAAATTTTCCCAAGTATCAAGTATTAATTACAAATTTTTTCTGCGATATTGCTTCTTTTTTCAAATTCGTCACCCTGCAGGAATAAAAAAACGGTTTTCAGCCGAAAATATGAAGGAAAAACCTGCAATAAATAAACGGAAAGAGGTAAACTCAATGAAAAAAAGCATAAGAAAATATCCCAATATTTATGTTGCCCTTGCGGTGTGCCTTGTTGCGGTTGCAATCGGCACGGCAATCGGTTTTGTAAAATCTCCCGAAAAAACAACGGATACCGAAACATTCAGCAGAATCACGGTGCAGTGGAGCATGGAAGAAACAGAGCCGCTGACCGAGGAGGTCAACATCGGTATCAGCGGCATTGCGGATGAGAGAATTTATTCCGTAACAGAAGCGGAAACAGACGAAAGCAACAAGCCTTATTCAGGCAACTTCGCTCTGCCTATGGGTACGGATATTGCCAAGGATTACAGCAACGGTGAAATGGTTGAATCCAAAACAATGGGAGATTGGCGTGTGCATAACGGTGTTGATTTCGGCGGCAGTGCAGGTAACGAGGTTGTTGCGGTTTCAGACGGCAAAGTTATCTCCGTCACCGACGATATTTTCTGGGGTACTGTTGTTGAAATCGACCACGGCAACGGTATGACGGTGCGTTACTGCGGTATGAAGGAAGGAAGCTGTGTGCCCGAAGGTACAGAAGTTGAGAAATATGATAAAATCGGTTCTCTCGGTCACATTCCCGTTGAAATCAGCGACGAAGACCACCTTCATATTGAAGTGCTTATTGATGGCGAGTATGTTGACCCCCTCAAAGCACTGAACAAAGTAGGTTTTGACGAATAAAACAAAAACACGCCGTAGGGCGTATATCACTTTCGGCAACGCAGAAAATATCACATTGTAAAGCGATATTTCATCCGTTCCTGCGGAACGGACATCACATTCCGCAGGAATATATTATGGCGGCTGCAGTGTGTGTCAGGCTCCCCATAGGCATTTTATGCCACCGTCAACGCAGCCGCCTTGTTTTTGAGGAAACATCCTCAATTCATTCTATGCCCGAGTGCCTGAATTGGGCATAATGAATAAATTTTAAAAAACGCTTTACTTTTGCAATCCTTTGTGATATAATCCGTTGTGCACGTGCCCGCTTCTCGGATTTCGGAGCAAACCTCAATGAGGTATTCACCTGCCGTAACCTGGGAACCGAGGCAAATAATTAAATGAGGTGAAAAGAAATGACACAGGCAGAAAAGACCGCAATCATGCAGGAATACGCTCTCCACGAAGGTGACACAGGTTCACCCGAAGTTCAGATCGCAGTTCTTACAAAGAGAATCAACGACCTTACCGAGCATCTTAAGGTGCACAAGAAGGACCACCACTCAAGACGTGGCCTCCTTATGATGGTTGGTCACAGAAGAAACCTTCTTGCATACCTTCAGAAGGTTGACATTGAGCGTTACCGTTCAATCATTGCAAGACTTGGTATCCGTAAATAATTCGTCAATAAAGCAGGCAGGAACTCATCTTGCCTGCTTTGTGTCGTTTTAAAGGTCAGGTTAATATGTTAAAGTATTAGCCTGTTACCGCTTTAAATCGGCACAGAAAATGCATCTTTCAGGCGGCTGTTTTCCCCGGTTTTAGCGGTAAATCGAGTTTCTGAACAATTATGAATTCGTAATGCATAATGCGTAATTATTGACGGGTTACACCCGTACCCATTTCGTACGCACCCGTTAACAATCTTTTTATACAATCGGAGCGAAGCGACCCTTAATTACGAATTGCGAATTAAGAATTACGAATTGATCAGGGATTGGATTTATTGCTAAACCCAAACCTGCCGCCTGTGGAAATAAAATTTTACAGAGAGGTAAAAGAAATGTTTTTTGAAGCTTTCAAGAAGTACGAAACAGAAATCGCAGGCAGACCTTTTGTTGTTGAAGTAGGCAAAATGGCTCAGCTTGCAGGCGGCGCATGTCTTGTCCGTTACGGCGAAACAAACGTGCTCTGCACAGCCACAATGGCAGCAAAACCCAGAGAGGGCGTTGACTTCTTCCCCCTTTCGGTTGACTACGAAGAGAAACTCTACTCAGTAGGCAGAATTCCCGGCTCATTCCAGCGCCGCGAAGGCAAGGCAAGCGAAAAGGCAACCCTCGCTTCACGTGTTATCGACAGACCCATCAGACCTCTTTTCCCCAAGGATATGAGAAACGATGTAGGTGTTGTTGCAACCGTTATGTCAGTTGACCCCGACTGCCAGCCCGAAATCGCTGCAATGCTCGGCGTTTCAATCGCTATCTCAATTTCAGAGATCCCCTGGGAGGGTCCCGTTTCAAGCTGTGTTGTAGGTCTTGTTGACGGTAAGTATGTTATCAACCCCACTCTTGAAGAGAGAGCAAAGAGCGAAATGTATGTTACCGTTGCTTCAACAAGCGAGCTTGTTGCAATGATTGAAGCAGGTGCAAACGAAGTATCAAACGATGATATGTATGACGGCATTATGTTCGCTCATAAAGAAAACCAGAGAATCGTTGAATTCATCAATCAGATCAAGGCAGAATGCGGCAAGGAGAAGGTTGACTTCCCCTCAAACGATCCCGACCCAGAAATGTACGAAGCAATCAAGGATTTCGCAATTGAAGATATCCGCTATGCTCTTGATACAGATGATAAGAGAATCCGTGACGAGCGCCTTAAGCCCGTTTATGACAAGGTTCACGAGAAGTTCGATGAAATCTACCCCGATATGGAGGTTAAGATTGAAGAATGCCTTTACAAGGTTCAGAAATACGTTGTTCGCCGCTGGCTTCTTGACGACGGCAAGCGTGTTGACGGCAGAGGCATCAACGAAATCCGTCCCCTTAACGCAGAGGTAGACCTTCTTGACAGAGTTCACGGCTCAGGTATGTTCACCAGAGGTCAGACTCAGGTTCTTTCAATCACAACACTGGGCCCCATGAGCGATGCTCAGCTTCTTGACGGCCTTGATGAGGAAGAATCAAAGAGATATATGCACCACTACAACTTCCCCTCATACTCAGTCGGCGAAACAAAGCCCAGCAGAGGCCCCGGCAGAAGAGAAATCGGCCACGGCGCACTTGCAGAGCGTTCACTTGTTCCCGTTCTTCCCTCAGTTGAAGAGTTCCCCTACACAATCCGTGTTGTTTCCGAAGTTCTTTCATCAAACGGCTCAACATCACAGGGCTCGGTTTGCGGTTCAACACTTTCACTTATGGCAGCAGGCGTTCCCATCAAGGCACCCGTTGCAGGTATTTCCTGCGGTCTTATCACAGAAGGTGACCGCTTTATGACAATGGTTGACATTCAGGGTCTTGAAGACTTCTTCGGCGATATGGATTTCAAGGTTGCAGGCACAAAGAAGGGTATCACATCAATTCAGATGGACCTTAAAGTACACGGCCTTACTCCCGCAATCATCAGAGAAGCTCTTGACAAGACTTACACCGCAAGATGCTATATCCTTGACGAAATCATGCTTCCCGTTATCGCAGAGCCCAGAGCAGAGCTTTCAAAGTGGGCTCCCAAGATGCTTACAACAAAGATTGACCCCGAAAAGATCGGTGATGTTATCGGTAAGCAGGGCAAGGTTATTCAGAAGATCTGCGCAGAGTGCAACTGTAAGATTGATGTTCAGGAAGACGGCAACATCTTCGTTTCATCAACAGATATCGACGATGCACGCAGAGCTATCTTCATTGTTGAAACAATTGCCAACGACCCCGAGGTCGGCGCAATCTACAAGGGCGTTGTTACCCGCCTTATGAGCTTTGGCGCATTTGTTGAAATCGCACCCGGCAAAGAGGGTATGGTTCACATCAGCCAGCTTGACGTAAAGAGAACAGAAAAGGTTGAAGATGCTGTTAACGTCGGCGACGAAGTTATCGTTAAGGTTCTTCCCAAGGATGACCAGGGCAGACTCAATTTCTCACGCCGTGAGGCACTTATCGAGGTTGAGGGTCTTGTTCCCGAAAACACTGTTTCAGATGCTCCCAGAAAGCCCAGAAGAGATTTCCGCGGCGACAGAGGCAACAGACAGAGAAGAGAAAACAACAACGACTGATAAAAAACAGAACCGCTCCGAAAAATCGGAGCGGTTTTTTGCTGTTTATATCGGAGTACATTACTCTTTGCACTTTGAACTTTGCACTTTGCACTTAAAAAGCACCCCGAAGGGTGCTTTTTTCTTAAAAGTGTCCGCCTCTGATTGCAACAACAACCTCGTCTATTTTCATATAAACAAGTCCCAGAACCTCAACCGCTTTGTAAAGGGCGGTGCGGATGAATGTGCTTACGGGTCTTGCCTTGAAATCCTTGGTTTTCTCGATTGTAATGCTGTCAAGAAGCTCGCTGTTATCGCCTCTGAAAGTCTTGACCGACATTGTTGAATCGGTGAATTCGATGGTTGAATATGTTGTCACATCTGCGTTTTCAAATGAATATGCGGTGTGAGGCCATTTATCCATACCTTCCATTGAACCCTGGTCACAGCAGGCATTTGTGTTAAGATAAATAATACCGTTGGGGTCTGTGTAGGTCTTGCCGCTTTCAGCTTTGCCTACAACAATGCCGTCCTTGATGAAATGGCTTCTGCCCTGCATATGTGTGTGGCCCGTGAACACCATATCAAGGTCATACATTGTGAATATGGGCTGGAATACCGCATTGAGAAGAATACCGGTTTCGGGTTCAAGGGCTGCAATGCCGGGTGCATAAAGACCCTGATGCATAACACCGATACGCCATTTTGCATCGGGATTTGCCTTGACAGCCTCTGCTGCCATAGCTCTGTGGTCTGCCGCCGAGCCTGAGCAGGCGTCAAATACAAGGTAAAGCACATCACCGTAGCGGAACCAGAAATCTCTGTCCAGACCGGTAAAATATTTGCCGAAATATTCGTTGGGCATATGTGTGTAATAATCATACATCATGCCCTTTTTGTCGTGGTTGCCGATTGCAAGTGCCATAGGCAGGCTTCTTGTGTATTCAGGCATAAGCAGGGTCTGCCATTCGTCGGCAGCCTTACCTGTTGAAGTGTTGTCACCGGGTGAAAGCAGGAAGCTGATATCGGGATTCTTTGAAAGTGCCTCATCAAGCACGCTCTGCCATACATAACCGATTCTTGACTGCTCTTCGGGGTTATCCGTTGACTGACCGCCGATCTGAATATCGCCTATGAGCATCATTTTGTAGCTGTCGAAACCTTTTGATTCATACTTGTAAGCTTCGCTCCAGCCATTTTCGCTCAGCCACTGATAATAATAGGTTGTGTTTTCTTCAATACCCGTCATTGTGACACGGCATACAAGCTGCTCATCGTTTTCTGCGGGAGTTGTTTCGCCCGTGAATTCAACATAATCCGTCATTGCCGCATTTTTTGCAAGCCTTACCTTGGGCTGTGCCTTGTCTTTTGCGGCGTGCCAGCAGATGTTGAGCTGAGTCTGGTCTGCACCTACACAAAGTGCAGGCAGAGTGTTTTCGTCACGAAGCTCTGCATAAACTTCTTTCCATTCATCCTCGGTCAATGACTTGTTGTCAAATGCGGCAAAGGATGTGATTCCGCAGCTTAAAAGCATTGCGGCAGCGAGTACAAGAGAAATAATTCTTTTCATATATATCTCCTCCTTGCTTTTCATTCTATCAAAGAAAAAACCAAAAGTCAAACAGCATTTTTCTTGCTAAAACACTTTACAAATAAAAAAATTTGTTACATAATATATACTGAATATATATACAGTCGGACTGCATTGAAAGAGGAAATAATTATGGAAGGTAAAAAAGAAAGAAAAAGCAATACTCAAAAAAATATTGCACTCATCAAGCGGTTTTTTCCTTATTTGAAAAAACATCTGGGCACGGAGCTTGTGGTGCTTGCCTGTGCACTGATTTCGGCAGCCTGCGAAATCATTCTTCCCCTTGTTGTAAGAGAAATTACGGATAAGGGCGTTGAAAACCCCGCAGGGCTCACAACCGCACTGATTTTAAAAATTTGTGCCGCTTACATAGCACTCAGAGGTATTGACAGCATATCAAGCTACTGCCAGTCCTTCTGGGGTCACAAGATGGGCACAAAAATAGAAAACGCAATGCGTGAGGATATGTTTGACCATTTGCAGACCCTTTCTTTTACCTTCTTTGACAACACAAAGGTTGGTCAGCTTATGAGCCGTATGACCTCAGACCTTTTTGATGTTGCCGAATGGGCACACCACTTCCCCGAAATGGTGCTTATGACAGTGGTGAAATTCCTTGCAAGCTTCATTATTTTTGCTTCAATGGATATCCGTTTTGCCCTTGCGATTTTTATTCTGATGCCCTTCATGATAATTTTTACCAAGAAATCACGCACAAAAATGCGTGACACCTTCAAGCAGGGCAGACATCAGGCAGGTGAAATCAACGCAAGAATTGAGGACAGCCTGCTGGGTGTACGAGTAGTACGTTCTTTTACCAACGAAAAGGTTGAAAAAGAAAAATTCGCAAAGGGCAACGAGCAGTATGTTGTAATCAGAAACAGAAGCCACGGCTATATGTCCAGATTCCACGCAACCGTTAAGTTTATTGACGGTATTACATATATAGTTGTTGTTGCAATCGGTGCAATTCTTATGCGCGAAGGCATTACATCCGCAGGCGACTTTGCCGCAAGCCTTCTGCTTATTTCAACCCTTCTGGGTTCAATAAGAACCATCGTTGATTTCAGTGAACAGTTCAGCCGAGGTATAACGGGTGTTGAGCGTTTTGCCGAAATTATGGAAGAAGTCCCCGAAATATCAGACGGTGAAAATGCGGTTGATATCGGCGAGGCTCAGGGCGAAATCGAGTTCAAAGATGTTTCGTTCAGCTATGTCAAAGGTGAAAAAGAAATCCTTAATCACCTCAATCTGCACATCAGAAAGGGCGGCAATGTTGCCCTTGTAGGTCCCAGCGGCGGCGGAAAAACAACGCTTTGTAACCTCATACCCCGCTTTTACGAAGCTGAAAGCGGCGAAATACTTCTTGACGGCAAGAATATCAGGGATATAACCCTGCGTTCGCTCCGTTCAAACATCGGCGTTGTTGCTCAGGATGTATACCTTTTCTCCGGCACAATCCGTGATAACCTTATTTACGGCAAAGCCGATGCCACGGAAGAAGAGATTATCGAAGCAGCAAAAAAAGCGGGTGCACACGATTTCATAAGTACACTGCCCAACGGCTACGATACATATGTTGGCGAAAGGGGCGTAAAGCTTTCGGGCGGACAGAAGCAGAGAATTTCAATCGCCCGTGTATTCCTGAAAAATCCACCTATTCTGTTGCTTGACGAAGCCACCTCCGCACTGGATAACGAAAGCGAAAAGCTTGTTCAGGAGTCTCTTGAACGCCTTGCAAAGGGCAGAACCACACTCACCATTGCCCACAGGCTTACCACAATCCGCAATGCAGACGAAATCGTTGTTCTAACCGAGGACGGCATTGCAGAGCAGGGAAGCCATAAGGAGCTTATGGCAAAGGGCGGTATTTACAGCAATATGTACAGTATGTATGCGACTATGTGACAAGGCTTTTTTAATTCGTAATGCGAAATTCGTAATTAAGGGTCGCTTCGCTCCGGATTTATATATGTTTGCATTTGCACGGCGACGGTTATTGTAACTTTATTTCAATTTTAAAAAAATTTTTGGCTGTTGAAAATTCAATATAATGGGTAAGGGCGGAGCCCTTCCGACATTGCGCATTACACATTGCGAATTGAATCTACCCCTAACTGTTCACTATACATTCAAAATAATAAAAGCAGAAAGGATAAATCACCATGCTTAAAAACATCTCTCCCATCATCTCACCCGAACTCCTTAAAATCCTCATGGAAATGGGTCACGGCGACGAAATCGTTATCGGCGACGGCAACTTCCCCTCAGCATCAATTGCTCAGCGTCTTGTGCGCCTTGACGGCCACGGTGTTGACGAAATTCTTGCCGCCATCCTTAAACTTATGCCTCTTGATACCTATGTTGATGCTCCCGTTGCACTTATGGATAACGGCGATGCATCAAATCCTCCTCCCATCTGGAGCGACTACAAAAAGACTATCACCGCCGAAGAAGGCGATAAAAACATTGAGCTTGTTGAGCGTTTTGCATTCTATGACAGAGCAAAGAAGGCATATGCGGTTATTGCAACAGGCGAAACAGCAATTTATGCAAACATTATTCTTAAAAAAGGTGTTGTAATTCAGTAATTTGCAAGTGAAAAGTTAAAAGTGAAGAATGAAAAGTTTCAGATAGGCTCCGCCTATGACCGAATGTATTGGGTACGGGTGAAACCCGTCCTTAACTATTCACTTTTCATTATTCACTATTCACTTAAAAAGGAGTAACAATGAACAAAAAAGTATTAGCCATTGACTTCGGTGCTTCAAGCGGCAGAGCTATTGTCGGCAGCTTTGACGGCGAAAAAATCAGCCTTGAAGAAGTTCACCGTTTTTCCAATGACCCCGTAAAAGTGGGGGATACAATGTATTGGGATGTTCTGCGTCTTTTTTATAACATCAAGCAGGGCATTGTAAACGCAAAGCTTGCAGGCGGATTTGACAGCATCGGCATTGATACCTGGGGTGTTGATTTCGGTCTGATTGACGAATTCGGCTGTCTGCTTGAAAATCCCGTGCATTACCGTGACGAAAGAACCGTGGGTCTTATTGAGGAATGTGCAAAGACCGTTCCCAACGAAGAATTCTACGGTGCAACGGGTATTCAGTTTATGGAGCTTAATACCGTTTATCAGCTTTATGCACTGAAAAAATACCGTCCCCATATTCTTGAAAGGGCAGACAGACTTCTCTTTATGCCCGACCTTTTCGGCTATATGCTGACGGGTAAAATGACTACCGAATATTCAATCGCAACCACCTCACAGATGGTTGATATCAAAACAAAGGGCTGGGCAACCGGTATCCTTGACAGACTGGGAATCCCTTCACGCCTGCTTGGCGAAATCAAGCCCTCGGGCAGTATTCTGGGCAAGGTGCGTAAGGATATCTGCGAAGAATGCGGCATTGATGAGGTCGATGTTATCAGCGTATGCGGTCACGATACACAGAGTGCACTGACTGCCGTTCCTGCGGAAAGCAAGGATTTTGCCTTCCTTTCAAGCGGCACCTGGTCGCTTTTCGGAACGGAGCTTGATGAGCCCATCGTCAACGAAAAATCCGTTGCGATGAATGTTACCAACGAAGGCGGCTACGGCGCAACCGTAGGCTTCCTCAAAAATATTATCGGACTGTGGCTTATTCAGGAAAGCCGCCGCCACTGGAACAGACACGGCAGCGACTATTCATATGCAGACCTTGAAAAGCTTGCCCTTGCGGCAGAGCCTTTTAAATGCTTTATCGACCCCGATGCTCCTGAGTTTGTGCCTCACGGCAATATTCCTCAGAGAGTCCGTGATTACTGCGAAAAGACGGGTCAGCCCGTTCCCGAAGGCGTGGGCGAGGTTATGCGCTGCATCTATGAAAGCCTTGCAATGAAATACCGCCTGACCCTCGAAAATCTTGAAGACTGCACGGGCAAAACCTACCCTGCAATCCATGTTATCGGCGGCGGTACCAAGGATACACTCCTTTGCCAGATGACTGCTTCATCCTGCAACCGCAGAGTTGTGGCAGGCCCCATTGAGGCAACAGTTCTGGGCAATATCGCCGTTCAGCTTCTTTCCTGCGGTGCACTCCAAAGCATTGAGCAGGCAAGAAAGGTTGTCAAAGCAAGCGAAAAAACCGTGGAATATTCTCCCGAAAATGCCGAAGCCTGGGCAGAAGCATACGAGAGATTCAAAAAAGTAATAAAATAAATTCATCGAAATAGAAAGGAAGATTACAATGGCAAAAAGCAGACTTATCGGCGATTATCCCGTTATCGGTATTCGCCCCATCATCGACGGCAGAAGAGGACCTCTCAAAGTAAGAGAATCCCTTGAAGACCAGACCATGAACATGGCAAAGGCAGCTAAGGCTCTCTTTGAGGAAAATCTCCGTTATTCAAACGGCGAACCCGTAAAGGTTGTTATCGCTGACACAACAATCGGCCGTGTTGCAGAGGCAGCAGCCTGTGCAGCAAAGTTCAAGAAGGAAGGCGTTGACATCACCCTTTCCGTTACTCCCTGCTGGTGCTACGGTTCAGAAACAATGGATATGGATCCCAACACAATCAAGGGCGTATGGGGCTTCAATGCTACCGAAAGACCCGGTGCCGTTTACCTTGCAGCCGTTCTTGCAGCTCATGCACAGAAGGGTCTCCCCGCATTCGGTATCTACGGCAAAGACGTTCAGGATGCTGACGACACATCAATGCCCGACGACGTTAAAGAAAAGCTTCTCCGCTTTGCACGCTCAGCCGTTGCAGTTGCAACAATGAGAGGCAAGAGCTACCTGCAGATCGGCTCAACCTGCATGGGTATTGCAGGCTCGGTTATTGACCCCGACTTCATTGAAGAATATCTCGGCATGAGAGTTGAATCCGTTGACGAGGTTGAAATCATCCGTCGAATGACCGAAGGCATCTATGATGAGGCTGAATATCAGAAGGCTCTTGCATGGACAAAGGCAAAGTGCAAGGAAGGCTTCGATAAGAACCCCGAATTCGTAAGAAAGAGCGATGAACAGAAAGAAAAGGATTGGGAATTCGTTGTCAAGATGATGTGCATCATCAAGGACCTTATGAACGGCAACGAAAATCTTCCCGCAGGCTGCGAAGAAGAAGCTGTTGGCCATAACGCTATTGCAGCAGGCTTCCAGGGTCAGAGACAGTGGACAGACTTCTATCCCAACGCTGACTTTGCAGAGGCACTTCTCAACACCTCGTTCGACTGGGAAGGCGTAAGAGAGCCCTACATTCTTGCAACAGAAAATGACGTTCTCAACGGCATCGGTATGCTGTTTATGAAATTACTTACAAACAGACCTCAGATGTTTGCAGACGTGCGTACTCATTGGAGTGCAGATGCAGTCAAGAGAGTTACAGGCTATGACATCGAAGGCAAGGCAAAGGATGCAGGCGGTTTCATCCACCTTATCAACTCAGGTGCCTGCTGCCTTGATGCCTGCGGCGAAGTCAAGGACGAAAACGGCAACGGTATCATGAAAGAGTGGTACAACGTTACCGAAGAAGACGCTGACAAGATTCTTGAAGCTACAACCTGGAACGCAGCCGACAACGGCTATTTCAGAGGCGGCGGATATTCATCACGCTTCCTTACCAGAGCTGAAATGCCTGCAACAATGATTCGTCTTAACCTCGTTAAGGGTCTCGGCCCCGTTCTTCAGATTGTTGAAGGCTGGACTGTTAACCTTCCCGACGAAGTTTCAGACATTATCTGGAAGAGAACAGACTACACATGGCCCTGCACATGGTTCGCACCCAGATGCAACGGCGAGGGTCCCTTCAAGTCAGCTTACGACCTTATGAATAACTGGGGTGCAAACCACGGTGCTATTTCATACGGTCACATCGGTGCAGATATCATCACAATGGCATCAATGCTCCGTATTCCCGTTGCTCTCCACAACGTTCCCGAAGAGAAAATCTTCCGTCCTGCTTGCTGGGGTGCATTCGGCACGAAAGACCTTGAAGGCGCAGACTTCAGAGCTTGCGAAAACTACGGTCCTCTCTACAAATAATCAAAAAAATAAGACCTGCACGGTTCGTTCCGTGCAGGTCATTTTTTCCTTGCTTTTTCGTCAGAAAATGATATAATAATTCCGATTTGGAAAAAGGAGAGAATAAAAATGATTGAAGTTATCCGCCGCATTGTGGGATTCGTCCCGTCGCTCATATCGTTAATAACGGCGTTTTTTACCGTGCTTTCGGTAAATACGGAGCTGTTTGAAACCGATAAAATCAATCAGATAAACCGTATTGAAGCCCTTGAACAGGCATATGAAAACGGTGAAATTCTGCCCGTTGACGAAGCCTCATTTTTTGACGGAAATCTTGAAGAGGAGCTGAAAGCGGGAATGAAATTGAACGAAGTCAGCTTTCTCGCAACTCATAACAGCTATCAGGCACCCGCTTTCGATGTAACAAAAAAGCTTTTCAGCAGTCTTTCAGGCATAACCTTTGGTATTTATGACGGCAAAAAGGCGGACTTTTGGAGCGAAACTCCCACAGACCAGCTTAACTGCGGTATCCGCAGCCTCGAAATTGATATCGAAACCTTTGACCGTGACGGAGAAGTTTCCTTCACCTGTATGCACAGCCCCTATTTCGAGATGTCAACTTATTGCAGTGACTTTGCATTGGGTATGAAAGAGATTGCGATGTGGTCAGACAATAATCTGGGTCATCTTCCCGTAACAATTATTATCGAACCCAAAAGTGCATTTTTGCCTATGAAAAATATGAAGTCTTTCAGTGTTGATTATGCCGTTGAGCTTGACAAATTGCTGAGAGAAACTCTGGGTGAAAAGCTTTTCACACCTGCGGATATGCTCCGTGGGTATGAATCTTTCGGCGAAATGAGAGCAGCGGATGACTGGTGTAAAATCAGTGATATGCAGGGCAAGATACTTGTTCTTCTCCACGAAGGAAATGTTACGGAAGGATACATTGCGCGTGACCCGTCAATAAAATCTCAGGCTATGTTCCCTATGCTCAGGGAAGAGGATATTGACCGTGACTGCACATCGTTTATTCTTTGCAATGACCCGGAAACTCTGATTGAAATCCGTGAAGAAATCGACGAAAAAAAGGTGATTGCCCGTACCCGCGCGGACAATTTTGATTCTGTTTCGGAAAAATGCCGTGAACAGGCATTTGAAAGCAAAGCGCAGATAATTTCAACAGATTATCCGCCCCGAACCGATTCAACAGCAGAAAGCTATATCGTTTCGTTCGGAAAGCTCACGACAATGAGAAAAAGATAAAAAATCACCCCGTGTTGTGATGAACACGGGGTGTATTTATGTTACTTAAAATGTTTTTACAAGTTCTTTGAGGTATGCCTTGAAGTCGTCGCCGATTTCAGGGTGGTCAAGAGCAACCTCGCAGTTTGCCTTCATAATGCCAAGCTTGTTACCCATATCGTAACGCTTGCCGTCGAAATCATAAGCAAGAAGCTTGCCTGCCATACCGAGCTCGGTAAAAACATCCGTAAGATAGAATTCCTTGCCTTCGGGAGTAGCTGCAAGACCTTTTTCGATAAGCTCAAAGGTTTCGGGAGGCATGACAATTCTGCCCAGAATAGCATAAAGTGAAAGAATCTGGTCGGGTGTGGGCTTTTCGATGATTCTTGTGCAGTTCATTGCTCTGTCTTCGCCCTCAATGGGTGAAACGTCAAGTGTGCAGTAAAGACGGATGAGTTCTTCAGGAACTTCATTTACACCCACAACGCCCTTGCCGTATTTTTCGTAGCAGCGTGTAAGCTGTGCGGTAACCGGGTCATCGGAAACAATAACGTCATCGCCGTAAAGCACCGCAAAGGGTTCGTCGCCTATAAAGGATTTGCCGCAGAGAAGTGCGTGGGCAAGACCCTTTGTTTCTTTCTGACGGATGAAATATATGTTTGCAAGGTTTGCAACCGCTTTAACATCTTCATAAAGCTTTTCCTTTGAAGGCACGCCTTTAAGGCCTGCTTCAAGCTCAAAGGAATGGTCAAAATGGTCCTCAATTGCGCCCTTGCCTCTGTTTGTGATGATAAGGATATCCTCAATGCCTGCGGCAACAGCTTCTTCAACAATATACTGAATTGCAGGCTTATCAACGATGTTGAGCATTTCCTTGGGTACTGATTTTGATGCGGGAAGAACTCTTGTGCCGAGACCTGCGGCGGGAATAATCGCTTTTCTGACTTTCATATCAATTTCCTCCAAAGGTTAAATAATTTCTCTTATGAAATCCGCTATATAATAAAGTGCGTTTATAAGCATTGTTTCGCCCAGAAGGCTTGCGGCGAATGCCAACGGTGCAAGACCGCCTTTGTGGGCAATCATCATTCTCCTCATATGGCTTGCCTGAACTGTTTCGTTTATGAGTTTGAGGTCGTCAAGGATTTTTTTGTAATAAAGACGGTTTGCCGCAAGAGCACAGATAAGGCGGAGAACCGTAGTTACCGACATTGTTATAAGCAACGGTTTTTTTGCTTTTTCAATAAATTCTTTTGATGCCTTTTCTATTTCCGGCGCAAGCTCTTCAAGCTGTTCCTCCGTCATTTCTTCGTAAGCACCCGTTTGGGCAACTTTGTTGCTGTATTCATCGGCTGCGGCGGTAACCTGATCTGCCAGACCCGAAAGAAGAATTGATGCAGTTACGAATGCCACAAGGAAGAATGCTCCTGCCTTGTAAAGCTTTCTGTAAAAGAACCAGTAGGGTGCAAAGAAAAATGCGGCAAAGTTAAAGCTGATTTTTTTACCCGATTCAAATTTTTTGAATTTTCTGATATATCGGTGGGGACTTGCCTGAACATAGGTTGCAAGGTCGCCTGCTGTATTTTCTCCTATTTTTTCATCTGCGGGAATATCCGTGCCTGCAATGTAGCCTGCATTGCCGCCCGATATATTCAGCGGAGCTCCGCACTGATTGCAGTGAAGCGCATCATCGGAATTTTCTTTGCCGCAGAAGGCACATTTTTTGCTTCCTTGCTCTTCCTGCTGACCGAAAAGTGCACCGCAGTTGCCGCAGTGAAGGGCGTCGGCAGGGCTTTCGCTTTTACAGATGTGACAAATACGAACATCCGACTTCTCTTCTGTTACGGCAGGCTCTTCATAAACCTCTGTTTTATTTTTACTCCACACATAGCCCGAAGCGTGCAGGTCGTCGTTGCCGCATCTTCCGTTTTCCATCCAGCATTCTCTGTGCTGAGGGGTTGCGCAAACAGGGCACACAACAACATCGTCGCCCTCTGCCAGCGGCTTTCCGCATACGGGGCAGGGCACATTTTCATAATTCACGGGCTTTCACCTCACAATATTGCCATAATAATACATCATATATATTACTCGATTGTTACGAAAAAAGCAATTATTAATTAAAAATTAATTCTATCTTCTTTACTTTTTTTATTTTTATAGTTATAATATACCATGAAATATTATGCACGGGAGATTATATATGATTCAGTTTGAAGAATTAAGACTTTCACTTCTCGAATACGAAGAAAAGCTGAACCAGCTTCGTGAGGCTCTGGGCCTTGACGATATGGTTAAAGAGGTTGAAGCTCTTGAAGCTCAGACCGCAGAGGAAGGCTTCTGGAATGACCTTGCAAATTCACAGAAGGTTCAGCAGAGAATAAGCCAGCTCAAAAACAAGGTTGGTGCCTACAATTCACTTGAAAATGAGTTCAACGATACCCTTGTTCTTATTGAGCTTTCAAATGAGGAAGAAGATCTGGAAATGCTTGATGAGTGTAAGGCAGGCGTTGAAAGCTTTGTTTCAAAGCTTGATGCAATGACCCTGAGCACTCTGCTTTCGGGCGAATACGATTCAAAGAACGCCATTCTTACCTTCCACGCAGGTGCGGGCGGTACCGAAGCTCAGGACTGGAATCAGATGCTTGTAAGAATGTATCAGCACTGGGGCGAAAAGCACGGCTTCAAAATCAGCATGCTTGACTTCCTTGACGGCGATGAAGCAGGCCTTAAATCTGCGGTTGTGCTTGTTGAAGGCGAAAATGCCTACGGTTATCTCAAAGGCGAAATGGGCGTTCACAGACTTGTCCGTGTTTCACCCTTCGATGCTTCGGGCAGACGCCACACTTCGTTTGCGTCACTTGAAGTTATGCCTGAAATTGACGACACCGTTGAGGTTGAAATCAACCCCGATGACCTGAGAATCGACTACTACCGTTCAAGCGGTGCAGGCGGTCAGAAGGTTAACAAAACATCATCTGCGGTTCGTATCACACATATTCCCACGGGTATTGTATGTGCCTGCCAGGTTGAAAGAAGCCAGCATCAGAACAGAGATGTTGCCATGAAAATGCTTAAATCAAAGCTTATCGAAATCAAGGAAAGAGAGCATCTTGACAAGATTGACGATATTAAGGGAGAGCAGAGAGAAATTGCCTGGGGCAGCCAGATTCGTTCATATGTATTTATGCCCTATACCCTTGCAAAGGACCACAGAACAGGCTTTGAAGCAGGTAACATCAACGCTGTTATGGACGGCGATATTGACGGCTTCATCAATGCTTATCTTAAGATGGAATCCCTTAAGGACAGCGGAAATTAATTAAAAACAAAAGGTGGGATAACCGTGAAACTGATTGATATTTCAAGAAAATTCTTCGGCGGCGAGGTTTATCCCGGTGACCCTATGCCCGAGGCGGAGCAGATTTGTGAAATCGGCGAAGCTTCGGAGTGCAACCTTTCGGTTATTCACGCTTGCGTACACAACGCAACCCATGTGGATGCGCCCCTTCACTTTATCAGTGACGGGGATACAATAGAAAACCTGCCCATTGAAAGCTTCATAGGTCCCTGCACGGTTATGCAGGTGCCTGCAGGAGTTATAACGGGCGATTATGTTGACCGCCATTTCCCTAAAAAATGCGGACGTCTGCTTATAAAAGGCGGCGGCAAAGCGTTTTTTATGGATTCATCTGCCCAGGAGCTTGCAGAAAGAGGGCTTGTGCTTATCGGTACGGACTCACTTTCCGTCGGCTGCAAGGGTAACCAGACAGGGCCGCACAAGGCATTTTTGCAGAATAATGTTGCCGTGCTCGAAGGGCTTGACCTTTCACAGGTGCAGCCCGGCGAATATTTCCTCTTCGCTCCGCCCGTTTGCTATAACGGTCTGGAAGGTGCACCCGCAAGGGCTGTGCTGATTGAGGATTATATTTTCTGGTCAGGGTCAAAAAGAGGTGTAAAATGAAACGGTTTTTCGATTTCACGGTAAGCCTGCTGGTAATTCTGGCGCTGCTTCCCGTATTCCTGATAATCGGTATTATCATTGCAATCGATGCGGGCAACCCCGTTATCTATAAGCAATACCGTGTGGGAAAGGATAACAAGCTTTTCTACATCTATAAATTCAGAACGATGAAAAATAACACAAGGCTTGCCGCTACAAAGGATTTGACGGAGGCGGACAGCGTTATTACCAAAAGCGGCAGAATTCTCCGCAAGACAAGTCTTGACGAATTGCCTCAGCTTTTCAATGTGCTGAAAGGCGATATGAGTTTTGTGGGTCCCAGACCCCTTATCCCCGAAGAGAAGGAAATAAGGCAAATCCGCAAGGATTACGGAATATACTCCGTCAGACCCGGTATTACGGGATGGGCTCAGGTCAACGGCAGAGATATGCTCAGCGACGAAGAAAAAGCCCTGTTTGACAAGGAATACATTGACAAACAGAGCCTGATTTTCGATATCAAAATTATGATTAAAACCGTTATGGTAGTGCTCAAAAGAGAGAATATTTCCGAAGGCGGCGAGCCGGATAATAAACATAAGGTTTAAGTGAAAAGTTAAAAGTGAAGAGTGAAAAGTTTCGGATAGGCTCCGCCTATGACCGATTATATTTTGGGTGTGGCAACGCCCACCCTTAACTATTCACTTTTCATTATTTACTGTTTACTTAACAAATTCCTAAATATTCTTCAAGGCACTGACCGCTTGCCTTCATTGCCTTGGCGGCTTCAACGCCTACATATCTCCAATGCCAGGGTTCGTAAATTATCTTTGTGATATCCTGCTTATCCTTGGGGTAGCGGAGAATGAAGCCGTAATCGGCGGCATTTTCGCTGAGCCATCTGAATTCATCGGTGTCTTCAAAGCTTTCGTAAAGGCTGCAGATATCCATTGCAAGGCCTGCATTATGCTCGCTTGTGCCGGGAGGAAGAATAATGGTTGCCGCCATCTGGGTAGCTTCTGTTCTTCCGTAGCCTTCGCTGATATACTTCTGGATTTTATTTTCAAAATTATTTTTCTGTCTTTCAACGGAGCGGTAGCCCGAAACTGGAGTAAGCTCAATTCCGTCTTCAAGGGCGGCAAGATACATTTCGTTGTAGTGAGGAGCAACCCTGTAATCAAGCTTGAGGCTGTTCTCGTCATCGGTAATGCAGGGAGCAAGAGTAACCTCATAGTCATCGGGGAGAATGTAATCTCTGTTTACGAGAATCATTTTCCAGTCAGCCACATCCATATTTGCATATGCGGGCATAAATCCGGCATAAGCATATTCATAATCCTCAATAATATTTGCGGAAGTCTGCGGAATTTCTTCGGTTGCGTCGGTAACAAAGCCGCCTGTCTGATCGTCTGAGGGGAAATCGGATTCGCTGTCAATGGCAGGGTCGGGCTTATCCGTAAGGCAGGATATACCGTAACCAAGAAGCACAACCGCAAGTATGCCCAGCAATATAAGGGTAAGATTTTTTTTCATGTAATCAATCCTCCGTGGGAGATTTGTTCGCACAGTTCATTTTAGTCTAAAAAAACAAATATGTCAAACAAATATAAATTTGTTTATATAAAATTCAAAAAGGGGAAAGCCCGTGAAAGGAGAGTTTGTTGTGAAAGCAAACGAAAGCGTAAACAATTATGAATCAACGCGCCGTATGTATGCAAACTATGCCGCAAGAAGCATCAAGAAGGTTTGCAAGGAAATCGGTCCCAGATTCGCAGGCTCCGAAGAGGAGAAAAAGAGCATTGAGTATATGGCGGAGGATTTAAAATCCTGCTGTGATGAGGTAAAAACCGAATCATATCCCGTTCATCCCAAAGCATTTATGGGCTGGATTCCTTTTTCGGTTGTTGCCATGACAGTAGCAAGTGTTGTTTTCTTCCTGGCACAGTTTTTCGTAATCGCACCCCTCTTTTATGTATCATTGGGTCTTACAATTATCTGTCTCTTCTTTATAATCACGGAATTCCTTTTCTATAAAGAAACCCTTGACCCGTTTCTTCCAAAAAAGACTTCTCACAATGCCTACGGCATAAGGAAGCCTTCGGGCGAGGTTAAACGCCGCATTATTTTCTGCGGTCACGCCGACTCTGCGATGGAATGGCGTTTCACCTATTGGGGCGGTCCCAAGCTTGTTATCCCCGTTATCGGCGGCAGCCTTGTTGGTATTGTTGTTTCGCTTGTGTTCAATATTATTGCCGTTGTAATGAGCTTTGTTAACCCCGATTTCATTACCTCAACCGCAACTGATGTTTTCAGCTATATTCTTCTCGGTTTTGTTGTTATTTTCCTTGTTGCATCACTTTTCTATGATAAAAACCGCATTGTTGAAGGTGCAAACGACAACCTTACAGGCTGTTTCACATCAATCGCAATTCTCAAATATCTGCAGGATAACCACATCAGCCTTGAAAACACCGAGGTTGTTGCACTTTGCGCAGGCTCGGAAGAAATCGGTCTGAGAGGCTCAAAGTATTTTGCAGAAGCCCACGGCAAGGAATTCAGCGATGTTGAAACTGTTTTTGTTGCGCTTGATACTCTCCGTGACTTTGATTTTATGGCTATCTATAACAAGGATATGACGGGCCTGGTTACTAACGACCCCGATGCCTGCAAGCTTGTTAAAGAAGGTGCAAAGTTGGCAGGCTACGATGTGCCTTATAAGACTGTTTCTCTGGGTGCAACCGATGCCGCCGCAGTTACCAAGACTAAAAACGGCATGAAAGCGGCAGCCTTTGCCGCAATGGACCCCGCTCCCGCACGCTACTATCACACAAGACTTGATACTCACGAAAATCTTGACCTTAAAACCATTGAAGCAGGTCTTGACATCTGCCTCAACACTCTTTTCCTTTATGACGAGAAGGGTCTTGACCTTTAATTCTTATGCAAATTACACAAACGCAAACAACCGATTTTTTTCACTTTCCACAAAAATTTTTATTTCATAAAATTTGGATGTACTTTGTTTGATAATATGTTATAATACCCTTATTAGTATACAGAATTTGCTTAATGCAAGCGGTGAAAACCGCCTGTGAAAGGAGATTTACCAAATGAGCAAGAAATTAATGGCAGCAATCAGCATGATTCTCGTGTTTTCATTCCTTTTTGTTTTCGCAGGTTGTGATTCAACCGGCGGCGAGGAAGAAACCACCACAACAATCAACGTTAAAACTCCCCTTCCCACAGATATCACAACATCTGTTGACGAAGAAAGCCAGGTTATCACAGACACAACCTATTCACCTGAAGCTCTTGCGGCAAACACAGCAACCATTTTTGAATATTTTAACCTTCATGTAAACGAACTTAAAGGCGTTAAGGCAAAGGTTGATATGAGCCAGGATAAGAGCATCGGCAAGGTTAAGGATGCAGAAGGCAACGACCTTGCAATGAGCGAGAACGCTTATGTAAACTCAGCAATCACAAGCCTTGACAGCTATATGCTCCACAATGACGGTGCAACAGCCGAATACGGCGATGACCTTGTTCCCTTCCTTCCCGTTAAGGGCGCTGCTTATGTTAGCGCAATCACACTTGACGAAGTTGAAAGCGCAACCTGCGTTGACGACGGCACACAGAGAACAATCACCGTTACTCTCAAAAACACTCCCAACCTTCCCGCAACTCTTGAAAAGGCTTACGATATGGGCAATGTTGCCGATGTTATGGCAGAGTTCAAGAAGGCTGACAAGTATCTTTCGGTTGCAGAGCCTACCCTTACATATAAGGATTGCCAGATTATCATTATTGCCAATGTTGAAACCGACGAAGTTCACACCATCAAGTATGTAAAGAACATCGATGTTGCAACAGAGGTTACGGGTCTCGGTTCAATCGAGGCAATGGGCACAGTTCCCGTTCAGTTCCGTTACAGCAACACAGTAACATATACTCTGGACAGAACAGCTCCCGAAATGGAAACAGCAGTTGCTGAATAATAATTGAAAACAGTTAACCCCCGTCAACTGACGGGGGTTGATTTTTGTTATTGATAATCTTTCATGTATTCGCCATGGGCTTCGATGAGTTCGTCAACCATTGCCTTGATGTCGTCAATGGAAAGCTCGGCGGCGGTGTGGGGTTCAAGCATGGCTGCCATATAGATATCCTCACGCTTCTTTGTGACTGCTGCCTGAATTGTAAGAAGCTGAGCGTTGATATTGGTCATATTCATTGCCGCAAGCTGAACGGGAAGCCTGCCTACGTGGCAGGGATGAATGCCTTTGCCGTCAATAAGGCAGGGCACTTCAACGCAGGCATCTGCAGGAAGGTTATCGATAAGACCTGTATTCAGCACGTTACCGCCGATTTTATAGGGATTGCCCGTAACGATTGACTCCATAATGTAGGAAGCATATTCACCCGAACGCTCGTGGGTAATCTGACCGTTATCGAGAATTCTTTCCTTCTCAGCCTTCCAGCCTGCAATCTGGTTTACACAGCGTCTGGGATATTCGTCAAGAGGGATGTTATATCTTTCAATAAGTTCGGGATATTTTGATTTGATGTAGAAGCAGTTGTATTCGGCATTGTGCTCACTGGATTCGGTGCAGTAGTAGCCGAAATTTTTTATGTATTCAAATCTTACCATATCGCTGTGCTTTTCGGTTGCATTCTTTTCAGCAGCACGGCGGCGGATTTCGGGGTAAAGGTCGTTGCCGTCCTTATCCTCAACCTCAAGAAGCCAGCCCATATGGTTGATACCTGCAATAAGCTCTTTTCTGCCTTCAAGCTTATCTTCCATACCGAGATGATTGAGCAAATCCCTTGTGCAGCTCTGAACACTGTGGCAAAGACCGATTGTTTTAATCTTTGTGTATCTCTGCATATAGCCCGTAAGAATAGCCATGGGGTTTGTGTAGTTAAGGAACCATGCATCGGGGCAGACCTCTTCCATATCGTCGGCAAAATCCTTGAGCACGGGGATTGTACGCAGACCTCTCATAATGCCGCCGATGCCCAAAGTGTCGGCAATTGTCTGGCGCAGACCGTATTTCTTCGGAACTTCAAAGTCGATGATTGTGCAGGGGTCATAAAGACCCACCTGAATGGCGTTAACAACAAAGGTTGCACCTCTGAGAGCATCCTTTCTGTTTTCAACGCCGCAGTATTTTTCGATTTTTGCTCTGCCTTCGTTGACGTTTTTGTTCATTGCGGAGAGAATGATGTAGCTGTCTTCAAGGCGTTCCTCGTCAATGTCATAAAGAGCGATAACGCTTTCGCGCAGGGCGGGTGTGCACATACAGTCACCCAGAACATTTCGCGCAAAAACGGTGCTGCCTGCACCCATAAAAGTAATTTTAACCATAACAAATCTCCTTTTGGAATTTATAGCTTTAATATATCACATCGTTAAAGCTTTTACAATAGTGAAAACAAAAAAATAACGGGTGTGCAAAAAGCACACCCGTTTGCTGTCTTTAATTATTCGTCGCAATCCTCGCAGCCGCAATCGCAATCATAGTCAATCTCAAATTCGAGAAGCTCGTTGCAGTTGGGGCAGTTGATGCTGCCTTCTTCAAGGATATCACCGTCAACGCAGATAACCTCGCCGCAACTGGGGCATTCAACGTCGTAATATTCTTCCTCGTCTTCGTCGCAACAATCATCGCAGCAGCAATCGTCAAGGTCTTCATAAACGAAGCCTTCAAGCTCGTCAAGGTCCTCGTCAACAGCGTCAAGCTGCTCGCTGATGAGGTCAAGGCCGTCTTCAAGATCGCTTACTGAGAGTGCGATGTCGTCAAGAACATCAATCATAGCCTTAATGAGCTTTGCTTCGGGCTTGCTTTCATCAAGTGCAAGACCTTCTGCAAGACCTTTAAGGTATGCAACCTTTTCAGTAACAGTCATTTTTGTTTCCTCCGTTAAATATAATTATGCACGGCTGAGATATTCGCCTGTGCGAGTGTCAACAACAATCATTTCGCCCTCGTCGATGAACAGGGGAACCTTAACCTCTGCGCCTGTTTCAAGAGTAGCGGGCTTTGTTGCGTTGGTTGCAGTGTTGCCTGCGAAGCCGGGGTCAGTCTTTGTTACCTGAAGAGTAACTGAGTTGGGGGGCTCTACGCCGAAAACGCTGCCCTTGTATGAAAGAACGCGGCAGGTTTCATTTTCCTTAACAAACTTGAAGTTTTCGGGAAGAGTGTCTGCACCGATGGGAACCATGTCGTAGGTTTCGGGGTCCATGAAGTAGTAAAGGCCGCCGTCCTCGTATGAATATTCCATTTCCTTACGCTCGATGTAAGCGGTGGGGAACTTGTCGGTGGGGTTGAAAGTACGCTCAACAACTGCGCCGCCGATAACGTTTCTGATCTTTGTTCTTACGAAAGCTGCGCCTTTGCCGGGCTTAACGTGCTGGAATTCGATAATCTGATAGACCTGACCTTCCATTTCGAAGGTTACGCCGTTTCTGAAATCGCCTGCTGATACCATAAGTTATTTCTCCTTATATATATGTTTTCGCAATTATTTTATACTATTCACTTATATTTTTCAAGTCTTTTTTGTGAATTATCTGCCAGCTTTAAAGAATTATAAGATTTTTCGGGGATTTTGTAAGGTTTTCAAAGCCGTTTTCGGTTATAAATGCCATATCTTCGATGCGCACACCGAATTCATCGGGCAGATAAATGCCCGGCTCAACGGTCACAATATCGCCGGCTTTGAGAATTGCATCGCTTTTGGGTGAAAGTCTGGGTGCTTCGTGAATTTCAATTCCCACACCGTGACCGGTGCCGTGGCCGAAATATTCGCCGTAGCCTGCATTTCTGATAATATCTCTTGCGGCGGCATCCGCATCAAAGCAGGAAACACCTGCTTTGAGGGTTTCAAGGCTTTTAAGCTGTGCATCAAGCACGGTTTTGTAAATTTCTGCCTGCTTTGAGGATACTTCACCCACTGCAACTGTGCGTGTCATATCGCTGTGATATCCGTCAACAACCGCACCGAAATCCATGGTTATGAAATCGCCTTTTTCGATTTTTTTGTCGCAGGGTACACCGTGGGGCATTGAAGAATTTTTACCGCTGACCGCAATGGTTTCAAAAGAAACGCACTCTGCACCGTTTTTCAGCATAAAAAAGTCCAGTTCAAGGGCAATTTCACGCTCCGTAACGCCGATTTTTATGAAATCGAGAATACGGTCAAAGGCTTTTTCCGCAATTGACTGAGCTTTGAGAATTTTATTCTTTTCATCCTCTGTCTTTATTCGTCGGAGAGCATCAATTGCGCTGTCTGCATTGCCTGCAATACAGGTACAGGGTGAAATTTTTTTGATTTTTTCAAAATCGGAAACACTAAGGCGCTGTGCCTCGGTGTAAAGTGCGTTGATACCGAATTTAGCGATGTATTCGGGAAGTTGCTGCGAAAGAGAGGTGAGCAAAACAGACTCACAGACGGCAATCTGCTTCTGTGCCGCTTCAATATATCGGCTGTCAACAAGAAAAACCGCTTCGTTTTTCGTGATAAGCAGGTAGCCGTCGGATGAAGCAAAGCCCGTAAGCCAACGTCTGTTTTCGGGGGATGCAATCAGATATGAACCGCCGTTTTCAAGGGATAGCTGAAGATTTTTTATATTCATTTTTATACCTCTTCGGGATTGAACATAGGCATAAGCTGCAATTTGAAAAGATTTGCCTTGTGCTTTCTGTCAATAAGCTCTTTCTTTTCGGGGTCGTCGATTTTGCCTGTGCGGATATAAACATCAAGCTCCGCATAGGTGAAACCCAGATTTTCTTCGTCGGTTTTACCGCAAAGACCGTCAATGGGAACTTTTTCAACCAAATCATAAGGCAGCCCCAGAAGATGCCCGATTTCCTTTACCTCCGTAACGGTCAGGTTGCACATGGGCGAAAAATCTCCCGCCGCATCGCCGTAGCGTGTGGAATAGCCTACCCAATCTTCGGAAAGGTTGCAGGTGTTCACAACTCTGCCGTTAAGCGACTGGCTGACCGCATAAAGGGTGCTCATTCTGATACGGGGAGGAAGATTGACCTTTGACTGCTCAGAAAGAGGCAAATCCTCGGGGAATGCGCCGAGAATACCGTCAATAGCCGCCTTTACATTGATTTCATAGTGCCTGATTCCCAGATGATTCACAAGCTTGTAAGCGGCATCGATATCGTGCTGCACGCCCTGAGGCATAAGCACGCCGATAACTCTGTCCTTGCCCAGTGCCTCAACGCAGAGAGCCGCCGCAACAGAGCTGTCCTTACCGCCTGAAATGCCGATTACGGCATTGCAGCCCTTGCCGTTTTCTTCAAAAAAATTTCTTATCCATTCAACACATTGGTTTTTGACTTTGGGTGCGTCAAACATATTATCACCTTCATAAATTTTACTCAAACATAGGCGTGGAAAGGTATCTTTCACCGCCGTCGGGAAGAAGTACAACGATTTTTTTGTCTGCATTTTCGGGTCTTTTTGCAATTTCCGTTGCGGCGTGAAGTGCCGCACCCGATGAAATTCCGATAAGAATACCCTCGGTTTTAACCGTCAGCCTTGCGGCGGCATATGCCTGCTCTGTTGTGACGGTTATTATTTCATCATAAATACCTGTATCGAGCACTTTGGGGATAAAGCCTGCGCCGATGCCCTGCAAGCCGTGAGCACCTGCTTTGCCCCGGGAAAGGAAAGGCGAGTCCTCAGGCTCAACCGCAATGATTTTTACATCGGGATTTTTTTCTTTAAGATATCTGCCCGTGCCTGTTATTGTGCCTCCCGTGCCTACACCTGCAACAAAAATATCAACCTTGCCGTCGGTGTCATCCCATATTTCGGGGCCCGTCGTTTTATAGTGTGCGTCGGCATTTGACGGATTATCAAACTGAGCGGGAATAAAACTGCCTTCAATCTGTGCAGCAAGCTCATTCGCTTTTTCGATAGCGCCTGCCATACCCTTTGAGCCTTCGGTCAGCACAAGCTCCGCACCGTAGGCGGCAAGAAGCTTTCTGCGTTCAAGGCTCATTGTTTCGGGCATTGTGATTATGACTTTCAGACCCATCTGCGCCGCAACCGAGGCAATGCCTATGCCTGTATTTCCGCTTGTGGGTTCGATAATAACCGAATTTTCATTTATTTTACCCTCTGCCATGGCGGAATGCAGCATTTCAAAGCCCACTCTGTCTTTTGAACTGCCTGCGGGGTTTCTGTATTCAAGCTTTGCAAGGATTTCAGCCGTTGCATCTGCCGCTTCTGCGTATGCCGAAAACCTGACAAGAGGAGTTTTGCCGATGGTTTCGGCTGCATTGTTGTATATTTTCAAAATATCGCCTCATTTCATTTTGATTATATCAATCGCCGTTAGTTCCGTCAAGTTTATACTTTTTGGAACAGTGAATAATGAAAAGTGAATAGTTAAGGAAGGGCTTCGCCCTTACCCGTTTATATCATATATCGTTTCAAAAAGTATTCTTTTGTTTATTTTGACTAAATTTTACCCTTCAAAATTTACATCCGTAATTTTTATTTTTTCTTGATTTACTGTGATAAAGTATTATAATAAAGGTGAATGGGCGGAATTTTCCGCAATCTGATTTTAAGGAGAAATCAAAATGGCTGAAAAAGTAAGAATTGGTATTATCGGATGCGGCGGCATCGCAAACGGAAAGCACCTTCGTGCAATCTCAAACATCGATTTTCTTGAACCCGTTGCATTCTGCGACATTATTGAAGAAAGAGCAATTGAAACCGCAAAGAAGTACGGTTCGGCAGATGCCAAGGTTTACACCGACTATAAAGAGCTTCTGAAGGATGACAGCATTGTTGCCGTTCACGTTTGTACCCCCAACAAATCCCACAGCTTCATCACCATTGACGCACTTGAAGCGGGCAAGCACGTTCTTTGCGAAAAGCCCATGGCTAAAACATATGCAGAGGCAAAGGCTATGTATGAAGCTTCGGTAAGAACCGGCAAGGTTCTTTCAATCGGCTATCAGTCACGCTGGAGAGGCGATTCTCTCTACCTCAAAGAGTGTTGTGAAAATGACGAATTCGGCGAAATCTACTATGCAAGAGCACTTGCTCTGCGCAGACGCGCCGTTCCCACCTGGGGTGTATTCCTTAACGAAGAAGAGCAGGGCGGCGGTCCCCTTATTGATATCGGTACTCACGCACTTGACCTTACTCTCTGGATGATGAATAACTACAAGCCCAAGATGGTTGTAGGCACAACTTTCAAGAAGCTTGGCGACCAGAAGAGAACAGCAAACGCATGGGGCGACTGGGATCCCGAAAAGTATACTGTTGAAGATTCGGCATTCGGTTTTGTTGTTATGGAAAACGGAGCAACAATCAGTGTTGAATCGGCATGGGCGCTCAACATTGCAGACCCCTGTGAAGCATCAACACTTATTGCAGGCGTTAAGGGCGGCGCAGATATGCTTGGTGACGACCTTCGTATAAACTACGTAAAGAACGGCAGACAGGTTATTGAAACCCCCAACTTCGATGCAGGCGGCGTTGCATTCTATGACGGTGCAAGCGATAAGCCCGAAGAGCTTGAATGCCGCGCATTCTACGATGCAGTGCTTAACGGTGCAGAGCTTCGCACAAAGCCCGAACAGGCTATGGTTGTTACACAGATTCTTGAAGCTATCTATGAATCTGCAAAGACAGGTAAGCCCGTATATATCAATAACGACTGAGGAGATACACAATGAAAATAGCTGTTCAGGTTTATTCCGTAAGAGAACATATAAACGATACCGAAACCTTGCTTGCTGCCCTTGAAGAAATCAAGAAAATCGGTTATGACGGCGTTGAGTTTGCAGGCTTTTTCAATACCGATGCCGCAACAATCCGTGCAAAGCTTGATGAGCTTGGCCTTGTTGCAGTGGGCTGTCATATGGGTCTGGGTGATTTTGAAGAGGATAAGCTTGCGGAAACAATTGAATTCGTTCACACACTGGGCGCAGATGCGGCAGGAGTAGGCGGTGCACCTCACAGCACCGATGAAGAAGCTGAAAATACAGGCAAGGTTCTGGGCAATGCCGAAAAATACGCAATGGATAAATACGGTATGAAGGTTTACTACCATAACCACTGCGAAGAATTCAGACCCACCGAAAGCGGCAAACTTCCCATTGATATCATAGGTGACCTCTGCTCCCTTGAAATCGACACATACTGGAGCTTCCACGCAGGTGAGGATAACTATAAGCTTCTCACCGAAAAGAAGGATGATATTGTTCTTCTTCACGTCAAGGACGGTATTGACGGCAAGCCTATGGCATTGGGCGAAGGCAATAATGACCTTGCGACGGTTGTTAAAGCTGCAAAGGATATCGGTATGGAATGGCTTGTTGTTGAAAACGATGACCCCGTACCCACAGGCTTTGAAGATATCACAAGAAGCCTTGCATACTTAAAGAGCATAATCTAAGGAGAAAACATATGAAACTCGGCGTATTCACAACTTTACTTTCAAACCTCTCACTTGAAGAGGCACTTAAATATTTCAAGTCACTGGGCATTGAAATGGTTGAAATCGGCTGCGGCGGATATCCCGGCAACGCTCATGCAGACCCCGAAATTCTGCTTAATGACGAAGCAAAGCTTGAAGAATTCAAAGCTTTGATTAAAAAGTACGATGTTCAGATAAGTGCTCTTTCCTGCCACGGCAACCCCGTGCATCCCAACAAGGAAATTGCCGCTGATTACGATAAGACAATCAGAAATACAATTCTGCTTGCCGAAAAGCTTGGTCTGAGCCAGATTAATACATTTTCGGGCTGCCCCGGTGACTGCGAAACCGCAAAATACCCCAACTGGGTAACCTGCCCCTGGCCCAACGATTTCGGCGAAATCCTTGAATGGCAGTGGAACGAGGTTCTTATTCCTTACTGGAAAGACCTTGTTGAATTTGCAAAGGCTCACGGCGTTAATAAAATCGCCCTTGAGCTTCACCCCGGCTTCTGTGTTTACAACACCGAAACCCTGCTTAAACTCCGTGAAGCGGTGGGCCCCGAAATCGGTGCAAACTTTGACCCCAGCCACCTTATCTGGCAGGGTATGGATCCCGTTGCCTGCATCCGCAAGCTTGGTGACGCAATCTTCCACTTCCACGCAAAGGATACAAAGATTGATAAATACAATACCGCCGTCAACGGCGTGCTTGACAATAAGCCCTACGGCGATGAAATTAACCGTTCATGGATTTTCCGTACAATCGGCTACGGCAACGACAACGCATACTGGAAGGATATTATTTCAAACCTTCGTATGGTTGGCTATGACTACGCCATCAGCATTGAGCACGAGGATTCACTTATGAGCCAGAATGAAGGTCTTTCAAAGGCTGTTTCATTCCTCAAAAATATTATTCTTACCGAATCCACAGGCGAAATGTGGTGGGTCTGAGTTTCGCAAAGCGAAACAATGAGATACGCCTTCGGCGTGTGATATATTGCTGTGCAATGTGATATTTTCGGCTTTGCCGAAAGTGATATTCGCCTTACGGCGAGTTCCGGAAGGGCTTCGCCCTTACCCGTTAGTAAAAGGAAGCGGATACTATGGTAAAGAACAAAATCGGCTGTGCCGTTATCGGCTACGGCGGTATGGGCGGCTGGCACGCCCGTAAAATCAAGGAAGAAATGGGCGAATATGCCGAAGTCGTAGGTGTATTTGACATTAATCCCGAAAGAAAAAAGGTTGCGGATGAAAAGGGCTTTTACTTTTTCAATTCCCGTGAAGAACTGCTCAGCGATGAGCGTATCGACCTTGTAACAATCGCAACTCCCAACGATGTTCATAAGGAAATTGCCATTGATGCAATGCGTCACGGCAAGAATGTCATCAGTGAAAAGCCCGTTACAATCTGTTCGGCAGACCTTGAAGAAATGATTGCCTGTGCAGAAGAAACAGGCAAGCTCTTTACAGTCCATCAGAACAGACGCTGGGATGAAGATTACCTCACGATGAAAAAGCTTTTTGATGAGAACACATTGGGCAATGTTTTCCGCATTGAATCCCGTGTTCAGGGTTCAAGAGGTGTGCCCGGTGACTGGCGTAACCAGCCTCAGCACGGCGGCGGTATGGTTTATGACTGGGGTATTCACCTGCTTGACCAGGCACTTATGATGACTCTGCCCAGAAAGCTGAAAACCGTTTATGCGGAGCTTACCAACGTCACAAACGAAAACTGCGACGACGGTTTCCGCACAACTCTTATTTTTGACGACGGTCTTTCATTCTATGTTGAAGTTACAACAAGTAACTTCATCGAACTGCCTTTGTGGTATATGCTTGGCGAAAACGGAACCGCCGTTGTTGACAGCTGGAAGCCCGACGGTAAAATCGTTATGGTTTCAGACTGGGAAAACAGGGATGCGGTGCCCATCGTTGCAGGTGCGGGTATAACAAAAACAATGGCACCCCGTACCGATGACACGATTCAGACCTATCCTCTTGATGTTCAGAAGGCGGATTGGGGCGAATATTACAAGAATATTTTTGCTTACCTCAGAGGCGAGGAAGATATTATCGTTACCCACAATCAGCAGCGCAGACTTATGCGTCTTGTTGAGGCGATTTTTGAATCGGGTAAAACCAACAAGGTAGTAGAGTTTGAGGATATAATATAGTTCACAGGTGACTTTCATGAATAAAGTTTCACTCAGAGAAAAGCTGGGCTACGGCGTAGGTGCCATAGGTCTTGACCTGAGCTACGGAATGTTCTATTCCTATCTGTCAATTTACCTTACCAATGCTCTGGGAATTTCGCCTGCTTTTCTGCTTATAATAACCCCCCTTGCAAGGCTTTGGGACGGCTTCAACGACCCCATGATGGGTATGATAGTTGATAAAACCAAAACCAAAATGGGTAAATACCGCCCGTGGATTCTTATAGGTGCAATGCTCAATGCGGTTGTACTCTGCCTGCTTTTCAATAATCCCGGTTTCGGTGCAGGTTCAATCGGTCTTTATGTCTATGCCGCAGTGCTTTATGTGTTCTGGGGCATGACAAACACTCTTGCGGATATTCCTTTCTGGTCAATGGTGCCTTCATTTGCAAGCGAAGAAAAGGACAGAAACCTTGTTTCAACCATTGCAAGAGCCTTTTCGGGCCTGGGTCAGGGAATTATCTCCATTTTCACACCCATTGCCGTTGCGGCATTGGGCGGTGTTGCAGGCAGCAAGCTTGATGCAATGACCTCGGATACACTGAGCAAAGGCTTCGGCAAATGGTCAATTATAACGGCGGCAGGTCTTGTTTTCTTTGCCCTTGTCAGCGTGCTTTCAACCAAAGAAAGACGCATTGTTGTCAACAACGAAAAGTTTTCGTTCAAGGCGGCAATCAACGTCATAAAGAGCAATGACCAGCTTCTTGTTTTCATGCTTTTCGCAATGATTTCAAATGCAGGCTTCTATATGACCTCGGGCATAAGCAGCTATTATTTTACATCGGTGCTCGGCGACCTCACCCTGCAGTCAAAGTTCAATCTTATGGGAACAATCGGTTCTGTGCTTGCCATTCTCGTTGTGCCCGTATGTTCAAAGTTTATGAACAACCGTTCAATCTATAAAATGTCCCTTTCAATGGCTGCCGCAGGCTATATCGGTATGGCAATTATGGGCTATGCCTTCGGTGAAAGCGTCAGCGTGACAGCACTGGGCGTTTTCTATATTCTCACATCTCTGGGCACGGGCAGTATGTTTGTTAACCAGACGGTTATGCTTGCAGACTGCGTTGACTACGGCGAATATAAATCGGGTCAGCGAAATCAGAGCCTTACCTTCTCAATGAAGGGCTTTTTGCAGAAAATGGCATACACAATGCAGGCGGTTATTATGTACGCATCGTTCACCGTTACCGGCTACAACGGTGAAGCCGCAGTGCAGACTCCCGCCGCAAAAAGCGCAATCTCGTTCCTTATGTTTATTGTGCCTCCCGTTATGATGATTATTTCATTGATTATCTTTTCAAAGAAATACAAGATTCACGGCGAATTCAAGCGTGAAGTGCTGGATGCGGTAAGTGAGAAGTGATTCAGGAGGTTTCTGAAAATGAAAAAATTTTTGAGTATAATATTGGTTGCTTGTGTTTTTACAACAATGTTTTCCTGTATGGCATATGCTGATTTTGAGATTGGAAAAGGGGAATACTTGTGGTTTTTGAGCGAAACCTTCCCCTCGTTGGGAGAAATTATTGAGCAAATGATTTTACCTGTATTCAAATCGGCAGATACGCTTCCCGAACTGATTATGGCGGCAATAAGGTCGGTTAACGGTCTTTTGTTTGCAGCTCCTTTTTACATCATTGCTGTTCTGGGCATTTTCTCTTTTTAAGTAATGGGTAGATCAATGCTGGGAGAATATCTTGAAAAATACATTGAAGGCTGTAAAACCCACGGAAGCGGCACAGACTGCGGCGATGATTACAGAATTGTCAACAAAGCATACGACGTGCTTATAAGAAATTTCCGTGTTCTCATAAAAGAAGAGGGCGGAAAAGAACTTCTGAAAGAATTGCTCAGGCACGACAGCGTATATGTTTCCGCCTGGACGGCAACACTTCTGATTTTTGAATACCCCAAAGAATGCAAAAAGGTAATCAAGTCTGTTGCCAAAGGAAAAGGCGTGTGGGCATTCAGCATAAAAACTTTTTATAACGAATGGAAAAAAGGCAATATCGAAAAAATGTATTAAAAAGAGTCGTCTGAAAGGACGGCTCTTATTTGTTGTATTTAAACAAAAAAATTGCCGATAAATCGAATATTATGTTGACATATTTATTTTTTTTATCTATTATAAGGTTAATAATGGATTTTTATACATTATTTTGAGGATGGTGTGCAATGAAGCGTACAATTTCTGTTTTATTGGCGGTGTTTCTGATACTGCAAGTGATGTGTGTTGCGGCATTTTCGGTCAGCGGAACCGATTCCCCGAAGCACATACCACGCATTGTATCGGTTGTGTTTGATGATTCGGGAAGCATGTATAATGAAACGGACCGTTGGGCATACACAAGCTATGCTATGCAGGCTTTTGTGGCGATGATGGGTGAAGAGGATGTCTTGTATATAACATATCTCAATGCAAAGTCAGATCCCGTGAAAGTGACGCTCTCAAAATCCGGCAAACAGACATTCATTGACACAATCGAAAAAGCAATGTTTGGCGGCGGAACTCCCAACAAACTTTCAAAGGGAAAAGATTGCCTTGTGACCGAATACGCAAATTACGGTACAAATGCAAAATATTATCTTGTGGTTATGGCTGACGGCTCCCTTGATGTGGGCAATATGTCAGAGGAGCTTTCGGATGTTACAAAAGAGGCTGTAAATGAGCTTTCAGGTGCAGACTTTGAATCGGTTTACTTTTCTATGAAAGGCAATCTGACCATACCGGGAGTTAACAATAAGGCGGCATCCTCGGGAAACGAAATAGTAGAGGTTCTCAGAGAAATTTCGGCAGATATAATGGGACGCACTGTTGTGAAAACAACGGGAACGGGCGGGAAAATTTCTTTCGAGCTTAAATATCCTGCCCTGAGTATTGCCGTGTTTGTTCAGAAAACAAGCTCATCTTTCACAAACATAAAGGTGCCGATTGCATATAACGGAAAAACCGCTTCATATGAAACCAGCACATTCTATCTTGACTGTCCTACAAAGATAAATAAAAATCCCAATCATACAAAATATCAGGAAAAAATACCTTCATCACCGCCTTCGGGTTTTGTTTCGCTTATATCAAACGGTGATAAATCCGTATCCAAGGGTTCATATACAATTGATTTTTCTTCTTATAACATAACCAACAGCAATGTGGTTGTTATGGTTGAACCTGCGGTAAGGGTTGACTGTCAGTATTTTATCGGCGATTCAACAAATCCCATCAGCTTTGAGCAGCTAAAGAATGATGTCCGTTCAGGAGATAATGTCCGTGTGAAATGCGGACTTTATGAAATCAATTCGGACGGATCAAGCGGAGAACCGGTGCCTCTCGATGTTTTGTCTCCTTCATATAAGCTGTATGTAAACGATAATCCTGCAGGCAAGAAGCTGAGCGGAAATGAAAATGAATATCAGCTTACGGTTACGGAGAATTATGCAGATAAAGAGTTGAAAATTGAGGCGATACTCAAAGGCTATCAGCCCTTTGTTCTGAAAGAAAATTTCGGAGATATAAAATTAAGACCAACCTTTGATTTATCTGCCGGTGACGCAAACCGCACACTGAATCTGACAAAGCCTGAATGGAAAAAATGGGTTGAAGGTGAAGGGGAAATCCGATTCCCGCTTTCGGTTGCAGACTCATCAATGCTCAGAGATATGAGCATAAAAACAGAAAACGCAGATTTTCTTGCTTCGGGTGTTTGTTCGGAGATTAAAAATGTACAAGTCATCGGGAACAGCGTTATATACAGTCCTGTGCCGCTGAAGCAGACAGCATTTGGTAAGTTACCTCAGACATTCAGCATATCATTGCACGATGATGTTTCAAAATCCGTTATCGGCAGTGTAAAAGTCAATGTTATTCAGCCTCAGTACAAATTTGATTGTACAAATGAGCTTGACGAAGTTTCATTAGGGTCTGAAACGCTGAAAACAAACACAAAAGCAGTGAAATTTGTTTTGTGTGCAGATTATACCGGCAACGGAGTGTATACACCCGTCAAAGACAGTGACTGCGAAGGTGATATAAAGATTTCGCTCAAAAGCGGGAAATTACCCGGTACTGTTACGGAAGAAACCGGCGGAATAAGCTTTGTTCCCGTCTATAATGTTGACTCGGATGCAAAGGTTTCGCCTGCAGATGTTCTCGGTAAGGAACACAGTATCTCCGCAACGGCGGTTGTGGACGGAGTTACGGTAAACTCGGAAAAGGTTGTCATTCCCGTACGAAACGCATCGTATAAACTTACGGTTGACAATGAAATTACAGAACCTTTGAACCTTAATACCGTTAACGGAAACAAGAAAAAGATTGTTTTCGGACTTCTTGCCGACTATGCCGGAGACGGAAATTTCGGCCCCGTGGCTGAGTGGGATTATGGTGTATTTGAAAAAATTCAGATCGTTTCAGGAGATTTACCCGGCAAGATTAATAAAGAATATGATGAAAACGGCAACCCCACAGGCATATCCTTTACTCCCGATTATGACGAAAATAATAACAACGGAATTCCGTTTACCAAGGTTGCCGGCAAAACACATAAAATAACAGGTACTTTGCAGGTGTTTGGCGTTAAAGCGGAAACAACGGTTGAGGTTCTTGCTCCGGTATACGAAATCAAGGTCCAAAAAGAAGGCATAACCTTAGTCGATACCCGAATCAGAAAAAATGAGCAGGGTGTCGAGTTTGTTATCCTGCGTGACGAGCGTCCCTTGACTAAAGAAGAACTTGAAGGACTTGCACCGTATGATCTTTCGTTCAGCACGGAGCAGAAGTGGATGAACGTTGAGGGTACGGCTATGGACGGCTATCTGTTCTGCAAGCCGATATATGACGGATGGAAGTTTATCTCTCCCGCCTTGTGGAGTTGGCTGTGTCTTTTTACAGTGCAGAAAGGCGATATGTCCGTAATTCTTAAATGCGGAGAAAACACTGCAGCAGCGGCCATACACATCGATATGAACATTGTTGCTCTCACCATATTCCTTGTAATCATCGGTGTGCTGCTTCTCATTCTGTGGATTGTTTTCTGCTTCGTTACACGAATCCGATTTACCAAGGGTGCTTTCTACAAAGTAACTCTGAAACCCAACAGTAACGGCCTCGGCTACACATTCTCAACTGTTTCAAAAATCAATATACAAAAGGGCGCGGTGAGAAACTTTATACTTGGCGGTAAGCTCTTTATCCCGTTCAGCCAGCAGTCAAAGAAGATTATGCTGAACAGTAATAGTGTCCTGTTCAAAACCGTAAAAGCCTCCGGAGCGCGCCATACATTTCCGTACACAAATCTTTCGGGAGAAATTAAAGGAGAGTTTAACAGAGGTCATCTTTCTCGTCAGCGCGTAAGAGAGCTTGTATGCAGGGAAAAGGATAAATTTTCGATAGAAGCAACCACTCTGAAAGGCAAGCCTTGCGGCAAAGAGAAGTTCAGAATGGTTACGGGTGTTTTCCTTATTGAAAACACACCAAAGGCAAATATCATCGTTTTCTATGTGTCAAGGAAAAATGAACGTAAGCTGAAAGCTTTGGCACCTAAGGGCACAGGCTCTGCCAAAAAGGGCAAGTCAGCACGTAAACGCAACCTTTCGGGCAGGAGAGAACGTTCATCGGTCAAAAACACAAAAAAATCAAACAGGAAAATTAATAAATAAGGGGTTTTATTCATGAAAAAGAATTACTTGATCGGTCTTGGCGGAAGCGGAGGTAAAGTTATTACAGAGCTTTATAACCGTCTGCGTGAAGAAAAGGGCGAGGGGTTTGTACTCAATAATGTTCAGTGTATTGCTATCGACACTGACCAGGGTGAGCTTGACAAGCTTGCCGAGCTTGGCGTAAAGAAGGTTTGCATCAGCGGAGCGGAATCCGTGGGTCAGATGGTCAATCATCTGGGAGACGATGTAACGGACTGGTGTCCCGATACAGCTAACGAAGGTGTTTTTTACAGCAGTCCCGTTTACAACGGCGCTTCCCAGTGCAGACTGAAATCCAGACTTTGCCTTGCAAGTTTTCTCAGTGATCAGAAAAACGCTCTCAGACTTGCACTTGAAGAGTCAACCCTGGTTTCTCCCCACGGTGAAGATGCAAATGAAGGATTGCCCACCGTACTGATCGTTTCATCAATAGCAGGCGGTACAGGCTCGGGTATATTCATTCAGATTGCACTTTACATCAAAAAATTCTTCCGTAAATTCAACAAGGAGGTAAAGATTCACGGCTTGTTTGCTTGCCCTGAACTTTATGCGGATGTCGTTGACAAAACACAGGTTCCCAGTCTTTATGCAAACGCATATGCAGTTGTAAGAGAACTTAATGCTTTCAACCTTATCTGTTCCGGAAGTGAGGGTAAAAATTGCGATTACGATATTGATATCGAAATTAGTTCTTCCTGTGAAGGTAAACTTTTTGAAAAGGATTCTGAGGGCAGATACGGTGACAAACCGTACGATATGATGTATTTCATCAACAAGATAAACTATCTCAGCAAGACTCTGGGCGGTCTTGACAACTACTACGCCGCTATGGCGGATATAGCATATTCCCATCTTTATACCGACATTTCGGTTAAGGTTGAAAGCAACGAGTCAAACGAAATGAAGGTTCAGATAGTGGCTCCCGGTGCAATTTACGGCAGTGCAGGTGCATCCGTGCTCAGATATCCTTATGACGATATTCTGGAATATTTTGCAAGCCGTTCAATAAAGGATACCGTAAGCAATCTCTGGGCAACTCTTGATAAAAAATGGTACAATTATCTTGAGACCAAAGAAGCGGCAGCACTTGCTTCGGGTTACAGCAAATATTCTCCTCAGCCCGGAGAAAGAGCTGATAACTATATTGTAGATTTTGAGGCAATGGTAAGGAGCAACAGCGTTAACGCCAGCGAAATGGCATTCCTCTCACCTATGGTTGAAAAAGACGGAGTCTGTTTGGCAGATCTTCTTCTTAATTCAATCGTTGAAAGAGCAAGCTCAGAAGTTGCAAACGATAAGAGAATTACTGCTGCGAAAGAGAACTACGGACTTTCTGACATTAACAGCACTTATGCCAATATCTGTTCAAATGTTGATGATTTTTCAAACATTGAAGATGATGCAGATATATTTTCTGCAATAAATGATATTGACAACAGCCTTGATACTTATTGCAGGAAGAGTCTGGAATACGTTATTGACAGCTCAATTTCCTTCTCAAACAGTATTTACTGTGACAACAGCGACCTTTGGGGTACCTACGACAAGGCAGATGCCTCAATCAGCCTTGTACGCAACCTGCTTTATAATCAGGAAATGGGAGAATGGATTCATCCCATTGCAGCAAGATATCTTCTTTATAAATTTGCAGGCACAGTGAAGGCTAAAATTCGTGAAATAATCAGCGGCTTTGATACAGCAGCGGATGATGCTGATGATTTCTACACATACCTCGTTGAAGAATTTGTGGGCCAGCAGAAAACAATTCTTGCACCTAACGATGAAGAACTTGCACCCAACGCACAGATTCTTCAGGATATGATTTCGAAGCCCTTCAAAAAGAGAGCTACCAAGAAGCGTGTAGGCGAATACTTTGAAAATCTTGAACTTCAGCTTGAAGAAATTGATGAAGTGCTTGCAGATGCACTTGTTTATTTCTCTCTTGTAAAGGTTCTCGGCAGAGTTACAAATCTTATTGAGGTTTATGAAAGCTTCTTTGATAACATTGATGACTTTATCGCAAAAGCAGAGGCATCAACCGCTACAAAGCAGACTATGCATGACCGTTCAACAACGGATGTGTTTGTGTGTGCAAGCGCAGACATAAAAGAATACCTTTATGCTGAGTTCGGTAACGGTATCAATACTCAGGCAGGCGCCACCGCAAGCCTTATAAATCAGGCTCTTTTCGGTTCAATGAGAATCAAGGCTGCAGAGAAGAGTGCTGCCAAGAAAGCCTCCAAGGTGCTTAAAATCGGTAAGAAGAAATCAGACGGCGACATTTTCGATAAAACTCTTCAGATTGTTGTTGAAGGTGCAAAAGCGGATACGGATATCAAGGAAAATCTTGACATTGATGTATTTAAAGCGCTCCAGCTTGAATACAGACTGTATTTCCCCGACAATGCCGAAGATATACAGAACTACACAAAGGAAGAAAATCCCGAAGCCAAAACAAGAATTGACCAGTTTATTATCGGAAAATTTGCAAGCCTTGTAAAGTCATCTGCTCCCTGCTTGCTGTTTGATTGTACGGATACTTATGATAAGATATTGAACAGTAACGATGGAAAAGATACGGAAGAAACAAAAGTCTCAAATTCCTATCGCTATATTTCATACAGCGATCAGGTCTTTGACAGCATAAAGGATCTTGTAGGCGGAACATCCGAAGCAGCCGCCGTTTCCGGTTTCTTTAGCGGAATAGCATCATATCTTCCAAAAGACACTGAAAATCAAAGTATAAAAATCACATCGGTCAAGAGCGATAAGGTTGATAAGTACAGCATTCTTTGTTATGCAACCGTTCATTGTCTCCAGCCCTATCAGATTTCTGCATTCGATGAACTTCGCGGCGGCGAATATTATACTCATTACGCTGCAAGAATTCAGGAAATGGAGAAGGTTCAGAAATATTCGCTTACTCCTCACCTTGACAAGCGTTGGCATAAGCACGGTGTAATGCCCTATATCAATTCAAAGAAAGAGAGAGACCACCGTCTTGATTTGGCAAAAGCCTTCCTTTATGCACTTACTCACGGTGCAATCGGTTACCATATGGAAGGTTCTATGGCGCAGTTTGTATATGCAGACAGAAGTCTCGGCAGAGCACCTGAGCTTATGTTCTTTGATGGCAAGCCCATTCCTTACAGATACATAAACAGAGCTGTAGCCTGGCTGTCTAACAACGAGGACCTCGTTGAAGTTTATTCGGGTAGATTTGAAGCTGAAGTCAATGCCGAAGCGGAAAAACTTGCAATCTACAGCGAAACCGTGGGAGGCTATAAGGCTGCCATTACAAACTACGCACGTATTCTCAGACAGATGAAGAATAACATTTTCAGAGCAGTTGAGCTTCGTCAGTCCGCAAACGGCAGAGAAAAGGTTCTCAAAACCAAAGAGAACATCAGTGTTCTTGAACTTGCATGGCTTCTTCATAGTGCAGAGGAATCTGAAATTGATAAGGATTACGGTGAGCTCATTGTAGAGATGCTTTGTGAAACAATCAAGGAGTATGCAAAAGCACCCTACAACGCAAGACAGATTGAAAAGAAGAACAAGGAAAGCGAGGCTTACTGCAATTACATTGAAGTAAGCAATCATATTGCGGATTCCTTCCTTGATGTTTTTGTGAAAACCGCAAGCAAAAAGAAGACATCGAAAGCAAAATCAAAAGCTGCATTCGGCGTGACAAATGAAAACCTTACAGTAAATCAGTCTAATATATCTGCACCTGTTGGAGATGTAAGATTTGAATGGGCACAGGCAGAAATCAGAAAACACATTCAGCCCGAGGATTGATTAAAGATTATTGACAAAGGGGACATTTTACAAAATGAAGACAATATTTATAAACACTTCAAAAGAAGCCAAAAAGACAAAATTGGATGTTTTGTTCAATGCTCCCTTTGACCACAATACCCTTCTTTGCTATGAATGCAAGATAAATGAACTGAGTGAAATGGCATCGGTTATCAAAAAGGCATTGATAACCGATGTCGACACCGTTGACAGAAACTATAACCTTATAGTTCTTGTTGATATGTATGAATTTCCCCGTGGCGATGAGATAGAAGCGGTAAATCTCTATAAGCAGTTGGTTACTCATTATGTGGGTGCCACTCTTGTGAGCAGACTTAATCGGGAAATGAATCTGTGCCCTGCGGGTACTGCTGTATTTTATGCCGATTCCTCCACAAAATGCAGGGATTATATTCCCGAATATGATAATGAAATTCAGAAATCCGACAAAAAGAAAGAACAGAAACTCAGCAAGCTCGCGTCATCACCCAAGCTTACCTCAGAAGACGACCTCTCGGTAGAGGATTTCTGCGGTTGTGATGATATGAACGAAGAATCAAAAGAGACTCCGGATAACGGAGCGCATCTTATAGCGGAGCTTTTCGGTTGGAAGGAGAAAATGAAAAAGACGGAACTCAGCTGGAAACTCAGATGTTCTGTTTCGGAAGAGGATTTTATTGATTTTACGGATGTTTTCCGTGAGGTTTCCTGTTCTGCTGAAAAATCACACGAAAGAGCAAGTGTGTTTGATGTTGTTCTCGGAGAACTGGAGAAAATTATTGTTTGTTCCGAAAAAAGCACTGCAGGTACAAAGCAGGCAGTTGAAAATATAAAAAACTATTACATTACCGTAAATACTTGTAAATTCAACCGTGACAACGAACAGAGCCTGAAAGAAGGCTTCTTCAAGGTTTACGCAAACATATATGTATGCATTCAGAACGAATCAATTTCCGAGGAGATAATTGAGTACACAGAAAACGAAATCAGATTACTGCTTGTAAATGCATTGAATAAATACAGTTATTTTTCAGATGAAGAAAAAATAGAGGTTGATCTTAAACCTGTTGCCGCCATTTTTGAAAAAAGGTCTGAGTTGTTCAAGCGACACAAAAAAATGGTGCTTGAAAAGAATATCTATAAGGATGAAGATGAAGAAAAAGTTGCCGAGAGTATTATGTCAAGCTCTGTCAAAGAGAAGTCTGTACAGACGGTTGATACCTCTGAATTACGGGGCGTGGATCTGCGATTTTACAGTACGGTTGAAGAAATCTTCGGCAACTATGATACCGAGGTTATTAAGAAGCAGAATGACATTATAGTCAAAAACTGTATGCTTGTTCTCTGGGAATGGCGTGACAGATATACAAACGAAGATTTCTGCCGTCTGGTAGAAGCAGGGGATGACGTATTTGCAGAGAACATAAAAACAGAAAGAGAAAAGCCTGTGTGTGATTCGGTTGCATTCCTGGCAGAGGAGCACGAAGCAGAGTATAACCGTCTTATCGGCGAAATTACGGAAGTTGAACACCGTCTGTGCCCCAACAAAAATATTCTTCTTGAAACGCAAAATACTGTAATCGAGTATGATTCCTGGATGAAGAAAGGGAAAAAATATCTTGTTTCCCTCATAGGTGCGGTTGTTGCTGTTCTTGCCTCCGGAATACCGTTTATCTATATGCAGATATATTCAGAGAAGAAAATGTTTGTTCCCGTTCTTGTTTTTCTCATTTTCACTTTGGGATTTTCGTTGATTTATGCTGTTGCGTCAGGTATATATATGTCAGCGATAAATCGCAGAAAATACGAATTAAAGGTGAAGCTTGACAGACTTAAAGAGGACAGCGAAAATGACCGCAAACAGAGTATTATTGCTTTGTACAGATATTACAGCAATACCATTGTTGAAGCTAATTGCCATTATCTGCTCTGGCAAGAACTTCTCAGAAGAGAAAAAGAAAATTCTTTTAAAGAAATTATGCGCAATGCCCATATAGCAAAGCTCAAGGAACTCAGAGAAACCGTGGAGCGTTATCTCACAATGCTCAAAATCGATGCTTCGGAGTATTCGGGTAACGAGGAATATAAAAATCTGGTTCTTATGGGTCAGGAGCCGTTTTGCAGTGAAAACAACAAGCATATTTACAGTGTGTTGCCCGTAAAACAGAGCAACGGTAATTCAGAATCGGGAGGTGAAGACCTGCAATGAGATTTCTTTTGTTGAAAATAGTTATAATGGCGGCAGTTCTTGTTGCAATGTCTTTGCCGTTTTTTCCTTCAAAGTTTAAGTTTTCGCTGGCATCGGTCAGCTATAACGAAGAACACAGGTGGAAAAATATACTGTTTGTTGCCGAATCCGCATTGCTGAGTTCGGTGCTGTTGTGTATTGCATCGATTCTTAAACAGCTGTATGTACGCTTCTTCAAACTGGAGTTTATACAGAAATTGATTGATGGTGCTTCCGTCAGAAATAATTACATAATTCAGGTAATTGTGATTCTTCTTGCAAACCTGGTTGTCTGTGTTGTTTTCTTTGTTGTCAAGAAGCTTTTCCGTGATTTTCTGGATAAAAAGTTTTTTGAACACCAAAGCGGTAAAACAAACACCAATAAAACCAAAAAGAAGAAGGTTGCTAAGGCCGTAACCGATCAGCCGGACCGTTCCGAAAAAAGACTTCGCATTTTAAGGAAAAAATCCGTTTTGGTTTTTGACAGGGAAAGTTCACTCGAGAATGAGGAGATCATAGTTTCCGATTATTTGTCTGCCGGAGAAGAAAACGGCAGTGATAAGGCAACCCAAAATATCAATGCTTCCGAAGAAGAACCTAAAAGTTTTGTTGAATGGATCAGATTTATTTTGAAGAAAGCCGTTGGTTTGTTCTACAATGAGAATGAAAACTACGAATATGTCAAAACCGGCACTTTCAGATGGGCAAAGGAGCTTAAAATCTTTCTTCTGATTGTTTCGGCAATCTATCTTGTTGCCGGTCTTCTTATGCTGATTCCTGTCTGCTTCCCGCTGCCTCAGGATTTGTGGCTCAACAAACTTGCATTGTGGCTGGTTAATAACATATATTTGTATCCCATGCTGTCTCTTGTCTTTCTGTATGAGGTGTTATGGTTTGTTGACGGAAAACACAAGGAGCCCGAAAAGGCAGAAAAGCTCAATGTTTCCGTTATCGGCAGAAATAACGGACCCACCGAAACAGACTATGAGGAAATCAAATCTTCCCTTCTTGACAAATACAGTGCAAAGTACAACATAAAGAATTTTGACGCTTCTGTTATGACGGGTAAGAGTGCCTACAATATAGCGGAAAAGAATGCTGCCATTCAGAATATAGCCAAGAGTATAAGGTCAGCAAGAGGATTTGTTAACAACGACTATATCCAAAGCATTGAATATATGCTTGACGGAAAGCATGTTTTGTTTGATTCGTCACTGTATTCTGCGTTGGGAGAATATATTGTTCATTATCTTTTGATAACACTTTCTTTTGGTAAACGTGCATTGTTTATCTGTAAAAATAAGAAAGAAATTGAAAACTCAATATCGTATCTTGAAAGAAGTTTCAGACAGATCACAAAAACCCCTTGTGTGTTCTGGAGATTCGGAACATCCGAAAAGCTTCGCGAAGGTAAAAAACCCGATGTTTTGTTCCTGACTCCTGAACAGTTTCTTGAAAAGAGCCTTTTTGTTGACGGTAAGGCGTTTTTTGAGGAGCTTACAGATGTATTTGTGCTGGATGCCGATAAAATTTTGAATGCAAACAACTATTACTGCCTCATTATAGCGAAGAAATTGGCAGGTGCAACTAAGCAGAATTTTGCCCATCAGACCAATTCGGTAGTAAGATACAGATTTTTCTCAAATGGTCATATACAGTCTGTGAGTAACAGTCTGCGTCAGTTTTTTAATCTTGAAGATGAACCCCTGGAGTCCTTCCATTCATTCGGTCTTGCTTCAAAGACGGATGTTTTCATCTGGCATACGGGTCTTGCTTCCACACTTTATGTGGATAACGGTGCAAATCAGGTAGCACTTGAGGTTCAGATCGCAAAGGATGCAAGTAATTTCGGTGTTCCGAATATAAGCCTTATTTCGGATACCGCAGTTTACAGTAGTCAGATCAATGAAATTCAGGGAATGACGCTCAACAGTTGCAATCTTTCGGGATATCCCGTAGGATATGTGGTTGTTGCGGATGACAGCTTCAATCTTCCCAATGCAATATATAATTATTCCAGATTTTCGGGTCGGAAGTCATCGGTGCTTCATGTTGTAAGCAAGCCTTATCTTCTCAGGGATTATTTCACATCAAAAGCCGAAGATTATGTTTCGCATTTTGAACTCATTGGTCAGACGATGTCCGAACATGCAGAGCCTGCACGTGCAAGCATCATTCTTCTTCTCTGTGATGCTGTCAACGGAATAGAGAAGGATGAATTTGAAAAAAGAGCAAAAGAGTTCCTTGCTTCCCCAACGGACGAAGCATCGGATCTGGAAAGCTGTATAAAGCTTTGCTATAAAACCGCATTTGACACTGACGATGACTATGAACCCAGATACAGTCTCAGAAAAATCCGCAATGCCGAACATCAAGTGAAAACCTATGTATATATCAAGGATTCCGAAAAGATGTTTGAAAACCTTCTGGAATCAACCGGAACGGTGAGAATTGAGTATACAAATTCACAGAGTTTTGAAAGCACTTCCATTTTCAAAAAGGAAACGGTTCAGCACTTTATTCCCGGTCAGGCAATAACAAGAAATAACCGCAGCTACACAATCAAGGATGTTATGGTTGACCGAGGTGTTATAATTCTTGACGATACCGGCTCCAGTGTGAATGTACCTTCCGAGTATATTCAGACCAGACTTTACAGCATTAACGAAGCTGAATTGGCACACCGTTACGGGCACGATTACAGAACTAAAAACAGTGTTGTAAACCGTCTCGGAATGTATGTTTACGACGCTGATGTAACAGTAGATACCGTTGGTTATTATTCCGTAGAAAATGCGGTTCAGACTGTAGACCTTGTAAAGCCTAATTTTGCAAAATATATTCCTATCGGCGATGACAGAGAACTTTCTGAAAAAATCAGACGAAATATCAGAACAAAGCTTCTTGTTCTTGAGCTGGATATGAATGAAAAATGCACACCCCAGACAACATATCTGCTTTCGGTTATTCTGAATGAATTTATGAAAACCGTATTTCCTCAGCAGTATCGCTGTGTTTCGGTTTGTCCCGTATTTGAAGACGATGTTGATGAAGATAAATTCTTTGCGGAAGAAACCGCAATCCGCGACCTTTATCCCAGACTTTCGGATGACTTCCTTAAATCAAAGCTTGATTCAGATTTCAAGGAAGAAGCGGATTCGAGAGGAAAAGAGCCTTCAAAAGAATCAACAGAGAAGGGTAAGCTTCGTCTGGTAATAATTGAAGATGTTCAAGGCGGCAACGGTGTGGTAGAAACACTTGTTGACGGCAACGGTATTATGGTAACAAACCTTCTTCATACCGTGGCGGATTTCCTTGCCTGGATTCAGTCTTCCGAAAACAGCTCGTGTGCATATCTCAGATACGGATACGAAGAAATGCCTTCGGTATTTGATGTCGAAAGGCTTGAACATATTGTCAGACAGTTCCATCACGAAATTGAAAGATCGGAGCTGGTTAGACTTTATGACAAAAACACTTGCTTCTTTTGCTGCTGTGCACTCAATTCGGAGCAGTCTGTTCAGCTTGAAGATAACAGAATTATTTGTGAAAAATGCTGTGAAAGCTCTGTAAATACATTTGAAGAGCTTGATGAATGCTTTGCGGAGGTTCTTTCTTCAATCAAAGCAGGAACTTCGGCGGCGGATACATTCCCTGATGATATAAGCGTTGATTTTGTTTCTACCGAAGAGATAAAGAAGAGATTTTCACAGAAAAAGCTTACTCCTCTCGGTTATAGTAACAAGGTTAAGAGACGCATTTATGTTGAGTACGGCCTGCCCAGGGTATCGGTATACAGTGTGCTTTCACAGATGACTACCGAAATATGGCAGGATTGCAATGTTCTCAATGACGGCGATGATTTGTTCGAAGCGCATCCGATTATGGTTGAACTTCAGACGCTTTATGCGTTGAAAAAATTCCCCGAGGCAGAGGCGTTTGAAAAGCTTAATGAAACAAATGAAGCGGTCAACGAACTGAAGAAGATTCTTGATGAAAGGGGCAGTCAGGATACTTTTGCATATTTCCTTGAGGTTGCAGGCAAGAAAACTCAGGGCAATGACGGCGGGCAGACCGACGGCGAGGATGACATATCCTTTATTGCAGAGCGTGACCCTGCAAGCCTGCCCAGATTCTATTTCAACCTTCTGAATGATGACGAAAAAGCGGTTTATGACCAGTTGTACAATGCAATAAGCAGCTTTGCACAGTCAACGGGCGCATTGGTAAAAGATATTGATGATACCCGTTGCACGGAAATACTCAATATGGTTATTATGGATAACCCGAATATTTACTGGTGCTGTAATCCGCCCGCGGCAATTTCCGTCGAGAGCAGCGGTTTGGTTAAAAACGTAATTTTCAAATACTGTATGTCAGGTGCCGAAGTTAAGAGACGTAACAAGAAAATTGAGAAGGCGGTCAAGCCTTTCGTCACAGGTATAAAAGAGTCTATGAGTGACTATGAGGTTGCTTTGCTTGCTCACGAGAATATAATAAAGCTTATTGACTATGATTCAATAGGTCTGGATATTCAGGAGAAGGATTCGGAGCGACACAATAAGCCTGATAACCTGCGCTCAATATACGGCGTTTTTGTTGAAGAAAAGGCCGTTTGCGCCGGATATGCAAGAGCATACCAATACCTTCTTAACAGGCTGGGTATAGAATGTGCTTATGTCAAAGGACAGTGCCTTGACGGTGAGTGGCATGCATGGAATATTGTCAGGCTTGAAGGTGATTATTACTATGTTGATGTTACTTTTGACGACCGCAGTAATACCGATGAACGCAAAAATTCAAAAGCAGGAGTATCTTACGATTATTTCTGCATAACAACAGCTGAGTTGTTGAAGTCAAGGAACATAAGCAAAGCTGACCTTTATCCTGTTTGTACGGCAACAAAATGCAATTATTTTGTAAGAAGCAAAAACTATTTCAGAGAATATGATGCTCAGCATATAGGAAAGAATATTCTGTCGGCAATCAAAGCAGGAAAGACTGAAATTGCATTGAAGGCAGAAAATGAAAAGGTTTTGTCTGCAATTACCAAACGCTTGGTTGAAAACAGGGGAATATACGACCTGTTAAGCAGCATTGACAGCAATCATACGCTGAATTCTTACAGCTACTACATTAATGAGGAACTCAATATTTTGCATATCCTCATTAATCAGTAAAGAATTAATACACAAACGGTTTATTTGGGGAAAATAAAAAATGTAAGGAGATTTGTAATGAACAAAGTATACACAGCGTTTATTTCTTCCGCATTTGAATCGCTTCGTGACGAACGGAACATAGTTATTGATTCACTGCTTGATTTACGTATTCTACCCATTGGAATGGAGCATTTTACGGTTTCCACCAATGGAGAGTTTTCTGATATTCAGGAGCTTATAGATGAATCGGATTTCTTCATAATGCTTATGGGTAAGTTTTATGGCTCGTGCGATAAAAACGGAATATCCTGGACCGAAAGGGAATATGAATATGCAATGGAAAAGGGGAAACCTATTGTTGTTATTCTGTGCGATGAACTTGTTGAGAATCTGAACAAGGATGAATCTCTTCTTTCCGAGGATGAAAAACGTCAGATAGAATTCAGAGAAAAAATATCCTTTGCCCGTGCAGTGTCCGATGAATTTCCCATCAAAAAAATTATAAGCCAGTTTTTCAACAGCAATTTTGCCAAGTGTATTGGCTGGACAAGAATCGAAAACTCACAGCTGACCGCTGAACAGCTTGAAAAATGGCGTCATGAGCACAGGGTTTTTGACCTTGCAGGCAACTGGTTTCACGTTCATTTAAGCGAAGAAGATGAAACATATATCCGCATAGGCACAGTAAATATCGAGCAGGATTTTTCACCCAATGAATACAAATCGCTTCATATGGAAGGTTATAATTATAACATTATCCGCTATGATACACAAAAAGGCGCTTTTGTGGAAAATAAGATGAAAAGCTCACACTTTGTGGGTGAGTATACCCTTCGGGAAAACGGCGAAATATTCGGCATCTTCAATTCCAGACGTACTTTTGACAGCTCTTTCAGTTCAAAGGAAGTAAAAAGAATCAACCGTGGTATTCACGACTTTAACATCGATGTTTTTCAGAAGGAGACAAACTTCATAGAAGGCGAATTTCACGACGAAGCCCCCTCTCCCAAGCTGGGAAGAATATTCATTTTCCGCAATGCGTGTGACCGCGACGAGTTCTTGCTGGACAATCGCTCTGATGTTATAGAGAGAAAGTAGGAGGTCTTATTTATGAATTATCAGGCAATAATAGATTTGGTTAAAGAAGCGGCACAGTTTGTGTTTGACGATACTTTACGCTCTGAAATCAATATGAAGGGTGCTGCTGACTATGTTACGGCTGTTGATTTGAAAATCAGCAATTTCATAAAAGAAAAACTGAGGGAACTGACCCCCGAAATCGGATTTATGAGCGAAGAAGAAGACGGTGAAATAGCGGAAAAAAGATGGATTCTTGACCCTATCGACGGCACAACAAACCTTGTTTACGGTTACAATATGAGTTCGGTATCTTTAGCCTATTTCAACGGCAAAGAGGTCGAATTCGGAGTTATCTTCAATCCTTACAACGGCGACCTTTTCACCTGTAAACGCGGTGAAGGTGTTTACTATAACGGTGAGAAACTGAAAAAGCCCGAAGACCGTGAACTTGAGAACTGTCTTATCGAATTCGGTGCAGGCTCCACCAAAAAACAGTTTACGGATGAAAGTTTTGCTCTGGGCAAGGAAGTGTTCAGAAACTGCCTTGATATCAGGCGAATCTGTTCTTCCGCGCTTGCTATCGCCTATGTTGCGGCGGGAAAAATCAACGGTTATTTTGAGCGCAACATAAAGCCCTGGGATTACGCTGCAGCCACTCTTATGCTTGAAGAAAGCGGCGCAATCAGCTCGGATTGGGACGGCAACCCCACTCAGTATGAGCATCAGTCAAGCTATGTGTGCGGAACACCGAAGGCATATGCCTTCCTTATGGATACCATTGATAAATATTCGCAGAAATAAAAAACAAAAATCCACGGCTCATATGAACCGTGGATTTTTTACGTGATGAGAAAACAGATATCCCGAATAAAAAATCCGAACCCGGTGCCGATTGGCATTAAGTTCGGATTTCTCCAATGTGGTGGAACAGATGCAACCACAGTAGAACCACCGTTTAAAGCAGAATTCAGAGAGTCAAAATACTCCTCTGTTTCAT
>SVOC01000028.1 GCA_015066625.1 Oscillospiraceae bacterium
TACAAATTCTTATTTATATGAATCAATTCTATCATATCACGGGCTGTTTTTACTGTCAACTTTACCCTGTTCACCGTATGCTCTTAAACCAAATGTCAACACAGAACCGAGTAATTTTGCAAGATTTGGCAAACCATGACAATCAAAAAACGGTTGCAAGAGCAAACCTTACAACCGCTTTTGCTTTTATAATTCGGTTTTTATCAATTGGGCTGAGCAAATTCGTGGGGAATATTCTGCTCAACTGCCGCGAGAAGCTCGTCAACAGCAACAACCTCAATGCCGTCATCAAGCTGACTGATGAAATATGCAAGGTCATCGGGGCCTACCGTCCACGGATGAACATTGATTACGGTATAGCCGCCTATTGTTTTTATATCGGCAGGCTTTTTATTTACGATTGCCGCCTGCTCCGCAAGCCACTCATTTGATACCTGTGCCGCATCTCCGCTGGGATGCCAGAGGCTGAAACCTACGGTAACAAAGGGCTTGTCATCAGAGAAGTAAACTCTGCCGCCGCCACCTGCATAATTATCGGGGTCAAGCTGAAGAATTCCGCCTTTGATATTATCATATCTTGAAAAATAGCCAAGTCTTTTCTGCATTGACGAATCAAAGTTGCTGTACTTTATTTCATCGAGAAGAGTCATAACTTCAAGACCCGAATCAAGCATAACCGATGCGGTGTAATCCGAAAAAGCAGCAAGCTCTTTTGAATTCATATTCATAATTCTTGCGTAGCCGCCGCCGCTGGGACCTGTGATAAACGTTGCATTTTCCGGTTTTGCAAGAGTTCTGTTAACATCGGTGCCTGCAAGCTGTGAAGCAATGGGCGGGAAGGTCCAGCTTACGGGAGTGTCCAGACCGTAGCCCTGCCAGGTGTGGAATTCGCTGAAACCGTTCTGAATCCATTGCAGATTATCACCGTCACTGTAAACGATTGCAACATAGTGTTTATCGGCATCAAGCTGAACCTCGCCGTCAAAGGCGGAATCAAACTTTTCTGCCGTATCGAATGATGAAAGAATGCTTAAATTGTATGAATGGTCGGAAGGAATTACATAATGACCGTAGCGCGATGCGGATTCGGTGAACTTAATCTCATACTGACACCACCCGAAAATTGATGCCGAAGGCTCAAGCTCCCTCATAATACTGTCACGGAAAAGTCTTCCTTCATAATCCGCATCCTCAATATACAACACAAAAATTTTCTGCTGAACGGCAAAATCTCTCATTCCCATAGCGTAGTGATACATATGAACGAGAGCATCGTTACGGAATTCATCCTTATGTTCCTTGTAGAAATTTTTCAGATATTTAAGGTTGATGTTATCGCCGCTGATATCGGCTTTTTTCGTAAGACCAAGCTGAATAACCGTTTCTTCATCCGCAGGTGTAACGGGAAGCCAGCTGTTGAGTGTGGCAAGATTTATTGCGGTGTTGAGCTGACCGTGATCCTCTGTTGTTGCATAAAGGGTGTAGCCGCTGTCAGCAATATACGACCTGAACTTTGTAACGACAGAAGCAAAATTCCAGGGATTGCCCGATTCATCGTTATACGAAATTCTGTAACCCGCTTTCTCAAATTCACTGATGGAATAATCGTTGGCATCGTAACCGAAATCAATGAATATCTGAGGCTTATCCCTTGCCACAAGCCCCTGCAATGCAATAATTGCGTGGCGCTGTGCGTGGGTAAGAGCAGAAAGTCTGACAACTGTTATTTCGTCCGCAAGCTCTTTTTCATCAAATTTATCCTGCATTTCAACAAGCGCCTGCTCTGTCAGAGGTTCGGGTGCTTTTGTAAGCAAAGCTGCATCAATTGTGTTGAAAAGAATTGAAAACATCATTACGATGAAGGAAATGCCGTAAGCTATTTTATCCATACTGCTTCTCTCTCCTGATTATTTCTGATAAATTCTTACATAGTCTATAACGTATTCCGAATGGTGGGTATCCTTATCGAGAGGTTCAAGAAGTTCTGCATCGGGCACTTCAAGAGAAACTCTCACTTCTTCTTCAACCTGAGATGTTCCGTTTCCAAAGGATGTGCGGCGGGTTTCAACACCGTTCACATAGAAGATGTATTCATCCTCGGTCCATTCAAGACCGTAGGTATTGTATTCGTTATAGATATCGTTACCCTTGAAGAAGCCGAGAAGCATTGACTGGAAGCCTTCCTGCTCACCGTCAACACCTGCGCAGTGTATTGTCTGTGAAACGGAATTCCTTGACAGGGGGTCGTCCCAGCAGTTTGCTTCAAAAATGTCAAGCTCTGCACCGCCGATGCCGCCCTTTGAATACTCTGCCTCATAGGGATGAGCCGCCTGAATCCAGAATGCGCTCCAGAATCCGCCGCCGTCGTTTACCTTGCAGCGGATTTCGTAATAGCCCTGCTTATACCATTTGCGAAGGGCAAGGTCGCCTGCATACCAACCTGCACCGAATTCGCCGTCTTCAAGATATTCAGCGGTAATAACGCAGTTGCCGTCCTTGACTTCAACCTGACTCGGTGCGCGGTAGCCTCCGCGGCGGACACCGCTGTTGCAGTATTTCCAGGCTTCAGTATCAAGCTCTGTGCCCTCAAATTCATCCTCAAACACAAGGCTGTAGCCCGTAAGGTCAAGCTCCTGACCTCTGGGTGTTACGGGCAAATCAAGAATTGTAAGGCCGAAAAGCTCAATAATCGCAAGAATGGATGCAATTATTTTCTTTGGCGAAAAAGATGTAAAAATCTGAGTGAAATAGAACCACTGCTGTTCAACGCCCCACATCTGTCTGGGAGCAAGTTTCAGGACTTCCGTCAAAAATGTTTCAAACATAAACTCACCTCATAAATTTTTATTTCACGGTGTTTCGGGTATCATCACCCTATAAACACCATTCCTGCCTTGGGTACGGGTATTGCCGTAAGGTCTGCGGTAATTGTGCCACTTGCGATTTCTTCGCCCATACAGTTGACGGTTTTATAACCCTTGCCTTGTGCATCTCTGATAATCAGTTCCTTGTGCATTGAAGCATTCACAACAACCGCCTTTGGGGTTGAAATTTCCGCAACGGGATTGGTGAAAGCGGTTATAACCGCCTTATCCCCCAGCACAGAGCTTGCAAGGCTGTAATTGCATTCGGGATTTTTCGCCGTCAGCCTGCCTTCAAGAAGCACTTCCTTGTACTTCTTCCAGAATGAAATATAATATTCCAGCATTCTGCGGTGGTCTTCGGGCAGCTTATCAACACGCACCGAAACCTGAGGCACGCCGTAAAGAATGCTTGCAAACTGCAAAGCCGCATTCTCAACTGTATCCTCAACATTCCACATTATCATATCGGAATGCACGGCGGTTTTGCCTGAGGTCATGCGCAGATTTATAATGCCTATACGGTTTTTGAGAATGTCGCAGGGGCAGTCGCCTACACGGAGCATATTGCCGTATTTGCGGATTGACGGTCCCACATATGACTGACGAAATTCAATCATAATTTCGGGATTTATTGCAATAAGCTCCCGTCTGATTTCACTCATAAGCAGGTGGATTGCGTTTTCAAGGGATTGGCAGTCACGCTTCGGGTCGGGCAGAAGGGATTTGCCTTTGAGCACAAAGGAATCAATGAAATCAAGCTTCAGACCGTCAAGCTTCCAATCGGTAACAGCTTTTTTGTATATACCGACAAGATACTCACGCACCTTTTTGTATCTGGGGTCAAGACCGAAGAAGGTTTTGTCATCCCCCGAGCCTTCAAGGAACATTCCTTCAAATTCCTTGAATTTTTCGGTATAAACACCCATAAACGGCACGGAATACCAAAGGATAACCTTCATTCCGATTTTATGTATTTCATCAACAAGGCTTGCCATATCGCCCATCTTTCGGGGCGCAACCTGCCAGTCGCCGCAGTAGGCGTAGCCGCGGTTATTATTGTCGGTCTGCCAGCCGTCGTCGATAATTACGGTTTCAAGACCGATTTCACGGGATGCCCTGCACTCTTTCAGAATTTCATCTCTGTCAAGCATCTGATGGAAGCTGTACCACAGTGAATCCATAGGATTCTTTGCACTTTCAGGCACATATGCAGGCTCGTAGCCCCATTCGTTTTCCCACCATTCGGCGGTATCATAAATACTGTCGTAATAAGGAACATCACGCATATCCAGCCTTACAACCGCAGTGTATTCTTCGGCAGGTGCGGTGGGCAGAATAAAAAATTCGATTTCGCAGGCAAGGGTTGCGTCTTCTTCGCGGATACCCGTTCTGATGCTCATGGGAGTATCCACATCCGACACCGCAATGCAGAGCTTGTTTCTGCCGTCATTTGAAATAAGTGACTGCATGGGCATCCAGGATGCAAGGCGGGATTTCACCGCCAGCTTACTCCAATCAAAGGCAAGGCCGTGGATATCAAGCAGAGAGGGATTCCAGGTTGAACAGCAATCGCTTGCACTGAAATTCCATTCGATTTTGAAAGCTTCGGGGATTTCGGGTGAAGGCAGGGTCATATTGACCGTAAGATAAAGAATATCCCCGTCTTTTTTCTGATTTAACTTTATATCGGCATTTTTGTTGCCGCCTGAAATTCTGAAATTCATATTATCACGCTTTCATAATCTGAAACCCCCGGAGCCTTCCGAGGGTTTTAAATTTTTATAACTTTGAAAATCCGTGGCTGTTGATAAGGGCATCAATGCGCTTGCCTTCCTTGCAAAGAGGACATTCATGGGAGGGGCTTGCGAAATAGCCGGGCAAATCCTTGGGGTTGAATACGGAATTAACTGCATAGCCGTCAACCTCTTCTGCAGTCGAGAAGATTGAAGCAACGCCCACAACCTCGCCGCCGTAATACTTAACGGCTTCCATAGCCGCCTTTACGGTGCCGCCCGTAGCAACGGAAACAGCAAGCACAAGCACGTGCTTACCCTTAATCATAGGCACGATGTTATCTCTGAAAAGAAGCTGCGAGCTGCTTGTCATTTCGGGAGTTACCACATAAACGGTCTGGTGAGCGTTTATGTTCATAATGTTGTTTTTCGTAAGCTCATCAGCAAGGCATGCACCGATAACCTCTGTACCGTCAAGGCAGAGGATGGTATCAATAATATTTACTTTGTAACGACCGTTGCTGCAAAGCTCCTGCGCAACTGCCTTTGCTTCCGAAAGACGGGATTTCTGTGCGGCAACGTCAATATAGTAGTTGCTGTGGGAATGGTTTGTTGCAAAATGTCCCTTGGCAACACGGAGAAAAAGGTTGCTCCTCTTGGTTTTGATTTTGGTGATACTTGATGTAGGCATTGAAAAACCTCCTTGGAATATGGTTTACATCATTATTTTATAATAAATGCACAATAATTACAAGAAAAATTTTTAAAATAACATAAATAAATACGAAAATTTCAATAATATTTACATTGTCATTGACGTAGCAGCGTGATATAATTATCGTGTAAAATAAGGGCTTTGCGCCCGAATCAAAATTCAGGAGGACAGTATTATGAAAATGTCATTCCGCTGGTACGGCGAATCCGACCCCGTTTCACTTGAATATATCCGCCAGATTCCCAATATGAAAAGCATTGTAAGCGCGGTTTACGATGTTAAGCCCGGCGAAGTCTGGCCCGAAGAAAGCCTTGCAAAAATGAAAAAACAGTGCGACAACAACGGCCTTGTTTTTGACGTTGTTGAGTCAATCCCCGTTCACGAGGATATTAAACTTGGCAGAGGCGATGTTGATAAGCTTATCGATGTTTACTGCGAAAATATCCGCCGCTGTGCAAAATACGGCGTCAAGTGCGTTACCTATAACTTTATGCCCGTTTTCGATTGGACACGCACTCAGCTTGATAAGGCTGCTCCCGACGGCTCAACAAGCCTTGTTATGTACTGGGAGCAGATGAAGGGTCTTGACCCTCTTAAAGATGACATTCACCTGCCCGGCTGGGATTCAAGCTACACTCAGGATGAGGTCCGTGAGCTTATCGGCGCATACGGCGAAATCGGTCAGGAAGGTCTTTGGGCAAACCTTGAAAAGTTCCTTAAAAAGGTTGTTCCCGTTGCGGAGGAATGCGGCGTAAGAATGGCTATTCATCCCGACGACCCCCCCTACCCCATTTTCGGTCTGCCCAGAATTATCACAGACGAAGCAGCTCTTGACAGAATGCTGGCTATCGTTGACAGCCCTGCAAACAGCCTTTGCCTCTGCACGGGTTCCCTTGGCTGCGCCGCATCAAACGATGTTGTTGCAATGGTCCGCAAATACAGCGCAATGGACAGAATTGCATTTATGCATATGAGAAACATCCTCATTATGCCCGACGGCAGCTTTGAAGAAAGCGGACATCTTTCAGACTGCGGAAGCCTTGATATGTATGAAATCACAAAGGCTCTTGTTGAAACAGGCTTTGACGGTTACGTAAGACCCGACCACGGCAGAATGATATGGGGTGAAACAGGCAAGCCCGGCTACGGACTTTATGACCGTGCACTGGGTGCCGCATATATCAACGGACTTTTCGAAGCTTGTGAAAAAGCAATTCGCAATGCGTAATTCGTAATTCGCAATTATTCTTTTTGTTTGGAGGATTATATATGAATCAGATTTCGGAAAAAATAATGTCAATCGGCGTTGTGCCCGTAATAAAGCTCAACAACCCCGAAAGGGATTCCGTTAACCTTGCAAAGGCTCTCGTTGAAGGCGGCGTACCCGTTGCCGAGGTTACCTTCCGTGCAGCAGGTGCGGCAACCGCTATAAAACTTATGAGCGAAAATGTTCCCGAAATGCTTGTAGGTGCAGGCACCGTGCTCACAACTGCTCAGGTTGACGAGGCTGTTGCAGCAGGCGCAAAATTCATTGTTACTCCCGGTCTTGACGAAGAAATCGTTAAGTACTGTCAGAGTAAAAACGTTCCCATCTATGCAGGCTGCACCACTCCCACAGATTATCACACCGCATACAGACTGGGTCTGGATGTGCTTAAATTCTTCCCTGCCGAGCAGAGCGGCGGTCTTGCAAAAATCAAGGCTATGAGTGCTCCCTTCCCCATGTTCAAGGTTATGCCCACAGGCGGAATTTCACTTAAAAATCTTGGTGAATATCTCTCCTGCCCCGTTATTGCGGCTTGCGGCGGCTCATATATGGTTACCGCAGACCTTATCGACAATCAGAAATGGGACGAAATCATCGACCTTTGCAAGCAGTCTGTTCAGATAGTTAAGGAGGCAAGAAAATAATGGCAAAAGTAGTTACCTTCGGCGAAATCATGCTTCGCCTTGCACCCAACGGATATTACAGATTCTTTCAGGATGACCAGCTTCAGGCTACCTTCGGCGGCGGTGAAGCAAATGTTTCCGTTTCACTTGCAAATTACGGCTTTGACTCAGCATTCGTAACAAAGCTTCCTGCTCACGCAATCGGTCAGGCAGCTGTTAATTCACTTCGCTACTTCGGCGTTGACACAAGCAAAATCGTACGCGGCGGCGACAGAGTAGGCATTTACTTCCTTGAAAAAGGCGCTTCACAGCGCGGCAGCGTATGCATCTACGACAGAGCACATTCCGCAATTCAGGAGGCTGACCCCTCGGATTTCGACTGGGATGCAATTTTTGAGGGCGCAGACTGGTTCCACTTCACGGGCATTACTCCCGCACTGGGTGCAAACCTTGTTGAAATCTGCAAGCAGGCTTGTATTGCTGCAAAGGCAAAGGGCGTTAAAATCTCATGCGACCTTAATTACAGAGGCAAGCTCTGGACAAGGGCAGAAGCACGAGAGGCAATGAGCGAGCTTTGCAAGTATGTTGACGTCTGCATTTCAAACGAAGAGGATGCAAAGGATGTTTTCGGCATTGAGGCTGAAAACACCGATATTTACGGCGGCAAGCTTAACAAGGAAGGCTACAAATCCGTTGCAAAGCAGCTTGCGGATAAATTCGGCTTTGAAAAGGTTGCAATCACACTGAGAACATCAATTTCTGCCAGTGACAACGACTGGGCAGGTATGCTCTATGACGGCGAAAACTACTGCTTCTCAAAGGAATACCACCTTCACATTGTTGACCGTGTAGGCGGCGGTGACAGCTTCGGAGGCGGTCTTATCTACGCACTTCTCAGCGGCAAGGATACACAGAGTGCAATCGAATTTGCGGTTGCGGCATCTGCACTGAAACATTCCGTTGAAGGTGATTTCAACAGAGTTTCCGTTGCAGAGGTTGAAAAGCTTGCAGGCGGCGACGGCTCAGGCAGAGTTCAGAGATAAATAATTCTTAATTCGCAATGCGTAATTCGTAATTAACGACGGGCTTTGCCCGTACCTGATTATAAAAATTACAGGGACTGATTTTTACGTCAGTCCCTGCTTTTGTTATTTGTTAAGTTTTTTCTTCATATTTTCCAGCACCGAATACGGAATTTTCATATTTCCCAGACCCGTGCCGATTGAGATATGAGGCTTCATTTTTGCGTGAAAATCCGTGCCGCCGCATATCATCAGCCCCAACTCTGCTGCCATATTCTGATATTTCTCCTGCATTTCGGGAGTGTAGTCCGTATAATAGCCTTCAAGACCGCTGAGCCCGTAGCCTTTAAGCTCTTTAAGAAATTCACGAAGCTCGTCATCGGGAAGCTTTGTAAGGTGAGGATGGGCAAGGAATGAAATTCCGCCGCATTTTGCAATAAGCTCCACGGCTTCACGGGCGGTAAGCCTTTGCTTTTCGCAGTAGGCATATTTGCCCACGGACATATATTTATCAAAGCCCTCTTTGACGCTTTGGGTGTAGCCCTTATCCATAAGAACCCGTGCGAAATGTGCTCTGCCCACAAAATTATTGGGTGCAAGGGCACGCACTTCTTCAAGAGTAATATCAAAGCCCAGTTCGTTGAGCCTTTGGGTTGTCACATAATTTCGCTGAATTCTCAGCTCCACAACCTCTTTCAGCATTTTTTGAAGGTCGGGATTGTTATAATCAATAAAATAACCCAGAATGTGAGTTTCTGTTTTTGAAATCACCGAAAATTCAATGGCAGGCACAACCTCAACACCTTGTTTTTTGCCTTCGGCAATGGCTTCATCAAGACCGTCAACGGTATCGTGGTCGCTGAGTGCTATGGCGGCAAGACCCGCCCTTTTCGCCTCACGGACAACCTCGGCAGGAGTCATCGACCCGTCGGATTTAAGAGAATGTGTGTGTAAATCAATGTATTTTTCCATGTTATCACCATAACTATTCTATCACTCATCAAAATCAATTTCAAGCACTGTTGAAAAATATAAACTTATATGGTATTATTTATTCAATAAAAACCGAGAGGTTGCAAAATGAAACTCAAACGAAAATTTTCACAAACAAGAATAATTGCACTTGGCTTTATTTCCATAATCGCATTGGGCACGATTCTGCTTATGCTTCCCGTTGCATCGCAAAGCGGCGAAGGTGCAGGCTTTGTGACGGCACTTTTTACGGCGGTTTCGTCAAGCTGCGTTACGGGGCTTGTGGTTGCGGATACGGCAACAAGCTGGTCCCTTTTCGGTCAGATTGTCATAATCTGTCTCATTCAGGTGGGCGGTCTCGGATTTATGACCATTGCAACACTGTTTTCAATGCTTCTTAAAAAGAAAATGGGTCTGCGTGCCCGTGAAATTATGGTTGAAAGCATTAACACGGAGCATATCGGCGGCATTGCAGCTCTTACAGGAAAAATTGCCGCAGGCACGGCGATTTTTGAGGGTACGGGTACACTTCTGCTGGCAACAAGGTTTATCCCCCGTTTCGGTTGGGGCAAAGGCATATGGTATTCGGTTTTTCATTCGATATCCGCATTCTGTAACGCCGGCTTTGACCTGATGGGCGCATATTACGGCAAATATTGTTCTTTTGTCGAATTTTCCGACGACCCCATTGTGATACTTACGCTTTCCGCACTTATCATCATCGGAGGCATAGGTTTTCTTGTATGGGATGACATCAGCGTCAAAAAACTGAAATTCAAGCGTTGGCAGCTTCACACAAAATTAGTGCTGACGGTCACTGCAATACTTCTTGTTGTGCCTGCAATTCTCTTTTTCGTATTTGAAAGGAATTTCACAAACGAGGGGCTTACGGCAGGTCACGGCATACTCAATGCAATTTTCGATTCCGTAACCGCAAGGACTGCAGGCTTCAACTCAACGGACACCGCTTCACTTGCACCTGCAAGCAAAATTCTGACCGTATTTCTTATGTTTATCGGCGGTTCACCCGGTTCAACCGCAGGCGGTATCAAAACAACAACCCTTGCGGTTATTGCAATTTCAACCTTTAACGGCATAACCCGCAGGCAGTCAAAGGGCATATTCGGCAGACGGCTTGAAAAGGATGCAATCCATAAGGCAAGCTCTGTTGTTTTCACAAATATGAGCCTTGCAATTTTCGGTATTATCGCAATTCTTGCAATTCAGCCGCACCTTAACATCGGCGATGTTATTTTTGAATGTGCATCCGCAATCGGCACGGTAGGTATGACAACGGGCATTACCCGTGACCTTGCAACGGCATCAAGGCTGATTATTGCATTCCTGATGTTCTGCGGCAGAGTAGGAAGCGTTTCGTTCGCCCTTGCTCTGATGGAAAAGAAAGCTGCTCCGCCCGTAAAAAATCCCAGAGAAAAAATCACGATTGGATAGGTGAAAATTATGAAATCATTTCTTATTATAGGTATGGGTCATTTCGGACATCATCTTTGCAGAAGTCTTGCAGAAACAGACTGCGAAATTATGATTGTTGACCAGAACGAAGAAGCGCTTGAGGATATGCTCCCCTATGTTGTCAGCGCAAAAATCGGCGACTGCACCAACATTGAGGTGCTGAAAACCTTTGATATTCCCTCATTTGACACCTGCTTTGTGTGCATCGGTGAAAACTTCCAGAACAGCCTTGAAATCACAAGCCAGCTCAAAGAATGCGGCGCAAAAAAGGTTATCAGCAAGGCAGACAGAGATATTCAGGAAAAATTTCTGCTCCGCAACGGTGCGGATGAGGTTATCTACCCCGAAAAGAATATGGCGGAGCGTTACGCCGTTACCGAAAGCAGTGAGCACATTTTTAATTTTATAAGCCTGGGCAGCGATTATTCCATTTATGAAATTGATGTTCTTGACAGATGGGTGGGCAAGACTGTCAAGGAACTGAATTTCCGCGTTAAATATAACCTTGCCGTGCTTGCAACAAAGAAGGACGGCGAAGTAAAGCCCGTTATCAGCGGTGACAGACGCTTTGAAAAGGACGAACATCTGCTTGTTCTCGGCAAGGAAGAAGATGTTCACAAGGTAACCAAATAATGTTGACAAACAGCCTTTTATAAGGTAAAATCTAATCAATAAATTTTTTGGAGGTAATTATTATGGTTTTAGCTGCTGTCGGCAAAAACGGCACAGGCAAGGATTTCTT
>SVOC01000019.1 GCA_015066625.1 Oscillospiraceae bacterium
AAAGTCCATCGAGAATATACATTCTTATCTCTCCTTTCATTTTAAAGATAGCCGACAATGTTATTGAACGGCTATGTAATAGACCGAAACCCATTCTTGGCGAATCGGTCTTATGTTAAATGCAGTATTTGTCCTCGACACCCCTGCATAGCTTTTGCTTTATGGGAAACACATAGGTTACAGTTTGCTAAACCGTATCATAGGAATCTCACCTCTGCCGGGTACTCCGCCAGCTCCGTAGAGAAGTATCATTATCATTCTGACTGTCATCGCCATATCGGTTGCAATCCGATAATCGTGCAGGGGTTATCGCTCTTTCCACTTTCGGAAATCAAGGCGTACCTGCTACCGTAGCTACTCATCAGAAATAAAGTCCTATGTGAGTGACTTATTCACTTTTCAATGTTCGTGAAAGGCTTTGGAAAAATACCCTTCACTATATATGCACTGGGAAGTGCCATTTGGGGGGGTAGTTTTCAAAAAAATTTTTTTGAAAAACAAAAAAAGCTGCCCGTTCTATCAGTTAGAAACGGACAGCTAATTAGCGTAGTTATAATGTTTTAAATACTATATTTTCATACCATAAAGTAATGCTATTATGACGAGAAGTTTTTTGTTATCGATTGACTTTTGAATTAAAATATGTTTACAATTAGATTGATGTATAAAACTCAAAAAAATCTCTTTTTGGAAGCGATAGGAACAGATTAACTCGATGTCATTACCCAAAAAACAGCCTTTTTGCTAACAGCCTGCTAACAGGAACGTGAAAAAACAGCAAAAATCAGCCGATATTTTAAGGGAACAGATTAACTCGATAATGCGTGAAATCGTTGATATATAAGGGATTAGGGCACCTTGGAAGGGAACCCAAAAACTGCTTCTGGAGGATCTCCTAAGCGAAAGGCCGTGGGTTCGAATCCCGCCGAGGACGCCAAAAACCGACCTTGCCTTGCGGCAGGGTCGGTTTTCTTTTAAAACACAAAGCTGATTACAAGAACGATTATCCAGAGAAGCGTTGTGATGCAGTATTTTTCCGCATATGCACCTGCATAGGTAATAACCGTTGGGATATATGCAAGAATTCTGCCGATTGCGTTGCCCTTTTTCTGACGGTAGAGCAAATCGTGAAGATTCATTGCGTCCTCAACAAGAGGAAATACGTTGCAAAGCATTGATACACCCACATATGTCATAAGAACATAGAGCACGAAAAGTCCAACGGAATCCTGAGGTGTAATACCCATATATCTGAGATTCATAAAACCTGCAAGGAAAATCCATAAGCCTGCACTGAAATTCATAAATGCGGGACCGGTTGCAAGAAGATATGCCGCAAAGCCCTTTGAAGCAAGTGTATGGTCAACATGACCGCAGGCTTCGTCTATGCGGAGATATCCGGGCACTTCTACGGGCAGACCCAGCATTTTGCAGGTCAGATGCTCCCAGAAGCCTTTGATATAGGCACCGGGGAATGTAAGAATTTTTGAAGCTATATAAAGAGCTGTCATGCCAGGTCACACTCTCCTTCCGTAAGAACTTGTGCCGCAGTCTTTTTGCCTGCGATAATTTCTTTTGTTACATCTTCAAGAACGCTTTCCTCAAACTGACCGAGGATTTCCTCTATATCTTCCGAATATTCTTCGTCCATCTTGTCGCTGTTTTTCAAAAGATATGCACTCAGATAAAGGGTGTTGTAGAACGCAGGGTCGTCCAGAGTGCTTGTATCATAGGTTGACTGATAGATGTAATATGCATAGTTGTATGCAAGCATCATTGAGTCAAAAGCATTCACATAGTCGCTGTCTGCCAGATAAACGAGAGCAAGCTGGCGGTGAAGTTCGGGAATTGATTCATAGCTTTCAATCGCTTCAAGGCAGAGTGTTTTTGCCTTATCCTGCTGAGCGGTTCTTCTGAGATAAACGATTTCAAGCATATATGCGGTTTCGGTTTCTTCGTTGTTGACCTTGAACTCCGCAAGAGTCTTGCTTGCCGCATCCTTGTTGCCCGAATCAAGCTCAATATCCATTTTAAGGCTGTATGCATCGTATTTTGAGGTGTCGTTGCTGATTATCTTTTCAAGATATTCAACCGCTTCTTCGCCTTTGCCTGCCGCCGCAAGAGTTTCCGCCATTGGCTGATAATAAATCCAGCCGTAGTCCTTGCCCGTTGCAAGTGCGGATTCTTCAAGGTCTTTGAGGATTTCAACCTGATAATTCACATCGGATTTCAACAAATCCGCAACCGCAAATTTATAGAAATCGATATAAAGATCGGTAACACCTTCCTTGCCCTTGAAGGAATCAAGCTCAGCATAGATTTTTTCAGCATCGGGCTTTTCGTCATATGCTTTGTTGAGGGTTTCTTCAATAAGGTCAAAGGTAGCGTCGTGCTCCTCACTGACTGCTTTATACTTCTTCACAAAGCCAAGCTCACCGACCTTGGTGCTTCCCAGCATATTCTGTGCAACATAATAAGCATCAATGGGGCTGCTGTAATTTGCAACTGCATTGATAATGCGTTTATTGACGCCCATACCGACCTTTGTATACTGAGATTCCATGCCCAGAATGCTGTTTATTTCGTCAGCCATTGTCTGCACATCGGCATATGCGGTATATGCGCCGTACCAGTTTTTGTTCTTTGCGAAGGTATCGCCCTTGATAACCTGCAGTGAAGGTGCACTTGCAAGAAGCACCAGCACAAAGGCAAACACGCTGAAACCCAACGCGACAAAGGCACTCAGCCACGCAATAAGGGGTATTCTGCGCTTGAGCATTTTTGTTTCGCATTCAATGCAGTAGTCGCTGTCTTCCGCAACCTCTCTTTCACCGCAAACGGGGCAGATTTCCGCAGGCTCACGGTTTTCTTCTTCACAGGTTTCTTCGGTTTCCTCAACCGATTCTTCCATCTGTTCGGATTCTTCTTCCTGAACCGTTTCTTCCTGCACTTCTTCTGCGTTTTCTTCCTGCACCGTTTCTTCGTCAGGGAGTATTTCTGCTGTTTCTTCTTCGGGAATACCGTTCAAATTTTCTTTATCCAAACGCTTATCCTCCTTTTCTGTCTGTTACAAATTCATATTTTATCATTTATCTTTGCGAATTTCAATAAATTATGAAATATTTACATATTATTAATATTAACATCACTTTTCATTTCGGCTGTGATGTGCTATACTTAACTTACGGAGGCGTGTATTTATGAAAGAAATAAACATCAGAGATATCAAAAAAAGTCCCGTTGAGCTTATTTCCGACGGCTGGGGTCTTGTTACCGCAGGCAACGAAAACAGCTTCAACACAATGACCGTAAGCTGGGGTGCCCTGGGCGAAATATGGGGCAAGGATGCGGCATTTGTATTCATCCGTCCTCAGCGATACACCTATGAATTCACCGAGAAAGAAGATATTTTCACACTCTCTTTCTACGGCAGCGAATACAAAGATGCGCTGAAACTCTGCGGCTCGAAAAGCGGCAGAGATATCGATAAAGCGGCTGTCTGCGGTCTTACTCCCGTTTTCACCGACGGAGGAGTTACCTTTGAGCAGGCGGAATATACCCTTGTGTGCCGTAAAATGGCTTCACAGTTTATTGACCCCGCAGGCTTTGCGGATAATTCAATAGAAAATAACTATGCCAACAAGGATTATCACAAAATGTATGTTGGCGAAATTATAAAAGTTTACCAAAAATAAAAATTTTATGTCACCTTTTGTCTTTCTCATCCGTTTATGTAGTGAAAGGCAAAGGTGATTTTGCTTTTTTGAGAGGAGGCGATGATTTGCCCGCCGATAAACAAAAAATCGTGCCTGACCCGGAGCGTGCCGTTGAAGAATACGGCAACAGTCTTTACCGTCTGTGCACCGTTATGCTTCAGAACTGTGACGACGCTCAGGATGCGGTGCAGGATTGCTTTCTGCGTTACATAACCAAGGCACCGGATTTCAGGTCATCCGACCACGAAAAAGCCTGGCTAATCCGTGTGGCAACCAACATATGCAAAGATATGCTCAGATTCCGCAAGCACTCAAGCTATCTGAGTCTTGATGAAATCCGCACTCTCACTTCAAGCGAGGATAATGCGCAAATCCTCGGTATGCTGGGATTGCTGGAAGAAAAATACAGAGCGGTTATTCATCTGCACTATGTTGAAGGCTACGGCACAGCCCAAATTTCGGATATGCTGGGCATAACATCCGCCGCCGTGAGAAAACGGCTGCAGAGAGGCAGAGAAAAACTGCGTGAAATTTATGAAAAGGAGGCGATATGACAATGGATTTCAGCAAAATCAAACCCGCCGTTGAGGATATAACCCTTTCCGATGAGCAAAAAGAAAAGATACTTGATGCCTGTCGGGGCAAAAAACGAAAATTCAACTATAAACCACTTGCTTTTGCCGCCGCTGCTGCAGTAACCGTTGTTGTTATTGCCTCTCCCGGTTTCATATTCAGGGCAGGTTCATCCAACGACGCCGCTGAAAATGTGAAAGAGGATTATTACGACATTGCAAGCGGAGGTTTTTATCTCTACACCGCCGACGGAGATTTCAGCCCCCAGAGTGCGGAAGAAAACGGCGCGGCTGCAGATATTCCCGTGTTTAAGGCAGAGGGCTTTCCCGAGCAGTATTCGGTCATACCCCGTGAATTTAAGGCACTTGCAGACAGCACCGAATACGAAAACTGGGTGTCGGGAATTTCTCCCGACGGGGGAATGGCGCTGATGCAGTTTGTGAAGCATTTCGGCGTTGAACGAAGTGATTTTGACAATGCAAATATTGCCTACGCCGCAAGAACAGGCAAATTCTTCAATGCCGATGAGGTCTATTCGTTCAAATAAAAAACCGCCCTCGGCGAGAGCGGTTTCAGACTGATTATTCAACGATTTTGTAGCCCAGGTCAATTACTTCGGGCTTGCAGTATGTTTCGTAAAGCTGATCATAGGGGTAGGATGTGATGTCGGTATACTTAACGACAACCATCATGGTTTTCTTGTCCTTTTCAAGAATCTTGCAGTCCTTGGTGTTTTCCGCAACAGCTATGCGTGAGGTGTAGTCTTCCATCTTATCATAGAAATAATAGCTGATTCTGTAATCAATCTCACCCTTTTTGTTGTAAACATACTTCTGATATTCCTTGCCTCTTGACACGGAAACTTTCAAAACAAGCTCCTTGCCCTTCTTGGTCTTGCCTATTTTGGCAACGTATTCATCAATCTCTTCGTTGAGTTTATCCTGCTTCTTCTGTTGCTCAGCCTGTTCCGACTCTCTTTCAGCCTGAAGCTGGCTGACCTGTGCCTGGAAATCATCAGGCGAATACGGATCTGTTTCTTTATTTTCGGAAGGCTTTACTTTGCAGGCGGCAAGTGTAAGAAGTGCCGCAACGGCAAGAATAACGGATATTATCTTTTTCACGGAAATCTCCTCCTTGTGTTCAATCTATATAATATATGTGGCATATTTTCTCCAAAAAGTCAAGGCTTTTAAAGAAATTTTACATTTATGCAAACCCAACATAACAATTAAGAAAGGTGATGTTGAAATGAAAAAATTATTTGCAATTCTCCTTTGTGCCGTAATCGCATTTTCGTTTGCGGCTTGCGGAGCAAAATCAAACGATGCCGCACCAAATGAATCGGGTATGGCAATGAGTCAGGATTCCGGTTTTCAAAATGTAGCGAATGAAAAGGTTGAGCTTTACTCCTACACCGCAGGCGGTTCGGGTGCTGTTACGGATTCTTCATCAGCCAAAAATACTCAGAACGAAAAAATCATCAAAACCGTTGAGCTTTCCGTTGAAACAAAAGAATATGAAGCATACCTCAAATCTCTCGCCGCAAGCGTCAATGCCGCAGGCGGATATATTGAAACCTCAACAACCGACCTTGGCAGCAGTGCTTACTCAAACCGATATGCAACATACACCGTGCGTATCCCTTCCGCAAACCTTGATGCATTCATCAATGCGGCAAATGAGAAAGGCACCATCGTTTCAAAAACAGAAAATCAGCAGAATGTAACCCTTGAATATGTTGACCTCGAGAGCAGAATCGAAGCCTACAAAACAGAAAAAGCTACCCTTACGGGTCTGCTTGAAAAAGCGGCATCACTTGAAAATGTTCTTGCAATTCAGGAAAGACTTTCAGAGGTGAATTATCAGATTGAAACCTACACCTCACAGCTTAAAGTTCTTGAAAACAGGGTAAGCTACAGCACCGTAACTATGAGGATAAACGAGGTTGAGCGTGTTACGGAAGCAAAGCCCACCGTATGGACACGCATCAAAAACCGTTTTCTCAATAATCTTGATATTCTTGCAGACGGCTTCATCGACCTTGTTGTTACCGTCGTGGGCGGTCTGCCCGTAATCATTCCTCTGGGTATTGCAATTTTCCTTGTAATCATTATCATCAAAAAGATAATCAGAAAACGCAGAGGATATTAAATACCGACACTCAGACGGCACGCTTGAAAGAGCGTGCCGCTTCTTTTATTAAATTTATTTTAATTCTTTTAAAGAAAATATAATTATATTCTTTTTGTTATCATATAATATGGATTAATATTACAGTGAAAGGAAGCTGATGATTCTGGCTAAAACACTTGTTTTAACCGAAAAACCCTCCGTTGCAAGAGATATCGCCCGTGTGCTGGGCTGCAAAAAGAACGGCAACGGATGTATAATCGGCGATAAATATATAATCACCTGGGCGCTGGGTCACCTTGTCACTCTGGCAGACCCCGAAGCCTATGACAACAAATACAAAACCTGGCGTATGGACGACCTTCCCATGCTTCCGGGACATATGAAGCTGGTTGTTATCGGTCAGACCTCAAAGCAGTTCAAGGCAGTAAGCTCACTCCTTGGCAGTAATGAAGTTGACAAGGTTGTTATTGCAACCGACGCAGGCCGCGAAGGCGAGCTTGTTGCACGCTGGATTATTCAGAAGGCAAACTGCAGAAAGCCTATGTTCAGACTCTGGATTTCATCACAGACGGATAAGGCAATCCGTGAGGGCTTTGCCTCATTGAAGCCTGCTTCTCAATACGATAATCTCTACCGCAGTGCACAGTGCAGAGCAGAAGCAGACTGGCTTATCGGTCTTAATGTGAGCCGTGCACTTACCTGCAAACACAATGCCCAGCTTTCCGCAGGCAGAGTACAGACACCCACTCTTGCCATGATAGTAAAGCGTGAAGAAGAAATTCTCAGATTCAGGTCAAAGGATTATTTTACCGTCAAAGCGGATTTCGGCGGATTTTCCGCAATATACAAAGACAGCCGCAATCAGGCAAGATTCTTTGATGCATCGGCGGCACAGCAGATTGCAGATGCGGTAAAAGGCGGCAGAGGAATTATCTCTGAAGTAAAAAAAGTCTACCGTTTCAAAGCACCTCCTGCAGCATACGACCTTACGGAGCTTCAGAGGGATGCCAACAAAAAATACGGCTATTCCGCAAAGCAGACTCTCTCTCTTATGCAGAGTCTTTACGAAACTCATAAGCTCCTCACCTACCCCAGAACGGATTCACGCTACATTACAAAGGATGTTGCCGCAACATTGCCCGAAAGACTCCGTGCAATAGCGGTGGGACCCTATAAAGATGGGGCAAACTCGGTGCTCCGTGCAAAACCCCTTCAGACAAAATATATCGTAAACGATGCCAAGGTTACAGACCATCACGCCATAATTCCCACCGAGCAGTATGTTGACCTTAACAAGCTTTCAAGGGAAGAACGCCATATATATGATTTGGTTGTACGCCGTTTTCTTGCGGTACTCAGCACACCCTTTGAATATGACGAAATGCAGGTTACCGTAACCGTGGGCAAGCACAAATTCTATACAAAAGGTCAGGCTGTGAAATCAGCCGGCTGGAAGGCTCTCTATGATTCGTCTCTTTCCGATGAAGATGAGGGCGATGAGGATATTTCGTCACAGTCGCTGCCTCCCCTTGTGCAGGGTGCAAGCGTCAATGTGGGCGGGGTACGCCTTGTTGCAGGCAAAACCTCACCTCCCGCAAGATACACCGAAGCAACCCTGCTTTCAGCAATGGAAAACCCCACGGGCCAGGTTGACGACGGCTCGCTGAAAGATGCTCTCAAGACCGCAGGCGGTCTGGGCACACCTGCCACAAGAGCAGATATAATCGAAAAACTCTTTGATTCCTTCTGCGTTGAACGCAGAGGCAAGGAAATCTTCCCCACATCAAAGGGCAAGCAGCTTATTGACATCGTACCCGCCGACCTTAAATCCGCCGAGCTTACCGCAAGGTGGGAGCAAAGGCTTTCGCTTATAGCCAAAGGCAGTGCCGACAGCAGAAAATTCATCGAAGAAATGCGTGACTACGCAAGCTCACTTGTAAGCTCCGTTAAATCGGATGATGCCAAGTATAAGCACGATAATATGACCCGAGAGCCCTGCCCGGAATGTGGCAAATACCTGCTTGAAGTCAACGGCAAAAAGGGTAAAATGCTTGTTTGTCAGGACAGAGAATGCGGTTACCGTAAAAGTATATCCGTTATCACCAACGCTCGCTGCCCCGAATGCCACAAAAAGCTTGAAATGCGCGGTGAGGGTGACAAAAAAGCATTTTTCTGCGTCTGCGGATACAGAGAAAAGCTTACCGACTTTGAAAAGCGAAAAGAAAGTGCAGGCGCAGGTAAAAGGGATGTTGCAAAATATATGCAGCAGCAATCAAAGCAAAAAACATCAAGTAATCCCCTTGCCGACCAGCTTGCAAAATGGATGGAGGAAAACCAATGAAACGTTTTCTTTCTTTGATTACGGTTTTTGCCCTGCTCATTACCTGCACATCCTGTTCAGGAGGCGGCAACAAAGCCATATCTTACAGCCTCAGTGCATCACCCTCAACCCTTGACCCTCAGTATGCAACGGATACAGGTGCTCACATAATCATCGGCAACACCTTTGAAGGTCTTATGCGTCTTTCCGAAAACGGGGAGGTCGTAAACGCTCTTGCGGAAAGCCATACCGTTTCTTCCGACGGGCTTACCTACACCTTCAATCTCAAGCACGACACCGAATGGTACTGCCCTTCCGTGCTCAAAAGAGAATTCGGTGAAGAATTCTACAATAAATTTTCAACAGAAAAAGTAACTGCAAGGGATTTTGTTTTTGCCATGCAGAGAGCTGTTTCGCCCAACACGGGCTCGCCCTCGGCACACCGCCTTTTCATCATTGAAAATGCGGCGGAAATTCATTCCGGCAAAGCAGATGCTTCGGCTCTGGGCGTTACCGCACCGGATGATTACACTCTTATCATAAAGCTGAATGAAAAAAGCCCCGATTTTCTTGAAAGACTGACGGAAAGCGTATTTATGCCCTGCAATGAAGATTTCTTCAATTCAATGAACGGCAGATACGGTCTTACCCACAGGCATATTCTTTGCAACGGCCCGTTTTATGTAGGCTCCTGGGCAAAGGATGACTCTCTTTCCATAAGAAGAAACAAATATTACTCGGGCTCACGTGAGGTGCTCCCAAGCTCCGTTAACTTTGATTTCGGTTTTGACCTTAAAACCGTTTCTTCACGCATATCCTCCGCATCACTTTCGGCGGCAATGCTCCCTCCCGATTGCGCTCTGCCCGAAAACTCAACCGTCATAAAAGAAAACAAAAACTCGGTTTTCGGTTTTATTTTCAACTGCAAAGATAAATACACCCAAAACCTCAATGTAAGACTTGCACTGTGCAACTCCGTTGACAGAAGCCTCTTTTCGCAGGAAATTAACGGCGCAACGCCTATGAGCGGATTCGTACCCGAAAGCTGTTCAATGGGCAGTTCAGGATACTGCGAAACCGTAGGCGGCAGAACTCCGCAGATAAACCAAAACACCGCCGCGGCTCAGGCATACTGGCGCACGGCACTTACGGAGCTTGACAAGGATGTTGTTCAGCTTACGGTGCTCTGCCCCGAATGGCTCGACAATCAGGTGCGCCGTCAGCTGCAAATCTGGCAGCAGACTCTGGGCATAAGCCTTGGTATATCCATAGAAACAAAAACTCCCGAAGAGATTCAGGCGGCTGTGAATTCAGGTAATTTTCAGATTGCCCTTGCAGGCATTGAAGCTGAGCAGGACAGTGCTGTTGACTTTCTTGCATCTCTCAGAAACGGCGGAGTCATGGGCTTCAATTCCGATGAATACGGCATTGTTATCGACCGACTTCTCACCGTTGAGGATGAAAACGACCTTCTTGGCGGATGCTACACTGCGGAAAACTATATTCTTCAGCAGGGCTACTGCTACCCCCTTTACTGCCGTTCAAGCCGCTTTGTTGTAAATAACGACATTGAGGGCATAACTCTGGGCAATTCCGAAAGCACGGTTTGCTTTATCGGCACAAAGAGGTACGACTGATGAAAAGAAAAATCGTTACTTTTCTTTGCTGGCTTGCGGTTGCGGCATGTATGGGCGTTATATTTTATTTTTCAGCCCAGCCTGCCCAGGTTTCACAATCCGTAAGCGACGGATTCGCTTTTGCCTTTAACTTGCCCTTCGGCAGTTTTATAGTCCGCAAAGCTGCTCACTTCCTTGAATTTGCAGGGCTTTCCGTTCTCATTTTCAACGCACTTCACAGCACATACGGCAAATTCAGACCTTTTGTATCATTCATAATCACCGCTCTTTATGCACTGACAGACGAAATCCACCAGATTTTCGTTGACGGGCGTGCCTGCCGTTTTTTTGACTGGGTTGTTGATTGCTCAGGTGCGGCGGCAGCGCTGATTTTTGTGTGTCTGATTGTTTATATTTCAGACAAAAAGAAAAGGAGATGTTACGATGACCGATAACGAAAAAATTATGATTGCAGGCTGTGCGGCAGGTGCCGCAGCGGCAACAGTACCTGCGGTTTACGGTTTTATGAAAGCAACCGCAAGGCAGCCCATCTGCGACAAGGATTTTCTCCGTGCGGAAGACGGCGGTTTCATCTCCGAATGCGGTGCACCCACCGTGCTCAGAGGCATAAATCTTAACGACGACCTTTTCTGGTATAAGAAAGACGGTCTTGACGAAAGCTCAAAAACCGCCGATGTTTTTGCCGCACTTGAAGAACGCTTTGGCAGATACGGTACAAGACAGCTTGCTCAAAAATACAACGAGGGCTTTATTACTGCATCCGATATCAAAAAAATCGCAAAGCTTGGTGCAAACTGCGTAAGAATTCCTCTGCGTTACAAATTCCTTTTCAGCAAGGAAAACTGCAAGGGAGATATTGATTTTGACCGCCTTGATTACATTATTGAAAAGTGCAGAAAAGCAGGGCTTTATGTTATTCTTGACCTGCACTCCGCACCGGGCTTCCAGAATACGGATTCCGCCTGCGGCAAAAACGAAGAAAGCGTGCTTTTCAGCTCATCGAAAGAAGGCTTTGAGGCAAGAAACGCAACCGTAAGACTGTGGACACAGATTGCCGCACACTACAAGGATGAGCCTGCCGTTGCGGCATACGACCTGCTTAACAGACCTCTTAACCGCATTGCCCGGTGGGAAGAAAGCCTTGATATGCTTCACAAATTTTACAGAAGGCTTCTCAAAGCCATCCGCAATGTGGATGAAAAACACATAATAATTTTTGAAGCCGCAGGTGCACCCCACACCCTGCCTTCACCCGAAAAATTCAAGGGTGAAAATATTGCATACGGTATTTATTCACATTGCAACACCACCTTTGAAATTCAGGCACTCGTAAACGGCATAAAGAAATTCAAAGAAAGCGGCATACCCTTTGTTATCTGCAAGCTCCGTGCAGAAGAGAATCTCGCCTCATCACTTGAAGCAATGAACGATAACGGAATTTCCTGGCTTGCAGGCGACTACAAGGGTTCGGGACTTAAATCCGCCTTCCTTTACGGCGGCAGTGTGCCCGAAGCTGACCTTACCTTTGACAGCTACGATGTTATCGGTGAAAAATGGTCAAAGCCCCTTGCCACAAAGAATTTTGAACTCAACAAAGAAATGAGTACCGTTCTTAAAAACGCCTTCAAATACGGTGCAATAAGCATTGTGAAGCCCGAAGGCAAGCCGAAATTCAGAGCAAAGATGGGTTCAAGGCTCATTTACGGTAAATAAAAAATCACAGCCGTCGGCAACAAGCTGACGGCTGATTTTTACTTTATACCGTATTTACCTGCATAATCAAGAACAATATTGCGAAAATGCTCCGATTTAAAGCTGTTTTTAACGTCCGTAAGGTCAACATATGCTCCCGATTTCAAGTTTTGTATTATCGCCTCCGCAACAAAGCATTCAAACAGCCTTTCATCCGAAAAAGCCTGCTCAACATCCGTGTTCATTCTCTCATTTATCCCCTCAACGGCACTGCGGTATATCAGGTTATCCTTTCCCAGAAGTCTGCCGCATTTTTCAAGGCAGGCAATGCCTTCACGCATATCATTAACCGTAATTTTCCCTTTGAAATTCACAGCTTTCTCTCCGCCTGTAAGTATCGAGTCAACCGATGTTTCAAGCACCGTCGCAAGGTCAACGAGTATTCCCGTGTCGGGCAAAGTCTCGCCTCGCTCCCACTTGCTGACCGCCTGGAAAGATATGTTAAGCCTTTCTCCGAGCTGAGTCTGAGTTATCCCCTTTGCCCTTCTCAGTGTCGCTATCTGTAATCCGATTTTTTTCATATCAACCGACATAAAACGTCTCCTTTCAATTTGTTTCGTTTATAATTATACCTGCAAATATCAATGTTTCAATAATCTGCCGGTTGAAACTTTACGGCAAAAATTTTTCTTATAAAACGTGTAAACCCCCTCGGATATACCAAGGGGGTTCTTTAAGCATAATATAAGTCAGAGCTTATGCCTGCTCCTGCTTCTTAGCAAAGCACTCGCTGCAATAAACAGGTCTGTCCTCACGGGGCTTAAAGGGAACCTTTGCAACTCCACCGCAGGAATCACATGTTGCTTCAAACCACTCACGCTCGCCACGTGCAGCATTCTTGCGTGCAGCACGGCAATCCTTGCAACGCTGGGGCTCATTTACAAAGCCTTTTTCAGCATAGAATTCCTGTTCGCCTGCAGTGAAAGTGAATTCATTGCCGCATTCCTTACAGATGAGAGTCTTGTCTTCGTACATTGTTTTTAACCTCGCTTGAAAATATTTTTTATTCTACCCCTTGCGGAGCATTATAAACCCAATAAAGTGCGCATCTTTTTGCGTATGCGCTGTAAAGCATTATCAACCGCTTTATCACTGCAACCCAGCTTATGAGCAATCTGCGAATAGCTCATATCAAGCAGTCTCAGGTCAACAACCTGCTTTTCAAAATCCGAAAGCTCCTCTGTAAGAAGATCTCTGATGTGCTCCGAACTTTCCTTTTCGGATACTATGTTGGCAGGGTCGGTGCTTGAATCCGTCACATCAACATCGGATGTTTCGTAAGGCACGGCTTTTGAAAGGGCGGCGTTCTTATTGTTGAAACTTGTCCTCACCGCTGAAACAATACGGTTGTTTATGCAGACCTCGGCATATGCTTTAAATGAACCTTTTGAAGCGTCGAATGTTTTAACCGCATCGAGAAAACCCAGCATACCCTCCTGAGCAAGGTCATCGCCGGAAATCCTTGGTCCTGCGAACCCGGAAGCCTTTGCCCTTGCAACGGGAGTTACCGCCGCAATCAGAAGCGCCATTGATGCATCGTCGCCGTTGGCGGCACGGACCGCAAGCTCCTCATCCGTCAGGGTTATTTTGCTTTTTTCGCACATTGGACTACCTCATTTTTATTGTTCCATAATATCATAATCCTTTTTTTGAATTTTGTCAACAACATTTTTGCAACATATCCGTTTATTTTTTGTTAATTGTGACGAAAGCATACAAAAAATGCAACATATTGTGTTTTTTTATCCGCTTAATTTATCCGCAGTCAGAATTTTTCATCTGTAAGCCAACATAATCGGTAAAAAATATATACGGAGTGATATAAATGGACAATTCAAAAAAACTATGGCAGATAGTAACCCTGCTTGCTGCAGACCTTGCACTGCTGGTTCTGATTTCACTGCTTTCTTCGCCGACGGCAGGGGCAATGCATATGGGTCACAGCGGCGAAAAGGTGGCGGTTATTCAGCAGAAGCTTTGCGAAAATAAATTTTATTCGGGAGAAATCAGCGGAAAATACAGCATGGAAACACGCTCTGCCGTTAAAAATTTTCAGGAGCATTCAGGGCTTGAATCAAGCGGCGAAACGGACTATGCAACAATAAGCGCAATGGGAATAAGTTCCCGTACTCACCTCTGCTTTACCGCCGAGGCAGAGCTTCTTGCAAGATGTGTGCAGGAAAGCGGCAGTGTGGGATATCCTTCCATGCTGAAAGCCGCAGAAGAAATTTTAAGCAAAACAAAAGCCGCCCGTACTCTGGGCAGCTATGTTTGTGAATATTATCCCGATGTTATCGATTCTCCCGAGCCTTCGCCTGAGGCATACACCGCAGCCTTGCATGCATTACTAAACAGATATTTGTAAATTATTTGTTGAAAAAAGAAGAGTGCGTGATATAATTAATCAAAAGGATGTGAAGAAAATGGAAAATCCCGGTCAAAACACAAAATACAGATATTACGCATTCATAAGCTACAACCAAAAAGACCAGAAATGGGCAAAATGGCTTCAAAATCAGATTGAAAGCTATCGCTTGCCCACAAAAATCAGAAAATCCCAAATCGGCATTCCCAAAAAGTTGTCGCCCGTTTTCCGTGATAAAACCGACCTTTCCGGAACAGTGCTTCAGGAAGCACTGCATAAAGAACTGGAAAGCAGTCGGTATCTTATAGTAATCTGCTCTCCCAACAGCAACCAATCGGAGTGGGTAAACAAAGAAATCAAGCATTTTTGTTCCTTGGGAAGAGAAAAACAGATAATTCCCTTTATTGTGGACGGTGTTCCTTTCTCAGACGACCCTGAAAAAGAATGTTTTCCCGAAGCGTTAAGAGAAATCACCCCCGAGCTTTTAGGAATAGATGTTAATGAATTCGGAAGAAAGGATTCTTTTCTCCGTGTTATTTCAACTATGCTTGATATCCGTTATGACGATATTGCTTTGCGTGACAAAAAACGCCGCAACCGCCAACGCGCCGCATTGGCAGCCTGCCTTGTCGCACTGACGGTTGCTTGCAGTCAATATATATGGTATAACACCGAACACAGCAAATATTATAAGTCGGTTGTATACCGCAACGAAATCCCCGAAGGAATTCACGAGGTTTCAAGCAAGCAAAAAGAATCCATGAATACGGTTTACAAAATAACACGTCTGCGCGGAAAAACCGTGCGGTTGGAGTGTGTAAACTCCTGTGATGTTCCCACGGATCCGTCTTTTACGGCCTCTGAACCCGACAGCCCATGGATAACATACACCTATAATGACTCAGGAGATTTGAGTTTTTCAAATGTATACGATACCTACGGAGTACTCAAATACACAAAAATATTCAAACATAACAAAGCCACTTATGAAATTGCGGTTGAATATCAAAGCACCGGAAATATGACCACTGCATCTGCACTTTCATCAAACTTCACATTTACAGGCAAAGATTCCGATGATTCAAAAAGTGAAATTACAAGACTCAACAATACATACAACGAAGACGGGCTTCTGATTAAATCCATGTATTGCAGGGATAACCTTTCCACTCCCGCCTGTGACAGCAGCGGCTCCTTTGGTGCTTCATTCGAATATGACAATCTGGGCAGAATCGTTCGTGTAAACGCTCTCGACGAAAAAGGCAATATACACAACTGTAAATACGGGTATTCGTCACAGATTTTGACCTATGATTCAGACGGTAATTTTATATCCGTGCGTTACCTTAATGCCAATGGAAACAAGGTTCGAAACGAACAATGTGCAAATTATATATTACTCACACTCAACAGCCGATGCAATGTGGCTGCCTTCAGTGTATTCGACGAAAACGATAACCCATGCAATTTAAAACTCGGATATTCTTCCCAAACTCTCGAATACGACGAAAACGGCAATATAATATCCACCAAATTCTTTGACAACAAGGGAAATCCCGCATATGACAATACAGATTTCTGTCATGAAAAACGATATGAATATGACGAAAACGGAAGAATAATAAAATTTTCTTCATTTGATGCCGATTCCTCTCCGATATATCTCAAATCTCTCGGCTTTTCTTCTGTGGAAAAAAAGCTGGACGAAAAAGGTCGTATAATTGAGGAACGTTATTTTGACCATCAAGGTAAACCCGTGTGTAACATTTCAGGTGGCTATTATGCGATAACTTTTAAATACGATAAAAACGGCTACCTGTGCGAGGAACACTATTGGGATGCAGACGGCAACCCAACCACTTGTAAAAACGGCTATACCTCTGTAATTGAGACACACAACCAAAACGGTCAACCCACAAAACTTGAATTCCGTGACAAAAACAATGCCCTTTGTATGTCCACAGACAACTTTGCAATTATGGAAATGACCTACGACTCATTCGGCAACAACACAGAAATCCTTCATTTCGACGAAAAAGGCAACCCATGTATGGCCAGCGGATATTATCATAAAATAGTCCGGACTTACGAAGGCGGAAAACTCATTTCAGAAGAATTATATGACACAGAAGGAAAGCCTGTGATCAGCAACGACGGTTCATTCGGGCACAAAAACGAGTACGACGAAAAAGGAAATTGCATAAGAACAACCTATTATGATACTCTGGGCAAACCGACAATGGATATTAACTATTACGCCGTTGTTGAATATGATTATGATGAATACGGAAATGTAATTGAAAAAAGATATTTCAACTCAGCTATGAAGCCCACAGAAACTTCCGGTTATTATAAGATAATATACGGATATGACAACCGCAACAACTGTATCAGAGAAGAACGCTTTTCTTTTGCACCGCAATCGCTCGACTATAATGTTATTGAATATGAATACGATTCTTATGATAATAACACCGTTATCAGATACTACAAAGACGGCAAACCTGCAGATGATTTGGAACACGGCTCCCGTATAACCAAAGAATTCAATGCATTGGGACTAATAACCGAAGCAAAAAGCTTCTCATCAGACGGAAAGCTCTTTGCACAGGGAATGATTGCGGAAGGAAAATATAACATAATCAGGTACAACTATGATTCGGCGGGCAACGTAACCACAACTCAATATTTGAATCAAAAATCAGATAAAACAGAGGTTCTTTTAAAGGAAGAGCTCAGATATTATGATGCATACGGAAACTGTATAAAAGAAGCAGTAAAAACAAACAACGCTGTTTCTGACAACGCATTCCACGATTGGTCGTGTGTTCTGAAACAAGAATATTCTCCCGAAGGATATTTAACAGCGATACAATACTATGACCAAAACGAACAGCCTATCTTACGAAACGGAACATTCCGATTGGAATACGCTTATGATCCTGTTGGAAATATTACGGAAATCCGGCGTTACGGATTGGATTTAAAGCCGATCAAAGCTTACGACGGTTATGTGGCAAAAGTTGTTTTTGAATATGATGACAGAGGTAACAGGAAAAAAGTCTCCAACTTTGACGAAAACGGAAAACTTTATGCCAACGAACTTTATCCTGCAAGCATCACAGAAACAGTAACCGACATACAAGGAATTGAAGTTCAGAGAAAATATTATGATGAAAACGAAAAACTTTTGCTCCATATGCGTTCTCTGGCTGTAATCGAAAGTGCCAGCACCGCTTTCGGCAAGGAATACTTCTTGCCCGAAGACATAATAATTTCATATAATCAGTGGAATTTCTTTGAAAACGATCCGCTGTCACCGTTTGACGGATTCGCAGCAGCAATAGCAGAAGGAAACTACACAGAAAAAAATATTGTTATCTGTCGTCAGGATCCGACTACGGGTTACATTGATATTTTAGAATTCAATTTATCTGAAGGTGATCTTGGTTTAAACACTTCTTTTGATTTGTATACGCAAAACGATGTGGAATACCTTGAAGAAGTCTACAACGAATGTAAATAACCTTTAACCAACAAAAACCGCCCCAAGGGCGACCCTTCATAAGGAATTTAAGCCTTAAAAAGGCTATTTTGGTATATAACTGCGTTGAAAATGCTCGGAATCCGTCAAGGATTCCTGTGCTTTTCGCCTTGTTCTATATCCAAACTATCTCTTTTTAAGGTGCAAAGCAGTTTTTATCAGGTTATTTTTCGTTCAGACAAAATGACAAAAATCCCGTAATACTTGATGTATTACGGGATTTTTTCGTGAAGTATTAACGGAAAAGAATCGATAAAAACCTTAACTTCCTTGTGAAGGGTCGCCCAAGGGGCGGTTTTTGTTATCTGCAAAGCTCTTCAGCAAGGGCTTCAAGCTGAGCGATATTTTCTTCGTTGACGGCGGATTTAATGTGAACGCCTGCTTCTGTGTATGTTATATCCTTGCTCTTTTCAAGCATTTTTCTCATAAACTTTTCAGCCATAAGCCCCCAGGTGCCGTTTTCGATAAAGCCTACGGTGCGCTTCTGATAGTTGCGCTCCGTAAGGTGCTTTAAGAATTCGTGCATAAAGGGAAAGATTTCGCCGTTGTAGGTTGTTGTTGCAAGAACCTGCTTGCCGTAGCGGAAGGCATCCTCAACCGCCTCAGCCATATCACAGCGTGCAAGGTCATTGACAACGACCTTGGGGCAGCCCTTTTCGCGGAGCTTTTCCGCAAGAATTTCAACAGCCTTTTTGGTGTTGCCGTAAACGGAGGTGTATGAAATAAGCACGCCTTCGCTTTCAACACCGTAGGATGACCATATGTCATAAAGATTAATGTAATAACCGAGATTTTCGCTGAGTACGGGACCGTGAAGAGGACAGATAATCGCAATATCAAGGCCTGCCGCTTTTTTCAGAACGGGCTGAACCTGAGGACCGTATTTGCCTACAATCCCGAAATAATAACGTCTTGCCTCGCAAGCCCAATCCTCGTCTGCATCAAGGGCACCGAATTTTCCGAAAGCATCTGCGGAGAAAAGCACCTTATCCTTGCTGTCATAGCTCATGATAACCTCGGGCCAGTGCACCATGGGTGCGGTTACAAAGTTAAGAGTATGTGCACCAAGCTCAAGCTGACTGCCTTCGCCCACAACAACCTGTCTGTCAGCAAAATCATTGCCGTAAAACTGCTTCATCATCGTGAACGCTTTGGTTGATGAAACAATTTTTGCATCGGGGTAAGTTTCAGCAAAAAGCAGAATGTTGGCGGAATGGTCGGGCTCCATATGCTGAACAACAAGATAATCGGGAGCTTTGTCGCCGATAACCCCTTTAAGATTATTCAGCCACTCATCGCCGAAACGGGCATCCACCGTATCCATAACCGCAATTTTTTCATCGGTTATAACATATGAGTTATATGCCATACCGTTTTCAACAACATACTGACCCTCAAAAAGGTCAACCTCTCTGTCATTGACACCTATATATCTGACATCTTCCGTAATTTTCATAAATCTTCTCCTTGACTTTGATATACGGTTCATTATAACACAGATACCTTACTTTTTACAATAGATTTTCGGGTAAATACATTATTTTTCAGCTCATTTGTCGCCTCTTTCGAAAGCATCAGCAAAGCAAAAATATTGGGCACAGCCATAAGCCCGTTAAGGGTATCGGAAAGGCTCCACACGCTTTCAAGCTGTGTAACACTGCCTGCAAAGGCACAGACGATATATATTATGTTGTATACCTTACCGCTTTTTTCACCGAAAAGATATTCCGCGCCGCTTTTGCCGTAATACGACCATGCCGTAAGGGTTGCAAAAGCAAAAAGGCATATGCAGATGTTAAGGAAATATCCTCCTGCCCTGCCAAATACACTTTCAAACACTGCGGCACAAAGCGCCGCACCGTTAAGGTCTGTATCGGGCGACCACACTCCGCTTGTGAGAATGGCGGCGGCGGTTACGGTACACATAAGCACGGTATCAATGAACACCTCAAGAATTCCCCACTGACCCTGACGGGCAGGATTATCGCAATCTGCAGCGGCATGAATCACCGCACTGCTGCCAAGCCCCGCTTCATTTGAAAAAACTCCCCTCGATATTCCGTATCTTGCCGCCTTTGCCATTCCGTAGCCCGAAACCGCTTTGACGGTAAATGCCTCTTTTACGATGTATTTAAGGCTCGATAAAAGATCTTCAGCATTTTTGCCGATTATTATAAAGCAGGCGAGAATAAACACAGCCGACAGAACAGGTATCAGCTTTTCGGATATTGCCGAAATTCTTTTAAGCCCGCCCGAAACGGAAAAACCTGCAAGCACCGCAAGAATCAGACCTGCCGCAACGGGCGGCACTCCGAAGCCCGAAAGCCCCTGAGAAACGGAATTTGCCTGAGTCATATTTCCCATTCCCAAAGATGCACCGGTGAGAAAAACGGCATATGCACCTGCAAGCCACTTTATTCCCACACCCCGTTCAATATACTGCATAGGTCCGCCCCGCCACTGCCCGTCGGCACCCGTCACTCTGTATTTCACTCCCAGAATGTTTTCACAGCAGCAGGTCATCATACCCAGCACCGCAGATACGCACATCCAGAAAACCGCACCGGGACCTCCCGAACAAAGTGCGGTGGCAACTCCCACAATATTTCCCGTTCCAAGGCAGGCGGCAAGAGCCGTTGTCAGCGCACTCATCTGCGAAACGGAGCCTTTGTCTTTTTTGAATTTGGACTTTGAAAATATGGTTGACCCCAGCCAATCGCCTATGCCGAAAATCTGATAAAATCCCGTTTTTACAGAAAGAAAAAGCCCCGTGCCCAGAAAAACCGCCAGCATAGGCACTCCCCAGACAAAGGAACTTATTGCAGAATTAACCGTATAAAACAAAAGCCGTCACCTCATTAAATGTTATGAGGTAACGGCTGCAAATATTATTTAACGTCGGTAAGCTTTACTTCAAATTTATACATATCAGCATAGCTCTTCACGTTTGTTGATGTGCTCTTGATGTAGAAAACCGCTTTGGGGCAAGCATCAAATGCAAACTCGCCGATTTTAACCTTATCGCCTCTGAACTGTGCGATTTTAAGGCTGTCGCAGTAGTAATAAGCGTATGTGCCGAGAGTTTCAAGGTCTCTGGGCATATCGGCCTGAACAAGGTTTTTGCACTCCGAGAAAGCGTATGCACCGATTTCGGTAAGGAGGGGAGATCTGTTCATAAGTGCCTTCTTGACCGAGCTGTTTGCAAAAGCGTAATCCTCGATTTTTGTAAGAGTATCGGGTGTTCTTACTACGGTTATGGTCTGCACATCCTTGAAGGCTTCCGTGCCGATAACGGTAACGGTATAATCATCAAGAGATGAAGGGATTTTAAGCTCAACAACAGGCTCTGTGCCGTTATATTTTGTGATTTTTGCGGTATCATCGTCAAGAACAACATAGCTGTAAAGACCCGACTCATCAACCTTTTCTTTGTTGCAGGCGCAGAAAAGAGTGAGAACGCTTGCAACAATAAGTATAATTGACAGTACCTTTTTCATTTTAAAAATCCTTTCGGTTTTATTTATCAAAGACCTGCCTTACGGCAATTCTCTTTGTGCTGACTGAATGTTTCGGCATAAATATATCTGCCTTCATTATCGGTTATGAAATAATAATAATCCGTATCCTCGGGGTAGAGAGCGGCATTTATTGCATCCGTACCCACATTTGTTATAGGGCCTGCAGGCAGACCTTCGCAGTTGTAAGTATTATAAAGGTCAACAAGCTCATTGTAGCGGTCTTCCGTCACATAGGGCTTCACATAATCCCTTAAATAGAATGTGGCAACATCGCATTGAAGCTTCGGAAAAGCTCTGCTGTCAAGGCGGTTATGAATAACCGATGAAACCTTTCCCATTTCCGCAGGGTTGCCTGCCTCCTCCTGAATTATTGAGGCAAGGGTCAGAATTTCGTCAACGGTGTAGCCCAATTCGTCACACCTTGCGTAAATGCTTTCATCCAGCTTGACCTGTGTGTTTTTCAGAAATCTTTTCAGTGCGGATGCACCGCTTTCGTTTCTGTAAAATTCGTATGTATCGGGAAAAACATAGCCTTCAAGCAGAAACGCTCTTTCTTCGGGATTGGTTATCTCAAAGGAAAAGCCTTCAAGGCTTGCAGGGTCATTTGCCGCCGCCATAAATTCTTCCGCAGAGCATACACCGTTGTCGCTCAGTATCTGCGCTATCTGTGCAACAGTTGAACCTTCGGGGAAGGTAAGCCGCACGGTATGGGATGTTGTGGGCTCGTCCACGGTAATGGTGGGGTTGCTTGTATTGCAGGCTGAAAGGGATAAAACCGTCAGCACAGCAAGAACAATCACAATTAATTTTTTTATTGTTATCTTTCTCATACAGACGATTTTACCACAGTGCGGTATAAAAATCAAGTTTTTCGAAAATAGTTAACAATTACAAACCATTTGCTTATGCAGGGCATGATGTGGTCAATAAAAAAACCGCCGGGAAAACCCGGCGGTAAATTCAAATCAAGAAATTAGTCTTCCTTCTTTGTCTTGATAACTGCTACTGTACCTGCTGCAAGAGCAAGGAGAGCGATTGCGGGAACAACAATGCCGCTGCCTGTTGAGGGGATTGTTGTGTCAACTGCTGCGGGCTTCTTTGTTGTTGTGGTGTTACCCTGACCTTCGTATGCTGTTTCGCCGGGCTTGAGGGTAACTGTTTCGTCAACAACTGTTGTTGCTGTTGTGCCTGCTGCTGTTGTTGTGCTTGTATCAGCGTTAGCAGTAGTTGTGGTTGATGAAGCTGTTGTGGCGGTTGTGGTTTCCTTAGCTTCTGTTGTGGTGGTTGTGTCGAAACCATCCTGCTTATCGTCTGTTGTTGTGCTTTCGGTTGTAGCTGCTGTTGTTGAAGTTGTGGTTGTGGTGTCACCATCGTTTTCAGCAAAAGCTGTAACGAATGCACAGAGTGCAAACATCATTGCAAGAACGAGTGCGATTGTCTTTTTCATTCTCAAATCCATCCTTTAATCAGTTTTTTCGGCATAAATGCCTAATTTAATACACTAACAATTTTACACATAATCCTCCTCTTTGTCAAGTGAATATATTTACCAAAAAGAAGAATAAATCAGATTAATAATTGGTTATCATACTGTATTTTAAGTTTGTCAGTGCTAAAAATATAAATAAATCTATGTGAAAGGAGCTTTGTTATGTCCTTCGGTTTTTTCGATAAGAAAAGGGATCCCAAATCCCAATGGCATATTCTCGAAAAGGATATCCGACCCGACTATGATGCCGACGATATTCCTTCCGACGTGCTGGGCAGTTACACGGGCACCGCTTACGATGACCCCCGCCCTGTTCAGGACGCCGATGACCTTTAAAAAAGGGTTCGGCAGGGGCGTACTGTGCCTGTACGCCCCGCCTGCACTGCCATCTTTTTCCCCTTGGCGCTGTGTTCTTTCCCCAAAGAACACAGCGCATTATGCAAAAATCCGTTTCCCCATCCATCCTTGGGTTGCAGATTTTCTTATCTTATTATCTGTGACGAAATAAGTGTGCATCCGTCAATATCAAATGCAGTCACTTTTTCACCGGACACGGTGTAAAGCGTGCCGCCGATGCATATGCCTCTGACCGCCGCATCCCCCGTGTATGCCGTATCGTGATTGTATGTGCCTACGGGAGTTATTTCTCCGTCTGCAACGTTAAAAAGAATATATGCGGATATTTCCGTATCTGTTGCAGGGTTATGATTGACAACAGGAATACCGAAAAGCATTTTTTCGCCGTCAAGCAATACACATCTGCCGTCATCTGCGGAAGGAAGGGTAACATTGCCTTCAAGAGTATAGACAGACGATGTTCTGGGGCTTGCGGGATTACTTACGTCAAAAAGTGTTACTCTGACTCTTCCGCCGTCACCGCCTACGCCGAGAAGGGCGGTATCCGAAACCGCATAAAGCTCACGGTAGAAGCCCTCTGTTGAAATGTTGCCTGCGGTTTTGGGCTTTGAGGGATCAGAAATATCGATAATGAGTGTTTTTTCGCTGTCGTCACCGGCAACAAAATATGCGTTGCCGCCGATATATTTTATGCTTCTGATTTTTTCGTTGGGGAATATTCCCGTAAGACCGCTTACAAATTCCATTTTCTCGTCGAGAACATAGAAATTATTTGCACCCGATTCGTTTGTAAGCACCTTAAGATTACCCGATTTTTCATCAGCGGAAATACCGCCTGCCAGAGTGCCTTTTGCAATATATGAGCCTGCAAAGGAAATTCCCTCGGCACCGATTTCAAAACGGTAAATCTCCGTCAGGGAGCTGTGCTCCGATTTTGAATCGGAATCAACGGAAACAAAGCCTCTTGCAACCGCAACAGTATGCTCCGAGCAATAAACTTCCTTGCCGCTGCCCAGAATTGCAAGCCTGCCTGCGGGCTTACGGTTATCAGCAATATCCGTAACCGTAATAAAGAGGAAGGATGCCTCGGGGTCATTGACCGCGATAAAAAGCTCCTCTGCGGTAAGCTTTGTCACTTCACCGTTGACGGCAAATGACGGAATAAGCGAATTGCCGTTTTCGGATTTTGCCGCCGCAGGTGAAATTTCAACCTGTGTGACAAGGCTCAGCTTGTTACCGTAAAGACCAGACGATACATAACTGCCCTCCTGAGCGTGCTCACGGAGCTTCACGGGAGCAGACGGATCTGAAATATCGTAATGCACGGCAACGGTTGAGGCTTTGCCGTATGCCGCCGAACCGTCCATTGAATAAGTGTAGCTGTTCATAAGTGCGATAAGACGGTTGTTTTTAACATATATTTCTATACATTCGTTAACCACACCTGCCGCCGAGCCGTCGGCAAGCACTACGGTTGAAACAACCTGCATCTCCTCGGCAGGGAGAGCTTTCACAATCTTTATCTGTTCAAGACCTGCACCGGTCTTTTCATCAACACCCGTCGTTACGATATAAAGATATTTACCGTCGGTTTTAACAATATCCGCCGTAAAATCGCCGTAAGAAACAACCCCCGTTGATGCTTCGGGTTTTGTTTTGTCTGCGGTGTAATCCGCCTTTTCTGCGGATTTATCGTCGGCAACATAGTTGCTGTAGCCTTCAATAAGGCGGTCCACAATACTCTGAGTCACGCTCTGAGTTGAACCGTTATTGCTCTGAGGTGCCTTGCTCTCTTCTTTATTGCCGAGAATTTCAAGAACAGCTCTTTCAACTTCCTCATAGCTCCTTACACTCTTTACGGGCTCCATGCTTTCGTAGCCCTTGTAGAATGTATCGGTTTTGATAACCTTGACACCGCCCGTTCTCATGAACAGTGCGGCAACTACCACAACAACAAGCACAGCGGCAACCGCCGTAAGCCTGCGTAAGACGACAATTTTGCCGTCAGTCCCCGTTTTAGCGGAAAAATCCTTTTCTTCGCCTTCATTATTTTTAAGCATCGCAACAATGCTTTCCTTGCGGAGCTTCAGAGGTACTTCTGCACTTTCGGATGCACTTGTTATTTCTTCACCCAAAAAATCCAGAATTTCTTTTTCTGTTTTCTTCATCACTTTTCTCCCCCTTTCCCTAAATCTCGCCGTCCAGTGCATTTCTCAGTTTGTCGAGTGATCTTTTGTACTTTGAACGCACCGTTGACGACGGACAGTCAAGGATATCGGCTATCTCGTGGCTTTTGTAGCCGCCCAATACTTTAAGCAGCACAATCTCCCTTTCATCAACCGAAAGGGTTTCAAGAGCCTTTTTCAGTTCAAACGACAGCTCAATGCCGCCGAAATCAGCAGGCTCGTCGCGTCCCCCGTTTTCGTCATCGAGATAGACCAAAGACTTCTTTTTTTCATTTTCTGTGTAATATCTTTTACAAGCGGCGCAGAGGATTCTGAAAAGCCAACCCTTGAACGCCTTTGAATTTTTCAGCGACTTAATCTGACTGAATGCAGACAGCACTGCGTCCGATACCGCATCCTGTGCAAGGCTTTCACTGCCCGTAACGCAGCAGGCATAGCAGTACATTTCTTTATAATACAACTCATAAAGCTCGCCGAATGCATCGGCATCGCCCTTCTTTGCAAGAGTAACGAGTTCGTTTATCTGAGCGCTCAAAATCGACCCTCCTTACCACTCTCATTTAATAAGTGTCATCAAATTGCTTTTTTGTTGCATAAAAAATAAAAAAATTTTTAAATTTTATTTTTTACGGCTTTGGTTATACTATACATTAATAATATATTTAAAGCAAGGTGTAAATTTTGAAGAAACATTTATTGATTTTTCTGCTTATTGGTATTCTCACCCTTTCCGCCTGCACAGGCAGGGCAACTCTTGAAGAAACCGACGCAAATGCCCCCGCAACGGTTGAAGACTTACGCACAACCGCAGCGCAGACTCAGACCTCTGCCGTTATTCAGGGCGAAACATCGCCCTATACGGGCAAAAAAATTCTGCCTCCCGCCTCATTCACCGTCAGCGACCCCGAAAACAAACGGGGCCTTCCCACGAAAAAGATTGAGCACAGCTACGGTGCCGCAAAAGACGGCAAGCCCAACAGTATTTCCGTTGATTTTCAGAAGTATTTTGCCTCAACGGGTTACAAGGTGTTTTGTTATGACACGCAGAGCGAAAAAAAGGTGCTTTATCTGACCTTTGACTGCGGCTGGGAAAACGGTTATACCGAAAAGTGCCTCGATGTTCTCAAAGAGAAAAATGTGCCCGCCGCATTTTTCTGCACTCTGGACCATGTAAAATCCTCGCCTGAACTTATTGCAAGAATGATAAACGACGGTCACATCATCGGCAATCACTCTGCAAATCACGCCGATTTTTCGGAGATTTCAAGACAGCAAATGGCAGACGAAATTCTTGAATGTGATAATTACCTTCGCAAAAACTTCGGTTATGCCACAAGTTTTTTCCGTTTTCCCGAAGGTTCATATAACGAAAACGCCCTTGAACTTATTGATTCAATGGGCTACACAAGTGTTTTCTGGTCCTGTGCTTATGCGGATTGGGATGTGAATGATGTAAAGGGAGGCGATTATGCATACCAAAAAGTCACCTCACGCCTGCACCCGGGTGCGGTTATCCTTCTCCATTCCGTTTCACCCGACAATGCCGAGGCTCTCGGTAAAATCATTGACTTTGCGCACGGTCAGGGGTACGAATTCAGGGCACTGACCGATTATAAATTCTCATAAAAAAGGCTGTGTCATTACGACACAGCCTCGTTTTTTAATATCCGTATTTCTTTCTGTATGTTTCTCTGTCGCAGCGGGTAACAATTTTTTCGCCGTCAAAAATCAGTATGCAGTAAGCACTGCCTGCTTTTTTCCCTTGGTCAAACCACTCTGCAAAAGCCTTCTGCATTGAAGTATTCCGGGGCAGCTCGGCAGGGCGGAGACAGCTCTTACCAACGTTGAAAATACGCCAGCAGTCACCGAAGTCGTAGGTCTGCTTGATATCAAGGGGCTGGAAATCAAGAATAAAATCTGCTGCATTTGACTTTTCGGGAAGAATGTTAAGGTTATCCGGGTAAAGAAGCCATGAATTACAGCATACAATAATGTGTTTGCCGTCAAATCTGTCCTTGAAAAATTCAAAGGCTTTTTTATATGTATCCATTCTGACTTCGTATGTGAGTGGCTCTCTGTGCGACGGAATATGAAGGCCCAGACAGAATTCGTCTTCCTTTATAAAAATTCCGTTTTCCTCATAAAATTCTTCACCGAAATCGGAAAGATCAAACTGAAATCTGCCGATACCGAAGCGTTCAAGCTTATAAAAGCCCATAAACCAGCCTTCAACAAAGGTGCCCCATATATCGTAGTTTTCCTTGCACTCCAGCATTTTTGATTTAAGGTCAAGCACGGAGGTCCAATAAATTTCTTCACTTATGCCTGCTTTTCTGTATGCCGCCAGAAGTGGCTTTGTGCAGTTTAAAAGAAGCACAAGATAAACAGTATAAACGGACTCATCTATAAGCTCGGCAAGCGCCTTTGACTTGTCGCTGAATTCGCCGAAATTCTTCTTTTTAAGCCAATATGCTCTGTACATTGACTCATAAATTTTATTTGCCTTTTCATTTGCAAGAATTTTTTCTTCCGCTCTGATTATGGCTTCTCTTGCCTCAGCAGGATAATCGTGCTTTTCCATAACAAGCAGTGCGTGATTGTAATTTTTCATTTTTCCACCTCACGGGTACATATATTAGATACATTATATAATACACGAACTCAAAATGCAACAAAAAAACCGCCCGGGGGCGGTTAATTTTATTTAAAAAGAGGTGTTGAGAAGTATCTCTCCGCTGTATCGGGAAGAACGGTTACAACAGTCTTACCCTTGCCCAGCTTTTTGGCAAGTCTGAGTGCCGCCGCAACATTTGTGCCGCTGCTTATGCCGCACATAATGCCCTCCTTTGAAGCGAGATCCCTTGAAGTCTGCAGGGCTTCATCGTCGTTGACAATGCACACATCGTCATAAATTCCGCAGTTGAGAATTTCGGGGATAAGTCCGTCGCCGATACCCATCTGAACGTGAGTGCCGATTGAACCGCCCGAAAGAATAGCCGCATTTTCTGGTTCAACCGCCCATATGGTCATATCGGGGTTATGAGCTTTGAGCACCTCACCGATGCCCGTTATCGTTCCGCCTGTACCGATACCCGAACAGAAGCCGTGAATGGGGCCGTCTACCTGTTCAAGAATTTCTGCCGCAGTAACATCTCTCTGCACCTGAGGATTGGCAGGGTTTTCAAACTGCTGAGGAACAAAAACATTACTGTCCTCTGCCTTCATTTTCATTGCAAGTGCGAGGCATTCTTCAATGCAAGCACCGATGTTGCCTGCATCGTGAACAAGAATTATCTCCGCACCGTAATGCTCAACAAGCTTTCTTCGTTCTTCGCTGACAGAATCGGGCATAATAATTTTAACCTTATAGCCCTTTACCGCACCCACAAGTGCAAGGCCTATGCCCTGATTACCGCTTGTAGGCTCAACAATAACCGTATTTTCATTTAAAAGACCCCTTGCCTCGGCATCAAGGATCATATTGAGTGCGGTGCGTGTTTTGATTGAGCCGCCCACATTAAGACCCTCAAACTTAACAAGAATTTCCGCCGAATCGGGGTCGGTCATACGCTGAAGTCTGATAATGGGCGTACTGCCCATGGCCTCTAAAATTGTATTACAAATCATCTTAAAAAACCTTTCCTCGGTTTGATATTTCACAATTATACAGTTGGATATTATATCATATGCACAGGTCTTTTTCAATGACAGAAAAATTGTACTTTGGCAAAAATACGGGATAATTTTATACTGTTTGCACAAGAACGGTTTACTTTCACACCCTGTGATGCTATAATGAAAACGGAGATGATTTTATGATTATCAAGGCTTTATCAAGGATTATAGGCGGTGCGGCAGGCATTGTTGCTCTCTCGGCAGGTGCATATATGCCCTTCGTCATAAGCGATTCCCTGAAAAAATTCAATGACGACTGCGATTATCTGCTTATTCTCGGCGGAAATGTTTTCGGTGCGGATACACCTTCACCTCAGCTTTTTGAGCGTATGAAGACGGCGGCAAATTATCTGAACGAACACAAGGATGTTATCGCCGTGCCCTGCGGGGGATGCTTCCGTGAAGGTCAGAAGAAATCCGAAGCGGCGATTATTGCAGATTATCTTATCAGCCAAAGCATTGCACCCGAAAGAATTATTCTTGAAGATAAATCCGCAACCACTTATGAAAACTTTGAATTCGGCATACCCATCATTGAAAAGCACTCTGGCAAAAAGGCAGAAAATCTGCGGATTGCCTTCCTTTCATCCGATTATCATATGCACCGTGCAGGAATAATCGCAAAGCAAAGCGGCATCAGGGATGTGCGCCGTGTATCCTGCCCCACGCCGGGCAGCGCAATCCACAGATTCGGCAGAGAATACATCGTTGCATTTGAAATGTTTTACCGTACAATCAAAAGCAAAATCAAATAAAGAAATGGGGATGTAAAAAAAGCGCAGACCGCATAAAACAATCAAATAAAAGGATTCAGAAATGCCGGCAATGCTCAAAAAACCGTAAAATACAAGCTTTTGGGCAAAAAGACTTTTGTTTTTATGTTTTATGCTATAAACAAACCTCACCTCTCGGCGTATCTATATACGCCGTCGGGCAAGCCCCCGCAACGAAAAAATCGTTGTGGGGGTTCGGTTTGTTCATTCTGCATCTTTTTTTCCTATCCCCTGAAAAGAGGGCTGTAAAAAAACTTGCGTTTTTTTACAGCCCCTTATTTTTTAAAAATTATAATCGGGCTTTACAATCTTACCCGTTGTCGCCGCTTCAACTATTGCAAGGCACACTGCAACGGTCTTTGCGCCCTCTCTTGCATCTGTCAGAACAGGTTTATTATTAAGAATCGCATCGGCAAAAACCTCAAATTCCTTGACTGCATTGTGGTTATTGACCTCAACCTCAATGCTTTCAGGCTCTTTTGTAACGCCCTCTTCGTCTACCGTATAGAGAGTAAGTGCAGGTGAAGTGTTGTCACATATAATTGTTCCCTTTGTGCCGTAGATAACGGTACGCATTGTGTAATCACGCTTACAGCCCGTTGAAACAAACACCTTGCCTGCAAGGTTATCGCTGAATTTCATAATTGCGATTGTAGCATCATCATAATCAACCATAGGGAGAAGCTTATGCGTGCCATAGGCAAAAACTTCAATGGGGTCACCTGCAAGCCAGCGGAGAAGGTCAACTGCGTGGCATCCGCCGCCGATAACGCCGTGACGCCTGGGGTCTGCGCGCCAATCATCACAAAGCTTCATATAGTCGTGAGCATACTCCGATTCAACAAAATAAAGCTCGCCGATTGTGCCTGATTCAATAATTTCCTTTGCCTTTTCAAATGCGGGAGTGAATCTGCAAATCTGACCCACCATAAATTTTGCGTCAGATTCATCGGCAACCCTTACCATTTCTTCAATATCCTCACGGGTAAGTGCAAGGGGTTTTTCGCAAAGAACGTGCTTGCCTGCACGAAGCAAATCACATGATACCTTTACATGCTGCTGGTCGGGAATGGCAACCGTAACAACATCGATTTCATCATTGTTCATAATATCTCTGTAATCTGCAACCCGCTTTTCTTCGGGAATGCCGTATCTCTCACCTGCAAAGCGGAGATTTTCTTCGTTGCTGTCACAGATTGCGGCAATTTCCGCACCGTAGCTCATTGCACCCTCAACGTGGCACATACCAAACTTCATGCCAATATTTGCTGCTTTTATTTTTCCCATATCAATCACCTTCTGTATTTATGTTAAGTATATTACAATATTTGAACGACACTGTCAATCACAAAACAAAAACGGCCTGCATATGCAGACCGTTCATTTTGATTTAACCGTTATTTGTGCCGTTTGCCTGCTGTGCAGCGGCTTTGGCAGCTTTCTTTGCCTCTTTCTTCTGCTTTCTTTCGGGTGAGCCCAGATTGTTGAGAAGCGTAACGCAAAGAATGATGATACCCATAACAATGAAAATACCTATCATACCCTTACCCATAATAGGCACGGTCTGAGCAAGATTTTCGGGAGTTACGGCAAATTCATACTGCATTTCTGCAACGGTTGTTGCTACATCTGTAATTACTGTTGTATCCATTTATTTCCCCTCCTGATTACTTAACAAGTGCGCCTACGAGTGTAAGGATAAGACCGCCGGCGATAACCGAAGCAACCTGACCCGATACGTTAACGCCGATTGAGTGCATAAGAAGGAAGTTCTGATTATCCTCTGCAAGACCCATCTTATGAACAACTCTTGCCGACATGGGGAACGCGGAAATACCTGCCGCACCGATCATGGGATTAATCTTGTTCTTTGTGAAGAGGTTCATAATCTTTGCAATCATAATACCGCCGAAGGTGTCAACAACAAATGCAACAAGACCGAGAGCCATGATAAGGATTGTTTCAAATCTGAGGAAGTCCTCTGCAACCATCTTTGATGCGATTGTGAAGCCGAGGAAAATTGTGATAAGATTTGCAAGAACATTCTGTGCTGTTTCTGAAAGTGAATTAAGAACGCCGCATTCTCTGATAAGGTTACCGAACATAAGGAAACCGATAAGTGCCGTTGCATCGGGTGCAACAAGACCAACGATGATTGTAACAACGATGGGGAAAAGAATCTTTGTAAGCTTTGAAACCTTCTTGCCTGTATTCTTCATACGGATAAGGCGTTCTTTCTTTGTTGTGCAAAGCTTGATGATGGGAGGCTGAACAATGGGAACAAGCGCCATATATGAATACGCCGCAACCATAATAGCCGCCGTATAATTTGAGTTAAGCATATTGGCAACGAAGATTGATGTGGGGCCGTCTGCCGCACCGATAATAGCGATTGAAGCCGCATCTTTGAGCTCGAAGCCGAAAAGTGAAGCAAGACAGAGGGTAAAGAAAATACCGAACTGTGCCGCAGCACCGAAAATCATAAGCTTGGGGTTTGTAAGCACGGGCTCAAAGTCAATCATTGCACCGATACCGATGAAAAGAATGAGAGGGAAAAGCTCGTGGCTGTCGATACCGATTTCAAAAAGGAAGTCGATAACGGCTCTTACGCCCGAAACCTCACCTGTTACTGCAGGGTCGGGGATGGGAAGGTTAACAAGGATTGCACCGAAGCCCATAGGCAACAGAAGCGTAGGCTCCATTTCTTTTTTGATTGCAAGGAAAATCAGTATGCCGCCGATAATCCACATGATGATCTGTTCAGGCTGAGTGTTTGCGAGATTGCCGAAAATGTCACTCAAAATACCCATTTTACAAATCCTTCCTTTCTTTAAACACATTCTCCGCCATTATAGCGTTTTATTTACAGTAAGGATTATAAATCAACAAGCAAAAAAAAGCAAGCAATTTTTAACCTTTTCAAAGTTTTATTATTAAAAAAAGACGGCAGACTTATACATCTGCCGTCATAACATCTTTTAAATAGCTGCTGCAATTTCCATTATGATTGCGTAAATTTTTGTGCCCTTGAAAAATGCTGTCAGTTTTTCAATAAATGAAGGTTCTTTCGCTGCAAATCCGAGAGGCTCTGAGCCGTCATCAATAACCATAGCCTGAGAAATGCAGATGCCGCCTTCGCCGAAAATCTCGACTCTTACATACTGAAAATCTTCCGCACCCTGAATAGTATCAAGGTCAAGGGTAACTGTTCCGTTACCGTTTACGGGCATTCTGCCGCCAACAACCTTACCGTCTGCAATAAACTGAACGTACTGAGCATCAGTAACGCTTGCGGTAATCTTGTGACCGTCAACTGTAAGCTTTGAGAACATGGGGTAAGGAAGTCCCTCATTCGCAACGTCCATATCCTTATCGGGGCCGATTGTGTCGTTTGCTCTCAGTATTCTTGTGATGCCGAAGAACGCACCGCTCTGCATTGTAGCTTTGATATTTTCAACAGTATTTTCTTTCATCATAAATATGCTGAATGAGCTGTCAATTGTGCCCGGGTGGTGAGCGTCACTGTTGCTGAAACCGATAACGTTTTTGCCGTAGGGAAGTGTGTACATCAGGATGTTATCCCAGAGAATTCTGTCATAACCGGTTGTGCCGTTTCTCTCGTTGAAAACTTCCATACCCAGACAGCTGTCATATTTAAGGATAAGGTCGCCGAAGAATTTGATATTTGCTTCATCGTTTACTGCATCGGGATTTGAGTTTGTTCCAAGCCAGTCACCGGGATGGTTGATGTATGAGAGTCCGCCGTGCTCATCAATATATGCAACAGCCTGCTCATAACCCAGCTCATTTTCGGCACCGGGGAAACCGTTACCTTCATTTGCATCAAGGAAATGACCGTTAACATGATTCTTTGTAAGAGAAAGATTGTTGAATTCATTTGCACCGAGAACGGGAGTCATTCCGTAGCCTCTGCCGTCATACGTGCCGCTTTTTATCGCTTCATAATCTTCTGTTGTGAGATGCTCAAAGGGGTTATCAATAACAAACTGATAAAGGTAAAGGGGATGGAAAAAAGGAGCCTCATCCCAGTCAACGCCGGTAATACCGTGATCGGAAACAGCAAGGAAATCATAACCCTGTTTGTAGGATTCCTTAACCATAACTTCCAGAGTATCATCTGCATCGCTGTATGTTGAGTGTGAATGAAGAGAACCCTTGTATGCGCCCCAGGCGCCTTCGCCGTCCCAGACAACATCTGCGTAGGGTGAAACGATTTTGTAGTCACCTGCCGCACCTGCGGTAAGACATACAGCGCCAAGCTGCATAATCATAAGTACGGAAAGTGCAATGCTGAGAATTTTTCTGAAGTTTTTCATTTTTCTGCCTCCTTGAAAGAGATTACTCCTTAATTTAACCAAAAAACCATGAAAAAGTCAACAAAAAAATAAGGCTCCGCAAAAAAACGGAGCCGTTTGAAGCTTAAAGTATTACAGAAACAAGAAGCACCAGTACAGCAAACCAGCCTACAAAAGGCATAATCAGAGGCCATACAGGCATAAGGCTGAGGGCATACAGTGCACCGAAGTTAACCTTAATGAACATTGTGCTTTCAGCTTCGCTGATGTTCTGCCATACAAATCTGATATCGTTGCCGTCAACATAAAATTCATCAAGACCGATATCATCCTTTGAATCTGCAACACCGAAGCCGCATTCTTTAAGACCGTCTGCAACAAGTGCTGTCATTTCCGCATCAACAAAGGTGATTCTGCCTTCAAGGCGAAGCTCATCGGCAGGCTCTTCCTGACGGAGATGGCCGTTTTTGAAGCCTGTACACCACCAGTATTTATCGTATTCTCTGGTGAATTCACGGGTCCATGTGCCGTTGGCTTCTTCGTGCCAGAGAGTCATTTCCATATTAAGCCAGTCTTCTTCGGCAGGACAGTTAAAAAATGTCCATTCGCTCATACCGTCATCGGTGTGAGGTCTGTTGTAGATACCGATTTCACCGCCGTAGAATACCATTCCGTACTGACCCTTCCACATTTGCAGCATCCAGTCCTTGCCTGCATGGGTGAAGAAAACACGGATATAGTCATATTCCAGAAGAATGTAGGGCGAAGCAATGTCATAAATCTTGCCGAAGCCGAAGTTATACTGCCAGGCTTCCTTATCGTTTGTGTAATAATAGTCGTCAACATAGCTGTACTGATAGCTGAGAATCTGCTGGCCTTCAAGCAGATCTTTAAGGAAGTTGCTGCTTGTTACAACATTAATCATAAATTCGCCGTAAAGCTTTTCGCCGTCAACCTGTGTTATTGCGGAAATAACCGCCTTACCCGCTTTGACGCCCTTTACAACACCTTTTTCATCAACGGTTGCAACGCTTGTGTCGGATGATGCCCACAGAATGTGGGGCTGAGTTTCAACGTTTGTCACCTTTGCGGTTATTTGGATTTTTTTGCCTATTTTAACCGAAAGGCTTTCGCTTGTAAGCACAAGTGCGTGACCTGTGCCTTCGCCTTCACCTGCACCGTCGGTTGCATAAACCGATGCGGAAAAGCTTGTGAAAAGAAACATAAGAACAAAGAAAATTGCAGTAATTTTAGTTGCTGTTTTTTTCATCATTTACCTCCGAACAAAAAATTTTACACTACATAATATCATATAATATCTGTAAATTCAAGCAACATTTACCCTGAATGTCTGAATTTAGAGAACAATTAATATTTATGGGTTTACTCACGTGCCGTTTGTATGCTATAATAGCATGATTAATTTTCGGAGGCAATGCCGTGGAACTCAAAAAAAACGACAGAATAAACCTTAAAATAGAATCCTGTTCCTCAAACGGAAGCGGTGTGGGCAAGCATAACGGAATGGCAATATTCGTGCCCGCAACCGCAGTAGGTGACGAAATAACCGCACACATATTAAAGGTAAAGAAAAACTATGCCTTTGCCAAGGTTGAAAGGGTTATCACTCCGTCACCCGACAGAATAACCCCTGAATGCCCCGTTTACCTTAAATGCGGCGGCTGTGTATTCTCACATATGACCTATGAGGCAGAGTCGGAGATAAAAGCAACCCACGTAGCGGAATGCTTCAGACGCATCGGCGGTGTGTATCCCGAATTTGAACCCGTCATTGCCGCCGAAAGCGATTGCCGTTACCGCAACAAAGCCCAATATCCCGTGGCATACGAAAATGGTGAAATCAGAACAGGGTTTTACTCCCCCCACAGTCACAGAGTCATTCACTGCCCCGACTGCCTTTTACAACCTGCGGAATTTGAAAGCATTCTGGATGTGTTTGCCGATTATATAAAGAAAAAGGGCGTTACTGTCTATGACGAAACAAATCACCGCGGCTTGCTTCGTCACATTTACATCAGAAAGGGCAGTGCAAGCGGCGAAATAATGGTATGCGCCGTCATCAACGGCAAAAGCCTGCCCCACGAAACCGACCTTGTGAATGCGTTGCTCGAAAAAGAAAAATCAATCGCAAGCATCATCATAAATTCAAACACCAAGGATACAAATGTTATTCTCGGTGCGGAATGCCGTACCCTTTGGGGTAAAGACAGCATTGAGGATATCCTCTGCGGTCTTAAATTCAGAATCTCTCCCCTCTCGTTCTATCAGGTCAACCGCAATCAGGCAGAAAAGCTTTACGGCAAGGCGGCTGAATATGCGGCACTGACAGGCAGCGAAACCGTGCTTGACCTTTACTGCGGTGCAGGCACAATCGGTCTTTCAATGGCAGATAAGGCAAAAGAAATCATCGGTGTTGAAATCGTACCCGAAGCCATTGAAGACGCAAAAATAAATATGAACCTCAACGGAATTAAAAACGCAAGGTTTATCTGCGGCGATGCAGCTGAGGCGGCGAAGGTGCTGAAATCCGAAGGCATAAAGCCCGATGTGATTATTCTTGACCCGCCCCGAAAAGGCTGCAGCCCCGAAATGCTTGAAACCGCCGCACAGATGAACCCCGAAAGAATAGTTTATGTATCCTGCGACCCTGCAACCCTGGCAAGGGACTGCGGCATACTTCAAGCCCTGGGCTACACCGCACAGAAAGCAACCCCCGTGGATATGTTTCCCCGTACGGGCCATATAGAGACGGTATGTCTTTTGTCCAAACTTAACACAAAGCATCATATCGAGATAGATCTAGATATGGATGAGCTGGATTTGACCGATGCAGAGAAGAAAGCCACCTATCAGGAAATCAAGGATTATGTGCTTGAGAACAGCGGCTTAAAAGTCAGCAGCTTATATATCGCACAGATAAAACAGAAATGCGGCATCATCGAGCGTGATTGTTATAACAAGCCGAAATCCGAAGATGCGAGACAACCCAAATGTCCATCGAATAAAGAAAAGGCAATCATAGAAGCGTTGAAGCACTTTGGAATGATTAAATAGAACTGTTTTAAACCCTCTGAAAATCAAATGATTTTCAGAGGGTTTTCTGCAACTTAAAATATTGCCTTTGTAACGCACAAAATGCAAAATCGGTGATACAGGTCAAACTATACGCACCCTTCAATTACCGCACTCCAAATCCCTTATGTATCAACGGTTTCAGAACCTCTATTTTTCTAATTTTCGCACAAAAATTATGCTTCTATCGTCTGTTTTTCTTCTGCCTTTTTACGATTTTTGATATCTTTTGCAAAAATGGTTTTGAATATTGTTCTTACCGTAGGCTGAATAAAGAAAAGTTGAGTGAAGAATGCAAACGGGAAATTATAGCAAACAAGTTTGAGCCAATCTGCAAGCAAAGTCCAGATATCAAAACCTGCCTGATAGTTGTAATAAAGAAATGCGGCAATAAAACTCATAACGGGGCACATAATTCCGACCGTTGCACATATGATTGTGGTTTCAAAAAGAACGGGATGGGTTGAACGGGGATCAAAGTTCTTGCAGGCAAGCTTGAACGAGAGCGGCGAACCAAGAAGGTTTTCGAGAGTATATGCAAGTACAAACTCGATAAGTACAACCGCCCAGATGGGAACGGGTTTTCCGAATATGGGAACACCGCCCATTTTGTTGATTGCAGCGATTACACCTGTCTCGCCCGTAATCTGCATAAACATATTACCGTGGATAACATAAAGGCTGTAAAATACGTAGGCGTGAACGGTAATCACAACGGTGATAAACGCAAAAACCATCCTTTGAAATTGATTTCTCGGCATAATTAATCTCCTTTTCGGCATAAAAAAAGACACACCTGCAAATCTGTGTACCGTAATCAGATTTACGCATCAGAAGATGCCACGTGTGTCGTTCATTGCCATATTTATTTTTATGTATTATATCATACGAATTAAAAAAATTCAAACATTTTTTGCGTGATTTTTTCTGAAATTTATGCTATAATTTAATCGTAACATAGTTACCATGGGAGTGCTTTCAGCGGATATACCGACGGCAGCCGATATTATCCATAAATGGTCGCTCGAACATCTCTCTGCATTATAGGTCTGATATTTCTGCCGTAATGTATCGTACCAAAGGAGGTGTTACTGTGAAGCGTGTAAAAGCCGCTTGCATTCTTCAGACATTGGTTTTTTCTCAGAAACCCGAAATGGGATACAGCAAAGAACGTGCATTGAAAATCAATCTTGAAGAAATCGAGCATTACAAGAAAACTCTCGAAAAAGCAAAGACAAGATATCAGATAATTGATACTGCCGAGCAGGAAGACGGTTCTGTTGTTGTTCACGTCAGAAAACAATACAACGATAAGACTGATACTTCCGAATATTTCGAGTAATGCCGTCAGCCGTCCGTGTATTGCGGGCGGCTGAAAATTAAAACCGGAGGTAATTATGACTACATTGGATTTTATCAAGAACAAAATGAAAACGCTTTACGAAACCAATCCCAATATTCATATCAGTATTTCAACTTCACATCCGAGAATATCTGTAAAAAATGATCCCGTTAAAATTACTGGAGTTTACAAAAATGTGTTCCGTGTTGAGGAATACAGCAGCGGTACACCAAGAAACCACACGCTTCAATATACAGACATATTAACAAAGCAAGTTGTAATAGATGAAATACAATTTAATGTATAACAAAACAGGTGCTTGAGTATAAAATCTCAAAGCACCTGTTTTGTTGTGCGAAGTTTATTTTTTCTTTTTGATTTTTAATATAACCAACACAATCAACAGAATCACAATAAGCGTAAGGGTTATTACGGATGTATAATTTTTATCGGAATATTCCGATTGAACGGTTGTTTCCGTTGTTTCGGATAATATTTCTGTATCGGAAGTTTGTTCGAACAATTCCGTTGTGGTTTCTGAAATTTCAACAACTGTGCTTTCGGTTACAGTAATTATCTGTGTAACCCTTTCGCCGTCTGTCTGTGTTACGGTAACAATTGTTGTTTCGGGTTCGGTTGAAACTGCAGTTACGGTTTCTGTTTCAAAAGATGAGATAAGTTTCAATGTTGAATAATCCACCTTAATTCTTGCACCGATATCCTTGTTTCCCATAATTGCAAGATGCGGATTAACTTTAACGGTTATATAATCGTTAGTATGAGGCATTATAAAATAAAATCCTGTGGGATTGCCTTCGGAATTTCTTGATTCAACTTTTGCGTCGGTGAAATTACCGTTTCTATCGGAAATGCGAAGCTCCTGAAGGCTTGCTTTAATGCCCATCATTGACATTTCACCCGAAGTAATGTGCATTGTTTTAACACCGTTTTCAACAACGATAGTTGCCTTTTTACCGATTGCATCTGCCGCCATGGATTCTTTGTCATCTTCCGAATGCCAGAGAGCAATATTGACCTCGTATGTACCGTCAGCCATTTCAGCGGCAAAGGCATTGATTGAAAACATAGAAGAAAGAATCACAAGGATAAAAGCAATTGAAAATATTATCTTTTTCATTTTGATTCCTCCTCTGTTTTTGTTGCAGGGGTATAATTCTTAACTCCGAATGTGAAATAGAGAATATGAAAAAGCCAAACTGCTCCGAGAATACCGCAGGGAACAAACAAATCCTTGCGGAACATCATAAAGAAACCAAAACTCATAAGGAGAGTTACCGTAATCATAACCTTGATTTTTGTTTTCTTAGTCATACCCTGACCTTTAACATAAGTTTCAAGGTTATTTTTATAGAGTTTTGTGCCCTTGAACCAAGTATCAAGTTTTTCGGAGCTTTTTGCAAAGCATACCGCGGCGAGCATAAGGAACGGAAATGCGGGAAGCATGGGCACAACGGCTCCAACCGCACCCAGTCCAACACCAATGAATCCGACAACCACCAATGCAATCTTTTTTATTTTCATATCAAACTACCTCTTTCATTCTGCCGTTTTCGACCTTATAAATTCTGTCGGCAATAGCCATTGTTGATTCTCTGTGAGAAACAAGAATAATGCTTTTCTGCTTTTTCTGTTGAGCAAGTGCAGAAAGGATAATACCCTCGTTAATGCTGTCAACATTGCTTGTAGGCTCATCGAGAAGAATAAGCTGACTGCCCTTGAGAAAAGCTCTTGCAAGCCCCAATCTCTGCTTTTCGCCTGCGGAAAGATTATCTCCGAGCGCTCCGACACGGCTCTGATATCCGTCGGGCAAAGTCATAATAAAATCGTGAACAGATGCCATTCTGCACGCATTTTCAAGCTCTTTTTGAGTAGCATCAGGCTTTGCAATACGAAGATTATCTTCAATCGTTTCGTCAAACAGATATGTTGTCTGGCTGACCATCGTCACGTTATCAAGCAGATTATCGGAATCAATTTTGTCAATATCAATGCCGTTATATTCAATGTATCCGTTATCCTTCTGCCAGAAACGGAGCAAAAGCTTTAAGAAGGTGGATTTTCCGCATCCGCTTTCGCCGACAATGCCGATAATTTCGCCTTTCTTTGCATTCATGCAAACCTCTTTGAGAACCTTTGTTTCTTTGTCATATGAGAAGTCAAGTCCGTTTACTTCAAGCTTTTCATAGTCAAATTTCTTTCCGTTTTCAACAGGATTTACTGCAGGATTTTCTGAAAGAAGATTAAGAACTCTGTCACCGCTTGCAAATGTCTGAGTAAGATTACCGGGCAAAGCCGCAATTGCAATAACAGGACCGAATGAACCAAAAACGGCAACAACGCCAATTATCATTCTGCCGACGGTGAGCATGTCTTCTCTGACAAGTAAAATTCCAACAACGAGTGCCACAATAATCGAAAGGGAAACTGCAAGTTCCGTTCCTGCTGCAGCCTTGGTTGTATCGTGCTTCATTTTCTTTGTTTCTTTGAGTAGAACTTCAGAGCGTTCATTGACCTGCTCTTTTCTCGCTTCGCCTGCATTATTGAGAACAATATCTTTTATACCCTTGATACTGTCAAGAAAATACGCATTAAAGGATGCGAATTCCGTTCTGTAACGAACTCCCGAAGCCTTGAGTTTTGCTGACGAAATAAACGGAACGGCAATTCCGATTGTAAGATAGGCAATTAATGCAACCAATGCAAGCCAAGGACTTGAAACCGTACCCACAAAAATTATCACGGCAAGTGAAACGATAACCGCAATGCAGATTGGCGAAATCGTGTGTGCATAGAAAACCTCAAGCGTTTCTATATCAGAAGTTATCATTGCAATAATGCTGCCTTTTTGTTTTGATTCGAGCTTTGCAGGGCAGAGAGTACGAAGTGCCGCAAAAATTTTGTCGCGCAAAACAGCAAGAAGTTTGAATGCGATATAATGATTGCTGTACTGCTCAAAAAATCGGAGTATTCCTCTCATAACACCACAGATAACGCACAAGGCAATTATCATTCCATATGAAAGAGCGATTGTTTCACCAAGCACTTTTGCAATGCCGATTGAACCGAAAAGAGTAACACCCATTGCACAGATAAAACCGACACTTCCGTTGATAACGGCAAGAAGCATTATGTATGAAAGCGAGCCGAGAAGCAAAATGAGACTTGCCATTATTCTTGCACCGCTTTGTCTTGATTTTTGTTTTTTCACGCTTTCACCTCCATATATCCTTTTTCAAGCATCTTTTGTGTGTTATACAAGTCCGCATATCCGAGATTTGCTTTCATAAGTTCAGCGTGAGTGCCTTGTTCTTTAATTTTGCCGTCAGCAAGGAAATAGATTTTATCTGACGGAACAACATTTTCAAGGCGGTGAGAAATTACGATAACGCTCTTTTTCTCGCTTAAAGCCTTGATATTTCTCATTATTATTGCTTCGCTTTCAATGTCGATATTGCTTGTTGCTTCATCAAAAATATAGATGCTCTTATCTGCCACAAGATTGACTGCAAGCGCAAGTCTCTGCTTCTGTCCGCCCGAAATATTGCTTGCATCTTCAGAAATGATTTTATCAAGTCCGCCGTTTTCGGATATAAAATCAAGGAGATTAACCGCTTTAAGTGCCGAATACATATCCTCATCGCTTGCGTTTTTATTTGCAATCAGGAAGTTTTCACGAACGCTGATATTGAAAATGTAAGTGTTGTAGCTTACAACGGAAAGGTGCGAATAATATGAACTTCTGTCAAGGTTTTCGATTCTGTGACCGCCGACTGTTATCTTGCCCGAATCACTTCTCAATGCACCCGTAAGAAGATTGACAACTGTTGATTTTCCGCAACCGCTTTCACCGACTATTGCAGTCATACCCTTTGGCGAAAAATACATTGTTATATTGTCAAGCACCTGTCTCTTTTTATCATAAGAAAATGAGACGTTATCTATTGCAATTTCTGTTCCGTCAACTTTTTCTTTGCCCCATTCCGGATCCGGTGTTTCAAGCAGCGAAAGAATTTTTCTGCCCGCACTCGCACCGTTCATCGCAACATGGAAAGTGCTTCCGAAAGCACGCAGAGGAAGGAAAAATTCAACCGCAACAAGAATAAGGAAAAGTGCATACGGAATTCCGAGACCGTTCATTGCACCCCAAACGGCAATTGCGATTCCGATACCCGCACCGCCGTAGGCGACCAGATCCATGATGGTTGTGCTTGCAAGCTGCATAACGAGAACCTTCATTGTGATTTTTCGGAATTCTTCAGAGTTTTCATTCATTTTAATATGCTGAGCCTCATCTGCTTTGAATATTTTCAGTTCTTTAAGTCCCTGAACACTGTCGAGAAAACCGTCGCCCATTGATGTGTATTTGCCCCAATATTTTGCAAAAATTTTTTTCGCATATCTTGAAACAGCAACAATTGAAACGGGAATCAGCGGAACACAGCAAAGAAGAACAAGAGAGACCCGCCAATCAATGCCGACACAGATGAAGAAAAGAACAAACGGTGCAAGCATCGAATAGAAAAACTGCGGTATGTAGGAGGAATAATAGAGGTCAAGCTGTTCAACGCCCTCCATTGCAACTTGTGTAAGTCCTGCCATACTCATTCCGTCTGTGCTTCTGACACCGAGACAAACTATTTTTTCATAAACCTGCTTACGCAAATCCTTTTTCACTTTTCTGCCGAGAATGTCTTTTAAATCGCCCGAAATCCTTGAGCAGGCATATCTGACTGCAATCAGAACTGCGGCAAGAACGGCAGGGAGAAAAAATTCTTTTGCCTCTGCATTGTTTATTGCAAGCGAAATTGCAAAGCAGATGCAGGCGGTGATGCTTATGTTTGCAATCAGACCCAACGCCATAACCGCAACAGTCATAAAAACATATTTTTTGTTGATTCCCAAAAACTTAAATAAATCTTTATCTATCATTCTGAATCCTCTTTTCGAGTTTTTTCTTTTCCTGTTTGCTTTCAATCAGATGACGGGTTGCGAGTATCGGATGGTCAAAAACAATTCTCGGGCCTGAATACCGCATAACCTGACGTATCTTCTCACGCATTTCATGTTTGTAACAATGAATTTTGCAATTTGAGCAGAATGGTTTTTCATCATAGAACGGACATTTGCTCCGTCTGAATTCAACATAATCAAGCAACTTTTTACATTCGTCGCAAAGTTCATTTTTCTTTGAGTTGTGATTGCCTTTGCAGTATTTTTTTATCATTAGGGTAACAACCTGAATCTCTTTTTCTTTATTCATATAACCACCATTGTTTGTTAGTTGTCGCTAATTAGTTATGACTAACTACACATCAAAAAATATAGTTAGTCATTGCTAACTCGATAATAAAGTATAATAAATAATGATGAATTTGTCAAGAAGTCTGATTTGAAAACACAATATTTATTTTCATCTATTGACAGCTAAAAAGAACTGATATAAAATATTGACGAACATTTGTTTGTTGCGAAATTAAAATATTTTTATTTTTCGTCAATTTTCAGGAAAAATTTTTGCATTCTCACTCCATAATAAGTGAGGGCAAATATTTTTAACTTTTTTAAAATTGTAGGAAAAATATATTCGCTTTCATTCCATATAAAGTGAGTGGAGTTTTTTCTGAAGCGGATTTTTTGAACAGATTGTAAATTGTTTTGTTTTTAGGAAAAATTCGTTCCGTTTCACTCCTTTATAAGTGGGATGATAAAAATTCTTCGTAGTGAGGTGATGCAATTATATCGGACAACCCTAATTTAAGTTACATCGTTAAACTCCCAAATCAAATAATTACGATTCCGCAGGACAGTCATCTTGCGTGGCTTCCGCTTTTCTATGCGTTGCCCAAAGAACTTGTAATAAAGCGGAAGGATTATCTTGATATTCCGAGAAATCCGCATGAAGTTCTTTACACGGATAAATACGATTATCTCATCAATGATGATGTTTTTCTTCAGCTCATCTGGGAATCTTATGCATGGTCGGTGTGGCAATTCATTCAGGTTCCCCGTCGTGACGGTTACGCCAATATCCCCGGCAAGTGGACAGACTATTCGGGTGATTTTCCTTTGTGGCGGT
>SVOC01000005.1:0-88093 GCA_015066625.1 Oscillospiraceae bacterium
TATTACCAAATCTCTTTCCGTTTGTCAACACCTTTTTTTAATCTTTTTTATCTCTCTTATCAACTATGCCGTGTGTTTCGACAAACGGTTGCGTTATATCCTGTTTTTCGAGTAAATAAACTGTATTACATACCCTTTGTTCCAAGGTTACATCTCTAAACCGCCGCAATGAATATCGCAGGGCAAGTTTATTATTGTATATTAAATCAATAAAAATAATAAAAAAACATTATATTATGTAGTTTTTGCCCTTGACTTGAAGGGGGCGATTGCAATATAATTTACATCAATAATGTATCAAATCATTTTGGAGGTATATAGATATGGGTATGACAATCGGTCAGAAGCTGATAAAGAGCCATCTTGTCAGCGGCGAAATGATTCCCGGAACCGAAATCGGTCTTAAGATTGACCAGACCCTCACTCAGGATGCAACAGGCACAATGGCCTATCTTGAATTTGAGGCAATGGGCGTTGAAAGAGTACGCACAGAACTTTCGGTTTCATATATTGACCACAACACACTGCAGAACGGTTTTGAAAATGCCGACGACCACAGATTTATTCAGAGTGTAGCGAAGAAGAGAGGTCTTCTTTTCTCAAAGCCCGGCAACGGTATTTGTCACCAGCTTCATCTTGAACGTTTCGGTAAACCCGGTAAGACTCTTATCGGCTCGGACAGCCACACTCCCACAGGCGGCGGCATCGGTATGCTTGCAATCGGCGCAGGCGGTCTTGACGTTGCAGTTGCAATGGGCGGCGGTACATACTACACCACAATGCCCAAGATGACACTTGTAAGACTTTCCGGCAGGCTTTCACCCTGGGTAGGTGCAAAGGATATCATTCTTGAAGTTCTTCGCATTATGAGTGTTAAAGGCGGCGTAGGCAAAATCATTGAATACGGCGGAGAAGGTGTAAAGACACTTTCGGTTCCCGAAAGAGCTACCATCACAAATATGGGTGCAGAACTGGGGGCGACAACATCCGTATTTCCCTCAGATGAAACAACAAAGGCATTCCTCAAAGCTCAGGGCAGAGAAGATGACTGGACAGAGCTTCTTCCCGATGCAGATGCGGAATACGATGAAATTATTGATATTGACCTTTGCAAGCTTGCACCCATGGCTGCTATGCCTCATATGCCAGATAATGTAAAGACAGTTGAAGAAATCGGTAACATTGAAATCAGCCAGGTATGCATCGGTTCATGCACAAACTCATCGCTGCTTGACCTTCTTAAAGTTGCAGCTATACTCAAGGGCAAAAAAGTTGCCCCCAATGTAAGCCTTACAATTTCACCGGGCTCAATGCAGGTACTCAATATGCTTTCCCTCAACGGTGCACTCTCTGACATTCTCTGTGCAGGTGCAAGACTTCTTGAATGTTCATGCGGTCCCTGCATCGGTATGGGTCAGTCACCTCAGTCAAAGGGTGTTTCTCTCCGTACATTCAACAGAAACTTTGAAGGCCGTTCAGGCACAGCGGATGCAGGCATCTACCTTGTAAGCCCCGAGGTTGCGGCGGCATCTGCAATCACAGGTCGCCTTACAGACCCCAGAACTCTCGGCGAAATGCCTGAAATCACAATGCCCGAGCGTTTCATTATCAATGACAATATGATTGAGCTTCCCGCTTCGGTTGAAGAGGCTGACAGTGTTGAAATCAAATACGGACCCAACATCAAGCCCTTCCCCACAAGCGTTGAGCTTCCCGAAAACATCGAAGCACCCGCTATTCTTAAGGTGGGCGATAACATCACAACCGACCATATTATGCCCGCCGGTGCAAAGATACTTCCCTACCGTTCAAACATCCCCTTCCTTTCAAACTTCTGCTTCAAGCAGTGTGACGAGCATTTTGCTGAGCGTTGCAAGGCAGCAGGCAAGGGCTTTATCATCGGCGGTGCAAACTACGGTCAGGGTTCATCAAGAGAGCACGCAGCACTTGTTCCTCTTTACCTCGGAATCAAAGCTGTTATCGCAAAGTCGTTCGCAAGAATTCACTGTGCTAACCTTATCAATGCAGGTATCATGCCTTTCACATTCGCAAATCCCGATGATTACGATAAGATTGACACCGACGATATGCTTGCACTCAACGGTATCAGAGAAAACATCAAAAACGGCAGCAAGGTAGTTCTTGAAAACCTGACAAAGGGCGAGAAATACGAGCTTGCTTACGATTATTCAGACAGACAGACCGCAATGATTCTTGACGGCGGACTGCTTAACTACACAAAGAATATCGGTAAATAAGGAGAAAAGAAAATGACAGAAGTTCAGATCAAAGCCGCACTTGAAAAGTTCGAAGCTCTTATCAGAGAGCAGGACGCAAGAAGCGATGCCATCAAACAGCAGGGCGATTTTATTGACTACTCAAAGCTTGACAAGCTCACAATCGGTGTGTGCGGCGGTGACGGCATCGGTCCCATCATCACAAACGAGGCTGCAAGAGTTCTTGAATTCCTTCTTAAAGAGGATGTTGAAGCAGGCAAAATTGAATTCAAAACAATCGACGGTCTTACCATTGAAAACCGTGTTGCGGTTAACAAAGCAATCCCCGACGATGTTCTTGAAGAACTCAAGAAGTGCCCCGTTATCCTCAAAGGACCCACAACCACTCCTCAGGCAGGCGACCCCTGGCCCAACATTGAGAGTGCAAATGTTGCGATGAGAAAAGCACTTGACCTTTTCTGCAACCTTCGCCCCGTTAAGGTTCCCGAAGAAGGCATTGACTGGACATTCTTCCGTGAAAACACAGAGGGTGCTTATGCGGTAGGCTCAAAGGGTATCCATGTTACCGATGACCTTGCAATGGACTTTGTTGTTACAACAACAGAAGGCACTCAGAGAATTGCACGCCTTGCTTATGACTATGCAAGAAGAAACGGCAAAAACAGAGTTTCGATCATTCAGAAGGCAAATGTTATCAAGACAACAGACGGCAAGTTCCTTAACCTTTGCAAAGAAGTCGGCAAGGAATATCCCGAAATCACAACCGATGAATGGTATATTGATATCACAACCGCAAAGCTTATTGATAAGAAAAGAAGAACAGACTTCAAGGTGTTTGTTCTCCCCAACCTTTACGGCGATATCATCACCGACGAAGCTGCTGAATTCCAGGGCGGCGTAGGCACCGCAGGCAGTGCAAACATCGGCAAGAAGTACGCAATGTTTGAGGCTATCCACGGCTCAGCTCCCAGAATGATGAGAGAAGGCAGAGGACAGTATGCCGATCCCTGTTCGATGCTCAGAGCGGCGGTAATGCTTCTTTCACACATCGGCAAGCAGACTGAGGCTGACAAACTTGAAAGAGCTCTCGACATCTGTATGTATGAAGAAAAGAAGCTTAAAATCACAGGCCGTGCAGACGGTGCAACCTGCGAAGACTTCGGCAACTATGTAATGGAAACACTTACAACACTTTAATATAATGTAATATCATATAGCTATCCCCCGAGAAGGATTAACCTTTTCGGGGGATGTTTTCATTTATTAACTATGGGTGTAACAACCGGTTTGCCCTCACGGTCAAGCAAGGGAGACAGACCGCCTGCATAGCCGCTTGAAATAAAGAGATAGTTAACTCCGGTTTCTTTATCGACATAAATCATTGCCGAACCCAGATCCTGAGAATACACTTTCTCAAATCTCTTTTCTTTTGCCATAAAGCCCATCCTTTCTTATCAGCCCACACTGTAATCGCTTGCAAGTTCAAGATGTGCGTTGCTACCCTGTCCTTTGAGTCTGTATACATTCTCTCTGGGCGGGCAATACATTTCAAGAACACCCTTTTCCGCTCCGCTTACCATAAGCATAAACTGGGTTATGGCAGGAATAAGGAGAGAAAAATATCCTTGGTGGGCAACGGAATTCCACATTGAAAACGCAAAGGTGGCACAGTTTCCGCCAAATCCCCAATAGTTGGGGTAGCTAAGCAGTTTGTTATGGAGAGTTTCAAGCTCATCCGCATTCATTTCCACCGATTTTGACCATACCTTATCCATTCTGTTTTTTGTGTTTTCTTTGTAGGCTTCTATGTTGTAATATATACCCCAGCCGTCATTGACCGAAAATGAGAATACACCTACCGAAACACCCTGATCCGCAGGCACAGTATAATGACCTACCTGAATAGGCTCGTCACTTTCATTATGCACATAAATCCAGGTATGTCCCGAAACAGGCCACACGTAAATTGCAGAGCATATCGACAAAGTTGCAACCGTATCGCCGCTTTCTTCAGCCGGAGTTTCGGACGCTGAATCCGCAGCGAAGCACACCGTAAATGCCGTCAATGCTACCACAAGGGCAAGAATAATTGCCGTAATTTTCTTAATCATTCTGTTTTATCCCCTTTATTTCTTTTTTATCAATGCACCGATTACGCCTGCGGTAACAGCTGCTGCACCTGCAAGAACGGTAAACTTCTGTTTTTCTTTTTCATCGGCATCCCAAAAGTAACGAAGCTTTGCGCCTGCACTTCTGCCGCAAAGTTCATCATAATTGAAGAAATAGGTAATATAATCCTCGGGGTCGCGTTCATTGATTTCGAACACTCTGACGCCTCTTGTCTTATCACCATAGCAACGGAATGAGGCGCAGGAGGTCTGAATAAAATCTATACCTTTGTAATTACCTTCAAAGCAGTTTGTGTGGTCGTGACCCGAAACAATGGCTTTCACATCGCCGCATTCAAGAGCAGCATCAAAAAGACCTGAGCTTTCCTCAATCACACTGGGATATTCGCCCATTTTGCCTCTGACGCCGTCTTTAAGCCTGCACCAGCCATGCTTATGAGTAGGCACCGCACCAACATCATTCGGACCGCATTCCTCAATCAGATTTGTAATTTCAGGCAGCGGAATGTGTGCAAACATAAGCGAGGGCACAGGCACTCCGCCGTTTTCCGCAGTAAGCCTTGCACTTTCTTTCTTGTACCATTCAACTGTCTCGGGCTTGATTGCCTGAAAACATTTATCCTGAATTTTATCGTACCATGCACTGTCAAGCATCCAAAGATTAAACAGAGGCTTATCACCATCGTGAGAACAAACGGGGATATTATATGTATCGCAATCCACTCTGCCGTTACGGGTATTCATGGGCAGACACATTGAGTAACTGCGGTAAATATCTGCCTGCTCATCCTTTGAAACCGCATTCATGTCGTCGTGATTGCCGTAAATCATGGCAAAGGGAATTTTTCGTTCTTCAAGGGGTGCGCAGATATGGCGGATGGAATCTTTCATTACACTGAGAGTTGCCGCCTTACCGCTTGCAATCTGTTTAGTTCCGAAACGTGCATCAAGCAAGTGGTTGCCCAGAATATTGTCACCCGTAAAAACAACAAGATCGGGCTTGATTTTATCATAGGCATTATCAAGCATTTTCACCATTGCTTTACGCACATATTTCATATCCTGCGGGTCGCTGACCTGCATTATAATCAGCTTGCCGTCAGGTCTGAATCTGATTTCATTACTGTTTCTCATAATTTTCTCCAAAAATCAGAGCAGAGGGCGGCAATGCCCTCCGCCAATTTTATTTGTTTGCAAGTCTCTTTTCTCTTTCTGCAAGGAACTTTGACTTTGCAGGCACAACATAGGTTATACCCTTTTCAATGATTTCAAATGATGTATCGGTTACATACTTGATTTCGCCGTCAACATTTACTGCAGCAGGCTTATCACTGTGAATTACAAGCTTTTTACCTCTTGTGAATTCGGTGATATCCCAGTCAAGATGTTCGCCTCTCTTGTATTTGTTGAGAAGTGTAACAAGCTTGGGTCTGCTTACTCTTGATTCAACGATGACAAAGTCAAGAAGTCCGTCTTCGGGCAGTGCAAGAGGTGCAGCCATAAATCCGCCGCCGTACCATCTTGAATTACCGCAGAAGCAGAAAAGGCAATCCTTTGTCTTCTTTTCTCCGCCGTCAATACTGTATGTAAATTTATTCTTGAATTTGCGGATGATTGCATAAAGGCAGCCGATGTAATAAGCACCCTCACCTGTTACCAGAGGAAGCTTTTTGATTTTGCCCTGCATTGCACAAACTTCGGCATCCATGCCCATTGAACACTGATTGATTGCAATTTCATCGTCACACTTGATAACGTCAAACTCAACGGGAACACCGTTAATCTGGTCATCAAGATTAAGAAATTCTTCTTTCGTACCGAAAAGACGGATAAAATCGTTACCCGAACCAAGGGGAATTACGGCAACCTGAGCATTTTTATAACCGAATGCACCGTTGACAACATCATAAAGCGTGCCGTCACCGCCGCAGGCATAGAAACGGATTTCTTCGCCGCTTGCAGCCTTGTTTCTTACATACTCAATTCCCTCGCCCGCTCTTTCCGTAACGTGAATTTCACAGTTAAGAGAATACTTTTTGCAGACTTCTTCAATTTTGGGTCTTATAAAGTCAAGGACTTTGCCCTGACCTGCCGCAGGATTGATAACAAAAATATGCTTCATAGTTTCTTTCTCCCTTACTTATAATACATAAACAACTGGCATTTGATCATACCGTTATATAACTTACGTCTTTTATCCGCTTTTCTTCCGAAAGCTTTTTCAAACTCTTCATCGGGGCTTATTATGCTGTAGGACCAGCCCTTTTTCTGCTCAAATGCCTTACCCATTACATTGTAAATCTTTTCGCATTCGGTTATATCAAGCAATCTTTCGCCGTATGGGGGATTGCAAATCAATGTGCCTCGCTCTGTTTCGGGGCTGAATTTTGAAACGTCAGCAACCTTGAAACGAATTTTATCCGCAACGCCCGCTCGCTTGGCATTAGCCATCGCAATTTCAATTGCCTTTGAATCGATATCCGAACCGAAAGCCATAAAATCATCGCAGGGTCTTACAAGGCTTCTTGCTCTTTCTCTTTCTTCTTCCCATACATTTCTGTTTATAACACCGAAACGCTCTGCATTGAATCTGCGGTTGATACCCGGGGCAATATTAGCCGCCATCATAGCACCTTCAACAAGAATTGTTCCCGAACCGCACATAGGGTCATAAAGCTTGTGGTAGGGTCTGAGGTGGGAAAGGCTGCAAAGTGCGGCTGCAAGAGTTTCTTTAATAGGCGCATCATTTGCATCGAGTCTGTACCCTCTTTTGTGAAGTCCCATACCCGATGTATCAATCAGCAGCGACACCTTGTCCTTCATTATTGAAAACTGAATCTGATGAACAGGACCTGTTTCTTCAAACCATTCAATTTTGTATTTTGATTTCAGTCTTTCAACAACTGCTTTTTTAATAATTGCCTGGCAATCACGGGTACTGAAAAGTGTTGAATTGATTGAATAGCCTTTGACGGGAAAAGCATCGAGCGAACCTATCCATTCCTCCCAAGCAAGGGCTTTGGCACCCTGAAAAAGCTCCTCAAAGCTTCTTGCTTCAAAAGAACCGACAAGAATCTGCACTCTCTCCGCAAAGCGTGAACAGATATTGACACGGGCAAGAATATTTTCATCACCGCTGAAAAGCACTCTGCCGTTTTCGGCCGTAACATTCTCTGCACCGAAATCCTTAAGCTCGCCTGCTATGAGTGATTCCATTCCCAGAAGACAAGGTATTACAAAATTAATTTTCATCAGATATCTCCTTTGGACTTCGCTAATAAAAAAGGCGGGAACCGAGAATACGATTCCCGCCGATAAAAAACTAAATGTTATTCATCCGGACCTTTATTCAATATCAGGTGTAATAAGACCGTAACCGCCGTCATTGCGTTTATAAACAACTGCGATTTCACCGCTTGCCTCTTCAAGGAAAACATAGAACTGATGGTCAAGCAGATTCATCTGGAGAATTGCTTCATCAACGCTCTGAGGTTTAAGGCTTACGGTTTTGCGTCTTACAAGTTCAAAATCAATTTCTTCCGTTACATCGGCTTCGTCTGCAAAAGCATCAAAGCTTGCGGCACGGAGCTTTTTTTCGATTCTGGTCTTGTTTTTTCTGATTTGCCTGATAAGGGTGTCAACACATTTGTCGAGAGCTTCGTTCATATTTTCGGCTCTCTCCTGGGCTCTGAAAATCATTCCGTTATTATTAACGGTGATTTCTACGGACTGTGATGACTTTTCTACGGTTGCAGTTATTTTCGCCTCCGTATCGGAGCCGAAAAAGCGCTCAATCTTGGCAAGCTTCTTTTCTGCGTGTTCTCTGAAAGATTCTCTGGGTGAGCACTTGCGACCAATAATTGTGATTTTCATATAGTCATCCCCTTTTTATGCTATTGAGGTGTTTTACCTCAACCCCATTATAGCATATATTAACAAAAAAGAAAAGACTATTTTGTAATTTTTATTGCAAATGTATAAAAATCACAATCAAAGCGTAACGGAAGCATGCCTTGTTACGTGACAGCCCACATTTACCGCAACGGGAAGACCTGCTATATGAGTAGGCGCCGCCTCAATTGCAACACCGAGAGCGGTTGTCTTGCCGCCAAATCCCTGGGGTCCGATATCCAGAGCATTGACCTTTTCAAGAATTTCGCTCTCCATTAAGCTGTAATATTCATCGGTATTTTTCTTGCTGATTTCTCTGCAAAGCGCAGTTTTTGCAAGCAGTGCACACTGCTCAAATGTACCTCCTATACCTACACCCAACACCATAGGAGGGCAAGGATTACTTCCTGCCTGCCTTACGGCATCCACAACAAAATTTATAATATCCTCTCTTGAAGCAGAGGGAGTAAGCATTCTGAGGGTGCTCATATTTTCACTGCCGAAGCCCTTTGGTGCAACGGTTATTTTAACTTTATCGCCGTCAACTATGCGTGTATGTATAACGGCAGGTGTGTTGTCACCTGTATTGATTCTTCTCAGAGGGTCTTTCACAACAGAGCAACGGAGATATCCTTCAGTGTATCCCCTTGAAACACCTTTGTTAACAGCCGACTCAAAGCTTCCGCCGATAAAATGCACATCCTGCCCTATCTCCGCAAAGATAACCGCCATACCCGTATCCTGACATACGGGAATATCCATTTCTCTTGCGGCGTTGATGTTATCTTCAAGGGACTTCATTATGCTTTTGGGCAAATCGGCACATTCGCAGGCACCGCATTCCTTTATTCTGTTTTCAAGGTCGGCAGGAAGACTCTTATTTGCCTTAATGCACAAATCGCGCACCGCCTGCTCAACAAGACTCAAATCAACTTCACGCATAATTTTTCCTCAAACAAAAAACGGAAGCGTGACGCTCCCGTTTGAAAATTCAGTGTTAACAGGTCAAGCCGATTACTTTGCGCCTCTGCGGTTATATCCGCCGCCACGCTTTGAATCGCTTGCTCTTTTAAGGTCGGTCATTTTTTCATCGCTGACCTGCTTGAAACGGGCCATCATATCTTCAAAAGACGGTTTTGCACCATCGGCGGGAGCACTGCTCTTCTGTCCGTTCCAGACCTGAGGTGCACGTCTTTCTCCTTTGGGCTTCTGAGGGCGCTGGGGACGCTGTTCCTTGGGCTGCTCACTAAGCTTTTTGATTGAAAGACTGATTTTCCCGTCAGGAGTAATTGAGATAACCTTTGCTTTGACTTCCTGACCAACGGAAATATGCTCTCTGATGTCTTTAACGTAATTTGCGGCAACCTCTGATATATGTATCATTCCGGTTTTCCCGTCCTCCATTTCGATAAATGCACCGAAATCGGTAAGGCCGGTAACCTTGCCGCTGACTATTGCTCCTTCTTCGATCTGCATACGGTAAAAAAATCCTTCCATTTTAAATGTATCTCTTGAAACTGATAAATCAGCTTTACGATGCTGTGGAATCGTAATATACTCTTTCGTCAGGCATCACATAACCGTATTGCTCTCTTGCGATTTTTTCGATATATGCCGCTTCATCTCCGCTGTCAATAATCATCTGAAGCTCTGCATTGTCGTCAATCTGCTGCTGATAAGTTTTTTTCAGCTCGGCAACTTCTCTTTCCTGTGCCCTGACCTTAGTCTGAAGGCTGATAAAGGTCGCAACAAAGTAACACACAAGAGCGCAAAACAGCACTGCAAGTATGACACTGTGTTTTTTAGTTTTCACCTTTTTAACAGCCATCGTTCTTTTCCTTTTCAGAAAATTTATGATTTTTCATATAACCGTATAGATTATACACTATATGCCTATGCTTTTGCAAGTTAAATTTTGCTTTTTTATCAGATTTTCTTATTATTTTTTTGCATTTTTTCATAATTTTTTCATTTTTATGCAAAACCTTTTTGAAAATCCTTTCTACAAATGCGGAAATCGCATATATAAGCCGTCTGAAAAATCCGATTATTCCGTTACTCAGCCTTAATGCCACGGTGCCCAGAGAAAAATAATAAATAAGCCAGCCCATGATTTCTCCTGCGGCGGTATAAAGCCTGAGCCTGCCCTTATCGGTAACAAGCATAAAAAAGAAAATCAGAAAACCGCACAAGGTGAAATAAAGCGTATCGGCAAAAAAAGCAAAACCTGCGGAGCGTGAAACTATGAGTCTGAGGGTTCTGAACATATCATAAAGAATTCCCAGTAAAAATCCGAAGCCCAGCGAATAGAAAAATACACCCGTCTGCTCCGCCATTCCCTGAATGTAATCCATTTATCTGAATACCCTGCTGAAAAAACCGCCGCTTTTCTGTACATCCTCGGAATAAATAAGCGCACTTATTCTGCCTTCAACCGTAAGCTCACCCATTTCAACACTGAGGCGGTTAATATGAAGGTCGGAGCCTCTTACGGTAAGCTCCCCCGAATCTGTAAATACAATTACCGTTTCTTCGTCAAAGCTGTCCACATCCGACACACCCGACACCGTAAGCAAGCGTCTGTCTTCAAGAACAAGGTTATGGGGCATCGTCGGATTTCTTTTTTCATCTGCCATAAATAAAAACCTCCCTTTTCATTAATAAATAATATGCCGAGGGAGGCTTTGATATACTTTGATTAAATTAAAGCTGTCTGAACATCAGAGCAGCACTTTCTTTGGTTGCGTGTTCCGAAACGCTGAGCACCTCAAAGCGGCTTGTATTTGCACCGAAGGTGATCTCGATAACATCGCCCACCTTAACATCATAAGATGCTCTGGCAACCTTGCCGTTTACCGTAACGTGCTTTGCATCGCAGGCTTCGTTGGCAACCGTTCTTCTTTTTATAATTCTTGAAACTTTAAGATATTTATCAAGACGCAAAATAAATCACTCCGAAAAAACTCACGGGGCCGCCGTGAAGCAGCCCCTTATGAATCAAAATTATTCAGCAACCTTAGCCTTGAGAGCAGTGCCTGCCTTGAAAGCGGGAACCTTTGTAGCTGCAACCTTGATGGTTTCGCCTGTTCTGGGGTTACGAGCTTCCTTCTCTGCACGCTCGCGAACTTCGAATGTACCGAAGCCGATAAGCTGAACCTTTTCGCCTGCTGCAAGTGCATCTGAAATAGCTGCTACAACTGCGTTAACTGCCTTTTCTGCACACTTCTTTTCGATGCCTTCGTTCTTAGCGATTGCATTTACGAGTTCTGTCTTATTCATTTTTCTTACTCCAATCTTTTTGGTTTTCTATTTTATGAAATACCCAAAGGTAATCATATACAATTAATTATTCTGCCGCCTTTGCCTCATCCCATAAAGCATCAAGCACATCAAGACCTGCAGAATTCATATCAATGCCGCGTTCATTTGCAAGCTTTTCAACTGTTGTGAAACGGGCAAGAAATTTATCGCTTGCGGATGTAAGTGCCTCTTCGGCATCCGCTTTGATAAATCTTGAAACATTGACAGCAGAGAAAAGCACATCGCCCAGCTCTTCTGCCGTATTTTCGGAATCGCCTTTTGAGATTGCCTGCCTGAGCTCTGAAATTTCCTCTTCAAGCTTATCGAGAGCACCTGAAACGTCGCTCCAATCAAAGCCCACATCTGCCGCCTTTTTCTGAAGCTTTGTTGCTCGCATAAGCGCAGGAAGCTCTCTGGGTACGCTAAGCATGGAATCTGTGGTTGTTTTCTGCTTCTTTGTTTTCATTTTGATTACATTCCAGTTGGTGAGCACATCGTCAACACCTGAAATTTCAACCTGACCGAAAACATGAGGATGGCGCTCGATAAGTTTTTTGCAGATGCCGTCAGCAACCGCATCAAAATCAAACACGCCTGCCTCCTGCTCCATCTGAGCGTGAAACACAACCTGCATAAGCAAATCGCCCAGTTCTTCGCACAAAAGCACCTTATCGTCTTTATTGATTGCCTCGATAACCTCGTAGGTTTCTTCAATAAGATTTTTCTTTATGCTTTCGTGGGTTTGCTGTGCATCCCAAGGACAGCCGCCCGGAGACCTGAGCAATTTCATTATTTCCAGCAAATCCTGCATATTGTAGCTGCTTTTTGTCTGAAATTCCACCATTGTTCACTACCTCCGCAGAACCTGTGTACTATTTTAACCTAAAAGTCCATATTTTTCAAGGGTTTTTGCAATTTTTTCTCCTTTTGGTAAAACCGATACATCTTCTCGGGCAATTCCCTTTATAAGAAGAAGTGAAATTGCATAAACGATAACTGCGAGAACAACCGCTATACCAGCCGAAACGGTACCCATATTGAGGATACTCTGTGATGTATCCGCAGGAAAAATTTTATTGAGAAGTCCGTTTGCGGCAAAAGCGGTAACACCGCAGAGAGCGGCACATATGAGAGGCTTCACAAAAACCGAAGACCAACGGACTTTGACATTTGAAATTCTGATAAGTGATATGAGGTTGCAGGCTACGATTACCACATAGAAAAGCACCGTACCGATAACCGCACCGTAAATGTTAATTTTTGGATTGCCTACAAGGATAAAGTTACATACTATCTTGCAAATTGCACCTGCAATAACGGATTTAACCGGGATATCCGTTCTGCCAATTGCCTGAAGCATATTGGTTACCGGAGTTGAAACAGCCATAACGGGAGTCGCAAGCCCGTAGGCTACAAGGATAGGAGTTACAACCGATATGGCATCGGAGCTTGAACCTCTGCCGTAAATTACCGTAAGTATAGGCTCTGCCAAAGCAGCCATGCCTATGCCAGCAGGCAAGGCAATGAGCATACCTATTCTGATTACCGTTTCAATGGTTGACTTGGTCGCTTTCTTATCCTTTACCGCCCAGGCCGCCGCAAGTGCAGGCAGTGCGCTTACGCCCAGCTGAATTGTGATTGTGGGAACAAGATTTTTGAAATCAAGTGCCATACCGTATGAACCCCACAGATAGCTGCGCACTTCTTTAAGGTCGTTAAGGTTAAGTCTTGAAAGACTCACCGCATTATTGAATGCCTCGCCGTGCATCTGAAGAACCGCATTGAAATCGGATTCGAGAGCAGCCATAAGACGGGACTGAATGGTAACAGTATCAACAAGGTTTGTTATGTTGAGAACAAGTGAGCTGATAACCATAGGCACGGCAATTTTTATCATATTCTTTGCAAGAACATCGGAAGGTGCGGATTTGGGAGAATTGACAAGCTCAACTCTTGTGAAACCGTCACCCTTGATTTTGTGGCATATGATAAGGAAAATATTGCTTGCGATTGAGCCTACGGTTACTCCCAATACGGCACCTGCCGCCGCCCAGGGAAGAATAACGCTGTTTGCCTCCGTATCGCTTACAACGGTGTTGCCGAATACGGTGGCACTTACGTTACCCGAGGCAAGCATACCTGCCTCATACTGACCTTCGCCTATGGATATAACAAGCTTTGCGAGTGCAAGACCGATAAGAAGCTTGCCCAAAGCTTCAATAACCTGAGAAATGGCAGTGGGAGTCATATTACGCAGACCTTCATAGTATCCCCTGTAAGCTGACATATAGCAACAGAAGAAAATGGAAGGTGCAACGCAAAGCACCGCAGGAAGGCTCTTAATACCTGCAACAAAATGAGTGTAAGGATAAGCAGCGACAAGAAGAATAAGTGTGCCTGCGATACCCACAACGGTAAAAATACGCTGTGAAACCTTGAACACCATTCTTGCCTCTCGGTGACGGTTAAGGGCAACATTTTCCGCAACCATTCTTGAAACCGCAACAGGCAAGCCTGCCATTGAGATTGCAAAAATGGGTGTATAAACTTCGTAGGCGGAGTTGAAGTAACCTCTGCCCGTTGCACCCAGCATATCCGTCAGCGGAATTTTGAACAATGCGCCTATGAGCTTTACAAGCACTACGGCAAACATAAGCATCATTGCGCCGTTTAAAACTGACTGTTTCTTTTCCGAAGCCAATCGGCTCACACTCCTTTTTAGTCTGTGCCTAAAAATTCACGCAAAAGAGAATCGGGAGGCAACAGAGAATAATTTATATTTTTGAAATGGCTCAATTTATCCAGAAGCAAACCTGCTTTTTCTGTATATTGAGGATTTTTGACCGTTGCAAGCAGTGCACTTGCCCTTTCGGCAAACAGACACGGCTCACAGGGGTGAAAGGAATCAATCTTCACATCGGCAAGATGTTCGTAGGGGAAAAGGTATTTATCCTCTCCCCTTGTGACGCTCTGCCATATCTCGATGGTACGCTCAACGGGAGTGGAACGGAAGCTGTGGTCGCGCACCATACGGCGGGTCAGCCGCAAATCACGCTTTGACAGAAACGAATTTCCGTCATCATCATAAACTCTCGTCGAAACGCTTACATAAATTTTGAAAAGCTTTTCTTCGTCAAGGGTATCGGTTATCACGGGGTTAAGTGCGTGAAGCCCTTCAACAATGATAACATCGTTTTCGGAAAGCTCAATCTTCTTGGCATCATTAATTCTTTCACCCGATTGGAAATCAAAAACAGGCAGGCTTGATTTGCCATTTTCGGCAAGCTCACCCAGCTTTGTATGCATAAGCTCAACATCGAGAGCCTCAACACATTCGTAATCGGGTTTGCCGTTTTCATCAAGAGGATATCCCACGCTTCTCGGATGGTAAAAATCATCCAGTGAAACCGTGTACGCTCTTCCGCCCAGAAGGTTGATATCCTGTGACAGAATTGATGCGGTTGTTGTTTTGCCCGAAGAGCTCGGACCTGCAAGCATAACGATTTTTTTGTTTGTGTCAGCAAAGATCTTTTCTGCAACTTTATCAACCTTGCCGTGATAATCCGAAGAACAACCGCTTATAAAATTTATGGGATCAAGGGCAAGACTGTTGATTTTTTTGTAAGTGTAAACTTCATTCATACTTCATCACCTATAAGATTTAGTATGACAGATAAAAGCTCTTTATTCCGTTTTTACGCTCACTGATTTTATCAAAACCGGAAATATATTCGTAAGGATATTTGTAATTGAAAATGCGTTCAACATTGTGAGTGCCCGGCTCGCAGAGCTTTATTACCGCACCTGCGCCTACCGCAAGCACCGTATGGCATTCCTCCATCATAAATACATTGTAGAGGCATTCGTGACCCGTTTTGCACCAGCCCACATTTTCAAGGTTGCCCACACATTTGCTCTGACGGTACATATAATACGGCTCATATCCGCATCGCGCCAGCCTTTCATTGGCGTATTCAAGCATCTTTTTGGCTGTGTTACCGCCCGAAACCTCCGCACCCGATGCATTGAGATTTGACGAGCGTTTGAGTGCAAGGGTATGTACGGTTATGTTTTCGGGAGAAAGAGAAATTGCAGTATCAACACTTGAGCAGAAATCCTCGAAGCTTTCGTCGGGCAAGCCTGCAATCAAATCCATATTTATGCTTTTGAAACCGTATGCCTTTGCAAGCTGATAAGCTTTTACAGACTGCTCAACGGAATGATTTCTGCCTATAAGCTCCAGAGTCTGCTGATTGAAGGTCTGCGGATTTATACTGATTCTGCCAACATTGTGAAGGCGGAGAATTCTCAGCTTTTCGGGAGTTACGGTATCGGGTCTGCCGATTTCAACCGTATATTCCCTGACTGTTGACAAATCAAAATTCCTTTCTATTGCACCCAGAAGTCTGTCCATCTGAGGTGCTTCAAGTACACCCGGTGTGCCGCCGCCGAAATAAACGCTTTCAAGGCGGAGTCCAAGCTCCGTTGCTATTTCACCGGTAATCTCTATTTCTTCCGCAAGCTTTTCAAGGTATTCGGGAAGAATCTTTTTCGCATTTGCGTTACCGATTGAATGTGATACAAACGAACAGTAACTGCATCTTGACGGGCAGAAGGGAATCGAAACATAAAGACTGAAGGATTTACCCTGAGACAAATCGATTATTTTCTGCTCTGCCGCCGCAACTCTGAATGCAAGGTCGGACTTTTCTTTGGTAACAAGCAGTTCTTCCGTAAAATAACGCCTTGCTTCTTCTTCTCCGTATTCTTCGATAAGTCGGAGAACAAGCTTTGAGGGGCGCACACCCGTCTGGATACCCCAGGGCGGTGTGTATCCCGTTATTTCGGAAAGTGCCGCATAGATAAGTTGCGCCGTTTTAAGCTCACTTTTATCTCTCAATTCTTCCTCAGCGGCAGTAACAGCACCTTCAAGGCGGCAGGATTTACCGTCAATCACAGCCTCGACCCTGATAAGGTTACCGCCTCCGGAAGATTCACAGTGTGTTACCACTGTTTTTTCATCCTCGCCGCTTTCGTCGTAAACTATATTAATTTTTTCGTTGGGATAGAAAACCCTGCACAGACTTTCGCATTCATAATGGAAGTCGTGACCGAAAATTCTTAATATCACTTATTTAACCATCCTTCTGATGTACCAATTGCGTTTTCTTTCGCTTTCAAGAGTGGTTTCTCTGTTGTGACCGGGAAGAACTCTGTAATCACCGTCAAGAGCAATAAGCCTTTTGAGAGATTTAACCATAAGCTCATCGCTGCCGTCGGGAAAATCCGTTCTGCCCGCGGTCATACAAAACAGCGTATCGCCGCTGATAATTGTTTTTTCGCTCTCAATTATGTAGCACACGCTTCCCATTGTGTGACCCGGTGTACTCATGGCCTTTATTTCTTCATCGCCGAGAGTAAGCACATCGCCCTCTTTTATGAGGATATCCGCCGTTACGGGAATCTGAGGGTCGGGCATATTGCCCTCTGCAAGACTTTTTTTCGGGTCGATGAGGTGCTCCGAATCCTTGAAATGGATAACAACCTTTGCACCGGTTGCTCCTTTCAGACCGTGAACTCCGAAAATATGGTCAAAATGACCGTGGGTAAGCAAAATATATTTCAGCTTTGCATTGTTTTTTTCAAGTATGCCGTTGAATTCATCAACATACCATGCAGGGTCAACAATTGCCGCTTCGCCTGTTTTTTCATCAACAAGCAGATAGCAATTCGCAAACATTTCGTGACCAAGGTCAAGAGTTAAAATTTTCATATTTCCCTCCGATTACTTCCTGCACCATATATCTGTATCCATAACGATGGTTACGGGGCCGTCATTTTCAATCAGCACCTTCATATCTGCGGCAAAAACACCTGTTTCGACCTTACCGATACCGTTTTCGGTAAGCTTTGAGCAAAAATAACGGTAGAGTCTGTCTGCTTCGTCGGGTGCGGCGGAATCCGTAAATGAAGGACGGTTACCTTTTTTGATATCCGCACAAAGGGTAAACTGGGAAATAACCAGGATTTCGCCGCCGATATCGGTTATGCTCTTATTCATTTTACCTGCATCATCTTCAAAAACACGGAGTTTTGCAACCTTTGCGGCAAGCAATTCAGCCTGAGCTTCCGTATCGCCTTCCATAACACCCAGCAGAATATTATAGCCCTTGCCTACGGCACCTTTTATTTCACCGTCAACAGTGACGGAGGATTTATTTACACGTTGAATTACTGCTCGCATTTATATACCCGACCTTTCAATTGAAAGAACGCCTTCAATTTTATCTATCTTTGCAACAAGAGAGTTAAGATGCTCAACACCGTTAACCGAAACCGTTACCATTACTATCGCTCTGCCGTCCTTGGTATTGCGTGTGCTGATATCGTTAATCATAATACGCATACCTGCAAGCAGGCTTGAAACATCCGCAAGAAGACCGATTCTGTTAAGGCAGTAAAGCTGCAATGTACACTTGAAATCTTCTCTGACGGAAGTATCCCAATATGCCTTTATCCATCTGTCAGGCTCACCTGCCTTGGAAATATCTTCGGGTACATTGGAACATTTTTTTGTATGAATGGACACGCCGTGACCTCTTGTGATGAAGCCGATTATATCGTCACCTGGCAAAGGATTACAGCAACGGGAAAACTTGATAAGACAGTTATCGATACCTTCAACAATAACGCCCTCTTTGCTCTTGGTACGTTTTTTTTGCGGTGCAACCATAATGATAGGCGACTCGGATTTATTGAGCTTTGAGTAGTCTTCTTTTATTCTCGGCATAAGGCGCATAAGGGATATTCCGCCGTAACCGATAGCGGCGTAGAAATCGTCAACATCCTTACAATGCTGCCTTTCCGCTATTTTTTCAATAAACTCGTTGTATTCACTTTCGTTAAGGCGGATGAAACTGCGCTTGAATTCACGCTCAACCTGCGCCTTACCTTCGGCAATATTTTCTTCTCTGCGTTCCTTTTTGAACCACTGTCTGATTTTGCTTCTTGCCTGGCTTGTTTTTACAATATTGAGCCAGTCACGGCTGGGACCCTTGCCCTGCTGTGATGAAGTCATAATTTCAACAATCTCGCCTGTTTTGACATTATAGTCAAGAGGAACAATTCTGCCGTCAACCTTGGCACCTATCATTTTGTTGCCGACTGCCGAGTGGATTGCATATGCAAAATCAATAACCGTTGCACCTGAGGGAAGACTGAAAACATCGCCCTTTGGCGTAAACACAAAAACTTCTTCCGGCACAAGGTCACTTTTGATTGTTGTTACAATATCTTCAACATCCTCGGTATCGCTCTGGCTTTCAAGAAGCTGTCTTATCCAGGTAAGACGCTCTTCGAATTTTGCCGTACCGTTGATACCCAGTTTATATTTCCAGTGGGCCGCGATACCGTATTCGGCGGTATGATGCATCTCCCAGGTTCTTATCTGAACTTCAAAAGGAATGCCTTCCTTGCCCAGAACGGTAGTATGAAGCGACTGATACATATTGGGCTTGGGTGTTGAAATATAGTCCTTGAATCTGCCCGGAATTGGCTTGAACATATCATGAATAACACCGAGACAGTTGTAACAGTCAATAACGGTATCAACAATTATTCTGACTGCGTAAATATCATAAATCTGGTCAAAATTTTTATTCTGCATATACATCTTGCGGTATATGCCGTGAACAGATTTGATTCGTCCGCTTACATGGGCACCGGAAACAACGGTTTCCATTCTTTCGCTTATACGCTCTTTTATGTCGTTGAGGAACTCATTTCTAGATTTACTCTGATTTTCAAGGGAAGCTTCAATTTCGTGATAAGCAACAGGGTCAAGGTAGCTGATTGAAAGGTCTTCAAGCTCTTCCTTGATGGCACGGATACCGAGACGGTGAGCTATGGGTGCATAAATCTCACTTGTTTCACGGGCTATTTCTCTGCGTCTTTGCTCGGGCTTGAACATAAGGGTTCTCATATTATGAAGACGGTCTGCAAGCTTTATGATGATAACGCGGACATCCCTTGACATTGCAATAAGCATCTTGCGGATATTCTCCGCCTGCTGTTCTTCTTTAGTCTGCAGAGGAACTTTACCTATTTTGGTTACACCTTCAACAAGGTCGGCAATGGTTTCGCCGAACTCCTTCTTTACCTGGTCATAGGTAAGTGTTGTATCCTCAACGGTATCGTGAAGAAGTGCCGCAATTACGGATGCCTGATCCATTCCCAGGCTGACAAGGATAATCGCCACGCTGAGAGGATGCATTATATAAGGCTCACCTGAAAGACGTTTCTGACCCTCATGGGCAGAATTGGCTATCTCATATGCCTTCTGAATATCGCGACGTTCACTCTCGGTACAGTTATCTCCGATAAGGCCGAAAAGTATTTCCATACATTCATCGGGTGTTGAGCCTGTGCATACACTTTTCTTTTTGAAATCTTTCATAATATTTCCCTCACTCAAATTGAAAGAAAAAAGTTAAATAAAGCTTCTGATTCTCTTCATTATCTCAGAATCTTCAAGGTTAACTCTGGGAGGATTTGACGGAACACAGACGGTATCATACTCATCCGCTTCAAGAATTCCCATTTCAAGCATCATATCCGCAACCGCATTTATTTTTGCAAGATTTTCTCCGTCGTCACCCAGACGCACGCAAAGTGCTTCATAACATCTGTCTTTAAGAGGACGGATTTTTATGCTTTTAAAAACCTCCACCTGAAGCTGTCGGTCGGGAAGAACCGCCGCCGCTTCATCGGGTGTCAGTTTTTCGCATCTTGAAAATTTTTCGTAAAGGCTTATTGCGGAAAGCACCTTGCCTTCATCGGTCAGCGCAGGCTTTATTGCCCTGACAATAACCGATACCCTGGTTTCTCCGTTATAGATATTACGGTCAAGATTAACCGCAAGGTCAACCGTATCGCCTTTTTCAAACGGAAAGCGTTTTTCCGGCATTCCGAAATACACGACACCCGTTCTTGCACCGTTTTTTGAAACAATCATTCTGATGTGCTTGCCGTCTGAAACACCGGCAATTTCGTCAATTCTTACACCGAACAAGCCGAAGCAGGGCTGTGGATTGCCTGCACCGAAGGGTTCAAGAAGGCTCATTGAATTGAGCATATCAAGACCTATCGAATTGGGAAGCAGACGGCAATCTATCTTTTGAAGTGCAAAAGGCATTTCCTTATCTCTTGCATACTCGTTTATCCTTCTGCGGAATTCTTCAATCCGTGAAGATTTCAGTCCCAGACCTGCGGCAAGAGTATGACCTCCAAAATGGTCAAGACAATCCGATACTGCTTCAATGGCATCATAAATCGAAAATCCTTCTATGCTGCGGCAGGAGCCTCTGGCTTCATCTCCGTCACGGGATATAACCACACAGGGTCTGCCGAATCTTTCGGTTATTCTTGCGGCTACAATTCCGATAACACCCTGATGCCAGCCCTCGCCGTCAACAACAATAATTCTGTCGTTAAGGATATCCGAACCTGCCGAAAGCATATTCTGAACCTGAGAAAAAATAGAGGTTTCTGTCTGCTGGCGATTGGTATTCATTCTGTTTATTTCTTCCGCAAGGTCAGCGGCAATTTCATCGTCATCACAAAGAAGCAGGTCAAGTGCCCTGTGGGCTGAACCCATTCTGCCTGCAGCATTGATTCGGGGGCATACCGTAAATGCTGCCGTGGATGCAGTAAACACCTTATCACCCACACCTGCAATCTCCATAAGGGCGTTTATCCCCGGTCTGGGGTCTTCGTTTATCAGGTTAAGACCTCTGCGCACCATAACTCTGTTTTCACCCGTGAGAGTAACAACATCACCGATTGTGCCCAGTGCAACAAGGTCACCGTATTCTTCGATAAGTATATCGCCGCTGTCACCTTCAAGTGCACACACAAGCTTGAACGCAACACCTACACCCGACATTTCCTTAAAGCTGCTGGGGCAGTCACTGCGGTGAGGGTCAACAACCGCAACCGCATCGGGCAAAACATCTCCTACCTTATGATGGTCCGTAACGACAAGGTCAACGCCCAGCTCTTTTGCACGGATTGCCTCATCAATTGCAGAAACACCGTTATCAACGGTAACAATAAGCTTTACACCCATTTCCGCAAGCTTCTCAACTGCGGGAATATTAAGACCGTAACCCTCCGTAAGCCTGTCGGGAATATAGCGGATAACATTTGCACCCCTGGTTTCAAGGTAAGAATAAAGCAAAGCCGTTGCGGTTACACCGTCTGCATCATAGTCACCGAAAACGCAGATAAGCTCAAAATCGTCAATGGCACTGTTTATTCTCTCTGCCGCTTTGCTCATATCCGCAATGGAAAGAGGTGAAAGCTGCAAAGGAGCGTCCGGGTCGAAAAAATCGTTTATTTCATCTATATTGTCAAAGCCTCTTGAAGTGGCAAGCAAAGCGGCAAAAGGGTCAACGCTGAGCTCCTGAGCTATCTGCGCCGCAAGGTCCTTATTCCCCTTTGTCACCACCCATTTTTTGCGTCTCAAATACAATCATCCTTTCAATATCCTATAAGTATAGCACTTATATATAAATATTTCAAGAAAAATAAAGTATAAATTATTGATTGCAGGTAAAATTTATGACACAAAGAAAAAACCGCACCTATCGGTACGGTTCTTGAATTATAATATTAAATTTTTCTTCGCTCGCAGCCGCTTTCAGGCATTTCTGACATTATGTATGTCCAACCGTAGGTCTTAAAAAATCTTTGCAGACGAAGAAAATTATCTGATTTCATCTTTAATAACCCGCTTATTATCTGCCGGTTTCTGCGGCTGCGAACTGATGTGCGTCACTGTACATCGGGTATCGCCGCCTTTCTCTTATTCACTTTTGTTGACCGTTGGCTTATGATATATGGTCAAGAGGAATTTCGGGAAGCAAATCTGCACGAGCCGCAATTTGCTTTTTGGAGGATTTTGAATGTTTTTTATTTCCGTCCCTATCCTTTCCTCGCCTTTAATATATCACATATTTTCGTGCTTGTCAATAGTTTTTTCGTGAAAGGTTGATAATTTTTGTTTATATTGCACTTATCGTTATTTCCTATTGACTAAAACGCTGATTAAGGTTAAAATATAGGTGAATTAAAAAACGGAAGGAACATATCCTATGAATAACGAAGAATATACACCCGATATCGTCAGCATAGTTGACGAAGACGGAAAAGAGCATATTTTTGAAGAACTGGACAGAATAGAAACAGACAGCGGCAGATATGTTGCACTGCTCCCCCTGCCCGAGAACCCTGATAAAATAACAGAAGATGACAACGCCCTCATCATTCTTAAGGTTGAGGAAGAAAATGGCGAAACCTACCTTTGCCCCATTGAGGATGACGAAGAATTCAACGAAGTCGGCACCGCATTTGAAGAAAGACTTGCCGATATGTTTGATTTTGAAGAAGAATAATTAAAAACAAGTAAATCCCCTGCCTTGTGCGATATGCTTGCAGTCAATATGTAACCCAACACACACTTACAGGGAGCCTTGCTCCGATGGCGGATTGCAGACCTCCCGGTCAGACTTCAGGTCTGATTGGACGAAGGGAGCGTGAAAACATCGGGCGGCACCCACCTGCTTAACGAGCAGGTTACAATCGGCTGCATACGGCTTGGCGGGGCTATTTATGCGGAGGATACAGAAAGTGCAAAAGCTTTTTAACGCAGATTTGCTTGACATAATCCCTGTTGAAAGGGGTTTTGTTTATGCCTGCAAGGAAACCCTGCCCGACGGCGGCGAAGCGGTTGCCTTTTATAATTACAATCAGGAAATAGATATATTTGAAAAAATTCCCGTTCTTACCTACATAAATGCAAAATTCGGCGAAAACGGTGCCGATATAGCAAGAACGCTCAGGGATTTTGTCACCTGCAAGGTTGTCAACATCACAACGGGAACAAAAGCCGTCTGTTACCCCGACGGAACATTTAAAATTCTGGGTGCAATGGGCGAAGTTGTATCTGAAACAAATGTTGAATATCTTGGTAATCCTGCCTGTTCACCTGTGAATAACGGTGCGGATTTATGGTTTTGCGTACCCGATTCAAACGCGCTCATTAATTATTCCGTGAAGCACAGCCGCATTGAATTCCGTATCGGAAGTCCCAAAGAAAAGGCTTTTTGCCACCCTATTGATATTTCTGTATACGATAACAAAATATTCATATGTAACACCTATTCATACAAAATCAGAACACTCAGCCTTACAGATTACAACGTAAACGATTACTGCATTTTCAATGAACCCGTTTACAAGTATTTCAGAGTCAAAGATGTTGAATATGCGGTTATGCAGTCAGGTGTATACAGCTTATAAAACACTGAACCCCGTCGGTTTTAATGCCGACGGGGCTTTTTCATTTTGTGTATTTGTGATTCTTTATAACGTCTTTGGCAATGTAAATCGGTCTGCCCTTTGTCTGGATATAAGTGCGTGCAATGTATTCGCCGATAATACCGATGCAGCTGAGCTGAATTCCGCCTAGGAGCAAAATGAGAGTAACTATTGTAGCATATCCCGCAACATCAATACCGAAGGCAAGCTTCTGAATTACAACCACAAACAGATAAATGATAGACAGCACGGAGGTGATGAGCCCCAACACGGTTGCTATTCTCAGGGGTGCGGTTGTAAACGCAAAAATGCCTTCCATTGCGTATTTGAACAGCTTCCAGAATGACCAGTTTGATGTGCCCGTTGCTCTTTCTTCAACCTCATATGGAATAAATTTCGTATTGAAGCCTACCCAGGAGAAAAGTCCCTTTGAGAATCTGAAATATTCATCCATCTGAATAACAGCTTCAACCATCGGTCTGCGGAAGGTACGGAAATCGCTTGCACCCTGAATAAATTCCGTATCGGAAAACTTATTGATAAGCTTATAAAATCCGTCTTTGAAGAATACAAGCAATTTGCTTTCCTTTCTTTCATCCTGATATGCTGCCACACAGTCGTATTCAGACTCGGAATCAAGCATATTCACCATATCAAGAGCTATTGACGGTCTCTGCTGCAAATCGGCATCAATTATTGTAACATAATCACCTTCCGATTCTTTAAGACCTGCATACATGGCGGATTCCTTGCCGAAATTCCGTGAAAAATTCACGATTTTAACAGGCAAATCACCTTCACAAAGCTTCTGAAGCTCCTTGAAGGTGCCGTCACGGCTGCCGTCATTGACAAAAACAAGCTCATATTTAAAATCTACATTTGCAAAATCTTTCTTGACCGCTTCATAGAAAAGCGGTACATTTTTTTCCTCATTATAACAAGGAACAACAAGAGAAAGCTTCATAAAATCTCACCTTTTCAGATTTTTGCCGCTTTTTTGATATCCTCAACTCTGTCTGTCTTTTCCCAGGGAAGATCAATATCCGTTCTGCCGATATGACCGAGAGCCGCAACCTGTCTGTAAATAGGTCTTCTCAGGTCAAGAGTGCTGATGATGCCTGCAGGGCTGAGGTCAAACAAAACATTGACGATTGCAGATATTTCGGTATCTGTAATTTTGCCTGTGCCGAAGGTATCAACAAAAACAGAAACGGGCTGTTCAACACCGATTGCATAAGCAAGCTCAACCTCGCACTTGCTTGCAAGACCTGCAGCTACAATGTTCTTTGCAACATAGCGTGCTGCATAAGCTGCCGAGCGGTCAACCTTTGTGGGGTCTTTACCGCTGAATGCACCGCCGCCGTGGCGTGCATAACCGCCGTATGTATCAACAATAATCTTTCTGCCTGTAAGACCGCTGTCGCCCTGAGGACCGCCGGTTACAAATCTGCCGGTAGGATTGATGTGATACTTTGTGTTTTCGTCAAGCATATCCGCAGGAATGGTTGTTTTGATTACCTTTTCGATAATATCCGCTCTTATCTGCTCAATCTCAACTTCAGGTGCGTGCTGCGATGATATAACAACGGTATCAATTCTTACGGGTCTGTGATTTTCGTCATACTCAACAGTAACCTGGCTCTTACCGTCGGGACGGAGATAACCCAATATACCGTCCTTACGCACTTCGGTAAGCTTTGCGCAAAGCTTATGTGCGAGAGAAATGGGGAGAGGCATAAGCTCGGGAGTTTCATCGCAGGCAAAGCCGAACATCATACCCTGGTCGCCTGCACCAAGCTTATCAACACCTCTGGCAATATCGCCCGACTGCTTGTCAAGAGCAGTCATAACCGCACAGGTTTTGCAGTCAAAACCGTACTCTGCATTATTATAACCGATATCATTCACTACATCCCTTACTATTGCGGGAATATCAAGCTCTGCGGTTGTTGTGATTTCACCCATAACAAGAACCATACCTGTTGTGCAGCAGGTTTCGCAGGCAACTCTGCCCATAGGGTCTTTTGCAAGAATCGCATCAAGCACTGCGTCAGAAATCTGGTCGCAGATTTTATCGGGATGTCCGCCGGTAACGGATTCCGATGTGAATAAGTAATTAGCCATCTTTTATACCTCTTTTTACTGAATTCTATCAACAATGTCCAAAAAAATGACCCGCCGATATAAGGCGGGTTAAATCACCTTATCTTCCGACATTACGCCGCAGGATTTAGCACCTTGCATAACACAGGTTGCCGGGCTTCAAAGGGCCTGTCCCTCAGCCTCTCTCAATAAGGACATATTCTATTGACACTTAATTATATAATATGAGAATTCTTTTGTCAACCGTTATTCGACAAATATACACACTTCAGGACTTCTTCGGGAGTATCAACAATGTACTCTGCACCGTTTTCTTCAAGAATCTCACGGTCACGGAAGCCCCAGGTAACACCGATACACGGTATGCCTGCGTTATGTGCAGTAATACAGTCAACCTCGGAATCGCCCACATAAACTGCATTTTCTTTTGACACAGCCAATTTTTCAAGAGCACAAAATATGCCGTCAGGCTCAGGTTTCTGGGCAACACCGTCAACCTGACCTACAGTTACATCTATGAATTCGTCAAAAAAACGGCTGACTATTTCTTTTGCCGCCCAATGAATTTTGTTTGTAACAACGGCGGTTTTAATACCTTTGTTTTTCAAAGCTTCAAGCACTTCGTTTACGCCGTCGTAAGGCTTTGTGTTTACGCAGGAATTCTTTTCATAGTGCACTTTGAAAGCATTCAGACATTCCTCGCACACATTTTCGGGTGTGCCGTAAGGCACGCTGAGATTGATAAGTCTGCGTATACCGTTGCCCACAAAAGAACGGACTTCTTCTGTACTTCTCTGAGAAAAACCGCACTCCGAAAGCGCAAAGTTCACACTGTTTGTAAGGTCAGCCAATGTGTCTGTGAGAGTGCCGTCAAGGTCAAATATCACTGCTTTAATTTCCATCAATATACCTCAAAAACGCCGTGCCAATGACACAGCGTTTTTACTTATTTCTTGCTTTTGAACTTATCGAAAAAACCTTCTTTGCCGTTGCCGATGGGCGAACCTCTCTTTACACCAAGCTCTTTTTCAAGCTCGGCAAGAAGGTCACGCTGACGCTGTGTAAGATTTTTCGGTGTATCAACAACAACACGCACAAGCTGGTCGCCTCTGCCTCTGCCGTTAAGAATCTGAATACCCTTACCCTTAAGGCTGAATACGGCTTCGGACTGAGTGCCTGCGGGCAAATCAAACTTAACATCGCCGTCAAGCGTGGGGATTCTGATACTGTCGCCAAGTGCCGCCTGAGTAAAGCTGACGTGCTGTTCAAGCCATACATTGTAGCCGTCACGCTCAAAATAGGCGTGAGGTCTGACAAACACCGCAACCTTAAGGTCGCCCTGAGGACCGCCGTTGACACCTGCGTTACCTGCGCCGCTGACAACAAAAACCTGACGGTCGTCAATACCTGCAGGTATGTTCACGTCAACAGAAACCTTCTTGTTGACTCTTCCGTTGCCGCGGCATTTTGAGCAGGGGTTATCTATAACCTTGCCCTTGCCCTGACATTTGGGGCAGGATTTCTGACTTGAAATCACACCGAAGGGAGTTCTCTGCTGAACATTTACATAGCCTCTGCCCTGACAGTCGGGGCAGGTTTTGGGTGCCGAGCCTGCGCTTGCACCCGTGCCGTGACAGTCGGGACAGGAATCAACACGGTTGATATCAACGGTTCTTTTGCAACCCTTTGCCGCTTCCTCAAAGGAAATGGTAACCCTTGTCTGAACGGTTTCGCCCTTTTGGGGTGCGTTGGGGTTTGCCTGCCTTCCGCCGCCGAATCCGCCGCCGAAAAACGAGCCGAATATATCTCCCAGATCGCCGAAATCAAAACCGCCTCCGCCGAATCCGCCGCCGTAAGCACCCCCGCCGCCTGCACCGTAATTGGGGTCAACACCTGCGTGACCAAACTGGTCATAACGGGCTTTTTTCTGGCTGTCGGAAAGCACTTCGTAGGCTTCGTTGGCTTCTTTGAATTTGGCTTCAGCCTCAGCATCACCCGGATTAAGGTCCGGATGATACTGCTTGGCTTTTTTTCTGTATGCTTTTTTTATTTCGTCATCGCTTGCACTTTTTGACACGCCGAGGACTTCATAATAATCTCTCTTATCTGCCAAGGGGATTAACTCCTTTAATTGTTGTCGTCAACGTCTGTGTAGTTTGCTTCGGTGTAACCGTTGTCACCTGCACCGGCATCGCCCTGCTGAGCCTGAGCTGCTTCTGCAGCTGCCTTATAAAGTTTCTCTGATACTTCGTGGAACTTTGCAGTAAGCTCGTCCTGACGGCTCTTGATAAGGTTGATATCTTCGCCCTTGAGAGCTTCCTTAAGAGCATCAATCTTTTCATTCACGCCTGCTTTTTCGTCTTCGCTGAACTTATCGCCGTTTTCGTTCATAAGCTTTTCACACTGATATACCATCTGGTCTGCGGCATTGCGTGTGTCAACATTTTCACGGCGTTCCTTATCTTCCTGTGCAAATTTCTCTGCATCTGCAACAGCCTTTTCAATATCTTCCTTGGACATATTTGTTGAGGAAGTGATGTTGATTGACTGCTCCTTCTGTGTACCGAGATCCTTTGCGGAAACATGGACGATACCGTTGGCGTCTATATCGAAAGTAACTTCAATCTGAGGAATACCTCTGGGGGCGGGCATAATGCCGTCAAGATGGAACACGCCGAGAGTTTTGTTATCTCTTGCAAATTCTCTTTCACCCTGAAGAACGTGAACTTCAACTGAGGGCTGATTGTCTGCAGCTGTTGAGAAAATCTGGCTCTTCTTAACGGGGATAGTTGTGTTTCTGTCAATAATCTTTGTGCTGATACCGCCCATGGTTTCGATACCCAGTGAAAGGGGTGTAACATCGAGAAGAAGAAGACCCTTAACCTCGCCGCCGAGAACACCCGCCTGAAGTGCGGCACCGATTGCAACACATTCGTCGGGGTTAATGCCCTTGAAAGGCTCTGTACCCATAAACTTCTTTACAGCTTCCTGAACAGCGGGAATTCTTGATGAACCGCCTACCATAAGAACCTTATCGATTTCTGATGTCTTGAGACCCGAATCGTTCATTGCCTGACGGACAGGACCCATTGTAGCATCAACAAGGTCTGCTGTAAGCTCATTGAACTTTGCTCTTGTGAGAGTCATTTCAAGGTGCTTGGGACCTGTTGCATCTGCTGTGATGAAAGGAAGGCTGATGTTTGAGGTTGTAACACCTGAAAGCTCAATCTTTGCCTTTTCTGCAGCTTCCTTAAGACGCTGCATAGCCATTTTGTCGCCTCTCAGGTCAATGCCCTGCTCAGCCTTGAAGCCGTCAGCAAGCCAGTTAATAACTCTCTGGTCAAAATCGTCACCGCCGAGACGATTGTTGCCTGCGGTTGCAAGAACCTCCTGAACGCCGTCACCCATTTCGATGATTGAAACGTCGAAAGTACCGCCGCCAAGGTCATAAACCATAACCTTCTGGTCGGTTTCTTTATCAATACCGTATGCAAGAGCTGCTGCGGTGGGCTCGTTGATAATTCTCTTTACTTCAAGACCTGCAATCTTACCTGCGTCTTTTGTAGCCTGTCTCTGTGCATCGGTGAAGTATGCGGGAACTGTGATAACAGCTTCTGTTACGGTGTCTCCGAGATATGCTTCTGCATCAGTTTTAAGCTTCTGAAGAATCATTGCAGAGATTTCCTGGGGTGTGAACTTCTTATCGTCAACAGCTACCTTGTAGTCCGAACCCATCTGTCTTTTGATTGAAGCAATTGTTCTGTCGGGGTTTGTGATTGCCTGTCTCTTTGCAACCTGACCTACCATTCTTTCGCCTGTTTTGCCGAAAGCCACAACAGAGGGAGTTGTTCTTGCACCCTCAGCGTTTGCGATAACTACGGGCTCGCCGCCTTCAATTACTGCTACGCAGGAATTGGTTGTACCCAAGTCAATACCGATAATTTTTGCCATAATAATTTTCCTCCTATAATAAAGTAAAATTTATAAACATTATGAATTTGCAACCTGAACAACAGCTTCTCTGATTATTCTGTCGCCCAGTTTATAGCCTTTTGAAAATACGGATGCAACCTGATTTTCACCCAGTTCGGGGTCTTCAACGGTCATAACCGCATTGTGGATGTTGGGATCAAATTCATCCCCTCTTGCACCGTATGCTTCGATTCCCAGTTTTTTGAGGATTTCGCCAAGCTGTGTAAAAATAAGGTCAATGCCCTTCTTGTAGTCCTCAAAACTGCATTCCTTATTTTCTGCCGCTCTGTCAAAGTTATCCAGCACGGGAAGAAGATCTTTAACGATTTCCGCCCGGGATGAAGTGTAAATATCCTGCTTTTCTTTCTGTGAGCGCTTGCGGAAGTTATCATATTCCGCACAAAGTCTCAGGAACTGCTCATTCTTTTCATCAAGCTCTTTCTGAAGCTTTTGTTCCGCAGTTTCAACGGTTTCTTCTTCAACCGTTTCGGGAGTTTTCTTTTCTTTTTTCATCACGAAATCCTTTCTATTCTTCAATAGCCTGCGTTATAAGTCTGCCGACAAGGTTTGTCAGATATTTAACGCTGGGAATTATATTTTCATAATCCATACGGGTAGGTCCTATGATTCCGATTGTTCCCGAATCACTGCCACCCACTGAATACTTCGCAACTATGACACTTGAATTTTCAAGCTGACGGTAAATATTTTCTCTGCCTATTTTAACATTTATCGGTTCTGTTGCGCCGTTGAGAACAGCAGAAACCGGCTCTTTTTTATTAAGAAATTCCAGCAATTCCAGAGCATCTCTGCCGTAGCTTGTAAAAAGATTTGAACTGCCGCCAACCATTATTCTTGATGTTGCCGTGCTTTTGGCAAGCTCACACACCGCCGCCATAAGAGGAAGCATTGCAAAAACATCGCCGTCAACGGATGCTGCAACGGTCTGCATTGATGCTACACTGATATCCGATGCGGGTTTGCCGATAATACAGGACTGAACGATGTTATAAAACTGTTCGCATATTTTTGCGGTAAGCTCGCAATCCAGCCTGCAAAGTCTGCTTTTGAGAATTCCGTTTGATGTAAGAAGCACAAGCATTGCGGAATGAACGCCTACGGGCACAAGCTCGATTTTGCGTATCAGCATTGCTTCGCCGCCGGGTGCAGTTGAAACGCAGGCACATTTTGTAAGGTCTGCAAGAACCTCGCCCGCTTGGGCAATAAGCCTTTCGGGGTCGCCTGCTGCCGAGGAAATACCCGCTTCAATCATTCTGCGGTTAAGCTCGTCAATCTCTCTGGACTTCATAAGGTTATCGACATAATACCTGTAACCCATCTGCGAAGGCACTCTGCCTGCCGAGGTATGAGGCTGTTCAAGATAACCCATTGCGGCAAGGTCGCTCATTTCGTTACGCACCGTTGCAGAGGAAACCTGCATACCCGTCAGCGCAAGAAGTTCCTTTGAACCGATAGGCTCACCCGTTTTGATATACTGCTCAACAACAGCCGCCAATATCTGTTTTTTTCTCTCGCTGAGTTCCGACACCTGCCACACCTCTTTCCTCAGAGTGCTAATTTTAGCACTCGAACTTTCAGAGTGCTAATTACAGTTATTACTATACCCCGAGAAAACGGATTTGTCAATATTTGAATTGTAAACAAGTTGTTAAAATGTATGAATTTTCCATTAACCGGAGAAATAATAAACGGGCCACGCAAATACGTGACCCGTAAACATCAAATATATTATGCCAATTCGCCGTTTTCGTAGTAGATTTTGTTAACTCTGGGCATAAACGTGCAAATCATTTCATAATTGAAGCTTCCGCACATTTCGCCGAGCTCTTCGGCGGTTATTTTACCGCCTTTATCTTCGCCCATGATAATGACTCTGTCGCCTACACAGGCACCGTCAATACCGGTAATGTCAATCATTATCTGGTCCATACAGACTCTGCCCACAACAGGTGCTCTTTTGCCGCCTACAAGCACGCATCCTTTGTTTGAAAATGCTCTGTTATAGCCGTCGGCATAGCCGATACAAACCGTTGCTATTTTACGTTTTTCGGGTGTGACATAGGCGTGACCGTAGCCTATACCCTCACCTGCCTCAACATCCTTTATGTGGATGATACGGCTGATAACCTCCATCGCAGGCTTAAGCTCAACTTTTTCGGTCATAACTTCATCTGAGGGATAGAGTCCGTAAAGTGCAATACCCATTCTGACCATATCGTAATGATAATCGGAATCGATTATTGCCGCACTGTTGCAGCAGTGCTTGAGCGGAATATCAATGCCTTCCGCTTCAAGCTTTAACAAAAATTCATCAAAACGCTTCTGCTGAATGTGCATAAAGGATTTGTCTTTGCAATCCGCACTTGCGAAATGGGTAAAAACTCCGTCAATCACTATATTGGAAAGCGTTGATATTTTTTTGATTATTTCCACACTCTCGGAATTATCTTTAAGACCTATGCGGTTCATCCCCGTATCAACGGCAATGTGGATATAAGCCTTTTTGCTCATTTCAACGGCAAGCTGCGAAAGCTTGCGTGCATCGTCAAGACTGTAAACGGTAGAGATAAGGTTGTTTGCAATAAGCTCCTCGTAATGATAAGAGCTGGTATACGAAAGAATGAGTATGGGGTTTTTAATTCCGTTTTCACGGAGTTCAAGAGCTTCTTCAATATCGGCAACAGCAAAATAATCCGCCATATTTTCAAGCACCTTTGCAACTCTTACAGCACCGTGACCGTAAGCATTGGCTTTGACTATCGCCATTGTTTTCGTTTTTTCGGGAACAAGAGCTTTCAAAGCAATGAAATTCTCTTTGATTGCCGATAAATCGATTTTTGCAAAGCTTCTGTGATATTTGAGAGATTTCTGCATAAGTCATTCACCCCTTTCATTCTATGCCATCAAAGTATAAAACAATACATTTGATTTGTCAACCTTTTTAAGACTTGACCTAAGTGCATTTATTTGGTATCATATATTTGTTATACGCAAAAATTCAGACAGGAGGTCTGCCCTTTGGGAATAGGAAATAAAATCAAAGATGTTGTAGGCATCGAAGGCAACACCTGGGAATACCTCAGACCGATTATCGGCTATAATGTTGCCAATATTACTATCGGCGGTGTAACCAATCCGCTGAGCAAATACCACCAGCAGTTCCTTAACTACGTTGAAGGTCTCGACACCCGTATGACGGGACGTATCAGTGCCATTGCAGGCGTTTTTGATGCAATCACCGACCTTGCAATGGGCTTCATAACCGACAGAACAAAATCCCGTCTGGGAAAGCACAGGGTGTGGATTATTACCGCACTCCCGGTTCTGCTTATCGGTTACTTTATGAAATGGTATTCTTTCGGCATTTCGGGCACGGGCAATGAAAACGCACTTTTTTTCTACTATCTGATGGCATCATTCGTATACAGCACCGGTTACACAATGATGAACATTCCCCACGCCGCTATGCTGCCCACCATCGCACCCGGATATTTTGAAAGAACCCAATATAAAATTGTTGAGTACATATTCAATATGTTCGGTATGTTCCCGTCGTTCATATTTATGAGCGTAGTTCTCGGCGGAACGAATCTTGACAACCCGTCGGCTGCAGACAGAGGCAAATATCTGCTTTGCGGCATTTGCTTTATCCTTTATTTCTTCTGGTCGCCTATCGTAACTTTCTTCTCAACAAAAGAAAAAAGCTCGCTTGATATGGTGAATCCTCCTCTCAATCTGAAATACTTTTTCAGAGAGTATATTCAGGTATTCAAAAACAAGGCTTTCAGACAGTATTTCTTCATCGGAATGTTCTACAGCTTTGCAAAGAATTTCTACGGCGATGCCGACCAGATTTTTATGCGGAGCGTGGCGGATAAATACAGCCATTTTGCAATGCTCCAGACCATAGCAGGTGTTGCTGAGGTTGCAGGCGGACCCTTCAATTATTTCCTTTCAAGGTATATGGACAAGCGTTTCTGCGGTCTTGCACTCACTCCTTTTATGATTGCAGGCCTGCTCATCAACGGTTTTGCGACACCTGCAACTCCCGTATTCTTTATTTACCTTGCATCCATTCTTTACAACTTCGGTTTCTCAGGCCCCGGATTTGTTGTTAACAACATTCAGCCCGACGTTACCGATGTTGACGAGCTTATCACCGGCAGACGCCGCGAAGGTGTTATTGCAACATTCAACTCATTCCTTAAAAAAACCAGCCTCAGCCTTTCTTCAGGCGCGCTCGGATACATGCTTTTTTATATGGGTTATGATGTCAACAACCCGAGTTACGAAATGCTTTCGGGTACTGCAGAACTGGGCATCCGCCTTGCAGTAAGCTGGCTTCCCGCAATATTCATGGCAATCTCACTCTTCCTTACATTCCGCTACAAAATGAGGAAGAGAGACCACGAAATCATCCAGCAGGTTATCAAGCAGAAACACGAAACAGGCACCTGCGATATTTCATACAGCGATAAAAAGCGTCTTGAAGATATTGCCGGTCAGAAGTGGGAAGATATGTGGATTGGCAGAAGCGGCGAAGTTGACAGAAAGCTTGAAGAAGTTAACGGAATTTAACATGTTTAACCCTCGGTTCATTCCGAGGGTTTTTCTTGGCAAAAATTCTTGACCTCAACAATATTATTTGGTATTATTAATAAGTATAAATTTGCGGATAAGGCAAGGCTCTGTTAACAGAAGCCCTGAAAATGTATTATAAACCAAGGAGAAAAGCAAATTGGCAGTTTCAAAAGATAAAATCAGAAATTTTTCAATCATCGCTCATATTGACCACGGAAAGTCAACCCTTGCAGACAGACTGCTTGAAAAGACAAATTCCGTGGCAATCCGTGATATGACAGCTCAGCTTCTTGACAAGATGGACCTTGAAAGAGAAAGAGGTATCACCATCAAAGCTCACGCAGTTAAGCTCAACTACCTTGCTGAGGACGGCGAGGAATATGTGCTCAACCTTATTGACACTCCGGGTCATGTTGACTTCAACTATGAGGTTTCACGCTCACTTGCGGCTTGCGAGGGTGCGGTACTTATCATCGACGCATCTCAGGGTGTTGAAGCACAAACTCTTGCAAACACATACCTTGCACTTGACCATGACCTTGAACTGGTACCCGTCATCAACAAAATTGACCTTCCCTCCGCAGACCCCGACAGAGTTGCTGCCGAGGTTGAGGATGTTATCGGTCTTGACTGCTCCGAGGCTCCCAGGGTTTCGGCAAAAACAGGTGTCAACATCGAGCAGGTGCTCGAACATATTGTTAAGGATATTCCCGCACCAGAGGCAAATGACGACCTTCCTCTGCGTGCATTGATTTTTGACTCTGTATACGACAGTTACAAAGGCGTTATCGTTTATGTGCGAATCAAGGAAGGTAAAATCAAACCCGGCGACACGATGAGAATGATGGCAACAAGCGCAGAATTCACCGTTGTTGAAACCGGATATATGCGCGCAACACTGCCCGAGCCCTGCAAAGAGCTTACCGCAGGCGAGGTTGGTTATATCACCGCATCAATCAAAACAGTAGGCGATGCAAGAGTCGGTGATACGGTAACAACCGTTGAAAATCCTGCCTCCGAGCCTCTGCCCGGTTACAGAAAGGTAAACCCCATGGTTTACTGCGGTGTTTATCCTGCAGACGGTGCAGACTATGAAAATCTTCGTGACGCACTTGAAAAGCTTCAGCTCAACGATGCCGCACTTACCTATGAGCCCGAAACATCGGGTGCTCTGGGCTTCGGCTTCCGCTGCGGTTTTCTGGGTCTGCTTCATCTTGAAATTATTCAGGAACGTCTTGAAAGAGAGTATGACCTTGACCTTGTAACAACAATCCCCAGCGTTATTTACAAAATTAACCTTACCGACGGCTCAATGATTGAGATTGATAACCCCACTCATTACCCCGACCCTGCAACAATCGCATCCTGCGAAGAGCCCTTCACAAATGCTCACATCTACGCTCCTACCGAGTATGTAGGCACCATTATGGACCTTTGTCAGGACAGACGAGGCATCTTTAAGAATATGGATTACATCACACCCGAGCGTGTTGACATCCACTATGAACTGCCTCTAAACGAAATCATTTATGACTTCTTCGATTCACTCAAATCAAGAACAAGAGGCTACGCTTCATTCGACTATGAAATTTCAGAATACAGAAAATCAAATCTTGTGAAGCTTGACGTGCTTCTCAACGGAGATATCGTTGACGCCCTTTCATTTATTATTCACTCTGAAAAGGCTTACTCAAAGGCGCGCAAAATTGCCGAAAGACTTAAGGAGCATATCCCACGTCAGATGTTTGAAATTCCCATTCAGATAGGTATCGGCGGTAAGATTATTGCCCGCGAAACCGTTAAGGCAATGCGCAAAGACGTTCTCGCAAAGTGCTACGGCGGTGATATTACCCGAAAGAAAAAGCTGCTTGAAAAGCAGAAGGAAGGTAAAAAGAGAATGCGTCACTTCGGTACGGTTGAAGTGCCTCAGGAAGCATTTATGGCAGTTCTCAAGCTTGATGACAACGACTAAAAGAGGCGGCAATATGCCGCCTCTTTTCAAAGGTGATTATATGAAACCCATAGGATTATATATCCACATTCCCTTTTGCAACGGCAAATGTCCCTACTGCGATTTCTATTCCGTCACACCTCAATGTGATACTGTTGAAAAATATGTAAACGCTCTTTGCCGTGAAATTGACAAGACCAACGGAATTTATGACACGGTCTATTTCGGCGGCGGTACACCGTCGCTTATCGGCTCTGATAACATTGCAAAAATTATGTCATACATCCGACGCACGGAAAACTGTGAGGCTACGCTGGAATGCAATCCGTCGGATACGGGTGCCGTTGATTCGGATTTTGACTTTAAAAAGATAGCACAAAGCGGAATTAACCGCATATCAATGGGTCTGCAAAGTGCCGACAACAAAGAGAGGTCTGTGCTGGGCAGGCGCGGCGGATGCGAGGATGTTAAGCGCGCCGTTACAAGAGCAAGAAACGCAGGTATCGACAATATTTCTCTTGATTTGATGCTGGGCATTCCCGGTCAGACCGCAGAAAGCCTTAAAGAATCAATCCGTTTCTGCAAGGAAATGAAGGCGAAGCATATCAGCGCATATATCCTGAAAATTGAAGAAGGCACTCCTTTTTACGCAAAAAAAGATACCCTTTCTCTGCCAGGCGAGGATGAAACCTGCGATTTATATCTCACTGCCGTTGATGAGCTTGAAAATGCAGGATACAAACAGTATGAAATATCAAATTTCTCTTGTGAGGAATTTGAAAGCAGACACAACCTTAGATATTGGCGGAGCGAAGAATATCTGGGTATTGGTGCATCTGCGCATTCTTTTGTTGACGGCAAAAGATTTTATTATGAAAGAAGTATCGACAATTTCATAAACGGCACTCCGCCTGCTTACGACGGAGAAGGCGGCGACGAAGAAGAATATATTATGCTTGCCTTAAGGCTTACGGAAGGCTTAATTTTTAAAAATTTTAAAAACCGTTTCGGTCATTCCCTGCCTGAGAATATTTTCAGTAAAGCCGACACCCTTCAAAAGCACGGGCTTATAAAAATTGACGGTAAATCAATATCGCTGACCGTAAAAGGCTTTCTTGTGTCAAACTCGGTTATAAGTTCATTGATTTGACTTGTTTTGTATTGAAAAAACAAGGATAATATGTTAAAATCAAGAAAAAGGAGGTTAATCCTATGAAAAAATCTTTATGTATAATTTTAACCGCAGTAATCCTTATTTCTTCCGTATTTTCACTCAGCGCGTTTGCTGCGGCATCACCCAAAACAGATGCTCTGCTTGACAAGGTTGAAAATGCAGATGAACTTTCCGTAACCTTTACTTCGGGTCAGTCAACAATTTTCAGTTTTCTCGGTCGGAATCCCGTAAACAAAGTTTCCGTTAAGGATAACAAAATTTCATATGAATTCAACAACGGAATCATTACCGTCAGACTCGTTGCAAACGATGACGGCATTTATGCTTATCTTCCCATACTTCCTTTCTTCTATGTAAAGCTTGACAGCAAAATTCTTGCCGTTGCAGATGTAAAGGAGCTGATTGCAAAAGCCTCAAACCTTACTCAGGGCTTCATTCAGTTTATCGACAGCTACAATGAAACCTTTGATGGTAAAGAATATTATGTTGAAGAATATAATGACAGAGAAGTTGTAACAAGCAAATTCTATTACGACGGCGACAGCCTTAAAATTCTCAAAGTTGAAAATGCTGTTACAAAGTCAGTGCAGTATACCTACTTTGACGCAATAGCTTTTGAGGCTGACGACGGTTTGTTTGATGTGCCTGTGCTTGCATTTGATGTTACACCCCTGCTTCAGGGCCTTTTCCTTGCACTTATCGGCACTGCATTACCCGTATAATTCAATAAATATCAACGGCAGAGAGTATATGCTCTCTGCCGTCTTTTTTATACGGTTTTCATCCTCAGTTTCAGGTTATCGCTTATCATTGCAATAAACTCACTGTTTGTGGGCTTGCCCCGTTCATTCTGGATTGTGTATCCGAAATATGAACTGAGCACATCAACATCACCGCGGTCCCAGGCAACTTCAATAGCGTGCCTGATTGCCCTTTCAACTCTTGACGGAGTTGTTTTAAAGGTTTTGGCAACGGTAGGATAAAGGATTTTTGTAACCGAGCTTATCATTTCACTGTTGCTGACCGAAAGAATTATGGCCTCCCTCAGATACTGATAACCCCTTATATGCGCGGGAACGCCTATCTGGTGCATAATCTGCGATACAACAACTTCCAGGTCTTTGACGCCCGTGTGTGAAACATTGGAATTGTGAATATCGGAAAACTGGATTATTCTCTGAGCAAGCATCTGCGGGTCATAAGGTTTCAGAAAATAATAATCCGCACCGCTGCTGAGAATTTCGCTTTCAAAACGAGGGTTATCCGTGCTTGAAAGTACCATCACAACAGGTCTTTTTTCAAGACGCATTGAATCCAGCTCTCTGAGAACACCGAGGGCGTCAAGCCTGGGCATAAAGCCGTCCATCAGAAGAACATCGGGCATTTCGCCCTCTCTGAGCCTTTCGACTATTCTGCTTCCGTCCTTTATCACCGTAGACACTTCAAAACCGTTTGAGCGCAGAATTCCTGCAAGCTCGTGTGAAGTTTCTCCGCCGTCTTCAGTTATCATTGCTTTCAACATTTTTCTCATGGTTTTACCTCCGCTTGATTTAGTTCACGAAGATATTACCATATTTTACCAACTCTGTCAATGAATTTTTACCAATTTTTGTCAATTATTTTTCGCATATTACGACACTTAATTTAAGATGCAGCCTTTAATTCCACAGTATTGAGCGAATCCATAGTGTCAATCATACGCTGTGCAAACACCGCGTAACCCTGCCGTGGTTCGGAAACAAAAACATGAGTAACCGCACCTACAAGCATTGAATTCTGAACAATAGGTGACCCCGACATACCCTGAACAATGCCTCCCGTCTTTTCGAGAAGCACAGGGTCTGTTACCTTGATTATCATATTTCTTGCAGAGTAATCCGATGAAGAATATATTTTTATAATTTCTATATCATAATATTGGGGTCCGCCGTCATCAATTGTTGTTATCATCTTTGCTTTGCCGGGTTTCACTTCACTTTCAAGAGCAACCGGAAAACTTTTTTTGCCTGACGGATTTACGAGTGTACCGTAAACACCCATTTCGTGATTTACACGAAGGCTGCCCAGAACCGTATCTGAAAACACACCGCAAAGCTCACCGGGATTGCCTGAACTGCTTTTATAATAGCCGTTTACTCTCGCTTTAACCGCTTCACCGTTATCAAGAGGCATTATTTTTCCTGTATCAACATCGCATACACCGTGCCCGAGACCTGCAAACATTTTTGCACCGTCATCATAGAAGGTAACTGTGCCTATACCCGCAGAACTGTCTCTGACCCATATGCCAACCTTGTATTTTCCGTTAACCGACATCTGGGGTTTAAGGTTAAGATGAGCCGTATCGCCGTCGCGTTCAACGGTTAATTTTATTGATTTACCCTGTGATTTTTCAACAAAATCCGTAAGCTGCTGTGAGCTTGATGCCTCAACTCCGTTAATATAAGTGATAACATCCCCGCATTTGAGACCCGCATAATCCGCAGGGCTTACACTGCCCGATGCCGTGGTCACACTGTCTGTGCTGACAACTATAACACCTTTTGTATACAGCTTTATGCCGAAAACTTCTCCGCCGAGAGCAACATATCGCCGCTTTGCCGAGTTTACGGCGCGGATTTCATCAGGGCGGCTCTGAACGCCGTAAATTTCCGTTCCGAAAACCGAAACACATAAAACCAAAACTGCAGCCGCCGCAGTTCTAAAAAAACGTTTCAAATTTTCACCTCCGTGTTTGCTTCGAAGCACTAATAATTTGCTCCGTCATCACAGCATTAAACCACGGATAAATAAGCCGTAATAAATTTTCAGCTTTTCAAAATTTTGCGGACCCGATTAGTGGATATGTAAAATTTTTCCTTTAAAATTCGTTCAATTTAACGAAAAAAAAGTAGTGACAAATGCAAAAACATATGATATAATGAGTGTACCGAGGAATGCTCAATTCCTTTTGACGTTACCTACCAGCATTAATTCGGATATAAAGCCTAAGACAGAGAACTCTTCACTCAAATGAAGGGTTCTCTGCCTTTTATATTGACATATACCACATACGGGTATAATATAGTAAAGAACTTTTTGACGGTTTATGAAACGGGTGAGATTATGGAACAATATAATATTACCGGTATGAGCTGTGCCGCTTGCAGTGCACGGGTTGAAAAAGCTGTTTCGGAGCTTGACGGCGTAACCTCCTGCACGGTAAGTCTTCTGACCAACTCTATGTCCGTTGAGGGCACAGCAAATCCATCACGTATAATTGCCGCAGTAAAATCCGCAGGCTACGGTGCGTCACTTAAATCAGATACAGACAAAAAAATTGATATTGATGATTCGTTGAAAGATAACGAAACGCCTGTCCTGAGAAAAAGGCTTGTTGCATCCGTGGGATTTCTTACGGTGCTGATGTATTTTTCAATGGGTCATATGATGTTTGCCCTTCCCCTGCCTTCATTCTTTGCCGAAAACCATATTGCAAACGGAATATTTCAGCTTATTCTGACTGCTGTTATAATGATAATAAATCAAAAATTTTTTATAAGCGGTTTCAAGGGTCTGGTTAACCGTGCGCCCAATATGGATACTCTTGTGGCACTGGGGTCGGGCACATCCTTTGTGTGGAGCGTTATCATTCTTTTTTTGATGACTCAGGCACAGCTCAGCGGAAATCACGCAGCAGTTGCGGAATACATGCACGGTTTTTATTTTGAATCAGCCGCAATGATTTTAACGCTGATAACCGTGGGCAAAATGCTGGAAGCCCGTTCAAAAGGCAAAACCACAGATGCTCTTAAAGGGCTTATGAAGCTTGCACCCAAAACCGCAAATATAATAAAAGACGGGAGCGAAATTTCCGTTCCCGTTTCGCAGGTAAAAAAAGGCGATATATTTGTTGTGCGGCCCGGTGAAAGCATTCCCGTTGACGGTGTTGTGATTGACGGTACGAGTGCGGTTGACGAATCGGCACTGACCGGCGAAAGCATCCCCGTTGACAAAGCTAAGGGTGATGAGGTTTCTGCCGCCACAATAAATCAATCGGGATTTATCAGATGTGAGGCTGTCCGTATAGGCGAAGATACCGCACTTTCACAGATAATAAAAACCGTCCGCGATGCCGCTGCAACAAAGGCGCCCATTGCAAAAACCGCAGATAAAGTTTCGGGCATATTTGTGCCTGCGGTTATTACTATCGCACTTATTACATTTATAATATGGCTTATTGCAGGCGAAAACACAGGCTTTGCTCTTGCAAGAGGAATTTCGGTGCTTGTTATAAGCTGTCCCTGTGCTCTCGGTCTTGCAACGCCTGTTGCCATTATGGTCGGAAGCGGTGTAGGAGCAAAAAACGGAATTTTATTTAAAAACGCCGCATCTCTTGAAGCAGCAGGAAAAATCAGCATTGTTGCACTTGATAAGACAGGCACAATCACCGAGGGAAAACCCGTTGTAACGGATGTTGTTCCCTTTGATTGCAATGAAGAAGAACTGCTTGAAACCGCATACTCCCTTGAAATTAAAAGCGAGCATCCCCTTGCAAAGGCGGTTGTTGCAAAAGCCAAAGAACTGAAAATCAACTGTTATGAGGTTGATAACTTCACCGCGCTGACGGGTAACGGGCTTACTGCAGTTAAAGACGGCACAGAGATTTACGGCGGCAGTCTTAAATACATTCAAAGCAAAATCAAGCTTGACAATGAAATTGTTCCGGTGTGTAACCGGCTTGCCGGCAGCGGAAAAACTCCCCTGCTTTTTGCAAAAGGCAACAAAGTAATGGGAATAATCGCTGTTGCCGACACAGTCAAGAATGACAGTGCAGAAGCCGTAAATCAGCTGAAAAATATGGGCATAAAAGTAATTATGCTTACGGGAGATAACGAAAAAACCGCTCATGCCATCGGCAAAGTTGCAGTGGTTGATGAAGTTTTTGCAGGTATTCTGCCTGACGGCAAGGAAGCGGTCATCCGCAATCTTATGAAAAAAGGCAAGGTTGCAATGGTCGGCGACGGAATAAACGATGCCCCTGCACTGACCCGTGCGGATGTGGGTATTGCAATAGGTACAGGTACGGATATTGCCGTTGACTCTGCAGATGTTGTGCTTATGAAAAACAGACTTTGCGATGTGCCTGCCTCAATCCGTCTGGGCAGAGAAACCTTAAAAAACATCCGTCAGAATCTTTTTTGGGCATTTCTTTATAATATTCTGGGTATTCCCCTTGCGGCAGGTCTTTTCATTCCCGTTTTCGGATGGGAACTGAATCCTATGTTCGGTGCTGCCGCAATGAGCATTTCAAGCTTCTGCGTCGTATCAAACGCTTTGCGACTTAATATTTTTAAAATTCACAGCGATAAAAAGGATAAAAAAATAAAAACCAAGGAGAAAAAAGTTATGACAAAAACATTGAAAATTGAAGGTATGATGTGCCCTCACTGCGAGGCAAGAGTAAAGAAAACTCTTGAAGAAATTGAAAACATTGAAAGTGCGGATGTCAGCCACACAGAAGGCACGGCAGTTGTAACCTTCGTCACACCCGTTGCAGACGATGTTCTTAAAAATGCAGTTGAAGAACAGGGATATACAGTAATTGAGATTAAATAAACAAAGCGGTGTCAGATGACACCGCTTATTTCTTTTGCCGCTTTTACGGCGGCATTATATAAATCTTCTTTGCAGGTTTTCAGAATTTCATCAAAGTTTTTATCGCTTTCGCAAGCAAAGTAAAGCTCTGAAACCCCGAGATTTTTGATTTTCTCTGCACCTTCGCCCTTACTGCCGCAGATTGCAATAACCTTTTTATTCACACTTGCAGACCGTTTGGCAATACCCGATATCACTTTACCCTCAACGCTCTGGGAGTCAAGCCTGCCTTCGCCTGTTATAATCAAATCAGCATTTTTCGCTTTCGCTTCAAAATCCGCTGTATCAAGCAGAATTTCTATGCCTTTTCTTAATTCACCGCCCAGAAAAGCCACTGTTCCTGCACCCATTCCCCCTGCGGCACCTGAGCCTTTTATGTGTGACACATTGGCACTTAAATCTCTGCGGATAATTTCCGCAATATGCCTCAGCCCTTTGTCAAGTCGTTTTACCATAGCTTCATCCGCACCCTTCTGCGGTGCAAAAACATATGCGGCACCCCTTGCGCCGTAAAGGGGATTTTCAACATCGCAAGCAGCAATAACGGGAATATTTATTGTTTTTTCGGGCGGTGTGATTTTTGAAATTCTGCAAAGCGTACCGCCTGTGGGAACAAATTCTTTTCCGTTTTCATCGATAAACACATAGCCCAGTGCAGCCGCCATTCCTGCACCGCAGTCATTGGTTGCACTGCCGCCGAGACCGAGAAGAATTTTTTTCGCACCACGGAAAAGTGCATCTGTTATAAGCTCCCCTGCTCCGAAGGTTGTTGCTTTCTCGGGGTTTTTGTTATCACCTGCAAGAGGCAGACCTGCACAGGCTGCCGTTTCAATAACGGCGGTTTTATCGGGAAGCATAAGATATTCAGCCTGTATTTTCTCGCCGAAAACACCACAGACCTTTGTTTTTATCATTTCGCCGCCTGAAATATCATACAAACAGGCACAAAGCCCCTCGCCGCCATCGGCAGCAGGGAGCTTTGTTATATTCACATTATTTATTGTATCGGCAAACGCCTGCCCGATAATATCGCATACCTGACGTGCGGTCAGAGTGCCTTTGAAGCTGTCGGGTGCAATGAGAATATTCATATTATTCAGCAGAAGCCCTTCTGATATATTTCTTGAAGAATTTAACACCGGGTGCAACGGCACTGATGGGAATTCTTTCGTTTGTGCCGTGGGACGTGCGGAGAAGCTCAACACTCAGTCTGTAAGGTGCGTAACGGTAAATATTTTCACAGATAGGCTCATAGTAGCAGGCATCCGTGCCGCCCATAACAAGGTAGGGAGTAACGATTGCGTTATTGTTATCCTGCATAATGATTTCTTCCATTATTTTGAAAGCTCTTGAATCCGTGGGTGAGAATTTTGATGCTTCCTTGGCTTTAAGCACCTTTACTTCAATATCCTTATATCTGCAAACCTTGCGGATATGCTTTTCAACATCTGCAACGGTTGTGCCGGGCATCTGTCTGAAATTAACGGTTACACTTGATTTCTGAGGAAGAACATTTGCGGCAGGGCTGCCCTGAGCCATTGTAACCGCAGTTGTTGTTCTTACAAAGCAAGCGGTAAACGGTATCTTCGTCATACCGTATTTAAGGAGAGGCTTCATATAATCAAGGTTGCACATAAGAAGGCGTGCGGGGTATGTGCAGTTTTTGCCTATGCCCGAGAAAAGGTCGTGAACAAAGGGCATAAGCTCTGCCTTGAACTGATTGTTTTCAAGGTCCTTGATAACATTCGCAAGCTTACCCAGACCCGAATGAACGGGAGGCTGTGATGAATGACCGCCCTTGCTGTTAACGGTAATTTCAAAATCAACATATCCCTTTTCGGCAATACCGATGCCCACAAGGTCTTTTTCATTTATAATACCCTTGACATTAACAGGGATGATTGCACCGCCTTCGTCAAGCACACTGTCAAGATGAATTCCTCTCTCTTTAAGAACCTTCATAATGCTCTTTGCGCCGCCTTCTTCGGAGGCAACAACCTCTTCATCCTGACCGAAAAGAAGATAAACATCTCTCTCGGGCTGAAAGCCTTCTTCAAGAAGGGTTTCAACGGCATCCATAACACCGATAAGGTGATTTTTCATATCAACTGCGCCTCTGCCCCAGATGAATTCACCGTCGTTATGTCCGCTGAAGGGAGCATATGTCCAATCCTGCTCGGTGCCTTCCGAAATGGGAACTACATCCTGATGAGCAAGCAGAGCAACAGGCTCAAGGTCATCTCTTGTTCCCTTCCAGCGGTAAACAAGGCTTGCTTCCTGAACAATTTCTTTTTCGAGTGTTTTATGGATAAGGGGAAATGCTTCTTCAAGAAAAGCGTGAAATTCATCAAACTTTGAGAAATCCACCTTTGCTTTATCGGGATAACTTATTGTGGGAATTGAAATCGCCTTTGAAAGGTGTTCAAGGCATCTTTCTTCATTAACATTTTCTTCGGTGGGTACGCCGTAATTCTTTTTCTCGGGTACATAAAGTGCTGCCTTTACTGCCGTTGCAACCGCCGCCGCACCAACGGCACCGCCTATAATTTTCTTCCACATAATACATTTCCTTTCTTACATAAAGAATTTACGCTTTGCCCAGTCTTTAAAGCGCTTGCTTTTTGCCATAACGGTAAAGAATATCATCAGCGAAACACAGCAGGCAGTTACAATAAATGAAACCACAACCTGCAGTTTTCCGTTATAATACATATTCATACAGATTTCAATAATGAAGCTCATCAAATTGATTGCACCAAGCACTGCAACCGCAATCATAGACTTGTCCCGCGGCTTTTTAAGCCAGAAGATAAACAGATTGCACAATGCCCATAACGCTATTACAACAGGCAGGACAATGGAACTGAACCAGCCGTCCTCAACTCCGTAAAGCCTGAACATATTAAGATATGCAAGCAGAGCAATGGCATCAATACCGAGCATAACAACGGGGATATTCTTTTTCCACATCAGAGGGAAAATAAACCATATCCACGCAACCGCAAAACCGCCGATAATGAACTTTGATATTTCGCTTTTAAAAATCAGTATATCCAGCACAAGAAGTACCAGATTGGGGATAAGAATAATAAGCGAAAGCACAAACGCCCAATATTTTTTGCTTACGGACTTGGGTATTTCAAGGATCTCGGGGAAAAGAGGTTTTTCAGGTTCTGCCGTTTTTTCTTTCGGATTTGTTACGGGTGTATCGCAAAGGGGGCAAGCCGGACATCCCTTTTCAAGCTCTACGCCGCAGTTTACACAGTATGACATCAGGCGTCACCTCCTGCAATAAAATGTCTGTTACTTTCAACCTTAACGGGTATACCGAATTTAACAAGGGTTGTAAAAATTTCTCTCTGCACGGTGGGTTCTTCAAAAATATTCGAAACACTCAGTGCAAGAGTATCTTTATATGACAGTGCCGCACATTTGGGAATAAGCATACCGGGGCCCGTTGAAAGATTCAGCTTTTCAATATATTGCTCCATTTCCTTTGGGGTTTTGATTACACCCAGATTGGTAATAAGAGAGCTTGTTGCTTTTTCCCCGGTAATCTTATAAATAACGCTTATGCCGAAATCTTTTAAAAACGATGGCAAAACCCGCATCACGGGATTTTTTTCAAAGCCTGCGTTACCGTTCATCATTGCCTGCAGCTCCTTTTCGTTATTGATATAACGAAGATAGAGCGAAAGCTGTTTCACGATTTCAGGGAAGGTGTATTCACCCATCTTAGGGTCAATCTGGAAGGAATAACACAGCATAAAGTTTCGCAGGGTTTCGCTTTCGCAGAAGTTACGGACATTAACGGGAATCTGAACACCTACAGGCTTTTCCTTATTCCACTTATCCTGCCTCTGAAGGTTATACATTATCCACACAAGAAGCGCCGCCACATATTCGGTTATGGTGACACCGTGTTCACGGGCTTTTTCCTTAATTACGGCAACAGGTATATAACCGGTTGTGATGTTGAGATAATGCTTGGGCAACCGTTTTCCCTTATAGTGATATGTGAACTTATAGATTCGCTGTGCCTTGGCTTTTGATTTAACATTTTTAAGGTATGCATCTTCGCTTTCACCTTCGTGGGGCTTTTCGTTTATATCAAGCACAGCCTCACCGTTGGGAATATCTTTGCCCGTAAGCCTGAGATAAACGGCGGTAAGAGTCATAAAGAATCTTGATGCGCCGTATCCGTCGGTTATGGCGTGGAAAAAATCAACGGATATTCTGTTTTCGTAGTAATAAACCTTAAAAAGGTAACCGTTATTTTCTTTCCACTTGAAACGCTGGCAGGGGTTTGCAATGTCAGGCATAACAGGAGGCATTCCGTAAGGATTTTTTTCAAGATAATGCCAGAAAAAACCGTTACGCATACGAACGTCAAACGTAGGAAAGCGAGGCATTGTCATTTCCAATGCCTTTTGAAGCAAAGCGGGATCGATTTTCTCGGTCAGCGTAACCGACATACGGTAAACATTGGACCAGGATGACGTGTTCTGACCGGGGAAAACCTTTGCCGCATTATCAAGTTTATACCACTGTCTTTGCCGTAACGGTATTTTAGCCTTCATAAGTTACTCCAATCAAAAGAAGCTTAACTGGGTTGATTTGGGAAGTGATTCGAACGCGCCGCCCTCTTCAAGGGCTGCAATAATTGTTTTTGAGGCACCTGAACGAAGCTGAAAATCCTCGATTGAAAGGAATTCGCCGCCGCCGTCATTCCTTGCCGCTTCAAGACCTTCCGCAGCTCTGCCGCCGCAGCCTGCAATTGCCGAGAAGGGCAGACGGATTTTACCGTCCTCAATAACATATCTGTTTGCGGTGGATTTATAAATATCGATGGGAAGAATTTCAACGCCTCTCGCCATCATTTCGTTGATAACCTGAAGTGAGGTGAATGTACCTTCTTCTTTGGCGGTAGCCGTTTTCTGGTTCATTTTAACCTTGATTTCATCCATCTTTTTCTTAACTGCTCCCCTGCCTGCAAGAACAGCCGCAGTATCGATATCTTCGCCTCGTACCGTCATATAGGTTGCGTAGTATTCAACGGGTCTGTAAAGCTTGTACCAGGCGAGACGCATTGCCGCACTTACGTATGCGGCGGCGTGAGCCTTGGGGAACATATATTTGATTTTCATACAGGAATCAAGATACCACTGTGGTACATCGTGGTCAAGCATTTCCTTTTTATGCTCATCGGTAAGAAGCGAGGTCGCTTTACCCTTTCTTACGATTTCCATAATCTTGAATGCCATACCCTTTTCAACGCCTTTGTTGATGAGGTAAACCATAATATTGTCACGGGTACCGATAACCTCTGAAATGGTGCAGGTTCCGTTTTTGATAAGATCCTGAGCGTTGCCTATCCAAACGTCCGTACCGTGGGAAAGACCCGAAATCTGAAGCATATCGGAGAAATTCTTGGGCTGTGACTCGATAAGCATCTGGCGCACAAAAGGAGTACCCAATTCGGGCAATGAGAGTGTTCCCGTTTCGCAATCAATATCTTCTGCGGTTACACCCATAGGTTCGGGAGTAGTCAGAAGTTCATAAAGCTTGGGGTCGCACACGTCAATTTTCATAACATTGGTACCGGTCATATCTTCAAGGTGCTTATACATTGTAGGAACATCATGGCCCAGGTTATCAAGTTTCAGAATTGTATCGTGAAGTGAATGGAAATCGAAGTGGGTTGTTCTGTGAATGGAATCCGCATCATCGGCAGGATGCTGAATTGGAGTGAAATCCTCCGCATCCATATCCGCAGGCACAACAACCATTCCGCCCGGATGCTGACCGGTTGTTCTTTTGACACCTACACATCCCTGAACAAGTCTGTCTGCCTCTGCTCTTGAAAGAACAATTCCCTTTTCCTCTGCCCATTTTTTAACGAAGCCGAAAGCGGTTTTATCTGCAAGAGTGCCGATTGTACCCGCCTTGAAAACGTGGGTTTTGCCGAAAAGTTCTTCCGTATATCTGTGAGCATAGAACTGATATTCACCCGAAAAGTTAAGGTCGATATCGGGCTGCTTATCGCCGTAGAAACCGAGGAAGGTTTCGAAGGGGATATCGTGGCCGTCACGGTGCATAGCTTTACCGCAGACAGGGCAATCCTTAGGCGGCATATCGTAGCCCGAGCCGTATTCGCCCTTATAGAAAAACTCGCTGTGCTTACATTCTTCACAGATGTAATGGGGCACAAGAGGGTTAACCTCTGAAATACCTGCCGCAAAAGCAACGAAGGATGAACCTACCGAACCTCTGGAGCCTACATAGTAGCCGTTGTCCATTGAGTTCCACACAAGCTTCTGTGCAATGATATAAAGAACAGCGAAACCGTTTTTGATGATTGAATCAAGCTCTTTATCAAGTCTTTCCTTGATATATTCGGGCAAAGGATTTCCGTAATAATCCTGCATTCTGTCATAGCAAATCTGACGGAGTTCTTCATCCGCGCCCTCGATTTTGGGAGGATAAGTGCCGTCGGGAATAGGCTTTATCTCCTCGCACATATCCGCAATAAGATTGGGGTTTTTAACAACCACTTCATATGCAGTGTCTTCACCCAGATATGCAAACTCGTCAAGCATATTCTGAGTTGTTCTCAGGTAAAGAGGTGCCTGCTCCGCCGCATCCTTGAATCCCTGACCTGCCATAAGAATCTCTCTAAAAATCTTATCGCTTTCATCCATAAAGTGAACGTCACCGGTTGCAACAACGGGTATTCCCATTTCATCGGCAAGGTGAATTATACGGCGGTTGATTTCGTTAAGGTCTTCCTCACTGTCAACCATACCTTCACGGAGCATAAACGCATTGTTTCCGTTAGGCTGGATTTCAAGATAATCGTAAATGCTTGCAATTTCAAGCAGATTTTCCTTGGGCATACCCATAAAAATCGCCTGATAAAGCTGACCTGCCTCGCAGGCACTGCCCACAATAAGCCCATCCTTATGTGCAATAAGCTCGCTTCGGGGAATACGGGGATGACGGTAGTAGTATTCAAGATTGGATTTTGAAATGAGCTGATAAAGATGTTTCAGTCCTGCTCTGTTCTTCGCAAGAAGAATAATATGGTAAGTAGGCAGACGCTTGACATTAACAGGAATCTTTTCGTTGATTTCGGAAATATTCTCAACGCCCTTTTCTTCGCAGAGTGCAATAAGCTTTTCAAAAATACGGGCAAGCGCACCTGCATCTTCATCCGCTCTGTGGTGGTCAAACTTGGGAAGCTTGAAATAATTTGAGATTGAATCAAGCTTATAATTCTTTATACCCTCAATAAGGCTCTGCGCCATAACAAGAGTATCGATATGAGTGAAGTTATAATCAATACCGTTTCTTCGACAGGTGTGTTTGAGAACATTGGTATCAAAGGTTGCGTTATGGGCAACAAGCACACCGTCACCGCAGAATTCAAAGAATTTGCGGACAGCCTCTGCCTCCTTGGGTGCATTGGCAACCATTGCATTCGTAATGCCCGTAAGCTCCGTAATTTTTACGGGAATAGGCATTTCGGGATTTACAAAGGTCTGGAATCTTGCCCTTTCCGCACCGTCAACAAACTTGACTGCACCAATTTCCGTAAGACGTACTCTGTCGGTACGAAGACCTGTTGTTTCGACATCAAATACAATAAATGTGCCGCTCAGAGGCATATCGGCATTACCCGTTACGATTTTTGCCGAATCGTCAACGAGATAGCCCTCCATACCGTAAATAACCTTTATCCCGTTTTTCTTTGCCGCCGCAGCAGCTTCGGGAAATGCCTGAACAACACCGTGGTCGGTTATGGCAACCGCCTTGTGACCCCATTTCGCCGCCCTTGCAACAAGCTTTGCCGCACCTGTCAGACCGTCCATTGCGGACATATTGGTATGAAGATGAAGCTCAACACGCTTTTCTTCTGCGGTATCTTTGATATCAAGCTCCTCGATAAGCATAACGGATGTTGCTTTGATACACTCGGTTTTGATGTAATCGTCGTACTCAACATGACCTCTGAGCATAATAACCTTGCCGTCTGCAAGATTTGATACAAGTTGCTCACAATTCCGGGTTTCTTCAAAGATTTTTACCGTATATGAATTAGTTTTATCCGTTATATTGAAGTTAATGATTTTGCGCTTGCCGTCACGGGTGTCGCGCATATCAAGTGAAAAAATTCTGCCCCATACGGTAACATTACCGTCGTCCATGGAAATTCCGCTGAGAGGCACGGGCTTTGATTTGATTTTATTACCGTAGATAACCTTTGCATTGGTAAGTGAAATGGGAAGGTCTTCATATTCCTGCTTAGGTGCTTTGGGCTTTTTGGTTTCTTCTGCAACAGGCACTTCAATTTTGATATTATCTGCCTGCATCTGCACATATTCGGGCGAATCAAGCTTGGGCGCACCGCCCTCGCCTTTGATTTCAACAGCAGGCTGAAAACCGAAGGTTTCTTTTATGTACTTCACAAGGAATTCCTTTGCACCCGCATCGGTAAGAATATCCGCACCGCTAAATACGGTTATCTCAACAGAATCTTCACCGAATGAAAATTTTGCATTTTCAAGAAAGCCGTTAGCCGCCGCAATATTTTCCTTCATAGCTCTCACAAGCTGAGGTGCACATTTTTCCGAAAATGCACCGCGGTTATATTTCGGCTCAATAACAGCTTTATTTATTCCCAGAGCGGCTTTTATTTCGTTTTGTGCCGAAACAATAAATCCGTCTTCTGTATATCTGTCAAACCGAGCGGTAATGCTCAATTTCATTGTATCCTCATCAAGGCTGATTTTTTCAACCGTACCGCCTGCAAAAACCTCTCGCAGCCCCGGATTTATAAAATCGCCTATAAAGTTTAAAATGTTGTTTTCCTGCATTTTATCCTCATAATTTATCAATTTCTGAAATTAATTTTTCAACTGCCTCGTTTTCGGGCACTTTGCATACAATTTCGCCTTTTTTGAATATAAGTGCACAGCAGTCACCGCCTGCAATACCTATATCTGCTTCTCTTGCTTCGCCGGGACCGTTTACCGCGCAGCCCATAACCGCAACCTTTATGTTCTTTTTACAGCCCGAAAGCCTTTGTTCAACCTCATTCGCAAGCGAGATAAGGTCAATTTTTGTTCTGCCGCAGGTAGGGCAGGCAACAATATCAACACCATCGGTTTTAAGACCGATTGCTTTGAGAATTCCGTTTGCCGCCGCAACCTCCTTAACGGGGTCGTCGGTCATTGAAACCCTGATTGTATCGCCTATTCCGTCAAGCAGAAGGGAGCCGATACCGATTGACGATTTGATAAGCGCCATATTATGCGTGCCAGCTTCGGTAACACCAAGATGAAGAGGGTAATTGCATTTTTCGGCAACAATTCTGTAAGCCTGTGCCATAATATTTACATTTGATGATTTGATTGAAATTATTATATCTTCAAAATCGCACTGTTCAAGAAGCGAAACGTGACCCAATGCGCTTTCTGCAAGTGCCGCGGCACAGGGTGATCCGTATTTTGAAAGAATTTCTTTTTCAAGAGAGCCCGAATTAACGCCGATACGGATGGGCACCTGCTTTGCTTTGCAGGCATCGGCAACAGCTTTGACTCTCTCCATTGAGCCGATATTACCCGGATTGATACGGATTTTATCAACACCTGCTTCAAGGCTTGCAAGTGCAAGACGATAGTCGAAATGTATATCCGCAACAACGGGAACGGTAAGGTTTTCTTTAAGCTTTTCAATAAGCTTTACCGCCGCCATATCGGGCACTGCGGCACGGATTATTTCGCATCCTGCCTTTTCAAGCTCAACCGCCTGCCTGACACTGCCTTCAACATCCGAAGCAGGTTTGTTAAGCATAGACTGCACGGATATCGGTGCATCTCCGCCCACAAAAATGTTGCCGACCTTTACCTTTCTGCTTATTCGCCTTTCCATAGCTCTAACCTCTTATCAATCTTAAAATATCACTTAACGAAATCACTGCCATAAGCAGTAAAAGAAGAACCATTCCCACAGCGTGCACCCAGCCTTCGTACTTTGCAGGAACAGGCTTTCTGAACACAAATTCGATTGCGAGGAAGAAAAGTCTGCCGCCGTCGAGTGCGGGAAGGGGAAGAAGATTAAATAATCCGATATTTATGGCTATCATTGCCATAAGTGTGAAAAGATAAGTGTAATCCGTCTGCTGGGTTGCAATCTGTGCCGCATCCGCAATATAGGACACCGTTCCGATGGGACCCGAAAGGTCGCTGAGCCCGTACTGACCCGTGACAAGGTCCAGCAGACTTATCCAAACTATACGCCCTATTGAAACGGATTCAAGCACCGCGTTTTTTGTTACACTGAGAAAGCCGGGTTCAACACCTCTGATTATGAAATCGTATATGATGGTGATTGTACCGTCCTGATTTTTTATTGTCTGAAAAGGAACTCCGTTAAGCTCAACCTTTTCGCCTTCGCGCTCAACGGTGAAATCGATAATTCCGTCCTTATCCCTTGCCATAAGAAAGCTCAGGTCATATTCGGAATAAACCCTTTTACCGTTGATTTTCTTGATTTCATCCCCTGCCTGCAGATACTGACTGCTGACTGAATTTTCTTCAAATGAATGAATTTGAGGAAGACCGATAAGGTTTGACTGAGAAAGCATAACCGCAACGATTATTGCACCCATAATAAGATTAATAATACCGCCTGCGGCAACAATGATAAATCTTTGCCAGGCGGGCTTATTGCAGAAAGCTTTTTCGTTTTCGCTTTCTTCATCCTCGCCTTCCATACTGACAAAGCCGCCGATGGGAAAAATGCGGAGTGCATATTTGGTTTCACCTTTTTTAAATTTAAAAAGCGTGGGACCCATACCCATTGCAAACTCATTTACCTGCACCTTGAAAAGCTTTGCAAAGGTGAAATGACCGAGCTCGTGAAAAAAGATGAGCAAGCCAAAGAAAAGTACGGCAACAAGAACAGGCCATACCTTTCCCCATACCGCCGCTGCGGACATAAGTGTAATTATTTTCATACAAATAACCTTTCTGTTTCTCTGCGCACAAGCATATCTGTTTCAAACACCTGCTCAAGGGTATAATCCGAAACCTGAGAAACACAATCAAAAGCAGCCTCAACTGCCTTGGGAATATCGAGAAAACCTATTTTACCGTTTCTGAAAAGCTCGTTTGCCTTTTCGTTTGCCGCATTTACCGCCGCAGGATAAAGACCGCCCATATCAAAAGCCTTTCTGCATAAGTTTATGCAGGAAAAGGTTTCATAATCAGGCTTTTCAAATGTTAACGTTGCTGCCTCGGCAAGGTCAAGCTGACCCACGGGGCTCACATAACGGTCAGGATAAGTCAGCGCATACTGAATGGGAATACGCATATCCGGCAGACCAAGCTGAGCTATAACCGAATTATCAACATATTCCACAAGAGAATGAACAATGCTCTGCCTGTGAACAAGAATATCAATCTCCGAGCCTTTCATACCGAAAAGCCACGCCGCTTCAATAAGCTCCAATCCCTTGTTCATCATTGTAGCAGAGTCAATGGTTATTTTTGCACCCATACTCCAATTAGGATGCTTCAATGCCTGAGCAAGAGTAACCTTTTCAAGCTCTGCCTTGCTTCTACCGAAAAACGGACCGCCCGAAGCCGTCAGAATAAGCCTTTTTATCTGTTTATGGCTCTGACAGCCCTGAAGGGACTGAAAAATTGCCGAGTGCTCACTGTCAACCGGCAATATGTCAACTCCCCTGTCAGCGGCGGCGTTCATAACGATTTTACCGCCTGCCACAAGGGTTTCTTTATTTGCAAGTGCAATTTTACTGCCTGCCTCAACAGCAGCAAGCGTAGGTGCAAGACCTGCAATACCTACAATGCTGTTAAGCACGGTATCCGCACCGCACCTTGCACATTCCTCAACACCCTTTGTACCCGAAAGCACCTTTGTTGAGGTATCCGCAACCTTTATCTTTAATTCTTCAGCCGCGTTTTCATCTGCAACAGCAGCAAAACGGGGTCTGAATTTTCTGATTTGTTCTTCAATTATGTCGGTTCTTGAATTGGCTGTAAGAGCAAGAATCTCAAAACCCATAAGCTGAGCAACTTCAAGAGCCTGAACCCCTATTGAACCCGTTGAACCGAGCACAGCAAGAGTTTTTGTCATAATATCAATCCTTCAAATATTATTTACCTGCGATCGCAAGACCTATCTGAATTATTGCATAAAGCACGGGCATTGCTACCAGGAAGCTGTCCATTCTGTCAAGCACGCCGCCGTGACCGGGGAAAAGATTGCCGAAATCCTTTTCGCCGAAGTTGCGCTTGATAACAGATGCAGAAAGATCGCCGCACATACCGAAAATTGACACAACAACGGCACCCAGTGCTACCATCCACCATTTTACTGTGTCAAGCACAAAAAAGAAGTGATCACACACAAGATATGTGCCTACACAAAATATGACCGAACCGATTACTCCGCCGATTGCACCTTCAACGCTCTTTTTGGGGCTGATTTTGGGAGAAAGCTTATGCTTGCCGAATCTGCTGCCCACGAAGTAAGCCCAGGTATCACACATCCACGCACAGTACATAGCACAAAGAATAAGGAACACGCAGTGCGAACGCTGGAAAAGGTGGGGATAATCAACACAAAGGTCTCTTACTTCAAAAAATGTTCCCAATGCGCCCGGAATTGCCAAAGAACCGAAAAGCGCAAGCGCAACATGCTCAAACTTCGTTTTCTCGTAGCATTTAAGCATAATCAAAAGCAAAAGGACTATATAACCGATAATAAGCACCGAGGCAGGCACGGGAATATACTGCTGCAAATCATAATCCACAAAAGCAGGGCCTACTGCGGCACCTATCATCGAAACCGCGGTTAAGACCTTGTTTTTACATTTTGATACACGCATTATCTCATAAGCTGCAATCGCTGAAATAACGCCCATCGGAATGCTCATAACTCCCATATAGCCCAGACCTGTAAACACAAGCAGCATAATAACAATTGCTGCACATATAAGTCCTGTTATAATTCTGACTTTCATATTAATTCACTCTCGTTTCTTGATTAATTTTCAGGTGTTTTATAAATCCCTCCTTACACTCCGCCAAAGCGTCTGTTGCGCTTTGCATAATCAATAATTGCCTTATCAAGGTCATCGGATGTGAAATCCGGCCAGAGTATATCTGAAAACCAGAATTCCGAATATGCCGCCTGCCAGATAAGGAAATTTGAAAGACGGTATTCACCGCTGGGTCTGATAATCAAATCAGGGTCAGGCTGACCTGCGGTAAAAAGATTGCCGTCTATATGGTTCAAATCAATATCTTCCGCTTTGATTTCCCCTGCCTCAACCTTTTTTGCAATGGTTCTTACTGCATGAAGAATTTCATCTCTTCCGCCGTAATTTACGGCAAGATTTATTGTTATGGCGTTTTTATCCGCCGAATTTTTTTCAAGTTCATTAATAAGTTTTACTATATCTTCGGGCAACGCACTTCTCTCGCCAATATAACGGATACGCATACCCTTTGCTTTATTTTCTTCTTCTCTTTCCTGCGCTTCGAAAAGATAATCTCTGAAAAGATTCATTATCGCCGACACTTCTGCGGCAGGACGCCTCCAGTTTTCGGTTGAAAAAGCATAAAAGGTCAGATATTCGATTCCGATATCCCTTGCGTATTCGGTTATTACACGGAACACCTCAGCACCCTTTTTATGACCTTCGCTGCGTTCAAGACCGCGCTGCTTTGCCCATCTTCCGTTGCCGTCCATAATTATTCCTATGTGACGGGGCAATGAAATATTTGCAAGCTCATTTTTTGTCATTTCAACCTCTCCTTAAAAACTGCAACAGCAGAAGGCGGATGTGCCGCCTTCTGCACTGTCAACTCAGATAGCCATAATTTCCTTTTCTTTATCTGCTGAAATCTTATCAACCTCTTTGACATACTTATCGGTAATATCCTGAAGCTTCTTTTCAGCATTCTTAAGGTCGTCTTCCGTGATTTCGGAAGCCTTTTCCATCTTCTTCACCTTATCAATGCAGTCGCGTCTGATTGAACGGATGGCGATTCTTGAATCTTCCGCAATCTTTCTTACTTCCTTGCTGAGGTCCTTACGGCGTTCCTCTGTAAGCTGAGGGAATGTAAGGCGGATAACCTTGCCGTCATTCTGGGGATTGATGCCGATATCAGATGTCTGGATAGCCTTTTCGATGGTACCGAGTGTGGATGAATCCCAAGGCTGAATGACCAGAATTCTTGCCTCTGCAACCGAGATAGCTGCCATCTGATTGATGGGTGTGGGTGTACCGTAATAGTCAACTCTTACCTTATCGAGAACAGCAGCGTTGGCTCTGCCTGCTCTGATTGAACCGTATTCGGAATTAAGAGCGTTGATAGTCTTTCCCATTTTTTCTTCTGCGAATGCAAATACTGTCTGCATAAATTAGCCCTCCTTAACTATTGTTCCGATGTTTTCGCCCAGCACCGCTTTAACGATGTTTTCGGGATTTTCAAGATTAAACACCAGAATGGGAATATTATTGTCACGGCAAAGGGAAGCTGCCGTTGAATCCATAACTTTAAGGTCTTTTTCAAGAACCTCGCTGTGTGTTACAACATCATATTTAACTGCGTCCGCAAACTTGTTGGGGTCTTTGTCATAAACACCGTCAACATTTGTTGCCTTGAAGATTATATCTGCCTTGATTTCAGCAGCTCTGAGAGCCGCACAGGTATCTGTTGAGAAGAAGGGATTACCCGTTCCGCTTGCAAAAATAACAACCCTGCCCTTTTCAAGATGACGGACAGCCTTGTTTCTGATGTAGGTTTCGGCAATCTGATGCATCTCAATAGCACTCTGAACTCTGACCGTTACGCCGAGCTGTTCAAGAGAATCCGCAAGAGCAAGCGAATTCATAACAGTTGCCAGCATACCGATATGGTCTGCACGGGTTCTGTCCATACTTCCGCCTGAACGTCCTCTCCAGAAATTTCCGCCGCCGACCACAAGTCCTACCTCAACGCCCAGCTTTGTAAGCTCGCTTACGGACTGACAGATTGTATTGATTGTATCAAAATCAAATCCGTGACCCTTGCCGCCTGCAAGAACTTCACCGCTGAGTTTAAGAAGAATTCTTTTATAAACCGGTTGCATTTTCAACACCGCCTTTATATAAGTATAGTTATTATATATTTTACTTTATTTAGGGCTGAGTGTAAAGCATTATTTCGCATTTTGTGCAAATTTTTCAATTAATCTTATATTATTTTAACTCACCTGACGATGAAATGTATAAATAAGCTGTTAATTCTCTGAAAATTGTTGATATTGTGTTTATTCTGTTGTATAATTAACAGGTATAATTTTTATCTGGGTGAAATAAATGAAGAATCTGATTTTAAGAAACACTCCCGAAATTGCCGATGTTTTTGAGCTTCGCGATATTGAAAACGCAAACGGTCTTGACACCTATGAGGTGTTCTGTGAAAACGGCAAGATTGTCATCTGCGGTAACTGCAAAATAAGCCAGGCAATGGGTTACTACGCATACCTGAAAAAATATTGCGGCGTTAACCTTTCTCACTGTGGTAACAGAGAAATTTCGGTTGAGTCCGCTCCCCTTTTTGAAGGCAAGCTTACCAAAATAATCAGGCAGAAAAAGCGTGCATATATGAATTACTGCACACTTGGCTATTCCTTTGCCTTCTGGAAATGGGACAGATGGGAAAAAGAAATCGACTTTATGGCAATGAACGGAATCAATATGCCTCTTTCCGTTGTAGGCAGTGAAGCGGTATGGTATTACACAATGCGTGATTTCACATACAGCGAAACAGGTGCACTTTCATTTCTGTCCGGTCCCGGCTTCTGGCCCTGGCAGCTTATGACCAACATTACCGGATATTTCAGCCTAACGGATGTCAAGTATATTGAAAGCCGCCTTGAACTTGGCAAGCAGATTATTGACCGTGAGATTGAGCTTGGAATGACACCTATTCAGCAGGGCTTTGCAGGCACTGTACCTGCAACAATCACAAAGCTTTTCAATAAGGTCCGTATCAGAATGGTACCTTCCTGGTGCAACTTCCCCATTACATATCAGCTTGACCCTACAGACCCCGTTTTCAAGAAATTCGGCAAGGCCTTGCTTGAAAAACAGCGTCAGCTTTTCGGCGCATTCCATTATTATGCCTGCGACCCGTTTCACGAAAACGCACCTTCCGTTAAAACAAGAGATTACCTGTGGAAGGTAGGCAGAGCAATCGACACAATGTATCAGGAATTCGACAAGGATTCCGTTTGGGTTATGCAAAGCTGGTCACTGAGAGAGCAGATTGTTAAGGCTGTACCCAGGGAAAGACTTCTTATTCTTGACCTCGACGGCACAAAACATAAAGAAAACGATAACTTCTGGGGATACGAATTCATTCTCGGCAACATTCATAATTTCGGCGACAGAAACACACTTCACGGTAGTATTCAAGCGCTTGCAGACAATGCGTATGCCTCTCTTGATTGTGACAACTGTGTGGGTACCGGTCTGTTTATGGAGGGTATATTTCAGAATCCTCTTTATTACGACCTTGCATTTCAGATGCTTACCGAAGACAGCAAAATCAATCTTGACGAGTGGCTGAAAGACTATGCATACCGCCGTTACGGAAGCAAAGAAAAATGCCTTGCTGATGCGATGCTGCTTCTTAAAGAAAGCTGTTACAGCGAAAAATGCACGGGCAGAGAAACCGGCTCGATTATGTGTGCTCGACCTGCAACAGACCTTCGTCACACTGCCCCCAACGACGTGAGAGAGCTTCGTTACGACAATAAAACCCTTTTCAAAGCGGCAGAGCTTCTGCTCAGTGCAGAAAATGCAACCAAAGACGGTTTTGCTTTTGACGCCTGCGACCTTGTGCGTCAGGTAATGAGTAACTATGTTTCAAACCTTTACGATAAGGTTATGTACGGTTTTTATAACAAGGATGTCAGCATTTTTGAGCGTTCATCAAATGCCTTTATTAAAATCAGCCTTGAGGTGGATGACCTGCTTCAAACAAGACCCGAGCTTACCCTCCACGAGCATCTCAAAGAAGCAAGAGAGCTTGCCTTCACTGAAAAAGACCAGCAGAATTTTGAACTTAACCTGCTTACACAGATTACCGTATGGGGACCCATGGCAAATTCGGTGAACTATGATTACGCCTGGAAGGAATGGGGCGGACTCATCAAAACATACTATTCAAAACGCTGGCAGAGCTTCTTTGAAAGACTTGCTTATGAATTCCCCAGGCGGGGCAAATTCTCAACCACCACAAGAAAGCAGCACTGTGAACGCAATATTTACAGGGGCAGTCAGTTCTACAAGAGCTATGCCGAGTTTGAACGCAAATGGCTTTCAACAGCAAATCCCGATGCCCCCACCGACGGCAACACAGTTGAAATTGCAAGGAATATGCTTGAAAAATACAAGAGAGCAATACTTGAAGATTAAAATTTACGGCACACTTTTTCACGAAGTGTGCCGCTTTTTCATACAAAAAGCCCCTGACCGAAGTCAGGGGCAATTTTATTGGGGTTTATCCGGTTTTGTTTACAAAATTACTCTGAAACAACCTGAGCTATGGGACCGTGTACATTCTGATCGATTGTATAGATTACACCAGTCTCATCATCTTCATGGAGCTGATAGTGCTTCATAATGAGTTCAACGTCTTCCACATCAACGCCGCCATTATGGTTAACATCGGCTGCTTCAAACTTAGCTTCACCCATAATAGCTGATGTAGCTTCGTTGTTGTTGATGTAAATTCTAAGTGCTGCTGCGTCGGTACCGTCGATACGGGTATCACCGTTGATATCACCGTAAAGGATAGCAAAGTATCTGAATCTCAGGTAGTTCTGGAAACGACCGTCAATTCTTGCGTTTGTACCTGAACCGCGAGCTGAGTTCTGTCTTGAAATGGTGTTGTCACCACCGACTGCCATGCCTGCAAGCTTAAGGCCAAGAGTTTCGATAACCTGTATAGCTTCCATTGTACCGTCGCCGAAGCCAATACCTTCCTTAAGGCCAAAGATATGAGCGTACTGAACCTGATCCTTATAAACTGTGGGAAGGATTTCAACTACCTGCTCAACTTCGGGGTTCTGGTCGAGACTGGGATTGCTCTGATACTTAAGGTTCTGAATAGCCTGGTTAAGGTTAGCAGCTGCAAGGTCGATTTCGCCCTGTGCTTCCGAGTCATATGCAAGCTTACTGCCTGCTACTCTATCGTATATACTGCCATCGAAATCAGTGAATATAAGAGCATCAGAAAGAGCTGCTCTGAGTTCATCAAGACCTGACTCAACACCGAACTGAGGATCGTTAACATAGGGGTCAGAAAGGATTGATTCTGCCATTGCTACGAATGAGTCGATCTGTGCCCAGTCAGCAAAGCCCTCAAACTTAATAAGCTGCTGCCATGCTTTAAGAAGACCTTCATAAGCTGCGGTAAGCATTGACTGAGTAATACCTGATGCAAGGATGTTACCGCTCTTTGATGCGGTGTATGCGTCTTCTGCGAAGTCATATGCATCTCTGAACTTTTCGTATGATGATGTGGTGTACATCTTAACAACGCTGGGTGTGCCGTCTGCATTGTAAATCTGCTCGCCGTTTTCATCATATTCGAATGTGTAGTTACGGCCCTTAGCGCCCATATAATCATCAGCTGTAAGGTCAAGAACCCACTTAATCATTGTGGATTCAGCTGAAAGTGAACGTCCGCCTTCAGCCTGTTCAATTCTCCATGAGCATTCGTCGATCTCATTAAGGAGCTGCTGTCTGTACTGATAAAGCCTTGTTGCATACTCAGTGTATCCGTCTGATATTGCAAGAGTAACTTCTTCTGAGAAGGTTCTGTCTTCATCCTTGGCTGTTTCTTTAATTCTGAGATAATTCAGTGAAAGAACATCTGTTGAGGGAACCATTGATGCTGTCATTGAACCGTTTGAGAAGGTCAGACTGCCGTCGGTGAGGAGCTTGAATTTGGGTCTCTTCAGGATATATGCTGTTGTACCGTTTGTAAGCTCGTTACCGTTTTCTTCAGTATATCCTTCATATGTGAAGCCATTCATCGTACACCAGTCTGCAATTGTGCTGAGCTGTGCATCAGTAAGAGTATTCCACTGCTTTGAGCCGTTGTACTGACCTTCACCGTTGAGGGTAATATCAAAATCAAGTGTGCCGAGAATAAGTCTTACGATCTTTTCGGCATCCTCATTTGAAAGTGCAACGTTCTGTTCAGGATCATTACCTGCTTCAATAGCAAGAGCAAGCTGCTCATAGTTTGCAGGTGTAAGCGTGCTGCCGTTTTCTGATGTAACAGGTCTGCCGGTCTTATCGTTAAATAAACCATTGACTATACCGGCATTCGCGTCCTTCATCTGCTTTGCTGTGTCAACATCGTAATACTTGAACTGAATAGCGGAAGATGTTGAGAAGGGATACATTGCCTCAGGAATGGAAGGATCGCCGTCAGCGTAGTAGGTTACATCTCCTTCTGTTACATCAGCAGTAAGATATCTGCCGTCGCCGTTGGTATCAAGAAGACTGTTCATCTTAAGAACTGATTCGATGCCGAACATATACCATGCACCGTATGCATCACCGAGATCGTTGATAAATCCGTTATACTCGTCGATGAAGCTGTATGCCGCATCCTTTGCATCGCCTTCGTTGTTGTAGTAATAACCTGCATCGCCAAAGTCTTCAAATTCAAAGAATTTGTAGTCATCATCGTAGCTTACATAGGGATTTTCTGCTGTTCTTGAAGTGATCTGTGCGTATGTGAAACCGCTATACTCGTTATAAGCGTAACCGTTTTCATCGGTCTTAAGAGTAGCATTTGCCGACTCAAGATAGTCTCTTGCAAAGTAAAGCGTATAGGTGTAGGTTCTTTCTTCTTCGGGAAGAGTTTCATCATTACACTCGGTTACATAGTAGGAATCAAGAAGCTGTTCGATAACATCCTTTGCCTCCTGAAGAGTTTCATATGTGCCGAAGAGAGTACCGTTTTCGAGAACAACATCGGTTCTTACACCGTCAGCGTTTCTGACTGCATTAGCCTTACGGGTTGTTGCACTTTCAGCATCATCTTCATTGGTAAAGGTCTTTACAGGATAAGCATTAACGTTATCGTAAAGATCTGAAAGGTAGTTACTGAGATCTTCAATCTTGTAGCTTGATTCTGTTCTGCCGTTTGCAGCAAGGTAGCCCTTATCGTAGGGTCTTGAGTATTCAGATGAAATGATAAGGGGAAGAATTGTTGAGAGAAGAGGCTCCTTGAATACGTCGAGAAGAGCAAGGAGAGTGTTGATAAGCTGAGGAACACCGGCAGCTGAACTTGAGCAATCAAGGAACTCATTAAATGTTGTATAGGATGTTGTGTTGTTAGCCATAACAACATTGGTTCTGCCAACAGGATTAAGAACTGCGTTGTCGTTGAATACAAGAGCAAGAACACGGTCAATGATGTTAAGAAGAACCTGAGTTACAGACTTGTTAAGTTCTGCGTTGGGGTCTGTATTAACGGTAAGAAGACCAAGGATACCCTGAAGGTCAAAGTTAATCAGGTTACCGAAGAGCCAGTCGTTGAAGAACTGAGCTGTACCGTTAAGGTCGGGCAGCCATGATGTGGGGAGAAGCTTGAAGAGAGTATTGTCGATAAGATCATAAACAACATCCCAATTTGCTGTTTCTTTGATTTCTCTATTGGTGAAATCGCTGTAAACCGCGTTGATGGTTGTTGTCATAACATCAGCAAAAATACCGGTTCTCTTGAAGGTTGAGTTTTGGATGTAATCTTCTGCGTAAGTCTTAACTTCATATCTGTCAGTTGTTTCATTCCATACGCCGATAAATGCGGGCATATACTGGTTAACAGCCCAAACAAGGAACTCAATAGCGAACTGCTCAAGCGTTGTTTCTGTTGTGAACATCTCGCCATCGGAGTCAAAGTGGAATACACCGTTAAGTCTCTTTGCCGCGAATGAGCAGATGATATTAAGAGCTGCTGAAGGAACAACAACTGATCTGTATTCAGTTACATTGCCGCCCATATCCTTGATGGGAATATTCTTCAGTGTGGTGTAGGGAAGAGCTTCAATCTCTTCGCCGTCAGCAAGGATAATTGAATTTGAAACTGCTGCCGCACCTGTTGCTTCAAGCTCATGCCATGCATCAAGACGCTCATAGTAGTTGTTTTCAGGAACTACGGGAGCTGCGAAAGCTGCAAGACCGTACGCAAGAACTGAGGGAATATCTGTTGTCCACTCAGGCCAGTAGCAACCGTCAATGAAGTCGTTAAGCGCAAGCTTAATGATATTTGCGAATACCATCTTGGTTGTGATAACGTAGTTAGGTCTGATGAAGTCAGCGTTTACATCACCGTTGCCGTTTGCATCCTTGAGTGAAACTGCTGAGTTGTCATCAAGGTAGCAATACGCAGTGGGAGTCTGAACACCGTTTGCATCAGTAACAAACTGTGTGGGATAGATAATTTCGTTTGTTTCGTATGTTACATAGGTCTGAGTAACCTTCGCATCATCAAGCGAGCTTACAAGGTTATTATTCTCATCGAGGAACCAGCTTTCGTTAAGCTGATCGGGTGTGTATGCAAGATGTGCCGAGCTTTCGAAAAGACCCAAGCTGGGAAGAAGGTTGATGAGAAGACGGGCAACGTCGTTAAGGAGTGACATAAAGCCGTCCTGAATGTGGAGACCGTAGTAGTCAATCTTGATGAATGAATCGAGTGCGGGGAATGCACCGTTCGCAGTGTCACCCTTAAGGAGCCAGTTAAGAAGCTTCTTGACCTTGGGAACGGGATAGTTCATTTCATCCTGAGTGTAGTTGATTTCGGGAGCACCGTTGGCTACAAGAAGACCTTCAACGGCACCGATGATGAGTGAGAACATTTCGTCCTGAAGAACCGCAGGATCACCCATGGGGAATTCTTCGGTAACTTCGATTTCAAGCAGGTCGATAAGCATTTCATCAAGCATATCGTAGAGCATACCGCCCATAAGACCCTGGATAGCGTTGTTAACAAGCTGATAGAAGCTCATTGTTGTTGTTTCGGTAACGCCGTCCTTATCTCTGTCAACGGTGATTGTTTCGCTGCCGATTGAAGCACCGCCGGGCTGGTCTGCAAGAGCGGGCATAAGAGGCTCTGCGTTAACACCGAGGAGTGACATACCGCCGCCTTCTGCTGTGTTGTCTGTACCTGTAACAAGAGCCCAGTTGATGATCTTCTGAACCCATGTATCAAGTGTTTCGCCTGCGGGAGCTTCTGTTGCAGTTGTGTCAATAAGCAGAGTGTAGAGAAGGTCTCTTACAAGAGCGTTGGCATTGATCTTATTGTCTACCCACTTAACGGGAACGGGAAGAAGGTCTGAAAGCATATCGCCGAGGAGGCTCTTCAAAAGACCGCCGAGGTTGAAGTTGGATGAGAGAATTGAAACAAGCATGGGTCTGAGGCTGCACACAAAGTGAATAAGCATATTAAGAACAGCCTCATCATCCTTAGCACCTGATTTTCTCAGGGTACCTGTGCTGAGAATACCCTTTGCACATAAAAGACCGTTTTTTTCATCAACGAGATCGCCCAAAACAGTAAGAGCATCTGCAAAGCCAACAAATGAGTTGTTATCGAGACAGTCCAGAGCGCCGGCAAGCGACTTGATAAGAGCATCGACCGAACGAAGGTCGATAGCTTCGTCGCCATTTTCATCGTGCGAACCGTTTCGATCGAGAAACTTGTCAAGGTTGATACCTAAAACATCATTGCTGATGAGAGCAAAGCCGATCAAATCGTCTAAATCTCCACATGTCATAACGATGTTGGCATCCGCCAGCATGTCGTCCAGCATATCAAGTATCCAGGATGCACACTGTTCATAAGAGAAGTAGTACTTCTGACCGCCCGTAAGAATCGGCGTCTGCCATTCAACAAGAGCATACGAGGGTAAGCATGCCGCGCCGAATAACATCACAGCGGTCAAAAGAACTGCAAGGAGTCTTTTTGCCTTTTTCATATTTTGCACCTCCATAAAATTTAGCACTTGCGCGCCGAAGCCTCTGCAAATTAAGGCTTCTATATACGGGCATTTAAAAATGCCTCAACTTACAGTAATTAATTTATAAGGGAGTTGTTGCATACTCCGTGTATTTATTTTAATTTTTTGTAAATAATTTATGAACAAACTATGAACTTGACGATTTTTTGTTCATATTTAACAAACAAATTTGTCGCCTTTTGTTCATTTTCAACAACAAATTGGGAATTTTTGTAAAATCTCTGTACTGAACATTTTTGCGATATTTTGTTTGATTTTGTGATTTTGGCATCCCGCCCTACGATATAATCGGATGAGGGCAATGTTCACCCGCATTCAGCTTTAAAAAGGACAGCCGCAAGAAAATTATTCTTCTTCCGCTATGGAAATAAGCTCCTTCAGGTCAGAAATAACACGTGCGTTTGCCGAATAAAGTCTTTCTCTGTTTTCGTGGCCGCTTGTTATGAGCACGCAATCAGCACCCAATTCAGCCGCCATTTCGGCATCGTGTTCAAGGTCGCCAACCACCAGTGCACGGTATCCCCCACTCTTACCCAGATATTCCACTGCCCTTTCAATTTTCGAGCCTGCAAAGTAATCAGCCGCACCCAATACAGCTTCAAATCGATCAAAAATACCGTATTTCTTTACATTTGCGTAAAGCTGTTCGTTATTTGACGAGGAAACAATAGCCTGTTTCACTCCCTTTTGTGTAAAATAATCCAGCACCTCAACGGCGTTTTCGGTAAGTCCGCAATCTTTGAGATGGTGCAGATAACCATTATTATATTGTTTTATTATCAAAGAATAGTCCTCGCTTGGCAGATCGAAAACTTTCTCGTAGAACCTGATTATGGGCACACCGATACATTCACGGTAATAATCGATACCGATAGGTTCCCTGCCCCTCATTGCAAGCATATCGTTGACGCTTGCAAGAGATGCACCGATATCGTTGAGAAGGGTTCCGTTCCAATCCCATATGATGTGAGTATATTTCATTGCTTCTCCTTGCACATTAGTAATGAATCATTTATAATAAGGGTCGGTGATAAAATGAACACATTTGAAAAAATCTATGATGTTGTAAAGAAAATACCGAAAGGAAAAGTTGCAAGCTACGGTACGGTCGCCGCAATAGCAGGCAATCCCCGCTGGTCAAGGGTTGTGGGTTATGCTCTGCACGTGAATCCCGAACCGGACAAAATCCCCTGCCACAGAGTTGTTACGCGCAACGGCGAGGTTTCAAAGGCTTTTGCCTTCGGCGGCGACAATATGCAACGTCTTCTGCTGACAGAAGAAGGGGTAAGCTTTCTAGCCGACGGCAGAGTTGACATGAAAAAGCACGGATGGTCAGGATTCGACAGTTCTGAGGCGGATTAAACCGTCATCGGCAATGCTTACGGTTTTGGGTTCAAAGCCCTCAACTCTGTCAAAAAGAGCTCTGCGTTCGGATTCCTCAACGAGAAGCCTTGTTTCACAGTTCTTCTGTTCAAGAGGCACAATAAGAGTTTCCATATCCGCACTGTTATTTATTTTTAATGTAATCACGCAGGAATCAAGGCTTTTGCTGTTGAACCAGAAATTGCCTACACTGTAAATAATAGGAACATCCTTATAGAAATCCATACCCTGCAGACAGTGGGGATGCCCGCCGATTACCGCATCAACACCTGCATCAATATATTCCCGTGCCATAGTAATCTGCTCGGCATCAAGCTTTGTTGTGTTTTCAGTGCCCCAATGCACATAGGCAACAAGGATATCGCACTGTGCATCGGCGGCTTTGATTGCCTTGATAAACTCAGTGCTGTCATAAGTACCCATAACACCGGGCTTGTTTTCTTCCGCAACGGGTGTAAAATAAACCTTTTCCGCGCTGCTTGCGGCAATTATGCCAACCTTTATGCCGTTGACGATAAAGTAATGACCCTCGGCTGCCTCGCCCAGATTCATGCCTGCGCCGATATGGGGTATACCTGCTTTATCAAGATTTGCAATGGTATCTTCAAATCCAACCTGACCGTAATCGTAAACATGGTTATTGGCAAGGGATACAATATCAACACCCATCTGTTTAAAGAGGTCCAGTCTGTCGGGATGTGCCTGGAAGGTCCAGGTTTTGCCCTGCAAAGGCGTACCTCTCTCGCCTACGGTGAATTCGTTGTTGATAAGGAAAACATCCGATGATTTGAGGTAATCAACGGTTGCGGTGTCGATACAGTTGAGCACGCCGCCCATTGAGCTTGCATGCACCATGGGTCTGAAATCGGGGTCAAAAAGAATATCGCCCACGAAGGAAACGGTAAAGCTGTCTTTACCGTTAAAGCCGAAATCGGAAATATTATCTGCATTGATATTGCCCGAAAGCATATCGTTTATAACGTGGTAAGAATAACCCGTCACCTCAAGCCAGGTGCGGTCGGTATAAGTGCCGCCGTCAATGGCATCAATAATACCCTGTGCTTTCTCTTCCCCCATCGATTCAAGAAAAACTTCTGTCATATCAACACCGGTTACAGATCTGATACGCTCCGCTGCATCGGCAAAATCAAAAGCCTGCGCCTGTGCCTGAATCTCGGCAACATAGTCTTCACTGATGCTTACCCTGCAGGAGCATAAGGTGCAAAGTATCAACGTAATCATGATTATTTTATATAATTTTCTTTTCATTTATTATACTCCCAGTGCCTCTTTGAGCTCAATAATTTCAAGAAGTTCAAGACTGACAGCTTTAAGGTATTCCAGAATTTTTTCATCACGGATAAGATAAAGCGCCGCCTTGCGGATTTCTTTGATAAACGAAGGGTCAAGAGGCTTGCTTTCCCTTGCAATGGGGCACATACCTGCCCTGGGGTCATAAATCACTTCGATATTAATCTTTCCGTCGATTTCCGTAACCAAAGGAAAAAGCGGGAAAATTCGGCAGGCGAGCGGTCTTTCTCTGCGGTCGCACTCGCCTGAGCAAAGCACCATGGGATAACCGTAGTTACCTTCGGTTTCGCAGATTTCAAAGCCTTCTTTGCCCTCAAAAAGCTCCTCCTCATAAGGAAACAGCCACATACCCTGACTGTCCCCTCTGCAGCAAAGCCCGTCACAAAGTCTGCCGCAGTTGTAGAAGCCAAGAGGAGTTTTATGATAAAGCCGCTCGTACGCTTCACGCAGAGCGGAATTTTTTATATTATTCAAAGTGTCAGCATCCTTTCGGCAAAAGCCTGCAACGAGAAGTCGCAAAGAGTTTTGGGGTGGTTGAGATAATCCTTGAGAAGTGAACGCACTGCCGCCTTTTTCTCTTCCGAATTATCATCAAGAAGTGCGGTTGCGGACACGAGCATTTTACAGGCGATTTTCTGCTTTTCAATCCAGGGTTCAAGCTCAGAAATTAAAGGATTATCAACGGTTTCAAGGTATTCAATGCATTTTGAGAGTCTGCCGATATATTCAGCCATAACCGCCTTTGCACCGCCAACATCTCCGCCGAAAAACTTCTGCTGAGCGTCATTGAGTGCTTCATTCATCATAGGTGAATTTTCAACTTTCAAACAGGAAATCAGAAGGTTATCAAAGAAGGGCATAACCTTATCGTAATCATCCTCAAACACAATTTTACAAGCCTTGTGCCAGGATGAAAAGCCGTCATACGCAACGGGATTCCAAAGATAATCGCACACCGTCAGTAAAGGTATTTTACTTGACAAACAATATTCCATCGTGTTGGAAATTATACCGTGTGAATATCGGTATAAATCAGGCTCTCTGCCATTGAGATAACCGAGGTGCATTTCATTCTGCATTTCGGCATCGTTTACGGGGAAATTATCCCAATAGAGCGGCATATGATTTGTTGCATTTTCAAACACAACCGCCTCTCTGACAGTAAGCTCCTGAGAGCAGATATTTTTGCCCGTCCAGAAGATTTTTATTGAACTGTCAAGGCCTTTGCCCAGCTTTGAGATGTAATATTCATCTCCCCTGCCGTGATACTGTAACGGGCAAACCGTCAGCTTGCAATCTCGGTCAAGTGACCTGAGAAAAGCATGAAATTTATTGGAAACAGATATGTGAGCATTGACTGCTTCACCGTCAAAAGCGGTTTTATCCTCGTCAAAATAGAGGTTATCGGGGATATCATCAAGAAGCAGACCGAAGTTGCGCACACCTATGCCGTAAAGCTGTTCAGCTTTACGAGCAAGCTTTCCGAAATCAGCTTCCGATGAGTATTTCATACTGAGTCCCGGAGCGACACAGAAATAAAAATCCACAAAATTTTCGCTGCAAATTTCAAGAAGCTTTGCAAGCTCGGAAAGCTCTTTTTCGGGGTATAATTCATCCCATTTGTCGCGGTGATAAGGGTCGTCTTTCGGGGCATAATAATGGGTGTTCATACCGTAAAACGACATCATTCTGAGCATTTCACGGCGGTTTTCAAAACTCCAAGGACTGCCGTAAAACCCTTCTATATAGCCTCTTTCGGCAAACAGAGGGTAGTCCTCTGCACTGCCGATGAAGAACCTGCCCATTCGCTTCATCCGAGCGATTCTGTTCATTGCTCTGAACAGACTTTTGCGGCAGGATACGGTAAGGGTTATACGAATGCCGTCATCACATTTTTCTGCATTGATGAGGTACTTTTCATCAGTCAATCTGCGGCTTTCATCGATGTATTCCGTGCGGCGTGAGTTTTCCTTTATAATGTCTATGTAAAGTATTCCGCCTGTAAAATGAGTATACGGAATCGTCAGACCTCTTTCAAACACAAAATCACTGTCAAAGCCGCCGGCAACAATTTTTACGGGTGAAAAATCAACCCACTCCGTAATATTTGATTTCTGAAGGGCAGGATATATCATAACGACTTGATCTCCTTGATGTATTTCTTCACGTAGGCATCGTTTATCTCATCGCCGCCGTCAACATTACTGCTTGAAAACACTTCAGGCACATAACCGTCAGCAACCATCATTTCAACGGCACGTGCTTCGATTGCATTGAGTATAGCAGCACCCGCAGCGGTTGAGGTAGGAGCAACATTTCTGCCGATTTCTTCAATTCTCATTGAAGCATCGCCCATACAACCGCAGTTATCAATCACAACCGTACCAAGCTCATAAAGCTTTTTGCCGCTTGAATGTCTTGATTTGCCCTGCAACGTGTGCTCCATATTGGTAATTACAACGGTTTTTACACCCTTTTCACGGGCAATGATGCCAAGGTCAATGGCAACACCGTTTCTGCCCGAATTGGAGAAAAGGAAAAGGATATCCGTGTTCTTTATTCCGTGCATATCAAAAAGTATTTCGCCGTAGCCTTCAAGACGTTCAAGTGCAGTGCTTTTTGATGCACTCTCGTGAAGCATAAGCCCCGTTTCAAGTATGGGGTTAACATTCACAAGACCGCCTGCACGGTAAAAAATTTCTTCTGCGAGCATATGTGAATGACCTGTACCGAAGGTATGTATTCTGCCTCCGTTTTCGAGTGTATCCGCAACAGCTCGTGCCGCCGCTTCAATATTTTCTGCCTGTTCAGTTGATATACGGGCAATTATTCTTTGAAGATTTTCAAAATATTCCGTTGCTTTTGACATAACGCTACCTCCGAAAAACTGTTTATTCCATTTTACTCGGTATGAAGCAAAATATCAAGTTTTTTACAAAATTACTTTATTTTTATTACCCTATATGCTATAATCAACTATATTTACTGTGAAAGGTGTTCCTTTATGAAACGACAAAGCGGTATTCTGATGCACATTTCCTCTCTTTACGGAGATTACTCAATCGGTAACTTCGGAAAAAGTGCATATGAATTCATAGATTTTATCCGTGAAGCGGGTTTTTCTGTATGGCAGGTGCTCCCATTCACCGTTACGGATGAATATAATTCACCCTATAAATCATTTTCGGCATTCGGCGGCAACCCTTATTTTATCGACCCCGAAACACTTTGCAAAAACGGACTTATATCTGCATCTGACCTTGAAAACTGCAAGCAGACAACACCCTATGCCTGCGAATTCGAAAGGCTGGGTAAAGAGCGTCTGAATCTTCTCAGAAAAGCTTATTCCAACATCACAGATAAATCGGAAATCGACGAATTTATTGACTCCAATCCCCGACTTGAAGCCTTTTGCAGATTTATGACACTGCGTGAGCAAAACGGCGGCAAGCCCTGGCAGGAATGGGAATCAGATAAAATTACCGACACGGAAACTCTGGGGCTTTGGAAGTACATTCAGTATGAATTTTTCAGGCAGTGGTATGCCGTCAAGGATTATGCAAATTCAAAAGGAATCAGCATAATCGGAGATATCCCCATCTATGTTTCGGATGACAGCTGTGATGTATGGGAAAACCGCAGACTGTTTCAGGTGAATGAAAAAGGCTACCCTTCGCAGGTCGCAGGCGTACCTCCCGATTATTTTGCCGAAGACGGTCAGCTCTGGGGCAATCCGCTTTACGATTGGGATGAACTGAAAAAAGACGGCTACGGCTGGTGGAAAGAAAGAATCGACCACGCACTTAAAATGTTTGACGGCGTGAGAATCGACCATTTCAGAGCAGTTGAAGCATATTGGTCAGTTGATGCAAAAGAAAAGACCGCAAGAAACGGCAAATGGATAAAAGGACCGGGCATCGAGCTTGTCAATGCCATTAAAGAAGGCCACGAGGATAAACTTATCATCGCGGAAGACTTGGGAGATATTACAGATGATGTCCGTGCCCTTGTTGAAAAAAGCGGCTTCCCCGGAATGAGAGTTTTTCAGTTCGGTTTTCTCGATGACGGCAACAGCATTCATATGCCTCACAATTATATCAGAAATTCCGTTGCATATTCGGGCACTCACGATAACAACACTCTTTTCGGTTTCCTTTGGGAAAGCAGTGATGATGTACGCAGGCGTGCTCTTGATTATTGCGGCTTTGTCGGCGGTGACTGGGGCGGTGCAACTCCCCTGCTTCTACGTGCTGTATTTTCAAGTGTAAGCAACCTTGCAATAATCCCCGTTCAGGATTTTCTTATGTACGGGTCGGATACAAGAATAAACACACCCGGTGTGGCAAGCGGCAATTGGAGTTACAGGGTAACGAAAGAACAGCTTAAAAATGCAGACATCGGATTTTTCAAATCACTCAACAGAATATACAGAAGGTAAAACATGAAGGATTTTTTTAATTTCAGCGAAAAAATAAAAACGGCAAGCGATGCCGCACTCAAAAAGGCAAAAACAAAATTTGACGAAATAGACGAAATCACCGAATACAATCAGCAGAAGGTACTTTCCGCATTCATAAACAACAGAGTCAGCGAAACGGATTTTGCAGGCTCCACGGGCTACGGCTACGGTGATACCGGCAGAGAAAAGCTTGACAGAATCTATGCGGATATTTTCGGTGCGGAGGATGCCATTGTACGCCACACCTTCACCTGCGGCACTCATACGCTTGCCGTTGCTCTTTTCGGTGTACTACGACCCGGTGATACCATGCTCTGCGTTACGGGTACGCCCTATGACACCATTCACAGTGTTATCGGTATCAGCGGCGAAGGCATGGGCTCGCTGAAAGAATTCGGTGTAAAATATGAGCAGGTTAACCTCGATAAAAACGGCAGACCCGATATGGAAGCCATCGAAAAAGCTCTCGAAACGAAGCCGAAAATGGTTTACATTCAGCGCTCAAGAGGCTACAGTCTCAGACCCACTCTCTCCGTTGCGGAAATCGGTGAAATCGCACAGCTTGTTCATTCAAAATGCGATGCGGTTGTTATGGTTGATAACTGCTACGGCGAGCTTGTTGAAAAAACTGAACCTACTCAGGTAGGCGCAGACCTTATGGCAGGCTCCCTCATAAAGAACGCAGGCGGTTCCATTGCAAGAACCGGCGGCTACATAGCGGGCAGAGCAGACCTTGTTGAGCTTTGCGCATACAGAGCAACAACACCCGGTCTGGGCAAAGAGGTAGGCTGCACTCTCGGCGAAAACAGAAATATGTTTATGGGCATTTTCCACGCACCTCACGTTGTGGGCGAAAGCCTTAAAGCTGCAGTTTTCGCGGCGGCACTTTTTGAGAATTTCGGCTTTAAGGTCACACCGTCAAGCGACGAAAGCCGTCACGATATCATTCAGGCTCTCTGCCTTGAACATCCCGACAGACTTGTTGAATTCTGCCGCGGAATTCAGAGCGGTGCACCCGTTGATTCATATGTAACACCCGAACCCTGGGATATGCCAGGATACGACAGCAAGGTTATTATGGCGGCAGGTGCATTTATTCTCGGTTCTTCAATCGAACTTTCAGCCGATGCTCCCCTGAGAGAACCCTTTGCCGTATGGATGCAGGGCGGCATCAATTTTCATTCTGCAAAAACCGCAATTATGCTTGCGGCTGAAGGTCTTGCACAGAAAGGTCTGATATAAATGGAATATAACGGAATTACCCGTGATGCTCTTTTCATGCTCGCAGATAACCGTTTCCGGGATTCCAGAGCATACTATGAGGAGCATAAAGAAGAAATAAAAAACAAAGTTACCGTACCTATGCGGCAGATTGCGGGAATTATCGGCGAAGAGCTTCTTTCCCTTGACCCCATGATGAATACAATCCCCACAAGAATGGTTTCAAGAGTCCGCAGAGACACCCGCTACACAAAGGATAAAAGCCTTTACCGTGAAAATATGTGGATTATGTTCATGCGTCCCAAGCACGAATGGAGAGGCTATCCCTGTATGTGGTTTGAGGTTACTCCCCGTGAATACACAATGGGTGTAGGCTTTTACGGTGATGAACCGGGTCTGCTTGAAACATTCCGTAAGAACCTGCGCGAAAAGCCCGCCGAGTTTGCAAAGGCGGCGGATTTATGTAAAATGACAGGTTCGGTATTTATGAAAAAGCAGTACAAAAGAGCTTTTCCGGGCTGCCCCGAAGGTCTTGAAGAATACTACAACGCAAAGGATGTGGGTTTCATTGCTTTTTCGGGCGACCTTGAAAACCTTGAAAGTGAAAAGATTATTGAAATAATCAGAGGTACATTCAAGGCATACTCACCTATGTATAAGTTCCTTCTTGACGTTTCCGACGAATACTTTGCAAAGGGAGAATAAAATGGATTATTCAAAATTCAAAAGCGGCAGCGATATCAGAGGCTATGCTTTGGGCGACGAATCAAATCCCCTCTACATGGACGATATGATGGTAATGCGCTGCACAACTGCGTTTCTTGATTGGCTTAAATCAAAAACCGGGGAATGTACACCTTACATTTCCGTAGGGCACGACAGCAGACTTTCAGCCGAAAGAATAAAAAATGCTGTTATAAAAGCCCTTGTTTCAAACGGTGCAAATGTTGCGGATTGCGGTCTGAGTTCAACCCCTGCAATGTTTATGACAACCGTTGACCAAGGCTGTAACGGTGCAATTCAGATAACCGCAAGTCATCACCCCAAAGACAGAAACGGTCTTAAATTCTTTACACGTGACGGCGGTCTTGACAGCTCGGATATTGCAGAAATTCTTGAAACTGCTTCAAAGATTGAAAATCCCGTAGGCAACGAAAACGGCGAATGCTCAGAAAGTCCGTACATGAAGCGTTATGCGCAAATTCTCCGTGATATGATAATCAACGGTGTGAGCAGTGAAACAAACCGCAACCGTCCTCTTGAAGGAATGAAAATTGTTGTTGATGCAGGCAACGGTGCAGGCGGATTCTATGCAACGGAAGTGCTTGAGCCGCTTGGTGCGGATATATCGGGCAGTATTTATCTTGAGCCTGACGGAAACTTCCCCAATCACACCCCCAACCCCGAAAATACTCAGGCAATGGAATGTGTTTCAAAGGCAACAGCTGATGCGAATGCGGATTTCGGCGTTATTTTTGACACCGATGTTGACAGAGCCGCTTGTGTAGGCAAAGGCGGATTTGAAATAAACCGAAACCGTCTTGTTGCACTTGCCTCAAAGATAGCTCTTGCCTCCTGCCCCGGAGGCACAATAGTAACCGACAGCGTCACCTCCGACGGTCTTGCAGAATTCATTGCCGAAAACGGCGGTATTCACCTGCGTTTCAAACGCGGATATAAGAATGTTATCAACAAACAGATTGAACTGTGCTCAAAAGGCATTGATTGCCCCCTTGCAATGGAAACATCAGGTCACGCCGCATTTGCGGAAAATTATTTTCTTGATGACGGTGCATACCTGATTACAAAGCTGATTATCAAAGCGGCGGCACTTGCAAAGGAAGGTAAAAACCTTGAAGATTTAATAGGCAATCTGAAAGAAGCCGAGGAAGAAAAAGAACTCCGCTTTAAAATTCTTTGCGCCGATTTCAGGCCCGAAGGCGAAAAAATTATTGAGCTTTTTGAAAATGAAGCAAAGTCGCACAAGGGCTGGTCTGCCTGCAATGACAATCACGAGGGTATCCGCATAAACGCTGATTCATCCTGCGGAAACGGCTGGTTTCTTATACGACTGAGTGTTCACGACCCGATTATCGTTCTTAATACAGAAAGTAACGAAACAGGCGGCACAATGAAGATGTGCAGGGATATCGCCGACGTTATCGCAAAGGCGGATAATATTGATTTGCTTGATATTTCGGCATTGACCGATTATATAAGATAAAGGAGAGAATAAAAATGATTGACAAAATTATCAGCGCATTTTTCGCACTCGTAACAGCAATTCTTACGCTTTTCTACACACCCACACCCGTAATAAACGTTAATCCCGCAGATCTTCCTGAGGCATCTTCAACTCAGGATGTTACGATTATGTCTTATAATGTTTATTACAAGACCCCCGAAGAAAGAGAAGAAATTGTTATTCAGAACATCCGCAACCACAACCCCGATTCTTTCGGCTTGCAGGAGGCAACTCCCGAATGGATTGAGGCAATCTCAAAGGCAATGCCCGATTATGCATATGTGGGCGTTGGCAGAAATGCGGACGGCGGCGGCGAAGCAAGCCCCGTTTTCTACAAAAAGGATAAGTATGAACTTGTTGATTCAGGCACATTCTGGCTTTCAAAAACACCCGACAGACCCTCAAGAGGCTGGGATGCAATGTTCAACAGAATTTGTACATACGTTGTTCTCAGAAACAAGGAAACAAGATTTGTTTACGCTCATTTCAACGCTCATTTTGACCATATGGGTGTTATTGCAAGGCTCGAATCCGTTGCAGTTGTAACCGAAAAAGTTTCAAAAATCTGCAACACCTTCCCCGCGGTATTCACAGGCGACCTTAACGACTACGAAGGCGGCGATATGTATAACCGTGTGCTTGAAGCAGGCTTCCGTGACACAAAGCAGCTTGCTGAAACCGCCGACGACGAAACAACCTACCACGGCTATTCCGACCTGCTGACAAAAGAAAAACCCATTGATTTTATCTTTGTCAACGCTATGGCAACAAAGGTCAGCACCTACAAAGTTGACACAACAAAGTATGACGGCGAATATGCATCCGACCATCATCCCGTCATTTCCGAACTGACTCTTTACAACTAAAGGGGGCTTTGAAATATGCTTTTCAAATTCGGACAGATTATAGTTTCACTCCTGCTTTCTTTAGCATCGCTCTTTACCGTACAGATACCTCAGACACCCGTTGAAACCGAGCTTCCTCTTGTAAATATCAACCCCAACCCCATTGCGGAAGCTGTTACAACTCAGGATATTACAGCTATGACATTCAATGTGAAAATCAGCGGCGACGGTTATCAGTCAACGGAAAACAGACTGCCAAAGCTGACAAAAATCATAAAGGAATATGCTCCCGATTCCTTCGGCCTGCAGGAAGCCGACAAATGGTGGGTTGATAATATTGCGGCTGAAATGACAGATTACGCCCATATTGAAAGATACAGAGATGACGGCATTACCGAAGGCGAATCCAGCGCGATTTTCTACCTGAAAGAAAAATATGAGCTTGTCAATTCGGGGCACTTCTGGCTTTCACAGACACCCGATGAACCTACATTCGGCTGGGATGCTGCTTGCAAGAGAATCACAAGCTGGGCTATCCTTAAGGATAAAACCTCAGGCTTTACATATGCCCACTTCAACACGCATCTTGACCATGTAGGCAACAAGGCTCAGGCTGAATCCGTAGCTCTTATAAGCGCAAAAATCGCAGAAATTGCACCTGATATCCCCGTTGTTCTTACAGGCGATTTCAACCTCCGCGAAGGCACGGGCAATTATGTGAATCTGCTTGCCTGCGGACTCAAAGATACAAAATACCTTGCAGAAAAATACGATGACTGTGCAACATACCACGACTTCAACCCCTTTGTTTTCAACACAAAGCCCATTGATTACATTTTTGTAAACGGTTATGTTTCTTCGGTAAAATCAAGTAAGGTTGATTCAAGAACAGTGGGTCTTGTTTATCCCTCTGACCACTTCCCCATTATAGTTGAAATGACACTTTTTAACGGAGGTACAAAATAATGTACAGAGTATTGACATTTAACCTGCTTTGTGCAGGCAAGGACGAAAGAAAATGGGAAAACAGAGTTCCCAAGGTTGTTAAAATCATCAAGGAAGCAAACCCCGACTCATTCGGCGTGCAGGAAGCGCACTGGGAATGGATGCAGGCACTCACCGAAAACCTGCCCGAATATGACTATGTAGGCGTTGGCAGAGAAGACGGTGATAAAGACGGCGAGTTTGCAGCTGTATTCTACAAGAAGGACAAATTCACTGCAAGCGAAAGCGGCAATTTCTGGATTTCGGAAACACCCGAAAAACCCTCAAAGGGCTGGGATTCCGCCTGCACAAGAGTTGCAACATTCGTTAAGCTTACGGATAAAGAAAACGGCAAGGCATATGTTCATTTCAACACTCACCTTGACCATGTAGGCAGAATTGCACAGATTAACGGTGCGAAAATGATTCAGGAAAAAGCAGCATCCTTCGGCGGCGTGCCCGTTGTTTGCACAGGTGATTTCAATGTTTATCAGGATTCCGATTGCTACAACACAATGGTAAGCGGCAATATGAAGGATGCAAGGAAGCTTGCCCCCGACAGTGACGAATGCTTCACCTACCACGGATTCAGACCTGAAGAAATTCAGGCAAGAATAGACTTTGTATTCGTTGATGAAGCAACGGTAAAGCCCGTAAGATTCAAGGTTATCAACAAGCTTGTTGACGGTGATTTCTACTCGGACCATAACGCCGCATATGCAGATATTGAACTGATATAAATAAAAGCAAAAGGGACTTTCTCAACACGAGAAAGTCCCTTTTACTTTTATTCACCTATCATAATTCTGCCGAGTTTAATGTTGAACACAAAATCCTTCTTTGTTCCGTTTTCATCAATAACAATCTTGATAACATCGGGGTTAAGACGCTCTGCCGAAACAATCTTTTCGTCGGTCTTTTTAAGATACTTTTTAAGCATGGCCATCTGCTCTGCGTCATAAGCACCTGCGTTATCGGAAACGAAAAGAACATTGCCGCAAAGGTTGTTGATTCTTGCAAGCAGTTTCTTCTGCTCCAAGGTAAATTTAAGGTTATCGTTTCTCAGGAAGAAAACATCAGGGTCATTCATAAATACTCTGCCGTTAAGGTGACGGCGGAATATTGAGTTATTGATTGCACTCTGTGCACTGAGCATTTCGTTCGAAACGTGGATATGGTTGTAAATCTTGCCCTTGTATGTAAGGTCAACGTCACAGCTGATTCTGCAGGCATCGCAAACGCCGATTGCCGCACTCATGGGAACGCCGCAGCCGAGAAGAAGCTTATCGCCTACGCATTCTCTGAGGAACTGCATTGCTTCATACATAATTTCGCCTCGGCACTTGCCGTTTCTGGGAATTACGCATTCGCTGTAAAGGAAGTCAAGCTTAACCATATCGTATCCCCACTCATTGAGAACAACATCGAATACCTTTTTGATATAAGCTCTTGCTTCTTCGTTATAGAAATCAAGGGTATATGCACCGCCCCAGGCAATACAGCCGAGCTGGGGCTTGCCGTTTTCCTTGATAAGCCAGTCGGGATGTTCCTTTGCAACCCTTGAAACCCTCTGACAGCTGAAAGGTGCAATCCAGATGCCTGCTTTATAGCCCTTTGCGTGAACCTTATCGGCAATGTATTTCATACCGTGAGGGAACTTTTCGGGGCAGGGATCAAGCCAGTCGCCTACAAAAGGCTCATAACCGTCGTCAATCTGAAAAATCGAAACCTCGTCCTTTACAGGATCAAGACCGTTAAGGTCACGAAGAATTATGCTTTCATCAATCTTCTGGAAATAGTTATACCATGAAGTGTAACCGCTCATTGCACCGGTTCTTGTTGCGGGCATATCAAAAAGTTCAAAATACTTATCAAAAACTTCATCATATGTGCCTTCAAAGTAAACGATGTCAAATACCTGCCACGGCTCGTTCACATACTTACCCAGTGCATCTTTATGAATTGAGAAATAATTCTCATTCATCTTAACCTTGAAGTAGGTATAGCCTGTTTTTTCGCTGAGTGAACCCCAGAGCTTCATCTTTTCGCCGTTGCGGATGTATGTATATCCGTGGCTGTGAAGTTCACCGGGTTTTTCTGAATATTCAACGATTCTGTCGTCACTTGTGATGCTTGCGTAGTGTCTGAGGAAAGGATGAATGTGTGAAAGCTTGATTGTACCCTTCATTACATCGTTTCTGTTATATTCCTTGGTGTATGTCCATGACTGGTAGCCCGCACCGAAGAAGAGGTCATCTGCTTTGAATTCATAAGGGAACTCAACGTAGAAATCAACCATTTCAATATCGCATTTGGGGTTAAGCTTGACGGCATATTTTTCTGCAGTATCAACTATCTCCAATGAATAATGGTCATTTTCAATGTCGTTTGAAACGATGCTTACGCCGTTGCACTTGTAACTGATTACATATTTTTTGCTCATACCGCACACTCCTCATTTTATTTTTACTATGGTATTATAACAGAGAAACTCAATTAATTCAAGTGCATTTGCGAACATTTACCGTAAGTGCCTTCGTTGCATTGACTTTGCAAAACATATGCTGTAAAATAGAAACATACTTTTTGAAACGGAGAAAGATATATGAAAAAACTGATTGCAGTATTAACCGTTTTTGCCTTACTTATTTCTTTTGTAGCCTGTGCAAAAAAGCCCTCCCCCGATACCGAAGCAACCACTACGGAGCAGTATGCTGAGGAAATTACGGAAGCGGCAATTAATATCAACACAACCGAGCCCGCTGAGTCTGACGACTCAATCGAAACAAGCAAAGCACCTGCAACAACAGAAACTGCCGCAGGCCCTTCGGAATGGACTCCCGATGAAATTGTTGAGTTTTATAAAAAAGCTGCAGAAAAGACTAACCCCACCGCAAAATCAACTCAGGTTATGGTGCTTAACGAACTGATTTTCAATGACGGTGACGGCGTTCTCGCTTTCTTTGTAAAAATACTGGAACCTGCAATAGCATCGGTTATTGAAAAAAACGCATTGAAATTTGACGGAATAACCGGCGGATTTTCAGATCTTACCGCTTCGGATACAAAAGCAATCAAGGCATACAAAAGCGACGAATACACCGTTGTTGAGATGACAATGAAAAATCAGACCGACGGTATTCACGCCAATGAATACGAAGGCACGGTAGGCCACGCAATAACCGTACTTGGCGATATTTCAAGAGTGCTTGAGCAATTCCCACAGTTCAAGGTTGATGTTGAGAATGCAAACATTGCCGTTCATTATGTAAACGCAACGCTGAAAGTGAAGATAAACAAGGACGGTATTATCGAAAAAGGTACATGGAAATATACCTGTGACCCCGAAATAAGCCACCTTGATATCAGCGGAATTATGATTGACAAAGCAGACGCCGAAATTGACTACATAATAACCGTCGGCGGCGGATTTTAAAACAGATAAGGAGTGACTCATCAAATGATGAATCACTCCTTTTCTACATCTGTTCCAGAATATACTGTTTTACATCTTCAAGCTTACTTTTTTTCCATTCTCCGCTTTCCGCTTTCTCTGCAAGAGGGCAAAGAATAAAGAAATCAAGTGTTTCTCCCGGCACACGGCCTGTTCTGAGGGGCTCTGCAAAATGCTCTGCCCACTCCTCTTCCGTGGCATTTGCAAATCTGTCGGGGTTCAGATAGGTCATCTGCCGTCTTGTGGCGGCAATATGCATCTTTGCCGACAGAGGCGAAAGCAGATTGAATTCATCTTCCTGCACATCCGTAAATATTCTCGGAAGGGGTGCTTTTACAATGTGTTCGGGACCTCTGAGGATTTCAAGCCCCATAGGTTCCCATGTAAACTCCGTTTCGGTGAAATTGATTTTCACAAGCAGACCGAATTCCGTATTGAACTGTGAACGCTGATAATCCGTATCAAAAATAAAATTACCCAGAGAATAGAAAATTATTTTATCCCCTACCGTTTCGTAATTCATAGGTACGTGAGGATGATGTCCTATAACCATATCCGCACCCATTTCGAGATACAGACGGTATCTTTCTCTTGTATAGGGCGAAGGCAGCGGAGTGAATTCCTCGCCTGCGTGAGCAACGACGATACACCAGCGGCACTGCTTTTTGATTTCATTTATGGTATTCTGAATTTCATCAAGGTCGCTCCAGCTGTAACAGCCCGCCTTATTCTCATCTGCCTTACGGCAGGCACGCTGATATCCAACACCGAACATACCGATCCCCCCTGCTTCGTCAAGAATAACAGGGCGTCTTGCCTCGTGAATATTCATACCTGCACCTATGGTTTTTGCACCGTTTTCAGCCGCAATTTCAAGGGTACTCTTAACGCCGAATTCGCCTGCATCCATAATGTGATTATTGCAGATATTCCATATATCCGCATTCATTTTGTTAAGAACTTTCACTGCCTCGGGGTCGATTGTGTGAAGAAGCTGTTTCACACCGCCCTGAACCGTATTCTGCTCAACAGGTGCAACGGGGCCTTCAACATTTGCAATAACGTGGTCTGCACTGTGAAGAAATTCAAGGACATCCGACGAGAGAAGCTCTTCGTCATTCCACTGACCGTACATATATCTGTCAAAACCGATATCTCCGGTAAAAACAAGAGTTGATTTATCTTTCATAACTTCCTACCTCTTTAAAATCGACACAAGATAATAAAGCCAAACTGTTGCATGCATTATAACATATGCAGCCGAATATTGTAAAGGGTATAAAAAAACGCCGAAGCCTTGCAGCTTCAACGGTAAGATTTGCATTATAAATGAGAAATAACCCTTGACTGATGTTTCTTTACACAATCAATCAAGGGTTATTTCTGTGAACTCTTGTTATCTAACATCTTTGGTTAACCTCTCTTTCTGCGGTATTGTCCAACCTTAAACTGTTCGATTATCGTTTTTCGATTAATTTAAGATTGTCGGTCAGAACTTTTTGATTTGTTTATCTGTTATCTTAAAGTTCTGAGGTTTTTACCTTCTCATTGGTATCACCCTTTCCTTGACTATAATATAGCATAGATTTCCGGGGTTTTCAAGACGGAATTTTGTACAAAATTAACCTTTTGAAGTTATGTAAAACAGAGATTTTTAGTTATTGTGTCTATAAACCCGTAAATACATATTGACTTTTAACAGATAATAAGTTATCATTGAAGTGTTGGGGGTTATGAACCCCCTTATTTTTATGCCCTTTTGAATCCCTTACTCAAAAAAATTAAAGGATACGGAAAAATCCGTATCCTTCAATTGGTACGAGTGTTCATAACGAATTCAATAAATAAATTGTCAACGGCGGTTAAACACACATTGTTTCATGCTATCATTAATAACTGAAAGGAATTGCAAATTATGAAAAACAATATGTATGAGGTATCGGAACTCGGTTACGTCGTACGGCAGAACGCAGTCTGATTCCGATATGAACATGGCAGATAAAAACAACGGCTGCTTCGTGTGTGAAGCAGCCGTTGTTTTTATCTGAAAAGTGATATGATTGCGCCGATAGTTTTTATGAATATGGCAGAGATTTTTTCGATTATTGTATCTGCGGTATTAATATCGGGGTCAAACTGCATCTTCCCGTCCGAAGTATCGGGCGCAAAACGGATATTATCAATGCTGATATCGGCATCGTTTTCGCTTGCAAAAGCAAAACGGATTTCCTCAACCTTGTTGAGCTTGCTGCAAGGTCTGCCTGCTCCTCCCTCATTGCCGAAAAGATAGAGTCTGTTAAAGTCAACGGTTACAAGATGCCACTGACCGTCGGCAGGGATTGTTGCTTCAACACCCTTTGTGCCGTTAACCGCAGGCGAATACCATACAAGTGAATCTTTATAAATTTTGATTTCACTCAATTCAATGTCTGCACCGCCGTTATTGCGAACATAAAAGCTCATCTTACCGTAATCGGAATAATCATTATCGGTATCTTCAAATTTTTCGCCCGATTTATAATTGAGTGCGGGGCTCAAGGTGAATTCCGTGCCGCCATTTAAGTTCATAACACCGTTTGTAAAGGTGATTTGCGCACCCTCTGCCGACCAGGAAGAATAATCCCTGTTGGCCTCCATTTCGCTCATAACGTGCCAGGTAAGCTCATCGTTGCAGTCCGTCCACGGTCTGTCAAACCAATAATGAGTGCCTGCGGATTTGTCCGTTACAAACTGACTTACGGGCAAGGCAAGATTGCCGTCTGCCGTTGCGTAGAGATTGGAGCGCATATTGCTCACGCAGTATGCATAGCTTGCGGATGCAGGTGAGGTCACGTCATTGCTCCACACCCTTACAGTATCGGCCGAAACGATTTCGGCATTCGCCTGAACGTAAACGCCGTCTGCGCCGCAAACCGCAAAGCCGTGAAGCTCATCGCCGCTGCAAGCAAGTCCGTCACCTTCATTTCTGAAGGTGACATAAACGCTGCCGTCATGGATTTCAGCCTTTTCAACGGTTGCGGCCGTGTAATCATCATCGCCGCCGTAAACAAGACCCTTTGCGGCAAACGCCATTCTCTCACCTATTTCCTGCTTGCATTCGGGGTGGATTGACCCTGCCTCGGGCAGAAACGTGAGAGGTACGTCATAAATCGTTACGGTTGCTCTCGACTCGGGTTGCGCCGCCTGAATATTGCAATAATTGATATTCCAGTCCAACATATTCAGACCGTCGTCAGAGTAAAGATAGGACGCAATCTGTGTGCAGATAAGAGGCATACGCTCATTTTCATAGCCGAAAAGCTCCGAATATGAACGCTGCATCAGATCATAGAAATCAGCATAACCCTCCTCTGTACATTCGAACATCAGGTCGGTTTCGCCCTGATACCATATCATGCCCGAGGGTCTGAAATTCCTGAGTGGATGAATCTTGTGGTTATAGTTAGAGGTCATATCCTGGTAAATGCTGGGGTTTGCCATTTCCCAATCCGATTTTTCTATGTATTTCTCGGTGGAAATAAGATGGTTTTTAACCTTGCTGTCGCCGTCAATGGCGTCTCTTGAAAGCCAGCTTGCAATTGCAGAGCCGCCAAGCGAAGCATTGAGTATGCCTACGGGCATATCAAGTTCTCCCATCATCTTCGCCGCAAAATAATAGGCAACGGCACTCATATTGTAAACGTGCCCATTCTCACCCGTAGTCCATACTGCGCCGACAGCATCCTGCTGAGGATCAACAAAAGTATCGCCCTCCTTGTTATTGCAATAAATAGGCATATGCAGAACACGGAGCCATTTGCTCAACTTCTGCGAATTTTTAAACATATCTGCGCCGCCCTTTGCCTGAGCAAGTGGATACTGCATATTGCTCTGACCGCTTGCCAGCCACAGTTCACCGAAAACAACGTTATCAAGCTGTGCAAATTCAACGGAATTATTTTTGAGAATTACTTTATATTCCTCGTAGCCGCCTGCAGGAGCAGTGAACGATACTGTGAAAGTACCGTCAGGCAACGCTGTTGAGTTTCCGTTTGCAACAAGCTCACCTGCCGCACTATACATTTCAACGGTTATTTTTGCACCGGCAGATGCCGTGCCTGCAAAAACAGCATCCTTATTTTGCTGAAAAAGCATACCGTCGCCGTAGGTACCGTAGAGTTTTGCAGATGAATCCTCTGCGTAAGCCATACTCACACCTCCGACCGTAAACAAGAAAGCAAGAAAAAGCGAAAGTATTTTTTTCATTTTAATCACCTCAGGTTATCAAAACTTTCACGCATTTCGTCAACCGTACCGGTTGCGATATAGTAATTATATTCGCTCGGAACGAAGCTTCGGAAAGTGTTATGCTTAACAGTCGCAATATATGATGTTTGCGGTGCTACGGACGGGTCTTTATCTGTGGTGGTTTCCCTGGCCAGGACACCGGCAAGGAAATTCCCGTGGTGAGGCGTATAAATACCGATTCCGAAGCTGTCGTCAAACTCGCCGATAAATGCCGACCAATTTTCCGTTGCCTGGAAATTGGGGTAGCCTGCATCGGGCCAGAAAATAAGCTTGTTCTGATATGAGTAATTTTTATCTCCGGTCCAGGGTGCATCGCCGCCATAATAAACGAATCTGTTGAAGGGCTCTATGCAGTAAAAGGCGGGAAGCTCCTGAGTTGTGTAATATTCGGGATAACCCGAAAAATCAACAAATCTGCAGGCTATCTCAACGGCACCGTCGCAGATGCTGTAGGTTGCCTCCATATACGAAGGGCTCATATCCGTCGCAGGCTTTGCCCAGTCAAGGGGTCTGCACTTAATATAGATATAGTCATCGCCCACAACAAGGTCAACTATTTTGCTGCTCTCGTTATACTGATTGCCGCCCTGCACGGGGTTATAATTCCACTTGTGTTCGCCGTACATAGCGCTCTGATAAGCATCGCAATCAAAGGTGCCGTAGTAGGACTGCTGAACAAGTCTGCCCGTATCGTGACGGTTGATGAGATTAACGTTATTGTTGACGGATTTTACACCGTATCTCTCCGAAGCATCCGAATCAACCTTGGTTAAGCCGTCAACCATAACCGCCTGCACGTCGGAATCCAGGTCTTCAAGGTAATCCAGTGCGCCACCCCAGAGAAGATTGACACCGATTTTATATTCGCTGTTCTGAAGATAAACGTTTTTATCGGGCACTTCACGGTTGAACACGTCAACGCCGACAAGCTCAAACGCCGCCGTGTCCTTATCAAGAGGCTCGAGCGTTATTTTGCAAAGAGTGTTTGATTTGGTCTTGTCAAGCACACCGTCAATAAAGCTGTAAAAAGGCTTTGTGCCGTCCGAAGGTTCAAGGAAGAATTCCTCGGAATGCTGTTCACCTTTGAGCGTATATGTAATTACGCCTTTCATATATGCGTCGGATTTATAGCTGATGCCGTAATAATTGAACCAGCCGCAATCGGCATCGCCGAAATCAAACTCGGCTTTTTCTGATATAACACCGTTTTCAATTCCGCTTACGGACACAGCCGCAATTGCCTCAATTGCAAAATCCGTATCTGCTTTTGACGGCAGAAAACTGAAAAGATATGAGGGGAAAAGGAAAATAAACGAAAGAATAATGGAAAGAATTTTTTTCAAAGCAATCACCCTTTTATGATAATTTTTAATTTTTGCAAGCTCGTAATTCGAGAAGCTGCG
>SVOC01000005.1:88193-124628 GCA_015066625.1 Oscillospiraceae bacterium
GAAAGAATTTTTTTCAAAGCAATCACCCTTTTATGATAATTTTTAATTTTTGCAAGCTCGTAATTCGAGAAGCTGCGATTATTTTTTCGACCGATTTCATAACAATACCTTACGATTGAATTACATATTTAATATAACGCAAAGCCATTTGATTTGTCCACACGGTTTTATCATCCCATCAGTACTAATGCATGAACAATCGCCCGTATTCTGTTATAGTATTTCTTCGGTGCCGGGTGTCAATTAATCCGGATATATAACCTGCGAGCCCTGCCAGGAAAGATAGTTTTTCTCTACACCGATTTCTTCAATCCACGCACGAACTTCAGGCGTCAAAAGCACAAGAGATTCATGTGAGTTGTTCCACACCCATGAAGGCGTAGGCCACAGGCAGATTTCGGGGTCGACAGCTTCATAGAATTCTTTCGATACACCGGCCTGTCCGTGGTGTGACATTTTGCATATATCGCAATCCAGAAGCTCCTTATATTCGGGGTTCGCAAGCACCTTGTTGCCTGAGCTTACACCGGCATCACCCGTAAACAATACGCTTTTTTCGCCCAAATCCATACGGAATATCAAAGAGGCATCATTAACGTTTGTGAAAGCAGGGTCAAAGGTGAAAAACGTGGTTATTTTTGCAGCACCGATATTGAAAACATCGCCGTCATTGATAATCTGAACTTTTTCGGGGAAAGCCTTACTTATTCTGTCAAACTCGCCCACCATTTCCGCACCTTCCGTTGAGTTAATGGAAGCGTAAAAGTCATACGGAGCGTATTTAAGAATAACCTTGTCAAATTTCACCTGATTTGTGCGATTTTCAGCCACTTCGTTGAAAACCTGAACATGGTCAGTGTGGGGATGAGTCAGAAACCAAACGTCAATTTTCGGCACAATCTGCCCCGTGACAGCCCTGAGGTACTGAATGAAGTAATCGGTTTCAAATTTATAACCGCCGTCGATTGCAATAACCTTGCCGTCCTCGGTTGTGATAATAAAGCTGTCGCCTATAGCGTCTTCAACCGATTTAAGCATATGAATTGCGTTTTTGTTCATAGTGTTGGGAACGCCCTCTTTTTTAATCACGAAGTAGTACTTTATACTTTCAAAAAACGCCCTGATTTTTGCAAACAGTTTATCGAAGAAAGCAATGAATACATCGTTGCCGTTTTCTTCCTCTGCAGCAGATACAGCTGTCTGCTCAGGCTCAGCCTGAACGGCAAATGCAGGTGCAGCACATGCAAACATCATAACCATTACGAGAATGATTGAAATAAATCTTTTCATACTAATATTAACCTCCGTTATATATTTGTTGGGTTAATTAGTGTGTTTTCACCAATAGCCACCTTAATTTTATCATTATGGTACAGAGAAGTAAATGACACATTTTAGTTGAAAAAGTGTCCTTATTCGCTGAATTAAATTATACCGCAATTTCTTATTTGGCAACCGTTTTGTCTCTGTATTTTTTTGGCGACATACCATAGGATTTACGAAAAACACGGTGAAAATAGCTGATGTTTTCATAACCTACAAGCTGTGAAATTTCCGAAATTCCCAGGTTTGTGCTTTCAAGAAGAAAACATGCATGAGACATTCTCTTTTCCTGCACAAGCTCCGTATAGGTTTTGCCCGTCAGCTTTTTAATCTGCTTTGACAGTGCATTGAAATCGTAAAAAAGCATCTGCGAAAGCTCTGTCAGGCTGCCGCCCGCAAAATGCGCCTCAATATATTTCAGTACGTGGAATATAAGGCTGCTGTCGTCACCGTTATAATCAAGGTCATCAATATGACTGAGAAGCTGAAGCAAAATAAGACCCATTGTTGTTTCGTTTATATTTCTTTGCTCCTGACGGTCATCAAGCAAATTCCAGATAAGATTTTCAATAAGATTCTGCACAGGCAGTACATCTGAAACTCTGAAATGAAGATAGCTTGATTTACCGTTATCGCCTCGCAAGCATTGAATTATAAAACTGTGCAGCAATGATTCCTCGCTATTCAGCATTTCAAGAGCTTTCTCGAAAAAATGAGGCAGAACAATGAAATTGACTGCTATATCCTGTTCGGTTGAGGGCAAGTTTTCCTGCTTGCAATTCTGGGTCATAAAAAGGATATCTCCCTTATTAAGAACAACGGTTTCATTATTTATAATATTGGTTTTTGTTCCTTGATACATATAAATAATCTCAACATAATCGTGGCTGTGTTCAGGAAAATGCTTGGTATTTGTATCAGCTCTTACCGCGATAAGCTTTTCTTTTTTCATTAACTTGGAGCCCTCAATGATGATTCTCTCATCATCATTTTTATTTTTAAGCAAAAAAGATGGATTTTTATATGTGTGCATGATAAGTCTTTCTATCAGGTCATTTCTCATAACAATCACCGCCTCTTACGCACAGTATAACTTATTGCGGATGCTATTTCAACTCTTTTGTTGCAAATAAGGACACTTTTTTCTCTAATAATGACCTTTATTTTTCCCATACAAAATGATAGAATTTAATATGTAAGAAGTATGCTCAGAATCATTAATACACTTCTGACAGATGAGAAAGAAGGTGAGGATTCCTTTATGAAGCTCAACAAAAATGATGTTGTGCTGTTTTCGGGTGACTCCATAACCGACGGAAACCGAGGCAAGTGCATGGACTGCAACCACATTATGGGTCACGGTTATCAGTATATAGTTGCATCACAGCTTGCACTCGAAAATGCGGAGAATATGCCCAAATTCATAAACAAAGGCTATTCGGGCGAGAGATCAGAGGAACTTCTTGAAAAATGGCAGGAGGACGTTATTGATAACAAACCGACCGTTTTAAGCATTCTTGTGGGAGCAAACGACGGCGGACACGGTTATTTTACAGGAATCACGCCCGACGAAACGGCACAGATTTACGAAACAAATCTCCGTGCAATTCTTGAAAAAACAAGAAATGAGCTTGGTGATATAAAAATCATAGTATGTGAGCCGTTTTATTATCCGCTTGATAACTCGGACTGTTCCTATAAATTCACACCTCATCCCGACGGAGTGGAAGGTCCTTTCGAAAGACCTGACAGCAAAGATACCGAGGATTCCTTTGTATACCGTGAGGCGGCAAACGCAAAAATCAGAGCGGCAGCAAAGAAAGTCGCTGAGGAATTCGGTTGCATTTTCGTTCCTCTTTATGAAAAAATCAAAGAAAATGCAGAAAGATCGAGAATGGAATATTTTATCTGGGACGGTACTCATCCTACCGTAGCGGGTCATATGATTATTGCCGGCGAATGGCTGAAAGCTGTTGAGAATACAGCGCAGTCATAAAGACTCTTTTCAATCAGCGTTACTGTAAAAATTATTCTTAATACTTTAAGAAAGTCAGGTGAAATTATGTCAACAGAAAGAGAGATTGTTGAAACAACTGATAATTCTATACTTCTAAAAAACAGACGCTTTGTAGGCATAAAAGAAACTGTTGCTTATGTTCTTGAGGATACTGCTCAGAGCCTGAATATCAACGATTTCAAAGAGCGATACATATACGATGTTGTCAAAATCGATTTCAGCTATCTTGCAATTCAGAACATTGTTGCAACCGTATGGGATACTTTCAACGATACGTTTATCGGTGTTATTGTTGAAAAGACCAGAACCCGTTGGGGTAAATTCAGACCCTATCTTCTTCTCGGTCAGTTTCCCCTCACTATTTTGGGATTATGGTATTGGCTGATTCCCTTTATCTTTCCCGATACTCCGGGAGATTACCTTCCCAAATGGATTTTCTATTTTGCAATGTCAATCGTTACCGAAACCGCCAACACCTTCACCGGCATTGCCCGTTCAGGCTTCGGCTCAACGATAACACCGGAGCCATTGGACCGTTCGAGGCTTATTGCGACGGCTAATCTGATGTCGCATTTCGTTGAAGACGTTCCGAGGCAGGTTTTCGGTATCATCTATGACCTTGTAATCAACAACAAGATTAAGATCAAGCTTCCCAAGCTTTTCGCAGGCTTCGGTGTTTCATTTGCAGTTCTCGGTGCTGCCTTCTGCCTTTATTTCTTCCTCACCACAAGAGAAAGAGTTGCGCAGACCATTAAGAAACCGAGCGTAATTCAGGGGTTGAAAGCTATCATCACTAATAAGCCTATGTTTATTTGTGTGCTTTCAAATTTTTTCAACGGTTTCTCTGTCGGCACAGGCCGAGCGAACTTCTATATTGACGTTATCGGCTCTATCACCTGGCAAACCATTGTCGGCATTCCTGCCTTCCCGATTAAATTTATCAGCTACAGCTTCGTCGAGCCTCTCAGAAAGAGATTTTCAACAAAGGCTCTGTGGATTTTCGAAGATGCCTGGACTGACTTCCTGTGGTTGACGGTTTTCGGACTTGGTTCAATCAATAACAACTTCCAGAAAAAGCATATTATTCTTCCGATGATGGGTATTGAAGAAATCTTTGAAATGTGTGTTTACGGCTTAAGGCGAGTTATTCCCGCAGAAATAGGCAACGAAACAATGGACTACTGCGAATGGAAGAATGGTTACCGTGCAGAAGCTATGCTCGGTGTTGCACAAACAACAATCGCAAAGCTTCAGATGGCTGTTATGGGCAGTATCAACAGCCTCATTCTTAAGGGTATCGGTTACGTTCAGGGTGCTACTATCGGAACACAGAGTGACAGAACAAAATGGTGGATTTTTGCTCTCGGCACGGGTATTCCCCGCATCACAGGTGCTCTCGGTATCGTTCCCAAGCTGTTCTATCCCATCACGGCCGAAAAGCGTGATCAGATGTATGCCGAGCTTCGCGAAAGAAGAAGCAAGGTTGCCGAAATGATGAAAACAGCAACCACAGCAGAAGAAATTGCCGAAATCGCAGATTCACAGTTCATTGTTAAATAACTGATATATAATGTGATTCAGGTGCTTTTTTGTTCAGTGTATTAAAAAGGAGTTTTTTGATATGAAAACATTTTTGTTTCAGGGTGATTCAATAACAGATGCAAACAGAGATGATGAGGATCAAATCAATTCCGGCTTAGGCTGCGGATATGCGTTTTTTATCGCTTCTGAATTTGAAAAGAATAACAAAGATAAAATCAAATTCATCAATCGAGGCAAAAGCGGAGACAGAATCACCGACGTTTATGCCCGAATTAAGGAGGATATAATAAATTTAAAACCTGACTATATGTCAATTCTTATAGGCGTCAACGATGTTTCTCACGAACTTACTATGAACTGCGGTGTCAGCCCGAAAAAATTCAGAATGATTTATGAGATGCTTATCGATGAAATCAAAGAAAGTCTGCCTGAAATTAAAATTATAATTTTAGAACCTTTTATCTTAAAAGGCGCCTGCACAGAAAAATTATGGAATAAGTTTAATTCCGAAGTAAGAAAAATGGCTGAAATATCAAAGCAAATCGCAGAAAAATATAATTTTGATTTTGTACCGCTTCAGAACAGATTTGATGAATTATCCGCTGACGGCAACACAGGTTATTGGACCGCTGACGGTATTCATCCCACTATCGAAGGACATCATATTATTAAAGAAGAATTACAGAAGGTTATTGAAAAATACATATAATACTGTGTACGTAAGATGAAAATAAGCAGTGTTTCAATAAAGACGGTGGATGTATGACTGAATCAATCTGGAATGGCTTTAAGCGACTTGATTTTCTGTTTGAAGGAAGAGAAGCTGTTGTTGTTTTTCCCGAAAATGCAAACGAAAACAAAAACTGGTTGTTAAAAACTGAATATTTCGGCGCTTTTCCGGAATTTGAAATTGAAATGGTGAAAAAGGGTTGGCATCTTGCCTTTATAAAAAATATTACCCGTTGGTGTCTTGATGAAGACCTTGATTTAAAAAAGCGTTTTGCCGCATATTTATCGGAAGAATACGGCTTATATAAAAAATGCGTTCCCGTCGGCATGAGCTGCGGCGGACTGATAGCAAGCAAATTCGCAGCAAAATATCCGGAATGTGTTTCGGCTCTTTATCTGGATGCGCCGGTAATGAATCTCCTTTCGTGCCCTGCCGGCTTTGGAAAAGCAAATGATGAAATGCTGCCGGAATTTATAGAAGCGACCGGTATGGATTTGTCGCAGCTTATCTGCTACAGAGAGCATCCCATTGATAAAATGCAATTGCTTCTGGAGAACAGAATCCCCGTTATACTGGTGTACGGAGATTCCGATAACATTGTTCCTTACGAAGAAAACGGTGCTGTTCTTGAAAAGTATTATCGGAAAAACGGCGGAATAATCGTTTCCATCGGCAAAGCAAACTGTGCACACCATCCCCACGGGCTGGACGACAATACGCCTATCATAGAGTTTGTTGAAAAATTTTCCGAATAATACCACGTTTTACCGATTGAGCACACGGAATTTTAATATTTCGTTATAACAAGTCAGGACCTCCGGCTAAGCCGGAGGCTTGATTAAGCCCTATAAGGGCATTATACGGACGAAACCCCTTAAGGGGCGCTGAAAGAAGGTTTGCCGACCGCATTCCTTTTTCAGTCACCCCTCAAGGGGTTAATTTTATGCTTTCTTGTTCTCGCTACCCGTGAACGGGTCTACATACTCTTTCAGACTCATTTGATCTGCTATTTGATCCTCTGCAAGTTGATTCCTTATATATTCTGCTACTTGCTTTTTGTTTCTTCCTACTGTATCTACAAAGTAGCCTCTTGCCTAAAAGTGTCTGTTTCCATACTTGTATTTCAAATTTGCGTGTCTGTCAAATATCATCAAGCTACTCTTGCCTTTCAGATATCCCATTATTTGCGAAACACTATACTTGGGTGGTATGCTTATCAGCATATGAATATGGTCAGGACACAATTCTTCTATTATTTCTATTCCTTTTTGTTGGCACAACTGTCTTAATATTTTTCCTATATCCACTTTTATCTCTTTGTATATTGCAAGTCTTCTGTATTTCGGTGCAAATACAATATGGTATTGACATCTCCAACTGGTATGTTCTAAACTATTTATGTCTTTTTTCTTTCACGATAAAGACCTCCTTGTTATTTTAGTTGTGTGGTCAGCAAACCACTTCTACTATATCAAGGAGTTTTTTTCTTGTCTGCTTCTCCCCTCGCTAAAAGCTTTTTTTATCCCCCTGGCAGAGCCAGGGGTTGTCTTTGTTACAAACAAAATCGAGTGTTCACAACTTGAATCCGTTATGAACACTCGAGATGGCGCGCTGCAAGGGATTCGAACCCCTGACCTTTTGGTTCGTAGCCAAACACTCTATCCAGCTGAGCTAGCAGCGCATATTCAATTTACAAGCGGTGAGTTCCGATTGCCAAAGTATATTATCACATCCCGACAAAAAAATCAATACCTATTTTAAATTTTTTTGATTTTTTTCAGTTTTCACAAAAAGTACCCATTTTGTTGAAATTTTCTCCGTTTGGTGGAATTTATTTCTAAAGCTGCGTTATTGTAATGTTGCAAATTTCGGTGTACTATGAAACCAAGCTGATCGGCAATTACAATAAGAGGTGATAGAATGTCAGTTTATATCGGTGAAAACATTAAAAAGCTGAGAAAAGAACGTGAACTCACCCAGGAAGTTCTTGCAAATTTTCTCGGTGTTTCGTATCAGTCCGTCAGTAAATGGGAGCGTGGCGACAGTTACCCGGATATAACATTGCTTCCTGAAATCGCAGGTTTCTTTAAGGTAAGTGTTGATGAATTGCTCGGTGTTAACAAAGCTGAGGATGAAGCAGAAATCATCAAAGAACTTGAAGCTTATGATAATATCAGAGATAAAAAATTAAAACAGGAAATAATAAGCAGACTTAAAGAAAAGTTTCCTAATGATTTTCGTATTCTTCTAAGATATATGTCTTGCCTTGTTCATTTCGAAGAAAACACACCCGAAAACGTTGCAAAAATAATTGCGATATACGAAAACATTAAGCAAAACTGCAACAATGACAAAATACGTATCTCTGCCAAAAGACATATTATCGAATTCTATAAGGGTCTTTCAGAAAAGGAAGGAAGCGGCATAACATTTGAGGACTGTGAAAAAATCATAAAAGAAATGCCGAGGATGAGAGACGGACAGGAAATGTTCTGTTTTTATTATCCTGAAAACTATCCGAATGGCGACGAGATAATAATGAACACTCTTGAAGAACAATTCTTGTTGCTCAATACGGTTTATTCTCATTATTTTCATTACAACGGCTTTTTCTATGACAGAAACTTCTCTGACGAATGGGTGCTTTCAGCTTTCAAAACAGAACTTGACTTTTTGAATTTTGTTTATGATGATGGTCATTACGGCAAAATGTGGCGAACAGTAATTTATAATTACGGACATTTAGGCGTAAGGTATTTCAAGCTCGGTGATACTGCTAATGCATTAGAAAACTTCAGAAAAATGTGCGAGCTGGCAATCAAATTTGATAATATGGACAGAATAACAACTATGCACTCGGTAATGTTTGAAGGTAATAAATTTGACAAGCATACTTTGGGTTCTACTTATGTTGCTAAAATGCAGATAAAAGAGCTTTTAACTGAAAAATATCCCTTGTCAGATGAATTCAAGGCATCTGCCGAATTCAAAGAAATACTCGATATTCTCAAATAAATTTTAAAGGTCGGAAGTCCTCACGGATTTCCGACCCTTGTTTTTTATGCGGCTTTCTTAGCCTTTCTGTCTGTAATTGCTTTTTCGATTTTGGGGTAAACAACATCGTAAAGCTTTGCGAAGATTGCATAACCGATAAGTGCGTAGATAATACCTACAAATGCACCTACGATAACGTCTGTGGGGTAATGAACGCCTACATAGATTCTTGAAAGACCCATAAGGAATGCAAAAATAAACGCAGGGATTGCAACACCCTTTTTCTTAAGTACAAGTGTGATTGCCATTGCAAATGTAAATGCGGATGATGTGTGGCCTGAGGGGAATGAAAGTGAGGTAGGCTTCATTCTTTCAACAACTTCGGGGAAAGCATAGCCCGCATTCCATTTTTCCGCAAGACCGGGGAATCTGTCGATTGACCAGTCAATCTTACCGAAGAAACCGACCCAGTCAAGATTCTTTGCACCGTTTGTGTAAGCAACAACTTCCGCCGTTGCTTCGGGAAGTCTTGTAAGGTTATAGGGTCTGGGACGCTCCATAATGGGCTTGATAAGCTCATTGTTGAGAAGAGTCATAACAAGAAGTGCACCCAGGCACACAAGACCTGCTTTTCTTGTTTTCTTGAAGAAAAGCATTACAAGACCGAGAATAATAAAGAAAATACCGTCGTCACCAAGGGTTGTGATAACCTTCATAATGACATCCATTACGCTGTTGCTGAGATTTGTGAAAACAAACTCAAAAACAGACAGGTCAAAATTAAGTATCGCTTCCAAAAAAGTCATCCTTTCTGATTTTTATGTTTTATATTATCACTTGTTTTCCGTTAAATTGCAAGAGAATTTTGAAAGTTTTTTTATTTTTTGCGTAATTTCGCCTTCAAAAGTGCAAAATAAACTGTATTGAGCTTTACTAATATATTGCAATCCGACATCGGTTAGAGTATAATAATGTTAATTATTGTTTAAGCGAGGGCAAGAAGTGAAAACACAGATTATTGATATAAACGGTGCTGCCGAATTTGATGCATTTACCGAAAAACACCGAAACGGTCATTTTCTCCAGACTTCACTCTGGGCAAGAGTCAAGGATGACTGGAAATGGTTTGGAGTTATTTGCAGAAATGACGGCGGCGAAATAACGGGTACGATGGGCGTACTGCTCCGCAAAATCTCGAAGCTTCCCTTCCATATGATGTACGCACCCCGGGGACCTGTTTGCGATTTTGACGATAAAGAAACCTTCTCCGCACTGATTGAAGCGGCAAAGCAGGAAGGCAAAAAATACAATGCATATGAACTGAAAATCGACAAGGATGTTCCCGTTGACAATGATGATTACCGTGCAATCGCACTTGCGGAAGGCTTTAAGTTCAAGGAACGCACAATCAATTTTGAAGATTTCCAGTGCAGATATGTCATCAGAATTCTTTTGAACGGAAGAACCGAAGACGAGGTTTTTGCCGCATTCCATTCCGACCACAGAAGAAAAATACGCATTGCGCTGAAAAACAATGTTGAAATCAAGATACACGGCAGTGAAATGGCGCAGACTTTCTACGAGATAATGAAGGAAACCTGCGAAAGAGACGGCTTTGAGCTTCGTTCAGCCGCATACTTTGCAAAAATCCTTGACTGTTTCGGAGACAAGGCGAGGCTTTATATGGCATACTACGATGGCAGACCCATCGCAGGTGCAATTTCCGTTCTCTGGGGCGACAAGGTGTGGTATTTCTACGGCGCATCTTCAAACTCCGACAGAAAGGTTATGCCCAACTACCTTATGCAGTGGGAAATGATAAAGTGGGCAATAGAAAGCGGCTGCTCAATATATGATTTCAGAGGCGTTGCAGGCGTTATTGACGAAAGCAATCCCCTTTTCGGTCTTTACCGCTTTAAGCACCGTTTTGACGGCACATATATTGAATTTATGGGCGAAATGGATTTGATTACAAAGCCCGCCGCAGCTAAAATCGTTGCCGCATCACAGGAAATTTTAAAGAAATTGAGATAAGGAGAGTTAACAATGATTAATGTTACTGTTTGGAACGAAGGTGTTCACGAAAAGCTCAGCAACGAGGTTGCAGGCGTTTACCCTGCCGGCATTCACGGCTGTATAAAGAATTTCCTTTCATCGCAGGATGATATGGCAGTGCGCACCGCAACACTTGCACAGCGCCGCTGCGGTCTCTCGGATGATGTTCTTGAAAACACCGATGTTCTTATCTGGTGGGGCCATATGGCACACGACAAAGTACCCGACAAGCTTGTTGAAAAAATACATAAGCGTGTTCTTGCGGGTATGGGTCTTGTTGTTCTTCATTCGGGACATCATTCAAAGATTTTCAGATCTCTTATGGGCACAACCTGCAATCTGCGCTGGAGAGACGGCGACAGAGAAAGAATCTGGAACATCAATCCCTCTCATCCCATCGCAAAGGGAATCCCCGCACATTTCAGCATTGCAAAGGAAGAAATGTACGGCGAGCAGTTTGATATTCCCAAGCCCGACGAAATCGTTTTCCTGGGCTGGTTTGCAGGCGGAGAAGTTTTCCGTTCAGGCTGCTGCTGGCAGAGAGGTCTTGGAAAAATTTTCTATTTCCAGCCCGGTCATGAAAGCAATCCCACATTCCACAACGAATATGTTCAGAGAATTATCATCAATGCGGTAAGATGGGCTGTTCCCGCCAATACAGTCAGAGAACCCATTCCCTGCCCCGAAAAGAAGATTTCTCCCGAAGAAAGATACAAGGAGAGCAAAACAAAATAATGGATACATTCAAGATAAAAAAGCTCAGAGATAATGCAAAAATCCCGTTCAGGGCAACACCCGGCAGTGCAGGTATGGATCTTTATGCCTGTATTGACGAACCAATTACTCTCGGCGGCGGTGAAAAAGCGGTTATCCCTACGGGAATCGCCATTGAACTGCCCTCTGCAGAGCTGGGTGCATTTGTTTTTGCGAGAAGCGGTCTTGCAATAAAGCACGGAATAGGTCTGCTGAATTCCGTAGGTGTTATTGACAGCGACTACCGCGGTGAAATCTGCGTAGGCGTTATAAATCAGCTTAAAGAAGCATATACCATTCAGCCCGATGAACGCATTGCACAGCTTGTGATTATGCCTGTTTCGCTTATCACTCCCGTTGAAGCTGAAGAACTTGACGAAACAAGCAGAGGCGCAGGCGGATTCGGCTCAACCGGAAAGGCATAAAATATGAAAAACCGTATTAACATTCTTTCAACGATTTTCCTTGCCTCTGCGGCAGGCTGGGTAATTTCGCTTATTGCTTCACAGCTTATTCCTTACGATGTTGTATCGGCGGTATTCCTGATTTTTTACATAATCACCGTCTTTACTGCTCTTGCCTTTGTTATCGGAAGCATAATCGTGTTTGCAACAAAGAAATACAGCGGATTTTCAAAGCCGTTATTCATCGTTGCCTGTGCCGTGCTGACGGCTTGGGTCGGTATTCTTGTTGCACTTATTGACTACGCAAACAATCTTTTCTGAGGTGAATAAGGACCTATGAAAAAAATAATCAGTATTATCTGTGCCGTTTCGATAGCACTTTCCTGCTTCGGCATTTTTGCTTATGCGGATGATGCCGCTTTCATGCCCTACGAAGACAGTAAATTCTTTGAGTACGGCGATTATGACATTCATTACAGAGTTGTTCCTGCAAAAGGCGAACAAAAAGGCAGAATTATGATGCTTCACGGTTTCCTTTGCTCAACATTTGCCTGGCGCAATATGGCGGCAAATCTCTCGGAGGCAGGCTATGAATGTGTGCTTGCAGACCTGCCGAATTTCGGATTCAGCACAAGAGAATCCGATGAAATCACCGTTGTTGACCGCGAAATCCTTATCACAGAGCTTATGAAATCCATTGCACCTATGGACGAATGGATTATCGCAGGTCACTCAATGGGCGGTGGCGTTGCCGTGAATATTGCAATCGAAAACCCTGTTGAAGCACTTCTTCTTTATTGCCCTGCACCCCAGAGCGAATTTCCCAAGGCTATGGAAGGCATAATGACATCCGGTGTTATGAAAGGTATTATGAACGCATTTTTCAACTACGGCACAAGAATTGATATTCTTGTAAAGCTTATTGTTTTTGCCGCAACAATGGATTGGGAATTCTCAATGAATTATGAGCTTGACGGTATTACAGATGCAACCCAGTATGACGGCTTCGGCGGCGGTCTTTGCGAAATGATGTTCAACGTAAAGGCAACCAACCTTGAAAATGCAGATAAGGTTGCCTGCCCCGTTCTTCTTTGCCAGGCAAGCAAGGATGTAATTATAAGCTCAACAATGAAGGAGCAAATGGGCAGTGCCTTTCCCGATGCGGAAACATATCTTGTTGAAGGCGGCGGACACCAGTGCATCGAAAACAGAGCAGACGAGCTTTGCACCGTAGCTGTTGATTTTCTTAAAAAATAATCACTCTGCAATAAAGTGTATGCCCAGTGCATTTCTGCCGCTGTGAAGGCTTATCATACAGCCCGTGAATGCGGTTATAACCCTCCGGAAGCCCGTGCATTTCAGCATTTCTTCCACGGTCTGCAATTCATTTTTCGGAACTCCCGAATGATAAATAAAAGCGGCCGAAAAATCAATATTTTTATAGAACTGAAGCTGTTCGCTTGCATATTGCAGGCGGACGGCTTTTGATTTTCCGCGGTATTTTTTTATGACTTCAATTTTTCCGTCAACCATTGCGGCACAAGGCTTTACGGAAAACAGGCCGGCACCCAGCGCCGCCGCAGAAGAACATCTGCCCGAACGGCGAAGAAAATCGACACTGTCAAGAACGTAGCTTACCCGGGTTTGCGGTACGAGTGATGAAAGTGCGGAATATATTTCTTCCGCACTCATTCCTCCGTTGCGCATTTCACAGCCTTTAAGAGCAAGCAAAGCAATTCCTCCGCCCAGACTTCGGGTGTCAAGGGTGTAAACACCGCTCATTCTCGATGAGGCAATTTTCGCATTTCTGAATGTGGAAGATAACTCGGAGCAAAATGACAGATGAACAACATCAAAGCCGTCTTTGACAAACTGCGAAAAGAAATCAAAATATTCTCCCGGAGGCACCGCCGTTGTTTTGGGAATTTCGCCTGTTTTTTTAACATAATCAAATATTTCCGACGCTGTAATATTCACACTGTCCTGCATCGGCTTACCATTGAAAACAACGCACATCGGAACAACCTTTATGCCGTATTCATCTGCAATCTCAGACGGAATATCCGCCGCACTGTCAACGGTTATCACAACTTTTTTCATTGCTTTTCCTCCGCGAATTTCTGTTAGTTTTCCCCGTAAAAGGAATATTATCCCTCGGTTTCAAAGCTTACTCCCGTGTAGTAGTGAGAAAGGATTTCTCTGTATGAAAAGCCCTGCCGTGCCATATAATCCGCACCGTACTGACTCAATCCCACTCCGTGCCCGTAGCCCTTGCAGGTCACAACAAATTCACCGTCATATTCAATTTCAAAGCAGGCACTTTCAAGCTTTGCCGCAGACCTGAAATCCGTTGCCGTAATTTCTTTGCCGCATACAACAAGCGACGTAACATAGCCTTCATCATCTCTGTTTATTTCTTCAATCCATTTGTCGGCGCTGCCCTTTGTTTGGACACCGCATTCTTCAAGATATCGGGAAAACTCTTCTTTTCCGAAACTGACGGTATGGATATAATCCGGTGACAGTCTGTCACCGCCGCTTTCGACGCTTATCAGGTAAGGGATTTCACTGCCCCACAGATTTACCGCGCTCCGCGTTCTGCCCGCACTGTTTGAATGATAAACCGCAAGCACGGTTTCGCCCTCATAGCTCATATATTCACCCGTAACACTGTCAACAGCGGCGCCGATTTTTTCTTCGTATTCCTCATATTTTTTACCCCATTTTTCTTTTCTTGCGGCTTTGTCAATATAGCCCTGATGAATATCCGGATTATCGGTTATATCCGCAGCTTCATTCGTGTTGTTTTCGCGGATTCTTTTTGCATATGTAAAGCTTGCTACCGCCTGTGCCTTCAATGCCTCGCTGTGATAATCGGCAGGCATTTCCGCGGCAACACAACCGATAATATACTCCCTCATTTTAATCTCACTGCTTTTGCCGCTTCGTGACGACATAACGGAAATAACCTCGTCCCTTTCCCGAGTCACGCTTTCGCTTACCGTCACGGTTTTGTTATCCGCACCCTTCCCCGTTACAGCAAGAGGGCACAGAATCATTGACAGTGCAGTAATTATACATACGGCAAGATAAGTACGCAATTTCATCATCCTTTCTTGACTTTTAAATGATAAGAGGTTATAATAAACTAATTATATAATATAATGGAGATATAGTGACTTACAGAGAACGGAGGCAAATGATAATATGTCCACCATTGAATCACACGTTGCGGAACGTGATATTAAAAGCTTATGCGAACAGATAAAGAAAAATAACTATATAGCCCCTGCGGACTACGAGCATTTCAACATCAAAAGAGGTCTGAGAAACGCTGACGGAACAGGCGTTATGGCGGGTATAACGAATGTTTGTACCGTTGAAGGTTATTACATTGATGACGGCGAAAAGGTTCCCAGAGAAGGCCACCTTTATTTCAGAGGCTACAATATGGAAGATATCGTCAGCTCCTGTATTGAAGAAGACCGTTTCGGCTTTGAAGAGGTTATATACCTTCTTCTTTTCGGACGTCTTCCCACAAAAGAACAGCTTGACAGCTTCTGTGACACTCTTTCTGAATGCCGTGAACTGCCCGAAGATTTCATCGAAGATATGATTATGAAGGCACCCTCGCCCGACATAATGAACAAGCTTTCGAGAGCGGTTCTTGCTCTCTACTCATATGATGGCAACCCCGACGATACATCTCTTGAAAATGTTCTGCGTCAGTGCATTCATCTTATCGCACAGATTCCCGCAATTATGGTTTATGCATACCAGGTAAAGCGCAGACACTATTACCGCAAGAGTATGTATATTCACCCCATGAAGCCCGAATACAGAACTGCCCAGACCGTTCTGCGTTCAATCAGGGCAGACAAAACCTTTACCGACCGTGAAGCAAAGCTGCTTGATGTGTGCCTTATGCTCCACGCAGAGCACGGCGGCGGTAACAACTCAACCTTCACAACAAGAGTTCTCACTTCCAGCGGTACGGATACATATGCAGCTCTTGCCGGCGGTATAAGCTCCCTTAAAGGACCCAAGCACGGCGGTGCAAACATCAAGGTTTCTGAAATGGTAGATCATTTTAAAGCAGGTATCAGCGATATAACCGATGGGGGTCAGGTTGCGGATTTCATAAGTAAAATTATGAAAAAAGAAGCAGGAGACGGTTCGGGTCTTATTTACGGTATGGGTCACGCAATTTATACCCTTTCAGACCCCAGAGCAAAAATCCTCAAAGCAAAAGCAGAAGAGTTTGCAATGAACACAGAGTTTGAGGATGAATTCATTCTTCTCAGCCTTATTGAAAAGCTTACCCCCGAAATCTTCAACAGCTACAAATCCACACCCAAAAAGGCGATGTGTGCAAATGTTGACCTTTATTCGGGTCTTGTTTACAAAATGCTGAATATTCCTTCAGATCTTTTCACACCGATTTTCACAATCGCAAGAGTTGCAGGCTGGTCAGCACACAGAATCGAGGAACTTCTCACAGGCGGTAAAATAATCAGACCGGCATACAAAAACAATAACGTTAAGAATGAATATATTTCCATTAACGACAGATAAGAGGTAAACATACAATGAAAAACTTCTCCGTTAAAAGCGGTTTCGGATTAGGTTCAATAATTTTTGCCGTTGCCGCTGTAATCACTCTCCCTTTGAGAACAATTCAGTTTTTCACCGTTCTTGAAGGCGGAACCGGATTTTTCACTTCATATGATTGGAGCGTTTATCTGCTTTACGGCTTGATTGCTGTTTCGGTGATCACATTTGCGGTGCTCGGTATTTCCAAGAGAAAAAGGCTTGACTTTAACCGCGATATCGTAAAACGTCCCGTATCGGGCATCATTTCTCTGCTGACCGCCGCCGCAGTTTTCAGCGACGGACTTATAAAGGCAGGTGCCGTTATGGATGACGGTTCTTCCCTTATCGAATATGGATATATGGGTGAGGTATCATTTAACACCGAAAAGCTTCTTTTCGGTGCCGAGGCACTGTTTGCGGTTATCTCCGCAATCTTCTTCCTTTCCCTCGGTCTTGTTTATATCACAGGTAAAACCAACGGTTCGGAGCACAGATTGATCTGCCTTTCCCCTATAATCTGGTGCATAATCAGAATGGCATACCGTTTCACACGCACAATCAGCTACCAGCGTGTTTCGGACCTTACATTCGAGCTTCTTATGCTTGCATTCCTGATCATGTTCTTCATGGCATTTGCCCAGGTTAATTCGCAGATAAGCGATAAAAACTGCGAATGGAAGCTTGCAGGCTACGGTCTTCCCGCAGCACTGCTCGCTCTTATATGTTTCGTGCCCAGATTTATCGTCACTGTAATCGGCAAGGATTTTCTTCTCTACGAATACTCACCTGCCGAATTCTGCGATTTGGGTGCTGCAATCTTCATCTGCTCCGTTGTGTTCACAAGACTTACGGACAGAGCAGAAAAAAATGAACTTCCCGTATAATCAACTGTCGAAGGATAATATTTATGTTTTTTCAGAATGTTCTTATTGCAAGTGAACAGGTTGCAATTCTGTATATTCTTGTTGCCGTGGGTGCAATTGCAGATAAAGCGGGAATATACACAGAGAAGGTTGCAAAAAGCTGCACGGATTTACTTTTCTATATAATCACTCCTGCAGTTATTGTTGAAAGCTTTCTCTCTCTCGAATACAACCCCGAAACCGCAAAAAGTCTCTTTATAGCAATGGGCTGCGGCTTTATTCTGCACATTGTTTCGGCAGGAATATCCGCGGTTGTTTTCAACCGTTGCCCCATAGATAAGAGTTGCATTTACAAGTATTCGTGTGCATACGGCAACTGCGGTTATATGGCATTACCTCTTGCTGGTGCGGTGCTCGGCAGTGAAGGCGTATTTTACTGCTCCGCCGTAATAATATCATTCCAGATTTTCAGCTTCACCCACGGAATTTACACCATCACAAAAGGCGGAGAAAAGGTTAGGTTTGACTTCAAAAAGCTTATTCTTAACCCCGGAGTTATTTCGGTTATCATCGGTCTTCCCCTTTTCCTGCTTTCCGTAAAGCTTCCCGAAATAGTATCAAAACCGCTGGGATATATTGCAAGCCTTAACACTCCCGTTGCCATGCTCATTTTCGGCACATATATTGCCAACACCAATTTTAAGAGTATATTCAGAAATTGGCGTATTTTTGCCGTTGCGCTTGTGAAGCTTATCATTCTGCCGCTTCTTCTCATCACCGCATTCAGATTTGCAGGCATTACGGGCTCACTGCTTGTTGCACTCTCGATTTCAGCAGGTGCACCCACAGCAAACAACACGGTTATGTTTGCTGCAAAATATGACCGAAACACCGGACTTGCCTCACAAACCGTTGCGGTGGTCAGCTTTATTTCAATAATTACCCTGCCCGTTATGATTGCTCTGGCGCAGGCAGTGGGGTGATAAATTGAGCATAAAAGAAATAATGGATGAAATTTCACCCTTGTGGGGAGTTTGTCCGTTTGATAAAATAAAAGAGGGGCTTATTGATTGCAGAGCAAAAAATCGCCTGCCCGAAAATCCGCAGTCGGTTATCGTTGCCTGCTTTCCATACCTTCTCGAAAAAGAAAACTATGAAAATATCAACATTTCAAAGTATGCCGTTGTAACCGATTATCATACCGTCGCAATAAACCGATTAAACGGTGCCGCAGAAAAACTGAAAAAGCTTTATCCCGACGAAGAATTTGTTACCTTTGCGGATAATTCGCCAGTACCCGAGGTCAGTGCCGCCTGTGCGGCAGGTCTGGGCAGTAAAGGGCTCCACACTTTGCTCATAACAGAGAAATACGGCTCATATGTTTTTATCGGCGAAATAGTGACATCCCTGGGAATTGAATGTGATGATGTTCCCGATAAAAACTGCATCGGCTGTAAAAGATGCATTGAAAGATGTCCGTCAGGTGCATTGACGGGAAACGGCTTTGACAGAGCGTTGTGCCTTTCGGAAATCACTCAGAAAAAAGGCATTCTCACTGAAGAAGAAGCAAAGCTTATGAAGGAATGCGGCTGTGTATGGGGATGTGATATCTGTCAGGATATCTGCCCTATGAATAAAAATGCCGCAACCACACCCATTGAAGAATTCATTTTCTCCCCCATACCCTTTGTTGACGAGGGCTGCACCCTTGAAAACAGAGCCTACGAGTGGCGGGGAAGAAAAACAATAGAAAGAAATATATCACTGCACAAAAGGTGAAAGGAGAAAAACTATGAAGCTTATCGTTGCAATTATCAACAATGACGATTCTGCAAGCGTACTCAGCGAGCTTACTCACAAGGGCTACGGCGTTACAAAGCTTGCAACCTCAGGCGGTTTCCTCAAAGCAGGAAATTCAACCTTGCTTATAGGTACAGAGGATGAAAAGGTTGATGATGTTATAAGCATTATCAGTGAATTTTCACGCAAACGCACACAGATGGTTACTCCCTCACCCTCATTTATAGCAGAGGGCTTCATTTCAAGGGCTGTTGAAGTTACCGTCGGCGGTGCAACCGTTTTTGTAGTTGATGTTGACCGTTTCATAAAACTTTGATATGAATACATTTGATTTAAACAATCCGCTTGAAAAGTCAATATCCGCAGCCCTTCATTCAAAGAGATTCCCTCACGCCGCAATTCTTGAAGGCGGCAGTATTGGGGACAGAATGAAGCTTGCTCAGAAAATCGCCGCTGCCCTTGTCTGCTCATCGGGCGGCACGGTGCCCTGCAGTGTGTGCCCGGACTGTAAAAAGGCAGAAGCAAACTCCCACGCGGATATTCTTTTATACACCGTCGAGGATAAGCCCAAGGCATTCAAGGTTGACTATGTGCGCGATATAAGAAGCAAGGCATATATAGTACCAAACGAAGCTGACCGCAAGGTGTTTATCCTTGAAAATTCTCACACCATGGGTGTTGAAGGTCAGAATGCAATACTCAAAATTCTTGAAGAACCGCCTGCATATGTGAATTTCATTCTGCTTTGTTCTTCAAAATCAGGCTTTCTGCCCACCGTACTTTCGCGCTCCGCCGTTTATAATCTTGGTCAGGCATACGCTTCAGACGGCGATGCAATTCCCCGCGAAAAAGTAATCGAAGCCGCTTCGGCTGTTGCAAAGGCGGTTATTGCCCTTAACCATATGGAAATTGTGAAGGCGGCATCGGTTTTTGAAAAAGACCAGAAGCTTCTCAGAGCATCACTCCCTGTTATTCAGGAGATTTTTGCCTGTGCACTGAGAATAAAATATTCCGCCGAAGAAGAAAATGAATTCGGTACACTTTCGAGTGAGCTCGCCCCCAGGCTCAGCCGCCGTGCGCTGCTTTCGCTTATTGACTGCACGGAAGAGCTTATGAAATCAATACAGCTTAACGCTAACCATAATCTTATGGTAACCGCGCTTTGCACAAAGCTCCGCAAAGCCGCAACAAGTTAAATAATCCGATGGAGGTTTAAAATATATGGCAGAAGTTATAGGTGTCCGTTTTAAAGAAGTAGGCAAAGTGTACTACTTTGACCCCGACGGACATATTCTGAAAAAAGGAAACAGAGTTATCGTTGAAACCGTACGCGGCGTTGAATGCGGTGAGGTTGCAATGGATAACAGAGAAATATACGATGAACAGATTGTAAAGCCCCTTAAAAAGCTTATCAGAATTGCCGACGAAAAAGATATTGAGCAATTCCGCGCCAATAAGCAAAAGGAAAAGGATGCTTTTACAATCTGTCAGCAGAAGATTGCAAATCACGGTCTTGATATGAAGCTTGTTGATGTTGAATACACCTTTGACGGCGGAAAAGTTCTTTTCTACTTTACCGCAGACGGCAGAGTTGACTTCAGAGAGCTTGTGAAAGACCTTGCAGGTGTTTTCAAAACAAGAATCGAGCTCCGTCAGATTGGCGTCAGGGATGAATCAAAGATGCTGGGAGGTCTTGGCATTTGCGGCAGACCCTTCTGCTGCAGCAGCTTTTTGGGTGAATTCCAGCCCGTTTCAATCAAAATGGCAAAGGAACAGGGCCTTTCACTTAACCCCACAAAAATCAGCGGTGCCTGCGGCAGACTTATGTGCTGCCTTAAATACGAGCAGAATGCCTACGAGCACCTTCTTAAAATTACACCCAAGCCCGGTGCAATAGTTGAAACCAACGAAGGTGCAGGTACGGTTACGGATTTCAGCCTGCTTACAGGCAAGCTTAAAGTTCAGCTTCACAATAACCCCGATGCACAGCCCAAGGTTTTTGACAGAAAAGAAGTAAAACTTGTAAAAGATGCAAGAATTAAGGTGGCAAAGGAAGAAATTGAGGCTTTGAAGGATATAGAAGGATAATTTACATCAAAAACCTCTTGCAATTTTCGTATAATATGTTACAATGTTCTTGAAAAAATGTTAAGGAGGAAGATCACTATGGCATACATCATCAATGACGATTGCATCTCCTGCGGCGCATGTGCAGCAGAATGCCCCGTTGAAGCTATCTCCGAAGGCGATGGCAAGTATGTTATCGATGCTGACGCTTGCATCGAGTGCGGCGCTTGCGCTGACGCTTGCCCCGTTGAAGCACCCAAGGCTGAATAATCAAAACTTGGAACATAACCGCTTCCCGATTTGTCGTTGGGGAGCGGTTTTTTCTTAAAGGGGATTTACCATGAAAATAACAATGAATAAAAACAAAAAATATCAGACCTTTGAAGGCTTCGGTGCAAGCGGAGCATGGTGGGCACAGCTTGTGGGCGGTTGGGATAACACTGACCCCGAAAGCGGTATGCCCGTGCGTGACAGAATATCTCAGCTTCTTCACAGCAAAAAAGAAGGAATAGGTCTGCGTACATACAGATACAACATCGGTGGCGGTTCGGTTGAATCGGGCAAAGGTGAGTTCCCCGATTTTGACCGCAGAGCCGAATGCTTTGAAAACAGTAAAGGTGAATATGATTTCAGCAAAGATGCGAACGCTGTTTATATGATGAAGCAGGCGGCAAAAGACGGTGCGGATGAAATTATTCTGTTCGTAAACTCACCCATTGAACGGCTCACCAAAAACGGCAAAGCACATCTTGATAAAAGCAGGTTTTTCAGAACAAACCTCAGCAGAAAGAATTACGGTGCATTTGCAAAATATATTCTTGATGTTACGGAGCATTTTGTGAAAGAAGGTTTACCCGTCAAATACCTTTCACCCGTCAATGAACCTTTATGGATTTGGAACGGCGGTCAGGAAGGCTGTCATTACAGCCCGTATCAAGCAGGAAAGGTTATGCAGTGTGTTGCCCGTGAAATGAGAAAACGCAAAGCACTTGACAGTGTTATGCTTTCAGGCGTTGAAAATGGCGATATCCGTTGGTTCAATAAATCCTATACAAGAGAAATGCTCAGGCACAGAGATGTAAGGGAATGTGTTGACAGCGTTGATGTTCACTCATATTTCCTCCATTCTCCCCTGCCCTTTACAAACGACAGACCTGCATTTCTCCGCCGTTTCAGAAAATGGATGGACAGACGGTATCCCCATGTACCCGTTAAAATGAGCGAATGGTGCCATATGAACGGCGGCAAAGACCCGGGTATGGTTTCCGCACTTGAAACCGCAAAAGTAATTTTCGAGGATATTTCAATTCTCAATGTAACTTCATGGCAACACTGGATTGCCTGCTCACGCTACAATTACTGCGACGGTCTGATTTATATTGACCTTGAAAAGAAAAGCTTCGAAACTACCAAGCGATATTATGTAACAGGTAATTTTTCAAAGTACATACCCTACGGCGCAGTGCGTTTTGATGTAGAAACCGATGACAGTGACATTATGTCACTGGGCTTTGAAAAGAATGGCAAAACCGTTCTTATCATAATCAACCCCAAAGACAGTAAAAAAACTTTCGCTCTGCCTCAGAAAGCCCTTGTTGCCGTTACGGATAAAGACAGCAGTCTCCGTGAATACACGGCAGAAAACGAAATTGAAATAACACCCCAATCCGTTACAACCGTAGTTTTTGAGGTGAATTGAAATGAACATCGTATCAACTGCAAAATCTGCCATCGGCAATTTTAAAAGCCACTGGAAAACACCTCCAAAAGGCAGATATATGTCCTTTAAAGAAATAACATCCCTTGCAGTAGGCGGAATCGGCGTAAGATTCATTACCTATTGCTACGGTCAGCTTATGCTTTCAACGGGCAATACCCTTATCGGCAACACCATCGGTATTGACCCCACCGCACTTTATGTTATCTACATAATCAGTCTGCTTTCGGGCTTCCCTCTCACTGCACTCAGGGCAAGAATGATTGATAACACCCGCAGCATGAAGGGTAAATACCGACCCTACATTATTTCAATGGGTATACCTACCGTTATTTTGGGCTGTCTTTTCATATGGATGCCGTATGAGAATATGTCCCTTTTTGCAAAATGTGCGGTTGTGCTTGCCTATAACATTGGATTTCAGTTTTTCTATAACTTCTATCTTGATTCCTACGACAGTCTGATAAATGTGCTTTCACCTAACAGTATTGAACGTTCCGATGTGCTTTCGGTAAGATGTGTTGTGGAAAATCTTTCACCTTCCATAGTCAACATCATTTTCCCTCTGCTGGCGAAGCTTATCACAGGTGAAAACACACTGTTTGATATGAGAATTTTCAGAATTCTTTATCCTCCCATGCTGTTTGTCGGTTTCTTTATTTCTCTTATTGTTTACCTTAATACCGAAGAAAAAATCGTTCAGGCAAAATCCCATTATATAAGCATACGCTTCCGTGATGCCCTTAAATCCGTTGCAAAGAACAAGTATTTCTGGATAATATCACTTGCAGGTTGGGTAGGCTTTCTTGAAGGCTCATTCAACAATATTATGCAGTGGATGTATAACTACCAGGCGGCTTGCTCCGCAGGTCAGTATTCCGTTATTGTTGCAATAGCAGGCAACGCTTCATTCTGGCCCAATCTTATCGGACCCTACTTTATCCGCCGATACGGTAAAAAGAAAATATTGATTTTCACAAATCTGCTCAGCGTTGTGTTTATTCTTACAATGCTTCCTATTGTAAGGCTGACAGGCACGCCCCATATAATCTGGCTTTTGCTCGCAATAACCTTTGTAAATCAGTTCATAACCTCCATGGGTCATCTTATGACTCCCGGCGTAAACGCAGATATCAGGGATTATCAGCAGTATGTGACGGGCGAAAGAATTGACGGTATGTTTGCTGCCGTAGGTCTTATCGGCAATGTCATCACAATGGCAACAGGATTTGTATTACCTGCCATTTACGAAAGATCCGGACTCAATCAGCAGGTTGCAATAAGCCTTGGTTACGACGGCTCCAATGTATACGATGTGCTGTTTGACAGCGGATATTTTATAAACATAAGCTCCGTGCTTATTGTCGCATCGGTTTTCGGTGCACTGATGAATGTAATCCCCTATTTCTTCTATGATTTCACCGAAACAAAACAGAAAGCCGTTGTCAGCGTGCTTAAAATCAGAGCTATGTTTGAAGATTTCGGAAACGGCACTCTTTCGGATGATGTGCTCGAAGAAGGAATTTCAATCATAAACGAAGCAAAAAAATACTGCACTCAGACTCCCGAAAACCTTAAAGTAGCAAAGAAGGACGGCAAAGAAGCATTCAAGCTTGCAAAAGAAAAGAACGAAAAGATTGAAATTGCAAGGTTTGTTTCAGATGAGCTTTGCAGATTCAATACACCGTCGGGCAAGGCAGAGCTTGATTTTGCACATAAAGTTGCTGCAGCAGGTCTTAACGGTGTGCTGGATAACAGTCTTCCCGTAATGGCAGATATCAGAAACATGCCTTGCGGTACAAAGGAAGAAAAAATGCTTCGCAAAACCGTTATCAGCCGTATAAGAGATATTGATGAAGCAAGAAAAACCGCTTTGAAATATTTTCCCGACGGTATCAAAGAATTTGACACAGGAATACTTGACGCTCTTTTTGATGATGAAAAGAAAACAGAAACCCGTCTTATTGAGCTTTCAAAGGCAATGAAATCCGCAAAGGAAAACGGACATACGGATAAATTTGCAGGCATCAGAGAAGAAATGCAATCACTTCGCACTAAAAAGTCTGAAATTAAGAAAAATATTAAAGCAGCGGTAAAGCTTAACTCGGATTACCGCAGAGCCGCAAAACCATACCTTGATTCAATTAGAATTATCAAGCAGGCAGAAAACTACGGAAATCTTGATAAGATTGAAAATTCAACAAAATAAAACCACGGAGCCTTGCAAAAGCAAGGCTCCGTATATTTTTTTGCACAAACACATATAATTCACTGAGGTGAGTTATATGTGGAAGAAAATAAAACCTTATGTTATCTCCGTTGCGCTTGCTTTGGGTGTGGGCGGTCTGTCGGCTTTACTGACAGCAGGCAATATGGATTTATACTCCGAAATTGTTAAACCTCCCCTTGCACCTCCGCCGTGGCTTTTCCCCGTTGTGTGGACAATACTTTACATTCTTATGGGAATAAGCTCCGCAATGGTTTTTACATCCGACGCTCCGAAAAGAGATATAAACAACGCTCTGACCGTTTACGGAATAAACCTGTTCCTGAATTTCTTTTGGAGCATCATATTCTTCAACATGAGGGCTTATCTTTTTGCGTTTATCTGGCTTATCGCACTGTGGGTAACCATTATTGTAATGATTATAAAATTCATTAAAATCAAGCCCGTTGCAGGGTATCTGCAAATCCCCTATCTTTTATGGGTAACCTTTGCAGGCTACCTTACACTTGCAATATATATTCTGAATTAAAAACAAACGGTATCGGAAATCCGATACCGTTTAACATTTTAAAAGAATTTTTTTATCATTGTTGTTTCTTCATAGGGAAGAATTGTGCCTGCATTTTCTGCCGTAAGAGGAACAAGTTTTTCGTCATCAATATTCACAAGATACTGAGGATATTCCTCATAAGTCCATACATTCACCTGCTCGTCACTGTAAATGATAAGGTCAACAAGGTCGCCTACATATTTTTCATCACAGCTGTGACGCACATATTTTGCAAACCAGGTTATATCGGGGAATGCACAGGTTGATGCATCAATCTGATTATCCGCAGAAACGTGATTTTTACCGCAGGCACAAGCCTTTGCCTGTGTGTAGCCCTCACCCAGAGTGCCGTCAACCTCAGCGCAGGTTGCACCGAAGCTTTCACGGTCGGTAGCTATTGTGCCGTCGCTCATTCGGTCATTATCGGATGTGATGGGAATAATGGTAAGACCGTATTCAGCAATAATTGCAGTGTTTATACCGTCATCAAGAAGTGACTGAATAACCTTTGTGCTGTTAGCCTGAACATTATAGTGATAATAGTCACTTGCTTCGATTATTTCGGCAAATTTCGCCTTTTTCTCGGGTGTATCAAAGATATACTCTCTTGTCTCTTCATAGCGTTCAGGGCTCATCAGAGCATAAAAGCCCACAACTGTACCGATGCTGTCACAAGCGGCGTCGTTAAAACCGTTTGCAAAAATATCCTTGACCAGGTTATTCACATAATTCACAACAGGGTCCAGCATACCGAAACAATAAAGAATTTCAATCATCTTATAAATGCCGTCGGTGCCCTCCTTACCTTTCATAAGCTCGGACATCATTCGCATAAGTGACACTGTGTCAAAGCTCATATTGCCGGAGAAAGAATCCTCACAGGTTGCAACACCGTTAAGTGCACCTGCAATAAAAACTACGGAATCAATGTGATTTCTTTCTGCGTAGTTTTCGTCGGTGTAGTAATACTCATAGAGATAGGTTGAAAGCACGGCTGTACCCATACTCATTGCAACAAGTGCAACCTTGTCTGTGCTTGTAAGCTCCATTACGTATTCAATGTATTCGTCAAGCTGACCTGCGATTGTAACCATATCAAGACGCCAGTCATAATCAAAATTATAAGATTTGCTGTATCCGAAGCCGTTATTATAATCATAATCGGGCTTGGTTTTTTTGCCCGTGTCGGGATTGGGCTTGCCGTTTTCATCAAGAGCAAAATCGCCGAAAAGAGCATTGGCAACCTCAGCCGAGATTTTGTTTATTCCTTCATAATCTCTTATCAGAAGGCGGAAGGTAAGAGGTGCAATATACTTCAATACGGTCTTTACAATAACCCCTGCTTCGGGACCCCATATACGCACATCGTCTTCCTCGGTTTCTGTTGAAAGACCCTTGTAAAATTCGCCTTCAAGACCCCTGACAAAAACAACGGGCACATCAAAATCAAGATTTTTCAGATCTTCTTCACAGGAAACGGTTATTATTTTTTCTTCATCGGCAGCATACCCGCCTGCACTGCAAACAGAAAACAGCATCGCAACGCAAACTATAACCGCCACAAGTTTTTTTGCCGTGTTTTTCATTTTGTTTTCTCCTTTTATTTACCGAGAATATCCGAAAGGTTATCCTTTATTTTTATTGCAACCTCAGGCTTGTTCATTGAATAAACGTGAACGTTTGTAATTCCGTTGGCATAAAGGTCTATAATCTGGTCGGTTGCATAGGCTATGCCCGCCTGCTTCATTGCATCGGGGTCTGATCCGAATTTATCAACAAGGCTCTTGAAACGCTGAGGCATAAACGAGCCCGAAAGCTTCATAGCCCTCTCAATCTGATTGGCATTTGTAATGGGCATAATTCCCGGTATAACCGGTACTGTTATTCCTGCTTCACGGATTTTATAAAGAAAGCTGTAAAGCAGGTTGTTATCAAAAAACATCTGGGTTGTAAGGAAATCACAGCCTGCGTCAACCTTTTCTTTGAGATATCTGATATCCTCACGGCTGTCGGTACTTTCGGGATGAATTTCGGGATAGCAGGCACCGCCTATGCAAAAATCCCCATCGCTTTCTTTAAGCTCTCTCACAAGCTCAACCGCGTGCTTATAATCCCAGCCGCTTCTGTCTGCATTTTCAAGCCCTTGAGGAATATCTCCTCTGAGCGCCATCACATTGCTTATACCAGCTGCCTTGATTTGTTCTATTTTTTCTCTCACCGTTTCTTTTGTTGAAGAAACGCAGGTAAGGTGAGCAAGAGTGGGCACTCCGTAAAGCTCTTTTATGTTTTTTGCAATGTCAAGAGTATATTTGCTTGTGCCGCCGCCCGCACCGTATGTAACACTCATAAACGCAGGGCAAAGCTTTGCGATTTCTTCCGTTGCTGTTTTAACACTTTCAAAGCCGGCCTGAGTTTTGGGCGGAAAAACTTCAAAAGAAACGGACAGAGTTTCTTTTTTCAAAAGCTCTGATATTTTCACTGAAATCATCTCTTTAAATCTTTTTTTATAAATATATCATATTACGTTATAATAAATCAAGCAGCTTTAAAGAAAAAGCTTACACAGAAAGGATATCCTTTCTGTGCAAGCTTTTAAAATCATAATCCGCCGCCTACGGTGATAACATATTCAACCGAGCCGTATGCGCTGTCAATCATAACTTCAATGGGAAGTCTGACAGCCGCAATCTTAAGATTTGAAACATCAATTTTTATTGTATATGACCAGGTGCCCTTCTCAATAACACCGTCTTTGTTGATTTTAACCTTCAAAACGGGCTTGGTATAGCGAAGCGAAACCTTTCCGTTTTCAAAGTCAATATCAAACCATTTCGCAAGAGCTTCTTCAACAGATGAAATATCACCTACAACCGAGATTGCATGACCTACCGTACCGCTGAATCTGTCACCGTGAATGCCGTCGGTCTGCTCCTTCATTGTCATTTCAACAACTATACTTTCACCGCTCTTATATGCCTTTGCAGACTGAACATCTTCGGGCACAAGATTCTCATAGCCGCCTGTTATACCGCCAAACTCAACCTGGCTGTCTTTGAGTGCTTTGACAAGAAACGGAGTTGCCCACTCAACAAATGTACCAAGAATACCGTCGCCGTCATTGACAACCATTTCTTCAAGGTTTTTGTATTCAAGGGAGTTTACCTTTGTCTTTGAGTTGATTGCCGCATTTTTATAAAACTCAACAATCTGTTCTTTTGTCCAGGTTGAAGGGTCTTCGGAAGGCACTGTAATCTCTGTTGCGGCAGTTGTATCCTCTGCATCCGTTACTGCCTGTGTTGTTGATTCTTCATTGACGAGAGTAATGTCTTCACCCTGTTCATCTGTAACCGCTTCACCGTTAACATCGGTCACATAAGGGTTGGTCATTCCTTCGTCTTTGCCGTTATCTTTGCAAGCCGCAAATGTAAACAGCATTACGAACACCGTTAAAATTGCCGTAAATTTTTTCATAAGCCTACTCCTTTTATGAATTTGTCCTACCCGTTCTGCGATTTTTCGCAGTGTTATTTTATACTATTACAACAAAAAAGTCAACCGAATATCAAACACTAATCAAAGTTTTTGTTTTATTTTACCTTGAATTTCATAGGCATTACGGTAGTTTTCAGTGCAGAGTTTATACCTTTATCTATAATTGGTCTGAACTTGCCCGAATTGCTTACAAAAGAGCTCTGACCTGCGTTATACATAATGAACTCGGCAAACGACGGTGTATCTTTGAACTGCATTTTAACCGCATTTCCTGCAAACTCAATGCTTATACGCTGGGTTGAAAGAGTATTCAAAGGCTTTACAACCGCCTTTATTTTACCGTTTTCGGTATAAGCATATGCCCACACCTTGTATTTATAACCCTTGATACTGCATTCCGACATACGGGGATTTCCGTCAAGACCGCATCTTACCGCAACCTTGTCTCCTTCTTCTTCCCAGCATATAACAAATATATTTTCTTCAAGTTTAAAAGAAACATTGTCAATATTCTTGACGGGTCTTTGGGCAAAGCTTGATGTAAGTGAACGGGGAATAAGGCTTGCGGGGAAAAATATTTTTGCCAAAACATCGGAAACGGGGTTAAGCTTATATGTTTTACCTGTTGGTATATTGAGTTTTTCGGTGCAGGCAACGGGCTTTTCTCCCCTGCTTTCAAGATAATACGCCAGCTTTTCATCCCATTCAGGCGACGACTCACCTTCAAACGCCTTGGGAAGAACATTCTTTATGAGGTAGTTGTTGGGCTTATCCTTTACAACACAGTTGAATGCCGCAACGATTGCGTCAGATTCGGAGAAATACGAAACCTGCTGACCGTACATACCGTTCATACTGACAACGCCGTTATGAGTCCAGAAAAGGAAACCGTAGCCGTCCTCATCATCTCTGCCGTCAAGAACAACCTGCCTTTTTGTTGCCTCTTTTGTCCACCATTCGGGGATAATCTGAACACCGTTATACTTGCCGCCGTCGGCATAACAACGCATAATTTTTACAAGGTCACGGAGTTTAAGGTATGCACCCGTACCACCGATGCAATCGCCTTTTTTATCGGTTTCCCACTGAGGAATTTCAATTCCCAAGGGCTCAAACAGACGGGGTGTAAGGTAATCAACAAGACTCATTCCCGAAAGCTTCTGAATTATTGCCGCAACCATATGGGCATCGTTATTGCTGTATAGAAAGCCCTTGTCTTTCCTGAAAGGTGCTTTCATAAACATTTCAACATAATCGCCCGTCATATCCTGCAAAAAGCTGAATTCCTTGTTACTGCTCATTGTGAGAACAGAACGAAAAGTAAGTGTATCCCATTCACTGCTTTCGCATGCTTTGTATTCGGGAAAAATCTCAAGAATTTTTGAATCAAGAGAAACCAGCCCCTCGTCAACCGCAAAGCCTGCCGCAGTTGAAACAACGGATTTTGTCACCGAAAAAAGAGTATGAGGCATATCGGCAGAATAGGGATAAGCATATTCTTCATAGAGAATTTCGCCGCCCTGCTCTATTATCAGACCGTGATTTTCAATTCCGTATTTTTCCTGTTCCTTATAAAACTTATAAATCCATTCCGATGAAAGCTTTGTTTTTATCATTTCGCTGCCGCCTTTCCCGGTATTTCAGTCATCCTCAGCTTTGCGCAGCCGTAAGGGTAAAGCAGAATTTCTTCCGCATCGCTTACTGCATCCCTTGACTGCGGAATCTTTGCACAAACGCTGTCATATCCGTCCTCGTAACCCCAATCGATTTTATTCACCGATGTTCTGACGGTTATGGGCGGATTTTCGGATGAGAAGGGAACATCGTTTATTTCGTTTCTTATTACATCAAGCTTATCTGAACACCAGGCATAATTCCAATCTGAAACAGGAACATACTCATAATCACAATAAGGAAACTTTCTTTCAACACCGTCTTTTTCGTATTCGTACATTTTCTTTTCATACTTAATCGGAACAGAAAATACCAGTGAACCGCATTTTGCCGTTTTCAGGTCATAAGGACGGTTTTCAAAATATGCATCCGTCTCAAAGCTTACACGGATTTCGGTTTTATCACCTGAATGCATATCAAAAGCAAGCTCTTCCGATTGAACAGGTTTACCGTTGACGGTAAGATTTTTTGCAAATGAAGGCACACGGATAATAAAATCAAAATTCTTTCCGGCTTCAATGATATATCTGAACTCATTTTTGAAAGGATATTCCGTTTCAAGTTTTATATACACACCGTTTGTTTTAAGTTCCGAAGGCACGGGAACGGCATTGATTACCTTATCACCGTTATGCATAAATGCGGAAAGAGCAAATTTGGGCCAGGCCTGATTGAAATTTGCGGTGCAGCAGCCGAAATTGGGTTCAAGACCGAAAAGGTGAGCCTCGCTGCCGTTTGTTCTGAAAAGTGATTTACCCGGGAACTTTTCGCAGGCAATCTGATTGCTCATCTGCACATACTGATGAGTCCACATATCATCGCTTATTGTAGCAGGCAAAGCATTGAATGCAAGAAGTTCAAGCCTTTCAGCCCATTTGGGGTTACCTGTATAAGCATAAAGAATTTCATATGAATACATCTGCTCCGCAACGGAACAAAGCTCAGTGCCCTGAATGGGGCTAAGACCCGAAAGGCACTCATCACCCGTGAAAAGCCCGACGGATGTGCCGTTGTATTTTTCAAGAACAGTGTGCAGTTTTTCTGCATTATCGGTATATTCTTCACCCAAAATTTCGCAGGAAACCGCTTCGCTTTTAAGCATCATACCGAGGTTTACGATATGGGTATCAAAACGCCAGCGGTTAAGGGGTCTTTCCCACAAATGAACGGCTTCGTTATAATCCATACCCTGCTCTCTGAGAATCTTTGCAAGGTCGCAAAGCCATTCTTCACCGAATCGTTCATATGTAAAATTAATCGCAATAAAGCACTCAAACCAGCGGGCTTTTCCCCAATCGAAAAGAGTGATTTCGCCGTTTTTGAGCATCTCATAATAATTTTTCAGCACACGGTAAATCACATGTGGAATACGCTCATCCTTTGAGCATTCATAATAAACCGTGAGAGTTTTTGTTATAAGCTGAACAGCCCAGGTATCGTAGGTTTTGCGTGCATCGTCGGTACAGGGACAAATCCAGCCGTCCGCCTTCTGAAAAGAAATGATCGCATCAATATATTTCTTTGTCCTTGCAATCATATCGTTGTTTTCAAGCAGGTAGGCAAGAGGAACAAAGCCGTCAAGCCAATAGGGAACTCTTTCCCAGCCCTCTTTATTGCCGCCTATCCACGCACTGTTTTTGATATCATTCCATACCTTATCAAGATTGCCGCTGAGACCCTCCGCCTGAATTTCAAGCTGACGGCGAAGCCAACCCGAAGGCTTGATTTCATCGGTTGTGTAAAAATTCCAACAGCTCATTCTTTTTCCTCCCTGCAAGGCATATTCTTCTATATATCATTATAACATCTTGTATGCAAGTTACAAGTACGAAAATGAAAAAACCTTGCTCTCTGATGAGAACAAGGCTTTCATTATTAAATCTTACTATGAGCCTTAGCGAGTAACAAGGTTCTCAGGCAAAGCCTGAGGTTCTTATTTCATTGCTTCTTCAACAGCAACTGCGCAAGCAACGGTCATACCAACCATGGGGTTGTTACCTGCACCGATGAGACCCATCATTTCAACGTGAGCGGGAACTGAGGATGAACCTGCAAACTGTGCGTCTGAGTGCATACGACCCATTGTATCTGTCATACCGTAGGAAGCGGGACCTGCTGCCATGTTATCGGGATGAAGTGTACGGCCTGTACCGCCGCCTGATGCAACTGAGAAGTAGTTAACACCGTTTTCGTTGCACCACTTCTTATATGTGCCTGCAACGGGATGCTGGAATCTTGTGGGGTTAGTTGAGTTACCTGTGATGGAAACACCAACATTTTCAAGCTTCATGATAGCAACGCCTTCGGGAACGTTGTCTGCACCGTAGCACTTAACCTTTGCTCTGTCGCCTGTTGAATATGCTTTTTCTTCAACAACGGTAACAGTTTCAGCATAGGGATCGAACTCTGTTTTGCAGTATGTGAAGCCGTTGATTCTTGAAATGATCATAGCAGCATCCTTGCCGAGACCGTTAAGGATAACACGAAGGGGCTTAACTCTTACCTTATTTGCGTTAAGAGCGATTTTGATAGCACCTTCTGCAGCTGCGAATGATTCGTGACCTGCAAGGAAGCAGAAGCATTCTGTTTCCTCTGAAAGGAGCATCTTGCCCAGGTTACCGTGGCCGATACCAACCTTTCTGTTGTCAGCAACTGAACCGGGGATGCAGAATGACTGAAGACCGATACCGATAGCGGCAGCAGCGTCAGCAGCCTTTGTGCAACCTGTCTTGATTGCGATAGCGCAACCTACTGTATAAGCCCAAACAGCGTTTTCAAAGCAGATGGGCTGAGTTTCTCTTACTATCTTGTCGCAATCGACGCCCTTTGCAAGAGTGATTTCCTTACATTCTTCGATTGAAGAAATGCCGTATTCTTTAAGACAAGCATTGATCTGGTCAATACGTCTTTCATAGCTTTCAAATAATGCCATTTTTCTTTACCTCCTGCAATTATTCTTTTCTGGGATCGATGTACTTAGCAGCATCTGCAAATCTGCCGTAAGTACCGATTGCCTTGTTGTATGCGTCGTTGGGTGTATCACCCTTCTTGATGAAGTCAGTCATCTTACCGAGTGAAACGAACTCATAGCCGATAACCTGATTGTCTTCGTCAAGAGCAAGTCTTGTAACATAGCCTTCTGCCATTTCAAGGTAACGAACGCCCTTAACCTTTGTGCCGTACATTGTACCAACCTGTGAACGAAGACCCTTACCGAGATCTTCAAGGCCTGCACCTACTGAAAGACCGTCGTCTGAGAAAGCTGACTGTGAACGGCCGTAAACGATCTGAAGGAAAAGCTCACGCATAGCAGTGTTGATAGCATCACAAACGAGGTCAGTGTTGAGAGCCTCGAGGATGGTTTTGCCGGGAAGAATTTCAGCAGCCATAGCAGCTGAGTGAGTCATACCTGAGCAACCGATTGTTTCAACAAGTGCTTCTTCGATGATACCGTTCTTAACGTTGAGTGAAAGCTTGCAGGCACCCTGCTGAGGTGCACACCAGCCAACACCGTGGGTGAATGCGGAAATATCCTTGATTTCGTAAGCCTTAACCCACTTACCCTCTTCAGGGATGGGAGCGGGACCGTGGTTGGGGCCCTTGGCTACGCAGCACATTTCCTGTACTTCGCGTGAATAGTTAATCATTTTGAATTTCTCCTTTCAAGAGAGATGATAATTTATACCTGTAATATATTAACCTAAAAGTTACCTAATATCAAGTGTGATTTTGCACAACAAATTGTCAAATACCCTGTTTTATTATAACCAATTCTTCTTAACCATAACAAACGCACCGAGAACTGCTGCAACGATGGTTACAAACATAAGTGTACCTACGCCCATTGTGGGTGAGAAAATGAGAACAATTACGCCTACGATAACGGGCAGAGGAACGAGCTTCCAATGCTTTGCGAAGTAGCTTGCACCCAGTGCACCGAAGAGTGCGGGAAGAACCCACTCAAAGGCAGGCTTGAAAGCCGAGCCTTCCGCTGTAATAAGGGGAAGAACAGGTGAGAATGCAAGAACACCTACTGCAATGATAACGGTTGTTGTGATTGAAGAAACACCAATTGCAATAGTCGAAACAACTTCGCCTTCTTCGGTATTTGCACGCACATTTGCATTTTCCATTGCGGCAAGACCTACGGGAAGCTTGAGGTTTGTGATATTACCTGTAACGAAGCTCAGGTATGTACCGCCTGCACCAAGCATGGGAACATAGGTAATAACCTCAATAACTGCAGTTACCCAGTAAAGGAGCATAAGCTTGCTGAGAACAGACCAGAGAGTGCTCAGCTCGGGCCAAGCATTGAAATTTGCGGAAATTGCAACGGGAATTGCAAGGAGCATAATCAATGCACCGATGTTCCAGAGGATACCCCATCTGTGAACTCTGTCAAAATAATTTTTCTGCATAATTCATATCCTCCTTTCCATTATCTCCAAACAAAGTTAACGATATCTGCGGGAAGTACAGCTTCAAACAGCATTGCCGCACCCATACCTATAAACATAGCGATAGGCATTGTGAAGGGTCTGAGCTTTTCAAGCGTAAACTTTTTGCAGATTGCTTCAAGAATAACCATTGCCACGATTGCAACAATAAGCACGCTGATTGACATAAAGCCTGCGTTACCTACGCCGTCTGAGGTTGTGCCTGCAATTGCTCGTGCAATAAATGCAGAAATAATACCTATGAATGCTGCTGCCGAAATTGCGTCGCCAAGCTTAGCGGCACCTTCGTTCTTGTTAACTGCCTTGCCGATTTTATTCTGTAACTTCTTACATACAAAAGGAAGCATAAGCAGAGGTGCGATACTGCCGATTGTCATTGCCCAGGCAACAGTTGAAAACTGCTGATAATCTGCAATTGAGCTTGTAAGCGTACCGCCCATTGCTTCAACGGCGGTCTGTGCGGCTGTTGTTTCATAAGCAAGGTTGCCGATAACCGTAAGTCTTATCCAGGGAAGGACAATGCCGAGAGCATTGGCAAGAACAATAACCGTTGCGAGAATTGAAATTGCAGGTGCAACAGTAAAAAGAATGCTGGAAACAACTGTGTTTTTAAGTTTTTCTTTGTCAATTCCGAGTTCTTTTGCGTGTTTCCATGATTTAACAATAAAGAACACGGATTGAAGTGTTACGAATGCAACAACACAGAGTGCCACTGCATACATAAAGGTACTTTCTTTGAAATCCAAAGATATCACTCCCATTTATTCATAATGTATTAATGATATCACACCGTGATGTAATTAGTCAAGATTTTCCGCAAAATGAGGCAAAAAGACAAAACAAAAAATATTTTAAAAAAATTAAAAAAAAGACTTGACGAACAAGTTTTTTTATGATATAGTAGTCAAGCGTTCTACGGAACGCAGCAAAATGCTGGTGTAGCTCAGTTGGTAGAGCAGCTGATTTGTAATCAGCAGGTCGGGGGTTCGAGTCCGTCCACCAGCTCCAATTTAATATGGAAGAGTTCCCGAGCGGCCAAAGGGAGCAGACTGTAAATCTGCCGTCAACGACTTCGGTGGTTCGAATCCACCCTCTTCCACCAAAGTCAAATCATCCGAACATCGTCATCATTGGTGACACGTTCGGATGTTTGCGTTTTATAAGTTGTTAAAAAAGA
>SVOC01000020.1 GCA_015066625.1 Oscillospiraceae bacterium
GCTGTTTCAATTTCATAAATCTCTGAGCCGAGGTAGATGAAGTTGTTATACTGTGCATCAAGCTCTGCATATGTCTTGATTTTTGATGTGCCCTCAGCTGCTGAAGCCTTGGGAGCAACAACTGCGCCTAAGCATGAGAATGAACCGAATACCATAACAATGGCAAGGAGCATACTCAAAGCGCGCTTGAATTTTGACATTTGCTCATTTCCTCCTTTAAATTTATGTGCTGTGTAATTAGGAACATTTTAAAGAGCATCGTCGGATATAAAAAGCCTTTAGGGGCATAGCCTGCACAAAGCACAGGCTATGCCGTTAATAAATCAAATCAATTGCGAATGAAATTCACTAAATTATAATTCAACATATGAGGGGTTGAAGTCGGGGTCAACTTCCTGGTTGATGTAACCTAAACCAACGTTGGCACCGATGATGTATGAGCCGTCACCAAGGTCGATAGCGCCGTCGTTACCAACGTCTGCTGCTGCTGCAAGGTGACCGTTATGGCTTTCATATTCCCACTCGAATACGTAGTTGATGTTGTCAAGAATGTAGGGTTCGTCAAGAGTTGAGCAAACTGCGTCACCGTCAAGGTCACCGATAACAACGATGTAGTATGTGTCAACGATATCACCTGTTGTTGCGTTAGTGATCTGAACGATTGCGCCTGTACCAAGCATTCCGAGTTCGTTGTATTCAACTGTTACTTCTGCATTTTCAAGAGTTTCAAATGCATAATCAATAAGGGTGTATTCGTCGGCAAGGTTTTCACCAACACCTACGAGGTAACCAGTAATGGGTGTGCCGTCATCAAGTTCGGGCATATACATTTCATGGTTCAATGCACCGGCATGAAGCTGAGGTCTGAATGACTGGTTGTAGTTGAAGTCCATGAAGATTTCGAAGGGAGCTTCCTGAACAAATTCAACAACGGGTTCTGATGAACCGCCTGCACCGGCAGCATCAAGACCGGCAATAGCCAATCTAAGATCATTTGTAAGACCTGCAAGATATCTGTTGTTATCATCAGTATCGCTGAGATCCTTTTCAGCATCAAGAGCTGCATTGTATGCATCCATGAATGCCTGATATGATTCCTTGGTGTAATCCTTCTGCTTGTCAACATCTGAACCTGTAACAGCGATGATAGCTTCAGCATCAGCGATAGCTGCGTTGAGTTCTACGTAGCTTGCTGATTCAGCGAGCTTCTTCCATGCTGCAACGATTTCTGATGAAGCTTGGTTGATCTTTGAGGGACGAGGATCGCTCTCTGTAAGAACTTCTGCTGCGAAGTTAACAGCTCTGTCGTATCTTTCTTCTGATGATTCGGTGTATGATGCTGCGGGATCCTTAGCATTACCGTACTCATTGAAGAGGATTTCAAGCTTGCTTGTGTCACCGGGAAGTCTGATAAGACGGTCGCCGGTAAGGTTGAGCATATGGATAGCATAAGTTGCTTCAACTGAGCTGACAACGCCCATGTTAGCAATTGCTTCTTCGTATGCTGCTACTGATTCTGCATATGCTACCCTGTCTTCGTCTGTAAGCTCATAGCCTTCTTCGAAGCCCTTAACGAATGCCTGCTGTGATTCGATAAGATCTTCAACACGGTCTCTTGCGTCTCTGTACTTGTTGTAAGTATGAGGAACATAGTCGCGCATGCCGAAGTAGGTGTATGCGGGATCATCGTATTCAATGTCTACTCTTGTGGGATAGCCGTCAGCGTTATTAACTGCTGTGTAGTTGATGCCGCTGAACCTTGAAATAGCTGACTTAAGGCCTGCAGTACCTGAGTTAGCTGCACATGCTTCAAGTCTTGCGATAGCTGCTTCAAGCTCTGTTGCATACTTCTCGCAAAGGTTGCTGTAAAGAGCCTTATCAGCATCGCTGAGGTTTGTGATTTCATTCCAGAATGATGAACCGGTCTTGGGCTTAAGAGCAAGTCTTGCAGCGTTCTTAAGAGCTGCAACGTAGTTGTTCCATGCGCCTTCAGCGTCGTCGCCCTTGTAGTCTGATGCCTGACGGTTTGATGAAATTGCTCTTTCGAACATTGATTCAAGACCGAAGCTGTCATAAAGAACGATTGTGGTGTCAATGTTGTATGTTGTGCCGAATGCTGAAACGTTTGTTGTGATACCGTATGAACCATCGGGAACGCCGCCGTTGTCAGTGCCGTCGGGGATACGTTCGCCTGTTACTTCGTCATAGATGTAGTCGCCGTTTTCATCTACGATGTAATTCTCTTCGAATCTCTCGTAGTATGAACCGTCTTCCTTCATTGCAACATCAAAGGGATAGAGGAAGTAAAGACCCTGATCACCAGTCATTGAAACAGCTGTTTCTTCAGCTACTGCATTCTTAACGATAACGCCTGCTGCTTCGCCGCTGAGGCTGTTAACTGTTGCAGTTGATGCTGACTTGTCGCCCTTATCCTTAATACGGATGCTGTAACCTTCGATATCGTCAAGATCATCGCCTGAATCAAGGTAGATTGAGGGATAATACTCAACATAGTAATCTGAATTTTCGGGAACCTTTGTTGCAAGAGCGTCGTCATCAAGGTTGGTAGCGCCAACGTATGTGTAAACGGTCTTTGAAAGAACGATGTCTTCATTTACTCCGTTTGCATTTGTTGTCTGGAATGCTTCGCCTGATTCGAGCTTAACTTTGTAGTTAACTTCGATTTCAACGAGGTTACCTGCTGTACGTGTACCGTTAAGAGTAACTGTAAGCTTATCGCCACCGGCGATTTCGCCTGTCCTTGTTGAGGGAGTAAGTGAAGAAGTGTTTACACCTGCATCGTTGTATGTTCTTACAAAGATGTTTGTAACTTCATAAGTGTAGAGCTTATCCTGATGTGTTACACCGTTTACATCTGTGTAAGCAGTGTTGATACCGCTTGATCCGTTGATAACGGTAAATGTGGGAGCAGCGCCGTTTGCGGGAATTGTGTCAGAAATGTTGATTTCCATCTCTTCGAATTCCTGGTCGTCGCTGAGACCGAGAAGCATACATACGAGGGGAAGAGCTACCTGAGCAATTTCGTCACCCTGTGCTTCAAGGAATGCACCTGCAGCGTTTGTTGTATTGTTTGTGCCGAGTGACTTGAGAAGGTCACCAACCATAGCACCGAGAGTTGTGTTGTCAAGAAGCTTGTCAACTGAGTCAACTGCGGGGAATACGCCGGGGAAGAGAAGTTCAAATACGTTGGTGATAATGGTCATGATGATCTTAACACCGTTGTCTCTGCTGAACTGACCGTTGGGGTTTCTGCCGAAGATTTCAGCAAGGTTTGTTGCGTCAAGATAGCAGATGGGCTTAACAAGGTAATCAAAGATAAGAGTCTTTGAAACAATTGTGTTACCGGTACCTGCGATCTTATCTGAGATCCAAGCATTTGTGCCCTTGATGGGGATAAGTGAATTGATGATTGTATCGATATCCATCCATACATCGTCAATTGTAAGATCGCCAACTTCGCCGCCGAATTCGTCGCACTGGAAGTCGAGGTTAAGAAGGGGACCGTATGTTGTAACAGCCCATGCTACGATCTGAATAAGCTTATCTTCGTAAGTGCCCTCGTCGCCGCTGTACTGAAGAAGACCTTCGCCGGCAACGGGATCGTTACCGCTTGCGGGAACCATATCGAAGCCCTGGTTGAGGTTGTAAACTGCAACGTCGAAGAGGATTGAAAGAGCCTTTTCTACAACTGCGTCATAGTAAGCTCTGTCATTAGCGTAATTTGCTCTTACGGGCTTGGTGTATGTGAACTGAGGAATATCCTGCCATGCAAGCTGTTCAACAGCTCTGTAACCAACATCAGCGATTGTCTGATGCTCTGCTTCAATGTACATCCAATCAACTGATGAGTTGAGGATAGCCTTAAGTACAAATGAAACAAGCTGCTGGTTGTTCATTGTTGTGAACTCACTGGGATCGGGAACATCAACGATATCGCTGAAGAAGAGACCCTGTGTGATCTGAAGGACGAATCTGAGAACTGAGCAGATGTTGTTGAAAAGAAGTGAGTTACCGTTGTTACGGCCGTTTACTACTGTACCATCCTGCCAATCCCATACGTAACCTTCTTCAGTGGGAACGCCTCTTTCGTTGATAAGAACGATATCAAGGAACTCACCGAGAGTATCGTTGAAGTTATCAACAAAGGTTTCGTTTGCGGGAATTGTAACGGTGGGAATACGAGCATCCATGTTAAGGAACTTAGCGTAGATGTTTGTTTCATCATAAACATAATCGCCGTCATATGCGGGATTGTAGTCGGGGTTTTCAACCCATTCGCCTGATGCCTCATCATAAACAGTCTTGTTTGTATACTTTTCATCATATTCTACACCGCAAAGCTCACGAAGCCATACTCTTGTGTCTCTGTTGAGAACGGGAACAAGAAGACGGTTGTAAGCTGCCTGCATGAGAGGTTCGATGAATTCGTAACCTGTCTTGCTGGTTGTGATGTCGATAAGGCTGTAATCAGCTGCGGGAGCTGCAGCACCATTGGCTACTCTCTTTGAACCGCCGAGACCTATTGTTACCCACTGGTCGGGATGTACCCAGCCGTAGTAGTCATATGTTTCAGTGTCAGGAGCAGTTTCCTGTGTACCGTCTGCATTGTAGAAAGCGTAGCTCTCGTACATTACATGGCTGTACTTATTGTTGAAGTCATCGTCAAGCTTCTTCCACTCACCGAGAACGAGCTCGTTGAGAATATCCTGAAGAAGAGTGATAGCACCGTTGTCAGGATTCTTGTACTGTGCGGGAAGAGCTGATGAATCGCCTTCAAGTGCATCGTAATCTGCACCTGCTTCAGTCATGCTGTAGATGAAACCGATAGCGAGTTCTCTGACATTGAACTTGAAGTCAGCGATGAATGAATCAAGAATACCAAGGTTAATTGTACCGTTAGCGTACATTTCACCAAGGGGAGCGATCTTTGAGATGAAGTTAAGGAGAGCATAAACTACCTCAAGATCCGTTTCATCATATCTCTGAACACCTTCGAGAGGAGTTACGAGAGAAGGAAGGATTGAAGCGTGTCCCAGAAGGGGAAGGAGTGTTTCAACACTGCTAACAAGTGAAAGAACACTTGTAAGAGTAGTGTTGACGTCACTAAGGTCGAGAGTACCGATGAAAACATCGACTACCATCTGCTCCTTAGCGAGCATACGATCGAGTTCATCAAGAGCCATTGATGCTGTCTGTTCGAGTGTAAACTCAACAGCGTCTACATCATTGTACTGGTCTCTGATGGCGTCGCCCTTATAAGCCTGATACGCTGAACCCATTACTGAGAATGAGCCGAGGAGCATAGCAAAAGCCATAAGGATTGCGAGAATGCGTGTTGACTTTTTCAAATTTGTACACCTCCAAAAAAATTTGCAAAAATGAAAATGTGTAGGGACGGCTCAAAGCCCGATAAGCACTGCAAAACACCTTTTTCAAGGGCTATGCGGCACACCGGCCGACCTCCTTTGCGACTCAGGCAGACGGATTGACACCGCACAGCCCGAAATCAAACGACCGGCACCGGATTTTAAGCGTCCACAGCAGTTGTTCCGACCTGTTTTGCCGCCAAAAAAGGCGCAAATACAGATGGAAAACCACCATATGGTCATATTAAATATACTCAATATCAGAGCGAATGTCAATGTTTTTCAAAAACGAATTAATATTTTGTTAATAATCAACAACTGCGCAAGCTGATTTTTGGTTAATCTGTCCTGCATTTCCGGACACGGCTACGTATATGCGTACAACTGTTTCTTGTAAAGCAAAATCGCCTTACAACCACACTGCTTTTTGCAATTTTCCGTCATTGTTTTTCCTGTACAAAAAAGCACCCTGAAAGAGTATATATATAAAAGGTATAGTAAATTTCGCTGCATAGTCGCTTTTATTTTTCTGATAAGGAATATTTCATGTCTTGTGTAATGGCAACAGCCTTTACATGGTGTGTTTTTCAGAAACTCATATAATTTTGCAAAAAAACGCCCTTTTTGTATGATTTTCCGTCAGATTTTGAGCAAACAAAGAAAAAATGTCCGTTTTCACGCATCTGTAATGCTCCTGCACTTTACAAACCGTACGCCTGTTCCGCTGTATCCTGAAAATTGATCGTGAACACTCTCTTACAACTGAAAAAAAGGTAAAAAATGCTGTTTTTATTTCGGATTTCAGCTGATTTTTTGAATCGTAACACTGTGTTGACCCATTTTGCTGCATTCGCCGACATCCAAGCAAAAAGGCGATTTGTAAAGTGTTTAACCTTTACAAATCGCCCGGTTTTATTGGAAATTTATAAAATTGCAACTTTTCAGCAATATCAACGGTTTCAGCCTTGTTAAAGTACTAATTTTTTGCACTTGTAAAGCTATTTAACTTTACAAGATAGCTGTTTTTAAGACGTCGGGAATTTTTTCTTCAAGCAGTGTTTTTGCCCCTTTCATTGACCTGTCGCGCATAAATCTTCGCTGCATGCACTGCCAATTCATCACATTTGCAACAGAAATAAAACTCATGCCCACATGATGCACCATATAGGACTTTACAACATTGTATTTTTGCCCATTTTTGTTGTTAGTAAAATCAACCGCTTCATAAAAACCGTAGTTGCCGTACATTCTCAGTTTAAGGAAGCGTGCAATGTTTTTCAAAGACGGTTTCAGTGCGGTTGTAAGTGTGAGAAATGAGGAATATGGCGATGCCACATATTCCTCATCAAGACCGCACTTTATCCCCAGTGCCTGCACTCCGTGAGCCTTGTAGCTGTAATTTCCGTTTGTATCAAAGGCATTGTAACTGCTTTCGGATACGCCAAAGGGCCGTCTGCTTGCTCTTTTCCGCTGACAGTAAAGGCAGAAACACAGTGCCTCGCATGCGGCAGAGCCTTTGAGAGCAGGCAAAAACAGATTCGGCATAAAATATTCAAACATTGTGCCCGTCCAGGATGAAAAGCCTGCATATCTCCCCTGCTTTGCGGCGTTTCTGCCCGTTGCACCCCAGTGCTTTTTCGGCACCTGTCTTTTTGCAACGGCAAAATAAGAGGTCATTCTCGCTTCACTCATATACATATCGTAGTAAGAAGCGCTTAATTCATCCTTATCGGGCATAATTCCTGTATGAAACAGCCTTCTGTGGGGATTATACATAGGCGAAAGGTCCGTATTACCGATTATCTCTTCGATTTTTTCAATTATATCGGAAAAATCATCGCATTCCCGTTTGTATTCTTTCAAGCCTTCTTTAAGAGCAGTAAGGCAGCAAAGGAAATTGCCGCTGTCTACGGTTGATACAAAACGGGGTCGGACAGTTTCTAAAGTTGAAATATCATACCAGTTGAACAGATTACCCTTGTATTTTTCAAGCTTTTCAACGGAATTCAGGCTTTTTTTGAGCCTTTGGCAAAGCTGTGCCGAAGTAATAAAGCCGAAATCCCTTGCTGCAAGAAACGAAACCAGCATAAGACCGATATTGGTTGGCGAAGTACGGGTTGCAACCGTTTTATCGGGGCAAAGCTGAATGTTATCGGGCGGAAGATAGTTGTTATTCTTGCCGCACAGCTCATCAAAATAGCCCCACATGGACGATACATAAGTCATAAGCCTTTCTTTTTGCTTTTCGGTAAGCATTATATCCGTATTTTCCGTTATTTTACCGCTGAAAAGGGTAACGGGAATATCCGCCAGCAGAATCAGCCCTGCAAGGCGGTGTATGGGTAAGCCGAAAACACAAAGGAACACCCCGAAAACCGCTGAAGGAAGGCACATAAACAGCCAGGTCGCCTTATTCCCGTTGCTCTGGGATGCGGTTTGCCATTCAAGAAGGTTTTTCTTGCTTACAAACAGACGCCATAGTGCCGTGACCGCCGCAGATAAGCACACAAACGATTCTTTTGCAAGATGTACCGTATGCATAAGCCCTCTGACCGTATTTTCCAATACGGGCGGCATTGATTTGCTGAAATAAAGCCGCGTAACGGCGGAAAATCCCTTATCTGTAACGGAACTCAAGGCTCCGTAAAAGCATCCCGAGCCTGCGGAAACAAGGGAAACACAGGCAAGAAGCATTCCCCCGTTGCCCTGAATTATCAGTGAGCCGAGAAGTGCGGATAAAGTAAAAGCAGGGTTAAGGCTTCGCCTGAGATTATCCAGCATTTTATAACGTGAAACAAAATTCAAAGGATTTTTACCGAAAATCAGCCGTATATTCTGCCAATCTCCCCTGACCCATCTGTGAAGCCGCTTATAATATCCCCTTTCGTTATGCGGGAAGGCTTCGATTATGCTTACATCCGACATAAAGCCCGCCCTAATATAGCCGCCCTCTGCAATATCGTGGCTGAGCACGGTTTCGGCAGGCAGAGTATCATCAAGCAGACGGTAATAGGTATCAACATCAATCAGACCCTTGCCGCAGAATATGCTTTCCCCGAAAAGCTGCTGATATCTTTCGCAGCTCAGGGAATCATAGGCGGTAATACCTTTATCCCCTGACATAACGGCGGAAAATCGGCTGTATTGGGCGGTATTCAGCGTGTTTTCAGCCTTGGGCACAAGAATACCATAGCCGCTGACCACTCTGCCGTCACGGATAACAGGTCTGTTAAGAGGATGCTCTGCCGCAGTAACAAGGGTATTCACACTGTCAAAAACAAGCTGAGTATCACTGTCAAGGGCAAGAATGTATTGTGTGTCGCAAAGCCGTTCCGCATCGCCGTGAACGAGGGTAAATCCTTTTGTGTTGCCCTTGATTGCTCTTATAAGCTCCGTTATTGCCCCTCTTTTACGTTCTCTGCCGATGAATTCATCCTGAGTTTTACTGTATAACCTGGGTCTTACCGCAAGGATAAAGCCTCCCGAATAGCGGCGGTTGAGGCGGTTTACAGCTTCGGTGGCGGCTTTGACAATCAATTTATCTTCGGGTTTTGCAGGACTGTCCGCTCCTTTGAAATCCGCAAGGCAGCAAACCCTTACATTACCCGCTCTGTTGCTCAGATACACTTCCTCAAGGTGATTTTCAAGCTCTTTCATTTTATCGGCAGAGGGAAGAATTGTTGAAACCGTAATAAGCACGGGTATATTCATAACTTTTTCGCTGTTTGAACTTAATCGGGGCAGTCTTACGGCAGGAATAGCTTTCATTGATGCGGATTCAATGGGGTAACGCAAAATTTCCCACAAAGGGAAGAACGACAGCAGGCTTATGCGAAAATCCTTTAACAGTACGCCCGCCGCAAATGCCGCCGCAAGAGGCATAACCGCCTCCATAACCATATAAAGGTAACCTCTTTTTACATTCGGTGAGGGCAAAATGTATCTGCCGATGTGACAGCGGTTTTTCTTTGCTTTTTTCAATGCGGATTCTGCAATTTCTTTTTCGGTTTTGCCGCTTTTCATTGCTTTATGCGCAATAAAACGGCGGTAGCTTTCTTTTGTCTGCGTATCGCACAGAGAATATTCCCCCGTAGGGTCGTTATTCAGCAAATCTTCGGCAGAAAAAAGTGTCTCGGATATGAGGCGGAAATCCGTATCGTCAAGCCTGCCGACGGATAGTGATGAATTTTCAAACAGCTTTTTATCCCCCGACTTTATGCCCTGCACCGCATATTCAATCAACACACAGGTAATTGCAAGGTAAAGATATCCGGTTTCAACCGCATTAAGGCTTTTCTCCGAAAAAAACACGGTTATTTTTCCGTCATCGGGCAGGATTCCGTTTTCGCAAAGCTCTCTGCACAGAGCTGTAAGCTTTTGAAACATTATTAAGGTCTTTCTGCTCATATTTTTGCACTCTGCCTCGGCACATTTTGCCTTGCGGGCAAGTATGCGGCAGTCATCCGCGGTTTTGCCTTCTGTCTTTTTGCCGAGAAGCCGCGCCGCGGATTTCATATTAAAAGCAATGTTTTCAGTCATAAAAACCTCTGATTGTTCCGCCAGAATTTTACGGCAAGCACGCAGCAGGTAACTGCCGCGCCTGCCGCAACCGCCTTTTTGGCAACATTCATAACCTTCACGGTTTTCAGTGCAACATTTGCTACTTTAAGCACATTCGTAAGCTCGTTCATATTAACCTCCCGTGAGTAAAACTCCGTGTGCCACGGCAGGGATACTTTCGCTCTGAAGGGAAGAAACACCTGACATAAGCGCACCCGTACCGACAAAAAGCACCCTTTTAAGCTCACCGTTTTCAATACGGCTGAGAATATCCGAACAGACCACCGCACCGCTGCAGCCGCATCCCGAGCCGCCTGCACCCGTATCCTTCTGCCTTACGATATCGAATATCATCAGGCCGCAATCCTCGTGAACGGATGAAATATCAATATTCTCCTGCTTTACCATAAGCTCGCAGAGAAGTTCCGAGCCTACCGACCCCAGGTCTCCCGTGAGAATCATATCGTAATCCGAGGGCTGAGTGTTGGTATCCGTAAGGAAATCCGCTATGGTACGGCAAGCGGCAGGTGCCATTGCGGCACCCATATTGTTAGGGTCTTTTATGCCGTAATCCTGAATTCTGCCGATAATTACCTTTTCGATTTTTGCACCGCAATCCTTCTGCGTTATAACCGCCGCACCTGCGCCCGTTACGGTCCACTGTGCAGTGGGTGTACGCTGACCGCCGTATTCAAGAGGCATTCTGAACTGTTTTTCCGCAGAGCAAAAGTGTGACGAGGTTGAAGCAACGGCTGTGTTACAAACCTTACCGTCAACCCATACCGATGCCATTGCCATTGAAAGTGCCATTGTTGAGCACGCACCGTAAACCCCTGCAAAGGGAATACCCAGTTCACGTATGCCGAAGGTTGTGCCCGTGCACTGATTAAGCAAATCCCCCGCAAAAATAACATCCGCATCCTCGGGCGAAATCCCTGCCTTTGATATAGCTCTTGTCACGGCGTCGCGGTGAAGAACACTTTCCGCCTTCTCCCAGGATTTCTTCCCTGCCATACCGTCCTCGTAAATGTAATCAAAAGCATTGCCCAAAGGTCCTTCGCTCTCTTTTTTACCCGCTACCGCCGCATAGCCCGAAATTCCCGGCATTGACGGCAGTAAAAGCGTATATCTGCCCTGTCTTACAGGCATAAAATCACCTCGTTCTTTTTGGTTATTATCCGCAAAACAGGTTCAGTTATGCAAAATCGCACTTGATACCGATTGGCTTGTGTGATATACTTTAATTCGTAATTTATCCTTGTTCGGAAGGAGCATCGAAAATGAAGAAATTCATAAGTTTGATTTTAATTCTGGCGATGCTGGTTATGATTCCCTTTGAGGCAACCGCAAACACAGCCGAGGCGGCGGATGATTTGGTGCTTTTGCCCCAAAAATCAAACGGCACAACAGAAATAAGAACCCGTAAGCAGGTTGACGGCCTGCGAATGTATGTTGACGAAGAAAACCCCTTGTTTATGATAAGAAACTGCCCCATATGGGGCGGGCCGCAGACGGGCGAAGCCTTTGCGGAATACGCAATAAAAACATACTATGCACTGCCCGAAGATATCAGAAATTTTGCGGTAATTTATATCGACGAAGGCACAACGGATATGACCCCTGCACGTCAGCTTGAATTCTGGGATGAGCTTTTAACCGTTACCGATGCGGCAAATGTTCCCATTGTGTGCCAGTCCGAATGTTTCTGCACCAACAAAACCCGCGACCCCTTTACTCAGGAAGAGCTTTCCGCAGTATTCAAGGAGCATCCCTCGCTCATCGGTTTTGTTCAGGTTGAACTTTCAACCAACGGTGTTACAAACGAAAAGCTTGCCTATGAGGAAGTTACGGAGGATAATGGCGTAAACAAAAATATCCTTGCAAGACTCAAATCCTGTATCAAGGCCTGTGCCGAAAACGGCGGACTTTTCATCTGGCAGGATATGGAGTATATCTATTGGAAAAAAGCCAATTATGTCAATCATATTCTCAAAGACCGTGAGCTTTATGACCTGCTTAAAAGCAACAGCAAAAACATTGTGATTATGGATAAGCATAACGGCCACGGCAGACATTTTGCAAGCCAGTCCAACATTCTGGGCTGCTGGCTTGACGGCGTGTGCGGCAACTGGGGCGTGAATCTTGAAAACTTCCTTTGGTACGAAGAAGGCTTTATCGAATATGACGACCTTGGTGTTGCGCCCAACGAGCCTGACCCCATTACAACCGCAAAATATCCCCCTGCACTTTTCGGCATTGATATGATTGCGGATATGGTGGGCGGTGCAACGGTTTATGCCATTGAAGGCACATTCAGCAGAGGCGGACTTTATCACTTTGTTGACGGCGAGGTTATTCTTACCCCTACTTTCTATGATGTGCTTTACCCCATTTATCAGATGATTCTGAACGGTGCGGTGCCCGATAAAGAGGAAGTCAAGGAAAACATAAAGGTTGCATATAAAATGACCTTCCCCACATCCTATGCCCTCAGCGGAAACGATGCCCACCTGCTTCAGGGTCTTTACTGCGATACCTTCACCTTCTTCCAGGAGAAGATAGACAACATTTATTTTGACTGCACCAAAACCTGGGTACCCTCAACGGGAAGATATTATCTAATACCCATTCTGCCCATTTATTCAAATCCCGAAGAAGTATTGCCCGAAAGCAAAATTCTGGGCGATTTCACCTATTTCCTCAATCTTCTTTTCATAAATCCCATAAAGACAAGGTTCTTCAACAAATATTACGAAGAAACCTATACGGGTGACGGCGTGCTGTTTGACATAAACGATTATATCTATATTTTCAACAGCAACGAAAACAAAACAATTAACAGTGAGCAGACGGTAACCTATACTCTGCCCGAGAGCAAAAAAGGAATCACCGCCACCTTTGCCGCACATACCTATGCCATAATCAATGAAACCGAAGACCGAATCGAGATTGATTTATGCAATCTCCGCCTTGATACGGATGCGGTATGCCACGGTCTTGAAAGCGAAGACCAGTTTATGCGTGCCTATGCCGCAGGCGGCAAAATGGATAACCCCAAGGATTTCAGAATATCGGTTATAAAGCTTACGGGCTTTGAAACCTGCCCAAGCGTTGATGCAACTGCCTCCAACGGCGCAAAAGGCAAAGCGGAATGGGATGAAGAAACAAAAACCCTGACCCTGACTGCACTTTCAAACGGTGAGGTAAGAATTACGGTTGATAAATAAAAAAACCGCTGTGTGAATTTTTCACACGGCGGTTTTACTTTTTATTTGTTTATGCCCTTGTACTCTGACTTAACCTTTTCATAGCTTTCAAGGTTTCCAATATCGTAGCGGCTGCCGGGCATTTCCATAGCATGAACATCCGTCTGTGTGCAAAGCCAGGCAATGTAGCTTCCCGGTGCGTCGGTGCCGCAGCCTGCATCAATCCCCTCCTGTACAAGCCCTGCATCGGCTTTTGTGTAGTAATAAAACGGAGGGCAGCACCAATTTGTTGCAGGTGCGGGTGATTTTTCGGTCATATTCAGAACCTTATCATTTTCATCGATTGTCACAACGCCGCATTTGAGGAGTTTATTGAACTCGGGTTCAAAATATCTCATTATGCAGGAAGTACCTTTAGCCTTTGCGTAGCTCACAAACTTTGTAAGGCTGAAATCAAGAACATTATCACCTGCAATAACAAGCATATCGTCGTCAAGATTCAGCTTTTCAATGGCAAACTGAATATCCTTTACCGCACCCAGACGGGTTTCGTTGGTGTCCGTGCCGTCATCAACAACGGTTACCTTCTGTTGCTTTGTTCCTGCCCATTTTTCAAAGTGATGAGCATACTTATGGTTTGATATAACAACATATTCGTCAACCTCGCCCGAGGTATCAATATCGTCAATCAGCCAGTCAAGAATGGTTTTTTCGCCCACTTTAAGAAGAGGCTTGGGGAAATTCTCCGTCAGAGGATAAAGACGGGTGGCATATCCTGCCGCAAGAATAAGACATTTCATAGCAACACTTCCTTAATCCAGATTTACACCGTCTGCAGTTTCGCAGATATGCACGGAATATTTGCCTTCAAGATGAGGGAAGGCTTCAAGATATTCACGGGTTACGCTTTCGATAATGCTTTCTTCGTAATCGGGGTTAATCAGCGCCATACAGCAGCCCTTGAAGCCCGCACCCGAAAAGCGTCCGCCGTAGATACCCTCTGTATGCGTCATAATTTCGTATAATTTTTTAAGCTCGGGCGAGCCCGTTTCCCAGTTATAAATGGAAGATTTTCCGCTTTCGAAAGAAAGTCTGCCGAATTCTTCGATATCGCCCTTTCTGAATGCCTCTGCACCCTTCTGCACACGGTCAAACTCGGTGTACCAATGCTCGGCACGCTTGCGCCAGTTTTCGGGAAGCTTGTCTTTATGCTCAAGATAAACCTCGTAAGGTACATCACGAAGGTTTGTTTCTTCAAACTTGCCGTATTCCATACCTGCATAGGCTTTCAGTGCGTATGCGGCACTTCTGCACTCATCAACACGCATATTGAATGCCGAGCCTGCAAGACTTCTTTCAAGTCCGCTGAAAAATATTGCAATCTTATAGGACTTCATTGCGGGATTCTGAGGGATAAGCTCATATGTATCATCCTGCAAATCCATATAAAGAAGATGGTCTTTTTTGCAGTATACCTCGCAGGATTGGTCAAGCTTACCGCAGGAAACGCCTACATAAGCATTCTCTGCCTCCTGAGAAATGGTAATAAGCTCCGAAGGGGTAAGCTCAATGCCGTTCATTGTGCAAAGTGCGGATAAAAAAGTGATTATTACCGCCGCAGATGACGAAAGACCGCCTATGGGAAGCTCGCCGTCAACAACGGCACAAAGACCTCTGCGAAGGGAATAACGTCTGTTAAGGGCTATTGTAGCACCTCTCAGGTGGTCTGCCCAGTCGCCCTGCACCGTTTCGGGAGTTGCGGCAACATGCCACTGAGCTCTTTTATCAAACTGCATTGATTTTATTTCAATAACACCGTTTTCCTTGGGACCGTAAGCAATATGTATGCCCTTATTTATGGCAAAGCCCGTGATTTTGCCAAGCTGATGGTCGCTGTGCGCACCTATGGGGCAGATTCTGTAAGGCGTGAACGCGGTATATTGTGCCTGTTTTTTATATGTCTGTTCAAACATCTCAACAGCAGTCATTTTAATCTCCTCCGTTGCCACCGTAAATTCGTTAAAGTTTGTCTATTATGTCAAGTTCAGCAAGTTTATCAATAAATTCCTTTGTATCCGCAAATGCCTGCTCTTCGGAAACATCGTATTCATCATAAAGTTTTCGTGCAAGCTCATGCACGGAGCTGCATTCGGGAAGCTTCTGCCACAAAAAGCAGGCGGACTCGGTAAGCATAAACAATCCGTTATGATCCTTGAGCGCATTGCCTACGGGAACAAGAATTATATCATCTCCGATTTGGCGGAGAATCATATCTTTTTTAATTACCATGGTTGGCAGATGCTCCTTTCCGCAAGAGTAAAAAGATGTTTTGTCATACGGCAGATATACTGCGGTGTTTTGCCGAAATCGCCTGTCTCCGCCCTGCACATAGCCGCACAAACATTACATATACCCGAATATTTACAGGTGAGGCATTCTTCGGGCAGCCTTATTTTTTCGGTTTCAGCTTTTATTGCCTGCCACGCTTTTTCAAAGCCCTCATCAAGGGGTCTGCTGTCGGGTTCGGGCATCATACCGCAAGGCCGCATTATGCCGTCTGCGGTTATCCAGAAAGAAGATTTGCCTGCTCTGCAGCGGACTTTGTTTTCTTCGGGTCCTTTGGGAAGCAGAAGCAATTTTTTGGCTCTTTCCAGGTAAAAATCCTTATCGAAACGGTATTCATCAACAAGCGAAATATATTCAGCCGCCTCTTCGGGAGAAAAACGTAAATTTTCATTATTCTTACCCAGTCTGACAGGCGGATATGTATAGGTGGTGGGTTTGAGCGGAATACCCAACTCCTTTGAAATATCTGCGATTTTTTTATACTCTGATATATTTTCGGGTGTAAAAATCGTGTTGAAGCGTATGGATATTCCAATTTCTTTAATCTTCTTTACAGAACTCAAAACTTTATCAAACGCACCGTTGCGGCAAAGCTTTTTGTATGCGGAATTATCCGCACCATAGAGCGAAATGTTAATACGCACAGGCGGAAATTCATCAAAAAGCTTTGTGTATTTTTCAATCAGACTGCCGTTTGTATTGATTGAAATAAGAAAACCCATTTTCGCAAGAGCTGTATAAATCCGCTCAAAATCATCACGCAGCAAGGGCTCTCCGCCTGTGAGAAGCAGAAAAACGGTTCCTGCATCTTTAGCCTGCTGTGCAAGATTCAGCCAATCCCGTGCAGACAGAGGGTCTGTTTTCTGTGTGCAATCGTGAACATAACACATTTCACAGTTGAAATTACAACGCTGTGTAAGCTCAAATGTGCCGGAAACGGGTATGCCTTCACGGGCACCTTTTTCATGAAGATATTTTACCATTAAGGGCTCTGCAAAATCGGGCATAATTCTCTCTCCAGATACCTGACCGCACTTTCATCTGCAAGACAGGCATATTCATATACGGGCACACTCTGACTTAACCGCTGAGCAAAATCAATCAGCCTGCCCGTTAAATCCCGTGAATACGGCACGGGATAACAGTTTTTATAAAGCTTATAAAAAGACTCGGTCGGAGCAAGCCTGTGAGCAGTGTTACAATCGGCCTGTCCGAGACTTATTACGGCTTTAAGAGGGAGCACTCTGTTAAGGCAATCTTTTGAAGAGCCTGAAAAAGGCATTCCCGCTGCGTAAAAAACACCGTCTTTTTCGAAAATCAATGTTTTATCGCCGTTTACAACAACGGCATCTGCGTATTTTCTCCAAAGATTTGCCTGTGTTGATTTTCCTATGGAGCAAGGCCCCGTAAAAAGAACGGCACCGCCGTTTTTCTCTATAAACGATGAATGAAGCACACATCCGTTGCTTTCGGCAACAAGCTCCTCGATACCGATAAGCGAAAATATTACGTCTGCACGGAGCATATCACGGTATTTTTCATCAATAACGATATTTATGTTTTTTTCTTCGGCAGTGCGGCAGGCATAATAATCCTCTGCGTTATCACGGGATTTATAACAGCAACGCAAAACGCCGTTTTCATAATCGCAGACTCTGTCCCGGGAAGCATAATACGGGTTTTCGGTTTTCTTCGGAAGGCGGGTGGAAAATTCTAAATTCACGCTGTAATCCGCCTGCCCGCCGTCATATGAAAACAATGAATACGGCTCTGTATTATCAAAATCAACCTGCGAATTTATCTCAAGGGTGAAATTGCCGATTTTATACTTCTTTATCATCATAATCCGTAAATATAACACGACAGTTGCTTTCATTAAGCTCCGGCGCCTTGACAAAGGTCTGTGCATCTGCTTTTATGCCTTCCACACGGATTTTATATGTTACACTGCCGTTAAGCACATCGTCTTTTTTATCCTTATAGTAAATGTATATATCGGATTCAATATCCTTGCCTGATATGTTTTTCAACGAAATTGAGCCGCCTGCAATCTTAATCTCAAATTTATCGCTGTTCATAACAGGCTGTTTTTTAAAAAGAACCTTATCTTCCGTCTGCCACGCCGTATATACCTCATCGGGGTTGCTGCCCACGGATTGGTTGCACAGAAGCACCGCCTTTGTGCCTCTCAACAAAGCGGAAACATTGAAGGTCAGTGTACCTTCTTTTGTTTTCACGGTAAGCAGCGCATATTCAACATCGGTGTCGGATACATTTTCCGCCACAACGGCAAGCCTGCCGTAGTATTCATCAATTTCAATGATTTTAAGCCAGCCGTCAACAGTAACGCCCAGCTGCGCATTTTTGAAAGCAACCGTTGTTGATTCGGGACGGGAATCCTCTGAGTTATACTTCAGCACTGCAGCAACAATCAGCGAAACTGCAACCAGAACTGTCAGCCCGATTCTTCATCAATAACGGGGCATTCGTACTCTGCACTGTTTGTGCCGAGAAGGTAACATCCGGAGGATACATTTGCTGTTATAGCGAGGCTTTCAAAAGCGATTGCGGGTTTGATATATGACTTTTTCAAATTTTACCTCCTTATACAGCATTATAATGTAATTCCGAACAGTGCCAATACAAACTTGGCAAAATCAATAACTTTGTTACAGACCCAAACGAGAAAATCAAGGAACGTAATTTCTGAACCGTCATCGGGTTCTTCGTCGGTGTTGCCGGGCTGCTCATTGTCGGGCTCATCCTGCGGCGGGTCAGCTTCGGGGGGAGCTTCAACGGTTACGGTAACGGTTACAGCCTTTGAATAATCTGTATATCCGTTTTCATAAGCACCTGCAACCGTATAGGTCTGAGCGCCGATTTTATCCGTAGCGATTTTCACCGTCCACTCAACGGCATCTTCTCCCTCAACCTGAGAAGCCGTAAATTCAACATTCTTCGAATCTACGGGATTACCGTTTTCATCGGTAACAACAAGCGAGGACACATCTGCCTGAGTTCTGAGCTTTATTGTGATAACGCTGTTACCCTGTTCGTCGGTAACAACTTCGGGCTCCTGTGTCTGTTCAACATCAAGAGCTGCGGTTCTCATTTTCATAAGAGAATAGGCAGCTACCTGCGTATCGGTGGTTGAAGAAAGGGTAAGCACCTCATCCTCAACCGGTGTGGGAATACGGAAATAACCTTTACCGCCGTTCTGCGAGAATGTCCATTTCATATTTGTAACAGAAAGAACACTGTCCGCTTCGCCTGTATTCTGTATAACAACAGTTCCCGTGGTGTAATAATTGTTACCGTCACTGCCTGCAACCTGTTTCCAGGTAAGCTTGGCATCATTGGGCAGTACGGAATTCAGAGAATAGAATGTGTCGGTTGCTGTTTCAATACTAACATCGGTTGTTTTGGATCCATATGAAACGGTAAGCACGGGTTTTCCGCAGGCAAGTTTTGCACCCAGCTGAACATCGGTAGGCACGGAAGTTGCCCAGATTTCAAACGCAACAGCCTGATCCTTTGCAAGATACAGTTCGTTGTTGGGACCTGCATCTCTGTAGGTTGCAATGTCGTTATCAAGAGCGGCAATACCGTCAATAAAGATAACACCCTGCGTATCGGTTTCTGACAGTGAATCTGCACCTATAAGCATATTCTTGATTTCAAGATAGCTGGGGTAAAGCTCATCATCGGTTGCATATGCATTCTTTACATCTTTATCGCCGATATCATCGCCGATGCCTGCAGGTGAATATATCTTTATTGCATCAAGATATACTCTGTAATAGCTTGTGCCGTCTGCGGCGGTGGATGAATGACGGAATGCACTTGTGAAGGTTGGAGTTATCACTACGCTGTAATTGCCGTAATCCAGGTCTGTTATCTTGATTACGGGAATCTGATAAAGCGTTTCTTTTGTGTCCGCATCGGCAACAACCCAGCCGTAAGCATAAGCATATGCGGGGTTATCCGTTTCTGTTTTAACCACTTTGCCGTCTTCATCATAATAATGAGCAACATCGGTAATCGCACCGTTTTCATCATAGTATCTTTCGTCGGATGTGCAGGTGCCGTTTGATGTTCTGTACATAGGTGTGAATGAATCATTAAGAGTGGGCTTGCCGTCTGCATCCGAATAAATTCTGCCGTAATTGTATCCGTAGAACGTGTCGACAACGGTTGACCTTACCTGTTCGCCTTTATCATTTTTGACAACAACACTGAATGCACCTGTGGTGGAATCCGTGATGCTTATAAGGTCAAAGCCCGTACCTGTAAAGGTGAAATCGATTGTGGGCCATTCAGCACCCGTGCCGCCGCTGTATTTCTTATTCGGATTATTCTTTGTGCTTACATCAACATAGTGCGCAGAACCGCCGCTGTACTCTGCAAATGAAGAGTAATTTGTTTCGTAACCGTAGGGATTTGCCTCACTGTCGATAAGGTCGGCAGTCTGTTTGAGTGTGGTCAACTGTGTACCGTCGGTCTTCCAGATGCCGTACTGATTGGTGCCGTTATCATAATCTGAAGGTACTTTACCGTTTGTGTAGGTTACGGTGTCGAAAGTATCTTCGTAATAAATCGCCGACGCGGGAATGAATGTTGTCTTTTCTATCTGATAGTATATAACATCATCCGCATAAGTGGGGTCTCCCGAAATTTTTGCAACCACATAGAAGTTTTCCGAATCCTTCATATTCATTGATTCGAGGGTGTAAGACGTGTTACCCTTCTTATCAATTGTGCAGGTACCGTATTTCATCCCTTCAATGGTGTATTTAACACCTTCTTCAAAAGGAATAATAATTTCGGGTTTTTCGAAGGTGTAAGTCGGGCTGTATTCTTCATTCACGGCACAAATACCGAGATACTCAACCGTTGCACCGTTATCAACAGCAGCCTGCGAAATATTGTTGTTTTCGGTTATATCATATTCAACGGGCAAGCCGTAATCAAGGGTAAGATTCTGGTCAATGATTCTTACTTCCTCCGATGTTTCCGAAAGGTTGAACGAAATTTTACAGTTTGAGTCAGATGCGCCTCGTTCAAGATAGAAGAAGTTCAGGGTATGAACTTCGCCGTCGGATATAACTTCGTGAAGCTTGTTGATTGAGGCGATTGTGTCTGCATTATATCCCGTGGAATCGGGATTTTCGATATAAGCGTTGTAAGAATATGTTGTTTCATATTCATCGCCCTTAAGCACACCGTCCGTAACATCCATTGCATACTGATAATTGATTGTACAGGTTGTGAAGTTGATGGTTGCTGCACGGGCACCGTGAAGGCCGCCGTTATCAAGAACAAGAACACCGTCAATGTAAACATAAACGTCATCGTCGCCCGAGAAGCTGAATACAACATCTTCACCGTTAACGTGTTTACCTCCCTTGGGAATATAAAAATTGTGTTCAAATGTAAAGCCGTAGTGATAAACTGCGTTTTCACCTGTGTAGGTTGTTGTCCCCTGCTTGTAGTTAAAGGGGAAGAAGCCTGAACCGTTATTCGGACCCCATGCGCTCCAGTTTCCGACTTTGTTGAGTTCCATCTCCGCAGTGTGATCTGCATCGTTGAATGAAGCCTGAACAAGATATTGGGTATCCTTACTGTCGAAATGATAGGTATTTACACCGTATTCGTCAGTGCTTATAAACATGGGGAACTCTGTATCCCAGTAATATTTTGCATACTGACCTGACGTTTCCGTTGTAACATTACCGTTTGCATCAAGAGTTTCACGGGTAAACAAATCAGGGAAATGAACACTGATGTCCGTAAGATATTCAAGAGTTATTTCTTTGTATTTTGTGCCTGTATCGATACCGTAGGTATAGCGTTCAATATCATACATGGTATCGGGTCCGTCATTTGCATATGAAAGACCTTGCGTATATGCCGCATGGGAGGTTACAACTCCCTTATCAAGGGTTGCGCCTGCAAGACCCTGAACCGATGCACCGTCATGCACGGGCTCTGTACCCAACAGAGGGTCATCGGCACCGTGAGTATTATCTTTTGTCCACACGTTCCAGAGAGTAAGGGGGATTTTTGTGTCTGCATTGACATACTGGAAGTTAGAGGGTGCAATAGAAACGGTTGAATCGTTGCGGGGCTTGCCCGTAAACTGCAGAGTATAAATTTTTGCATATAACTCAGCAACTTCTTCGAGCACCTCGTCGGCTCTGCTGCCAGCCCAACCCATACTTGTATCGTTATAACCGATAAGTTCCTTTATCTGACTTACAAGGTTTACATCTGCAAGAATGGCAGTTTTCATCTGTCTGACAGCTATATCGTTCATCAAAAATCCGCCGTCGGAATAATCGGCTGTGCCGTTTGAGTTGTTGTAACCGTATTTAAACAGAGTGCCGTTGATTTTTTTGACGTCCAGTTCTAGAGAATTGATTGCTGCGCGGACAGCTGCTGTTGCAGCAGTCAGCTCCGCATCTGTTGCATCGGCTTTTTTGTAAACTGCAACACCGCTTTCAAGGGCTCTGAGCAATGCTTCATAGCTGACTCTCGTATAGGCGGAATAATCATACCCGATACCTTCATGAAGAATATCATAAAGAGCTTTCTTCTCAGAATTGACGGTGCCGCCTGTGTTGCCGCCCTCGTCGTCTCCGCCGTCATCGCCACCTTCGGGAGGTGTAACAGAAGTCGGATATTCCGGTGAATAGAGCCAGATTGTAGTGTTATAGGTCTTATCGGCTGTGCACAAGCCAAAATATTCCCACTCGCGGAAAAAAGTGATGCGCGTTCCGTTTATATAAGTGTAAATCTGAACTGAACCGTTGTCGTTTGCTTCAACATAAAAAGCGTACGGCTGGGAGATAAGTCCCGGGCACCAACCGATTATGCCAAGATATTCGCGTGTATTCCTGTTCTGAATATAATATTTGCCGTCTCCCTGATGAGTAAACACATATATATTGTCAGAACTTGTATCAAAGCTGTTGTAATAATAAGGGGAACCTGTAACTGCCCATTCATCTACTGTGATAGCAGTATCTATGCGCATATCACCCCAGTCCGCAACCATCTCGTCGGTCATTACGCAATCCTTAACGTTAAGCACGTATTCGCCGTCAGGAATACATCTCTCGGAAGCGGTTGTATCCGCAAGATGAATCACAAACTTATCGGGGTCAACTGCGGGAGCAGGTGCGACGGGCTCCTCGGGCTTGAGTGTATAAAGCCACATCTCATAGTTTATTTTCCAGCTTACACTGTCAACTTCCCCTTTGGTTGCAACATAGTAATGGGTAGCATTGGTGTAATGGCAGATGTAATAATCTGAAGAATGAATAAAAATTGAGCCGCTGTCGGTTACATCAACATACAAGCTTTCGGGAGTGGTACTATACATAATGGAGTAATCACCCTGATCGGGATGACCGCCCAAAGTGATATATTCGCCTGTGCTCTTATTTTTAATGTGGTATTTATTATTGCCCTGATGTTCAAATGTAAAAACATTCAGTTTATCTGTGCCGAAGCTTTCATAAGTGTAAGAGCCTGACGAAGAATTGGTCTTGGACCGGATATCGGTATCTGCTGCAAGGGTATAACCCCAGAACGACTCGCCCGACATTACGGTATCTTGATTAAAAACTACATAATCACCGTCAGGAATACAGCCTTCCGAAACAGTTGAATCGGAAAGATAAATCTCATATATATCTGTATTTGTTGAGCCGCCCGTGCTGCCCGAATCACCCGAGCCGCCTTCTTCTGTTTCAGGGGGTTCAAGCTCGTTGATGTGATGCTTCACCATTTCGTATTCATCGTAAAGAGTAGGTTCGTATTCATCGCCGTTTTGAACGACAACCTCTTCAAACTCATCGGTAAGTTCAATGTCTGTTTCGGTTACGGATGTGACCGTAATACCCTGAGTTGAAAAACTTGATGAACCGTCGGATGCAACAGCGGTAAGGTTGATTGTGCCTTCTTCTTCTGTTGTTCTGAGAATCACAAGTGCTTTACCGTTGAACATCTGTATTTCAGCCACCGAATCGGAAATAAGCACTGAAGGCTGCTGGAATTTATCCGTTGTTGCCGCATTACCGTTATCTACACCGACAATTTTTGCATATCTTGCAGATGAGTCGTCAACTTTTACGTTGAGAGTGCCGTTATAGTCATTCATGAAATTGCCGTCGGCATCTCTTGCCTCAAATTCAACATAGACATAGTCCGCACCGTCTGCAACAAAGGTGTTTTTATTCTGCCAGGTATTCACGGCAATCTGCGATGCAGTGCCCGTTACGGATTTTGTTGAGCCTGCAGTTTCTGTGATTTCATTGTTATTTTCGTCATAGGCTTTAACGGAAAGTGTACCTTCCGCATATTTCACCCTGAACTGAGGATAGAAATCCGCTCCGCTGCCTGTGTAGAAGTTGCCTACGGAACAGTTGGCATAATCCTTTATACTTTCTGTCCATGTTCTGTATGTATAACCCGCAGGTGTTGTAACAACATTTGAAGTGGCAGTTGCAATAACCTTGCCGTTAAGAAGCAGTTCTGTTTTCTTTGCGTTGCTGTAAACCGCAACATTCACATATCCGTTATCGAGAAAAAGATTTTCCTTGTTCCACGAACCCGGAACGAGGTGAAGCGTGGTGCTCTTATCATTCCACAGGCTTCTGTAAAGGTAGTAGGAGTCTTTTGCAAAGCCTGCCGTATCAACAATACCGAAATATGATGAGTTGGGAGCTAAGCCCGGACTTGCATAAACCATATCGTCCCAGGGGGTAGGCTCGCCGATATAGTCAAAGCCTGTCCATACAAATTCACCGGAGAACCAGTCATTTGTGGCAACCGCATACCAGGCTTCTGCCGCTTCGTTACCCCATGATACCGCTTCGGTGTCATAGGATGTGCACTGATAATTATCGGTGGTTGACATTGTGCTGTAAATACCACGGCTGTTGGTTGCGGAAGCTGCTTCCGTTGCAACAAAAGGCTTGCCGTATCTTGAATCTGTGGGGTCATTCATAACGCTGATCCAGGCATCAGGACTGTAGTTACCGCCGATAACATCCATATATCCGTCAATCATAGTGTTGGTTGCAGGTTCGTAATACGGTCTGTTATTGCCCTGAAGCACAACTCTTGATGGGTCAAGTCTGTCTGTTATTTCAACAATGGACTTGGCTATTTCTTCATAATTCGCTGTTGATTCACCGCTTGTTATGTTAGAAAGCTCATTGCCAATATCCCACGCAATGATACAGGGGTCATGTCTGTCGCGCAATACCGTCTGCTCAACAACATACTCAAACCATTTCTGACCGTGGGCACCGACAGCGGTATTTGATGAAGATATATCCTCATAGAAATATTTACTGAAATCGTTGGTGTTACCGTTTTTGGAAGCATCCCAACCGTCAAAGAATTCTTCCATAACAAGCATACCGAGCTCGTTACAGATATCAATCAGAACTCTTGATGCGCTGTTATGCGAGGTACGGATTGCATTACAGCCCATCTCTTTAAGAATAACAACCTGACGGTAAATTGCTTCGTATTCCTGTACAGAACCAAGTGCTCCCTGGTCGTGATGAAGACAAACACCTTTAAGTTTCATATATTCGCCGTTCAAGCTGAACCCTTTGTCTTCATCCCAGTCAATGTAACGGTAGCCGAATACTGTATGATATTCATCAATAAGCTCACCGGATTCATTCTTTACGACAGTCTTCAACTTGTAAAGGCAGGGATTATCCGGACTCCACAGCACGGGAGAATTGACTTTGGGTTCAAGAATAACCGACTGTTCTGCTTTGGCAGGCACTGTAATAAGCGGTGATACCGCGGTTTCACTCACAGGATCATTTTTATCGTCAAGGATAGTAGTTTCAACAGTAACTTTTCGGGTAATTGCCGCGCTGTTACTCACTGTTACATTTGATCTTGCAGTACCGTCACCCTCCGCAATACCCGGAGTTATTACCTGAGGTCCGTAAAGTGAAATATGAACAGGGTCTGCAATGGTAAGCGTAACATCCCTGTTGATACCCGAACCCGAATACCAACGGCTTGAAGGAAGGTCATTCACAACCTTGACAGCAATGAGGTTGAGCGCTGTGTTTGAGCAGATAAGATAGTCTGATATTTCAAAAGAAAAACTGTTGTAACCGTAATGGTTTTCTCCCACATACTGACCGTTCACATATACATAGGTGTGCTGGTAAGCCCCGTCAAAATTAAGAATTATACGGTCGCCTGTATAGTAATCGTAAAGATTGAACCATTTTCTGTACCAACCTGTTCCGCCGGGCAGATTTCCGCTTTCAGCTTCTGTTCCCGATGCGGTAAATTCCTGACTTATGCTGAAATCGTGTGGCAAATCAACCTTTTCCCACCCCGAATCGTCAAAACCTTTCAGGTAGGCTGCTGAATCTTCACAGAATGCAAAGCTCCAACCTCTGTTGAAATCAAGTTCAACTCGGGCGTCATTATAACTCTGAACGTGATCCGTTACAGCCGACGCCTTGATTGATTGCACAAGCGAATACCAACCTTCATTGAATATGCCTGTTGCAAATATTAACACACAGAGTAAAAAAGCCAGAACCTTCTTTGCTGCCTTCATAAACAAACCTCCCTGAAGTGCTTTGTGGCAATTAAATAAATATAGTAAGACACATAACTTGAACATAAAAATCACTATATTATATCAAACTATAATATTAAAATCAAGTAGCAGATGTAAAAAACCGACACCACGCTGTGATGTCGGTTAACCGTTTATTGAGCTATAACTTCTTCGGGTTTTGTTTCAACAAGGCTTCCGTTTTCGTCAATCCTGTAAACCCTTGTGCAATATTGCAGCATACTGGGTCTATGGCTGGTTATTATCCTTATCCTGTTGGGATATTCTTTCATCAGATTTGCAAGAACAACCTCCTCGGTTTTTGCATCAAGGGCACTCGTCGCCTCATCCATAACCATAATCGGTGCATCGCGGAGAACAGCTCTTGCTATCGACATTCTCTGAACCTGTCCTTCGGAGAAATTAACGCCTTTTTCGCTGATTTCCGTGTTGATTCCCAGGGGCAATTCTTCAACAAAACTCCATGCATCTGCGGTAACGAGAGCACCGATAATTTCCTCGTCGGTTGCCTCTGGTTTTACTATTCGCAGGTTATCCGCAACCGTTCCCGAGAATATTGCATTGCCTTGCGGAACATAGGAGCAAAACCTTCTCGTGCACTCTGAAACTGGGATTTTTTCGCCGTTTTTTGCTGCCAGAACAAGCTCACCGGAATCGGCTTCAACAAGACCGAGAATCAGCCTGAGAAGGGTGGTTTTTCCCTCTCCCGAAGGGCCTACAAAAGCAATGGTTTCGCCTGCATCGGCTTTGAAAGAAACATTTGCCACAACGGGTTTATCGCCGTCGGGATAAGTGTATTTAAGGTCATTACAAATGATTGAAACTCCTTGTTTTTCAACGGATTTCTCCATTTTTTCAGCAATCTGAGTATCTCTGTTTTCTTCAAGAGGAAGGCTTGTGATTTCCATAATTCTGCCTGCCGAGGTGGCGATTGAAATCGCACCCGGAAGAAGCGATACAAGGGATGAAAACGAGCCCGTAAGCTGACCCGAAATCTGCAGAAATAAGGTCATCGTTCCGTAAGAAATAGCTCCCTGCCATAATCTGTAAACACCCCAGCCGTAACAGGTGTAGGCAACAACCAGACCTATCAATGACATACAAAGGCTCATTATTATCGAAAACCTGTCGTGGTCAAGCTTGATTTTTCTGTGAAGCTGAAGATTAATTTTCATCTGCTCAACATACCGTTTCGTTATGTCAAATGCCTTGATAGTCTGCAGATTCTGAATGGATTCGGAGTAAAAAGAAAGTATTTTTCCGTTCATTTCACGGCTTTCTTTGTTGTATTTACGCACCATTTTTGTTGTAATTCTTGAGGAAAAAACAAGAAACGGAGCGCTCATAAATGCAAAAATTGCCATTGTCGGGTCGTAATAAAGCACCACTGCCAGGCATCCTATAAACTGAGCGGATGTGGTGAAAACCTTGGGAATAAAGGAAACTATACCGCTTGAAACCACACCCACATCGCCCTCGATTCTGTTAAGAAGGTCGCCCGAATGATACTTTCTGATATGTTCCCATTTTGAGTAAGTGACGTATTCATAAACACCGCCCCTTATCTCCGTGCTGATTTTTGTGCCCACTACTCCCGCTATTCTGGAAACCACGGCACCGACAACAATCTGCGTTACCCCGAGTGTTACGGCAATCACCGCGCTTTTGAAAATTGTATCGTTGCTGTGGGAAACAACGGAATCTATCAGGTATTTTGAAGCAACGCTTGCACCGAGACCCATCGCGGTGCTCAGAAGCCCGATAACCACATAGATAAGCACCTGAAGACGATATCTGGAAACATACTGCAAAAGCCATTTCCATTCCTTGCCCAGTGAACGGAAAAGCTCAATATATTCATTGGGTTTTTTCACAGAATTCCCCCTTGTCATTTGTTTGCACATAGAACCCCATTATGATGAATTATAACATAAAAGCGTAGACAATTACAAGATATTTTGTATAAAAATTTTATAATATCATATTGACTTAAAAGGGGTTTTGATGTATAATTTCCGTAATTACGATGGAGCAATATGGGTGATTGCCTTTCGGGCTTCACCGATGTCTGGCTATGAAGAAGATTTATTCCGTTTGCAAAAAGCTGATTTGCATTGAGGCTGAATACTTCCCCGGCGATAATCCGCTGTGGGCACAGTTTGAAGCCGAGAGCAATGAAGCAGATATAAATATCCGCTGCACCGTGCGTGAACCCTTCCCCGAAATGCAGGGCGAAGCCAAAGGCACTGCAGGCGAATTCAGCGTTTCGGTTGACGGCGATTGGGTTTACCGTGCATTCCCTATGATAAGGCAGCACGGCGCACTCACGAAGTACACACCTGCCGACACATCTTACAGCGAAACATTCTTCACGGCGGCAAGCTTCCCTATTATGATGGACGGCAGATATATGTGGAGCTCGGTTTCGCTTGCTCAGCTTTTACTGCCGAAAAATGCGTTTTTTATGCATTCATCGTTCATTTCGGTAAACGGCAAAGGAATTTTGTTTTCGGCAAACAGCGGCACAGGCAAGAGCACTCAGGCGGCACTGTGGGAGAAATACCGCGGCGCAGAAGTCATCAACGGCGACAAAGCGGGAGTTCTTGTTGAAAACGGAGTTTATGCCTGCGGAGTTCCGTTCTGCGGAACGAGCGGTATCTGCAAAAACAAAGCGCTCCCCCTCGGTGCAATAATATTGCTCGGTCAGGCGCCCGAAAATAAAATCAGGCGGCTGTCGGGGCTTAAAGCACTGCAGGGAATTCTGCAGAATGTTTATCTTGACCTTCTTGCACCCAACGAACAAACAAAAATCTTTGACCTGCTTATAGAGCTTCTCGGGGCAGTACCCGTTTATTCCCTTGAATGTACTCCCGATGAAAAAGCGGTTGAAGCTCTTGAAAATGCTTTGCAAAACGGAGGTGTTATCTGATTGGGACTTGAATACGACCTTTTCATAAGCAATCTTTTTTCCAAGGCAGATAAAAGCTCCGTTCCTCTTTCGGGCTCGTTTGAATTAACCTCACGCTGTCCTCTGGACTGCAAAATGTGTTACATTCACCGAAAAGAGAATGACTGCGAAGCAATGAAGCACGAAAAAAGCACCCAATGGTGGCTTGACCTTGCACGGCAGGCTCAGGAAGCAGGAATGCTGATGCTTTTGCTTACAGGCGGCGAGCCGCTTCTGAGAAAAGACTTTGAAGAAATCTATCTCGGTGCAAAAAAGCTGGGGCTTCTCGTTTCAGTCAATACTAACGGGTTGCTGATTGATGATGACAAGGTTAAATTTTTTGCGGACAATCCTCCGCAGAAGCTTAATATATCGCTTTACGGTGCGTCGGAAGAAACCTACCGTGAGCTTTGCGGCAACGGAAAGGCTTACGAAAAAGTTTTTACAGCCGTGAGAAAGCTCCGTGAAGCGGGAATCGGCGTTAAAATCAATTACACCGCAACGCAATATAACAGCCACGATGCAAAAAAGATATACGATTTTGCAAACGAACTGGGCTTACCCGTTCAGACCGTGACTTATATGTTCCCGCCCGTCAGGGCAGGCGGCGATACGGCGGAGAGAATGTCACCTGAAGAAGCGGCAAAGGTTCAGTTTGAATGCAAGCTTCTCAATATGGGCGGCGAAAGGCTGAGAAAGCATATTGAGGCAAAGGCGGATATCAAACGGAAGAATACGGACGGCGGCGAAAGAGGCGAGCAAATCCCCTGCCGTGCGGGCAAAAGCACCTTCTGGGTAACATGGGACGGTAAAATGACCCCCTGCGGAATGATGACGACGCCTATGTTTGAAATCAGCAGTTTCAATGATGCGTGGGAATGCATAAAGAAATCGAGAGAGAATATTTTTCTCCCTCTGAAATGCAAAACCTGCGATTTGAGAAATTACTGCGATATGTGTGCGGCGGTAACGCTTGCCGAAACAAACGATTTCAGCACCGTGCCCGAATATCTCTGCCGAAAAGCGGCGGAACACAAAAGACTGTGCGAAGAATTTATGACGAAGCACGAAAATCATTGTCCAAGAAACAATTTGGATTTAACATAGATAACGCAAAAATCATGGAGGTAATTTTATGAAAAAATTTGTCAAACCAATAATCACATTGTTGTTGGTAGCTGCATTGCTCGTTCCCACCATCGGAATGATTTTCAGCTCAGCGGCAACAAGCTTCACGGTTGAACTTGCATTCGAAAACCTTTTCGTTCTCGATCATTGGGTAATCAACCAGAATTCAATGCGTGTAACAAATGATTCTATAGCAAGCGGAGCCGTTGCTGCGTACGATGTCGGTTCTGTAACCAATATGGACTTGCAGAACGGCAGCTTCAGGCTTACCAACAAAACTTCTGAAAATGTTTACACCGTAGCTTCAATGGGTTCGGGTGAACACACCAAAGACAACTTCGATTATTACAGAATGCCTGTTGAAGAGGGCGTTACCTACACTCTCAGCTACAACATCCAAGGTAATGTGCCGGGCTTCTTTCCTTTCGTTTTCTTTTACGATGAATCAAACGAATACAAATCATTTGTCAACGGAGCGGCTACCGGCACGGGTGACAACAGCTTCACCTTCACCGTTCCCGAAGACATGGCATATATTCAGATCCGACTTACCCTTGCCGGCAACACCGCCAAGAACGCTTATGCCGATATCAAAAACATAGCAATTTATAAAGTTGACATAGTAGCTGACGAAACCAACCTTTTTGATTTCGCTGCATGGTCAGCAAAAGTCGGCACTCAAACTCACGGATATTACAACGCCGGTTCTTTCACTACAAATGCGGATGAGAAGAGTGTGACTCTTACCACCAATTCAGCCAGCCACTTTCTGTTTACCAATTTCTCATATTATCCGACTATGGATCAGCCGGGCAATAATGGCGATTATTATACAATAGATGTCGAGCCTGAAACAAGTTACACATTCTCTTACACCCTCGACAACGGTAACCTTCATGCTTCTACTCTTTACAGACCTCACATCGCTTATTACGATTCAACGGGCAAAATCATCACTTATCTGCCCTACGAGTCTCCCAAATTCGGAGATAACAGTTTCACATTCACCACACCTGCAAACACAGATTTCATTCAGGTCATATACGCTGTTGCCTGTGATGTGCAGGCAGGTCTGACCTGTACCGTTAGGAATGTTGAGCTTCACAACATACCTTATCCCGTTGAACACAAGGTAGACCCTGTCCGTAAGACTTATACTTACACAGCAGGCAGCAACGCTACATACGGCACACTTCCCACTCCCCCTGCCGCAACATACCCCGAAAATTACATTTTTGCCGGCTGGTATACAGGCAAAGACGGCACAGGCACCCGCATTGCTTCCGATACTCCCATCCAGCCCCAGAGCATGACTGTGTATCCCAAGTTTGAACCTGCGGTTGACAGCCTTACGGTTGCTACAATGCCCGCAAAAACAGAATACACCGTGGGCGAAAAGCTGAACACTGCCGGTCTTGTTCTCAAAGCAACCATTAACGGCAAGGGCGATGCTGACGGAGACGGAGCAACAGACCCCGACACAACCTTCAATATCACTTCGGGTTACTACATCACCCCCGAATATGCAAGCAGCACAGCAGGAACACAGTCAATCACCGTTCACTACGGCGGTAAAACTGCCACATTCAACGTTAATGTCAGCGCAGGTAAAGATAAGAATATTGTTGTCAACGGCGCTACTTATCCCGTCACGGTAGCAAACAACGAATATACTCTTAATTACCAGGCACCCTCTCCTTTCAACCGCTATGAAATGACATATTTCTCCGATTCATATGTCAAGGGCGAAATTGTCATGGATGGTATTACCGAAGTTTTCTTCCTTGAACCCTCCGATAACGGATCCTTCGCTTCTTACATCGACAGCTTCCTCAGAGGCGTTAATCATTACAATGTTGATTCAATCAAATTCACCTGCCTTGATAAGGAATTCGGCAATTTTGAATTGCTTTCAGTAACAACAATTGCCGCTACCATTCCATCCAACTCAACGCAGTATTACGAGAATGCTGAAACCGGCTACAAGGTTGGTATTGACCTCAGCTTCGGCGGCGTTGTTTCTGAAATTTATGACCTTAATAACATCGTTGAGTCCCGTGTTTACAATATAGGCGGCCAACAAGTTACAAAGGTTGACTACGCAGAAAGATTGAATGCTGATTACGGCACAAACTACATTTCGCGAAAAGCCGAAAATGTTAACCTTATCAACAAATTTGACCGAGGCAGATACCTCCAGCAGTCATATTACGGCACATCGCAGAAGCCCTACGAAATGGGCGACTATAACGGAAATCCCTGGCCCTACAACCCCGTTCAGGGCGGTAACCTTGTTATTAATAATGCAGACGGCACTACCAAGGGTAACGAGGCAAGTAAGGTTATCGACTACAGAATCACCGATGACCAGATTTACATTAAAACCCGTCCTCTTGACTGGGGTAAAAACTCAGTTGACTACCCCGACAGCTATGTAACCGATTCTTACATGGAAGCATGGTATGTTTTCGAAGACGGAATGATTAAAACATATTGCCGCTTTGTTGACTATTCGGGTTATCCCGCACACACCCGTGACCAGGAGCTTCCCGCAGTTTACATCATTGAGCCTCTTAACCACTTTGTTTACAACAATGTTGCACAAGGCAGTGAATGGACAACAACAAACTATAAGAAAATAGAAGAACCTGATTTCTGGGGCGTTCTTCCCGAATACAATGCTTTGCTTGAAACACCGGTTGATCCTACTGTTGACTGTTACGAAAACTGGGCTGCTTTCGCAGCCAGCGACGATGCGAACAGCTTCGGTGTCGGCGTTTATTCTGCAGGCGTAACCGATTTCCATTACGGCTGTTTCTTCCCCAAATACCAGGAAGAGGCTGCAAAGAACGGTCAGCTTGTACCCACCGCCAACAGACACGCTGTTACTCCAGACCCTGCTACAGAAAACCCCACATCATATATTTCACCCGTTGGCCAGATGACATTTGAAAGCTACAAGCCGATTGAATACTCATATTATCTTACAACAGGTAAAGTAGGCGAGATTTATAACGACTTCAAAACAGTTGCTAACAAAGATAACCAGGCTGAACAGGATAAGAGCAAGATTGCAGTTCCCGAAACTGTTTACATGACCCCCGCAAACGGTGCTTCAAAAATCGGCCAGTATTATGTAAACAACATAATGGATGAAAGCCTCAACAATAAGGTTGTAACCGAAGCCAAGCGCGATGCAGGAATGTATCTCGGCCTTTCAATCAAAGACGCCAAAGAATTCAGCGTTAAAATCACAAACGTTACAGACCCCTCCAACGATATCTTCCTCTGCGATTCAAGCGGCTCAGAAATCAGCGAAGGCTCAAAAATACGCTTTGACTCCTCGGGAACATACATAAACGACCATAGCTACGGCATGCGTTTTTCAGGTGCAGGTCTTCAGCCGGGCGAAAAAGCAACCGCCAAGTGGGAGATAACCGTCTATAAAAATGACGGCACGTCGGAAGTCTTCACGGCATATACCGTTATGTATGCACCCGGACGCACCGTGGGTGCCGTTGCGGAAGCCCGTCAGGTTGGCAATTCTCAAAACGAAATTTCTTCATGGATAACAGGTGCCAACGGAGTTGACCACACCAAGCAGGCTCCTTTAGGCTCTTTGCACGCAGACTATCGTAATTTTGGTTACTTTAAAGCTGATCCTTTACATGGAGCTATGCCGTCAGGCGGTTCAGGCGAAACTGCAAATGACTACATTAATGTAAGCAGCAACACAAACGACTATTATGTCATGCAGGCTGCAACCAACGGCCACGACGGTTCAAGAGCACAGAGCTACCTGGGCTTGCTGACAGTTGATAAATCCCGTTACACAAACACAAATCAGATTCCCAATCTTAAAATAGGTTACGATGCTCTGAGAATTGATGACGGTTATCCGAACAACTCACTTCAGAGTTACAACACTTATTACACTTTAGGTACAAGTGAATCCTTCACAGCTACAGATCTTAATGCTGTACCCAGCGGTTGGACTTCAAACAGTTCTCACGGTCAGCTTTATAAAGAGCTCGGTGAAGATATGAGTAAACTCCCCTACAGAGAAACAGTTATTCCTTCATATAATGTATCGGACATTGACGGTAAATATATCCATGCAATAGCTCGCGGTGAAGCCTACCAGATTGCTGTTGCAAGAAGATATTCAACCGCAGGTACATCAGTTCTCTGCTCCGTAACCGATAAGAGCGGTCTTCGTGATGCGATTCTCAACGGCTATACTATAGTTGATGATGATGCCGATTTCAACAGAGAGCTCCAGGAAGCAGCAACCGTTCTCGGCGATCCCTCCGCAACTCAGTCGCAAATCGATGAGGCAAAGAAACAGCTTAACGATGCCATGGAAGAACTGGTTGATAAGTTCTACGCATTGAAATATGATAACCTTTTCAGTGCTTATGAGATGTCCCAGTTCCCCGCAAGCATGAAAGTTGTTGGCGACAGAGGAACAGCCACCTACAAAGACGGCAAAATCACCATTGTTAACGACACAATCACGGGCGGTGAAGCATACACCGAATACGGTTCAGCAGACCATTTCTATAAGGTTAAGCTCAACCCCAACACAGAGTATGTGTTTGAATATGATGTTACAACAGACGGAAAATCCCAGGCATTCATGTTCTTCTATAATGCAAGCGGCGGTGCCGGAGATGTTCCGACGAACATGAGCATTCAGACAAACGGCGGAAACTGGTCATCAAAAACCGAGTCCAATTCCTGGTTCGGTAATTACGGTAACGCCGGCACATACCACTATGTCATAAAGTTCACAACCGGTCTCAATACCACTCAGGCAAGCTTCCGATTCGGTAACACAACCAACGATCCCTGCGAATCAACCTTCTCCAACATCAAGCTGATTGATGCAGCTCGCTATTATGCTGATGTTGAATACGCAAAGACCGAAGATGTTTACAAAGAATACAGCTCTTACGGCGTTCTTCCCGTTCTCACCAGAACAGGCTACACCTTCGGCGGATGGAAAGATGCTGACGGAAAAGCAGTAACAGGTGCAGACATTGCAACAAATCACAAATCAATCTTCTCGGTATGGACCGAATACACCTACACAATTATTTACGACGCAAACGGCGGTACAGGTTCAATCGCAAACAAACCAGTCAAGTATTCAGAAACCGTAGCACTTGATTCAGGCAGCAGCATATCAAAAACAGGCTACAGGCTTCTCGGCTGGTCAACAGACAAGAACGCAGCGACCGCACAGTATGCACTCGGTCAGAGCGTAAGCAAGCTTACCACTGTGAATAACGGCAACGTTACCTTCTATGCGGTATGGCAGCTTTCAGAAGTCAATGTCACATTCGATAACCTTATCGATTTCAGAGCTTGGAACAAGAGTGCAGGCAACGGCACCGTTTCCAACGTAACAGACACAGGCTTCACAATCACTTGTAACACAGGTGCAGGCGAAGCTACTTCAACTTCACCCATCTTCCCCGTAACGGCAGGCAAGCAATATAAGATTGAGGCTGATGTTACAGGCAACGCTTGGGACATTTACATCTTCTTCTACGATTCAAAAACATCAAGCGGCACAGGTATTGATTTCACTGACAGCGGAAACAGATACGCAGCAAACGGCGGTGGCAACGCCACACAGATATTCACTGCTCCCGCAGGTGCAACAAGAGCTGTAATCCGTGTTGACTCAAACAACGGCGGTAATGTTACAACATTCAACAACATCCGCGTTTATGAGCATGACGGCATTGATATCAATGTTAAGCCCGCTAACAAGATTGTAAGAAACAGCGATACTTTCGGCGTGCTTCCCACTCCCACAAAGGCAGGTCACACCTTCCTCGGTTGGTATGACGGTGACAGACCTGTAACCGCAGATTCAGCAATTAACAGCACCTCAACTGTTTACCTCACTTCAAAGTGGGTTATCAACGATACTGCTCTTGCAAAAGACACAGTTGTTGTTGACTTTGCAACACCCATTGATATCACACCTCTTGCAAACGATACGGTTTACAATTTGGCAGAAGGCAAAAAGGAATTCCTCGGCTTCAGCTCCGACGGCACAAACTACGGCGCAACAACCATTAACGGTACTTACGGTACATTTGCCGTAAAGGGCGAAACCGTTACCTACACTCCCTCAAAAGCGGTTGACGATGCCGAAAAGATTTACTATCACGCTTTAGTTACTGCTGACGGTAGAGAAACAGAAATCAAGAATGAAATCACCGTTGCCCCCGCATCAAACGTTCTCTATGAAGAAAATCTGTTTACGCAGACACTCACCGGACTTGATTGGACCAGAGGCACAGCAACCACTGTAAACCAGAGTTCTTCAACAGAAAATGATGTTTACGGCTACGACAGCAACATCAACGGCTACAACAAGCTTTCAAACTACTCAAACGGCTCAGCTTACACGGTAACCGTTAACGACACAAACAAGCGTTCAAAGAATATGACATTTGACTTCGCAGGCGAAGGCTTTGACCTTATCAGCGCTTGCGGTCCCGACACCGGTGTTCTTGTTGTTACTCTCAGAGACAACAAAACAAGCAAGGTAGTCAAGTCCTATGTTGTTGACACTTACTACGCTGACAGCAGATACGCAGCCTCAACAAACAACACTCTTTATCAGGTTCCCGTTATCAGCGAAGCAAAGCTTGCTAACGGTTACAGCAACTACACGCTTCAGATTATCGCTTCCTACCTGCCCTCAATGTCAGGCGCTTGCAACAGTCAGGTAAGCACTCAGGCAGTTGACGGTATGACCGTCAGCACGGCATCAGGCGCAGGCAACGCAGAGCTTCGCGAAGCACTTGCAGAAATCGGTCTTGATTATGTTCTCGATGCTGAAGAAGTTGAAGTTGTATGGTTCGATGACGATTCCGTACTCAACGGCGGCAACGGTGCAAACACCGTTGAAGAAGGCGAAGTAAGAACTCAGGCAGTAACAAGCCTTTTCAACGTTATTGACTCCGTAAGAGTTTATAAGCCCTTCGAGAACGGTGATGAATACTACATTCCTTCCGAAAAGAATGCTCAGTACTACAATGTTATGGATAACCTTGTAAACGGTAAAGAAGACGGCATAATCCCCGGTCTGACTTCATTCTTTGCTTATGTTTCAGGTAATGACAATGCAGAAATCACCGTTGAAAACTACAATTCAGTCGGTCCCAAGGATGAGCTTTACCTTGCAAAAAGTAACACGGCTGTTTCATTCACCATTAAAGATTTTGACAAAACTACAACAAGCGTTATGATCAGCCTGAGAGCTGCATCGGGCACTCCCACTGTTAAGATCGGTGAGAATCAGTTCAAAGTCAATAGCAACACCGAAATGTATTATGACATTACCGATTACATCACGGACCGTACCGTTGCAATTCAGAATATGACTTCAGATGCTCTTCTTTCAGTCGGTTCAATCAAGGTTACAAGCACTGTTGATACATTCTTGTTTGCTACAACAGAACTTGACCTTGCTACCGCAAGCTTTATGATGTCGGCTCCCGCCACAACCGTCGAGCCCAATACTCCCAATACCGAACCCGAGGCTCCCGCAGACCCCGTTGAACCCGAAAATCCCGTGAATCCCGAAGAGCCTTCAGACGATAACTCATCGGAATGCTGGCTCGTCAGATTCATCAACTGGGTAATCGAAATGGTCACAAAGGTATTCAACGTAATCAAAAGTGTTCTCGGATTTTAAGAAAGGATTAGGATAATGAGCAAATATATAAAACCAACAATTACGCTTGTGGGCACAGCCACTGCAAGCGGTGCCACATCAAGCTGTTCTTCAAGCACTGTTGACTCCAAGGAACTTGTAGATATCCTCTTATCAATGGGCTTTGACCTGAATGCGGTTTTCAATACGGCTGAAGGCTGCACTCAGCCTGCTGACATGTTTGAACAATACTGCAAATTCTCATCGGCAATTCAGGTCTTCACCTCATAACAATTTCAGAACACCCTGCACACTCCGTGCAGGGTGTTTTTTTGTTTAAGGTGAATTATACTATCAAGTGCAACAGTTTAAGAAAATAAAGTAACTCATATAAATCCATGGTATAATGTGATTGCT
>SVOC01000006.1 GCA_015066625.1 Oscillospiraceae bacterium
ATTGTGTTTTTTTCAAAATTAATTGTCATCGTTATCATTTCCTTTTCTAAATTATTTTGTTATTTTGCGGTAAGTCGCTACCTTATTTCAGCACTTCAGGTTTCACCGTTTGCCTCTTGGTTTCGTTCACTCCTTTCAGGCGTTTTGTTTTGGTGTGTTCCCCTCTGCTGTGTCTACAGTATATCACGCAACCACAATTTATCAGTCGTTATAAATGCAAAAAACAAGAAAGATACAAAGCTTCTCAAAAAAAGTTGTATCTTTCTTATTAAATAGTTGTTATTAGGTTGTTATAAAGGCTCATAAATGTTGTTAAAAACTTATTACATACCTGTTGATTTTATAATATAATTGTTTTATACTATTATTGATTTAGAGATGAGGTCTGAGTTAGTATGAAACAAGACCTCTACATAATTAAGATTCCTAAAACTTGTTTAGTATCAAGGGGTTGTTGGGGGTATCGTCTCCAAAACAAGACCGAGAATCGGTCTTGTGTGCTTGGTAAGGATGAGGTCGGCGGTTCAAGTCCGCCTAGCAGCTCCAGAAAAAAGCACTTCCTGAGGGAAGTGCTTTTTCAACGAAATAAATCCCTTACGGGATTTGTGAAATATCCATAGGATGTGAAATATTGCTCAGCAATGTGAAATGCCTGCGGGCGTTGGTGGATTTATTTCATTTCACTTTCTGCATAAGCAGAAAATTTCACGATGACCAACGGTCATTATTTCACATCCGAAGGATATTTCACTAAAACAAAACCGATGCGGCAGAATACGAAGTATACTTACAGCATCGTGTATTACCATTGAAAAGAAAACTATCGCCAAAGAGAATATAAAGTGAAACATATCTCCTGAAATTCAGATTTCAGGGGATTTTTGTTTTTTATGAAAACACTTGAAAAAACGGGTTTGTGATGTTATACTAAAATTACCACACTATAATTTAATATTTTATTCCGATAATAAGGGTTGGTGTTTTTATCTTCGGTAAAAATACGAACTTCTATATTTCTATGCCCTTTTATCGGATATGAAATTATAGTGTGGTAGCTAAACGGAGTTTGTGTTTTTCGTGTGTGCATAACTTCGGTTAGCACACACTTTTTTATTTTATGGAGAATAAAACGGTGTCAGCTTATTTTGAGGAGGCGAAAATACGATTCTCCATAAACAACATCAAAATACATACAAACCAAGAGGTGTTTATTGTTATGAAGAAAAAAATTGCAAATGCGGTTCAGCTGGTTTTGTTAATCGCATCATTTGGTATCTTGAATTTGCGAAATATCACAGTGATTGGCAACAGCGTATTTAGTCAACCTTATGAGGTTTCTGCTATCAGTCTTATAGAAAAATTTCCTATGTTTTTCATTCCGATGTGTGCTTTATTCTTGCTCTGTGCGGTTATGTGCATAATTTCCATCATTTCCAAAAGTACATACAAAGACGGTAAAGCCCACGGAGCTGTTGCGATAGTGCTTTTTGTTGTTACAGTTTTTAATCTTATCACTTGCACACAAGGCGGAAAAGAGCTTTCTGTTATTTCGTCAGAGAAGTTCCCCGGAATAATTGTTATCGGTTTACTGTTTGCAGTAATCGTTGTTGCTTTTGCAAAGCGCTCATCGTTCATTGCAGACTCAAAAGAATCACAGCAGACCGTTGTTAATAACATTCAGGAAACCACAAATGCCGATGAATTGAAAAAATATAAAGATTTGCTTGACAGTGGTGCAATAACTCAGGAAGAGTTTGAAAACAAGAAAAAAGAACTTTTAGGATTATAATATCAACAGGGAGCGGTTTTGCCGTTCCCTGTTTTCTTCATTGAAAACACAGTATTTTTATGCTATAATCAACCCAATGAACCTTAATTTACCGTATTCAAAGTCGAAAAGAGGTACAAAAGATGAAAAACAGCGAAATAAATATCCGTGACCCGTTTGTTCTTTATGAAAACGAAAAATATTATATGTACGGAACGAGAGCAGAAAATTTCGGTCAGAAAACCGCAGGCTTCGATGTGTATGTATCAACCGACCTTGAAAACTGGAGTGAGCCCGCAGAGTGCTTTAATTCCGAAAAATATGATATGAATCTGAATGTGAACTGGGCACCCGAAGTGCATAAATACAACGGCAGTTATTATATGTTTGCAACCTTCACAAGAAAGAGCAACGGTCTCAGAGGTACGTTTATCCTGAAAGCCGGCACTCCTCTCGGTCCTTTTGCGCCTCACAGCAACGGCGTTGTCACACCTGAGGAATGGGAATGCCTTGACGGCACTCTTTACATAAACAAAGAAGGCAAGCCGTATATTGTTTTCTGTCACGAGCACACACAGATTATTGACGGCACAATTTGCTATGCACCTCTGAGCGATGACCTTACCGAAAGAATCGGAGATGCCGTAACACTTTTCAAGGCATCCGAGCCTTGCTGGGCAGAAGAAATCAAAAACGAAAATGACCACAGAATAACCGACGGTCCTTTTATGTACCGCACAAAGACGGGTGAACTTCTGATGCTGTGGTCAACCTTTATAAAGGGCAAATACGCAGAATGTCTTGTTAAATTTACCGACGGCGAGCTCAGCATGAATTTTGAGCATCTTGCTCCGCTTATTGATGATGACGGCGGCCACGGTATGATTTTTGGCGGAAAAGACAGTTTGTATCTGACATATCATTCTCCCAACTGTACGGGATATGAAAAACCCTGTTTTGTTGAAATTGAGGACAATGGCGATTGCATTCGTATAAAGTAATTTCAGCGTTTTTTTAAGGAGAAAAATATGAAGATAATTGCGCATATTCACACCGATTTCACTTCAAAATTCGGCATTCCCCGTCAGAGCGGTCTTGTTGACGAGCTTGAAGCAACAATCATATTTGAGCCCGAATACCGCATACCCGAAGCCCTCAGAGGCATTGAAGAATATTCCCACATCTGGCTTTTGTGGCAGTTTTCCGAGTGTGCGGATAAAGAGTGGTCGCCGACAGTGCGTCCGCCAAGGCTGGGAGGCAACAAAAGAATGGGCGTTTTTGCAACCCGTTCGCCGTTCAGACCAAACCCCATAGGTCTTTCATGCGTTAAACTTCTCAGTGTTGAAAAAACAGAAAAATATGGATTTGTTCTGCGTGTTTCAGGAGCTGATTTGCTTGACGGCACGCCGATTTACGATATAAAGCCTTACCTTCCCTATGTGGACTCCCATCCCGAGGCAAGCAACGGCTTTGCTCTTGATGAAAAACAGGGGAGATTAGCGGTTGAAATTCCCGACGGAATTATTGATGTGATACCCGAGGGTAAGCGTAATGCTCTTAAAGCCGTTCTTGCACAGGACCCCAGACCCGGATATCAGAATGAGCCCGACAGGGTATACGGCATTGACTTTGCAGGTTTTAACATAAGGTTTACTGTTAATGCAGACGACGTACTGACGATTGTTGATATAACAAAGGAATGAGGTGATTTTATGGGTGAAAAATGGGTTCAGACCTGGGGTCAGGCACATTCCGCATTATCTTTTTTCTATTATCCGTCATGCCCAAAGACATACAGAATGGTTATAAAATCCGCCGTATCGGGCAGTCAGGTACGCATTGAACTTTCAAATGAATGTGCAAAAAACCCTGTGCTTATCGGTGCTTTGTCAGTCGCAAAGTGCGACGAAAACGGCAATCTCACGGGTGAAGCAAAGCGTGTAACCGTAAAAGGTCAGGGCGGTTTCTGGCTTAAAATCGGGCAGACTGCGGTTACGGACCCCGTAAAGCTTGATATCGGTGTAAATGAATATTTTTGTGTCAGCGCATATGTTAAAAAAGGTGCGCTGAGAAGCGGGAATCTTATTGACAATGTTGACCTTATTACGGTCAAGGGCAATGCTGTTGCCGAAAAATACATAACCAATCAGCGAAGAATCCGTGACGGCGTAAGAGAGGTTGCTTCAAAGGTACTGAAAATGTATTTCCATAAGCCCATTCCGTTGTTTCAGTCTGTTGAGCTCCTTAACGGTACAGGGGCAACGGCAATAACGGTTTTCGGTGATTCCATAAGTCAGCAGGGATATTGGACAAATGCTTTTGCCGAGAGAATCAGAAATGAATTCCCCGGCAGATATTCGGTAATCAATAAATCAATTATGGGCAACAGAATTCTTCGTGATTTCAGCAGACGGTTCATATGCAAGGGGCTTTTCGGTATAAGCGGAATCAACCGGCTTGAAAGAGATGTGCTGAATTATGACGATACTGAATACGTGATTTTTGTATTGGGTACAAATGACTTTTTACAGTACGGCACCATAACTACTCCGAAAAGTGAAAAGCCAACCGCAAGGGAAGCACTTGACGGCGTTATAAGCATAGGCGAAAGGCTTGCGGAAAAGGGAAAAAAGTTTGTAGTTTTCAATGTGCTGAATTTCGGCGAATGTATTGATTCAAGACCTGAAAAAGAAAAACTTGTGCACGAATATAACCGGCTTCTTGAAGAGAATAAACACCTTTTTTATTCGGTTTATGACCAGGCTTCTGTTTGTGTCAATCCCGAAAAACCGAACTGCTCAAAGAAGGAATATCTCGGTAAAGATAATCTTCACCCCAATAAGCTCGGCGGAAAGCTTGTTGCCGATAATATTGATTTAAACATATTCAGATAAGTAAACACCGCAGTGTGCATTCAGTCACTCTGCGGTGTCTTTTTTTTAGTAAATATAGTTTTTGGGGTTCTGGGTTTCACCGTTGCGGATAACCTCAAAGTGAAGGTGGGGTCCCGTGGAGTTACCCGTTGAACCGACTTTGCCGATGGTTCTGCCCGCTTCAACATAATCGCCTACGGAAACGGTTATGGAGCCTTTAATCATATGGGCGTAGCGGGTTTTATAACCGTCGCCGTGGTTGATAAGCACCATATTTCCGTAGCCCGAACTGCTTCGCTGAACAACCTCAACTCTGCCGCTTTTTGATGCTATAACGGGTGTGCCCGATGCACCGCCGCCTGCCTTTACAAGGTCAATGCCGTTGTGCCAGCCGCTGCTTCGCCAGCCGTAGGGCGAGCTTACTCTGTGGCAGCTGGGTGCAGGCCATAAGAAGCCTGAATCCGAAGCCTCGCCGATATATACACCGCCGTAAGAGGTTCGTGTGCCTACGGTAACGATTTCGTCAACGGGTTCGGTTATTGTTTCATAAAGATACTCTGTATCCTGCAGAACACCGTCAATATAAATCTGGGTTTTGATAACTCTTTCACTGCCGTTGATACCCTTCTGAAGCACCTGTCTGTAGCCGCTGTATTTGGTAGCATCGCGCCTCTTGACGGTTTCATACTTGATATCCTGAACCGTGGTCGTGGTAACGATTTTTCTTATGCTTATAAGCTTTTCTTCGCCGTTAAGTATTTCGGCAAGCTGTGAAGCCTCCCACATAACATCCTCATCGTCGCGATAAAGACCCTGAACATAGTCAATGTTTTCAGCAAAGCCGATTGCGTAGCCGTTAAGCTCTGCATCCGCTTCATAAGGCTCAAGAATGTCGTAAAATACGGTTTTGGCATCCGCCTCATTCTTCACCGCACAGATGAATTCGCCGTCAATGTAAATACCGCAGGCGTTTGTAAGATTGTCAACGGAATTTTCGATGATTTTATCCGAAATAGCCTGAGCATCGTTAAGCTCATCCACCGATACAATGCTCAGATTGTAGTTTGCGTTAAGGTTGGGGGATGCGGCAACGGTGGCTTCAACCTTTGAAGTATCCGCATAAGCGCTGCCCGTCAGACGGTCTTTTACGAGGCTCTTTGCCTCAACATAAACAGATTCGTTACTGATGTATCCTATGCTGCGGTCGTTATAAATAACCTCAAGCGCAAAGGTTGCATTGTTCCAATAATTGACCGTGATAATCAGAACTGCCAGCGCACCTATGGGCAAAAGTATATTTGCCGCAGATTTGAGCAGACCGCTGTGTCTGTGCACGGCAAGCCTGATATAACGGAAAAGCACCGACGGAAGTGAAAGAGGCTTTTTGAAAGCATGCCTTATTGATTTGCCGGCATGCTTTATTTCTTTACGGAAGCGAGCTGCTTCTTTTACGGTGTTTCTCAGCTTTACGGCGGTTTTGCGCTTCGTGCTTTCCGTAACTCCTGAAAGAAATTTATAAAAAGCAACAAAAGGCTTTTTGATTAAACCGAAAACTGCCGCAAAAACCGCACTGAGCACGGTGCAGATTGTGTTGCCGTATTCATAGAAAAGCGCATAAACGGGGTTAAGCTCATCGGTGTCAAAGATTTTTTCTTCGGCATCTTTTTTTACACGCTCTTTTTTCGGCTTTTTCTTCTTTGCTTTTTTAACGGGCTTTCCCTCTTGCTTTTCTTCAGCATCTGAAACGGACAGGGAGCCGTCATTGATTATATCGTCAATTCTTTCAAGCTCTTCCTTTACCGTTTCACGGCTGTCAAATTCGGGTACCGTTTCCTTGGCGGTTGCAGGTTTCTTTTTGGGCGAAACCTTGCTTTGTGCCGTTTCAAGCTGTAAAGCATATCTGCGCTCGATATCTTCTTTGATTGCCTGCATTTCAAGGGCGCGTCGTTCTTCGTCCTTGCGTTTAAGCTCTTCTTCACGGGTCAGAGTCTTTTTCGGCGCAGGCTGTGAGTAAAGCTCGGACAGGTCATAAAAACCGTCTGCAATTTCATCAAGCACCGATTTCTTTTTGCCGTCTGTATTTTCAGCGTTATTAACTTTTTTCTCTTCGTTGTTCATTAAAACGCTCCGAATTTTATATTATCCTATACATTATAATAGAAAAACGGCATATTTACAAGACTGAATTTGCAGATATGCCGTTTGTTCAAATTTAATTTACATTATCGAGAAAACGTTTCAGCGCATCCTGCCACTCGGGAAGACGCTCAAAGCCGTTTTCGTCAAGAGATTTTTTTGAAAGACGGGAGTTTGCGGGTCTGACGGCAACGGATTTGTATTCCGCACTGCCGATGGGAATGATTTTTGTGTCTGCATGAGAATATTCCATAATCGTTTTTGCGAATTCAGCCCAGCTGCAAAAGCCCTCGTTGGTAGCGTGGTAAACGCCGTACTTTTCGCCCTGAATCATTTCACAAAGAAGCTTCGCAAGGTCTTTTGTGTATGTGGGTGAGCCTGTCTGGTCGCAGACAACGGATATTTCATCCCTCTCTTTTGCAAGACGGAGCATTGTTTTGACAAAATTCTTGCCGTTTTCACCGAAAACCCAGGATATCCTTACAACAAAGCACTGCGGGCATTCGCTCATTGCGGCAATTTCGCCTTGGTGCTTGGTTACGCCGTAATAATTGCAGGGTGACGGGGGAGTGTCCACCTCAAAAGGTTCCGTGCCTTCACCGCTGAAAACATAATCCGTGCTGATATAAAGCAGCTTTATTCCGTGCTTGCGGCAGGATTTTGCAATGTTGGCAGTTCCGTCAACATTTATTTTTCTGCAAAGCTCACGCTCCGTTTCGGCAACGTCAACATTGGTGAAGGCGGCGCAGTGAATAACGCCGTCTGCATTGCTTTGTGCAATAAAGCTTTCAACGGCTTCGGGGTTTGTTATATCAAGCTCGGGCAGGTCTGCTTCAACAGCCTCGGCACCGATTTTATCAAGCCGAGCAACAACATCGGAGCCAAGCTGACCCTTTGAGCCCGTAACGATTATTTTCATAACGGAAAATTCCTTTGCTTTTTTTGATATTTTACCATATTTTTGCCCCGTTAACAATATTTTTTTGAATTTTACTGTTGCAATCGGTAAAAATGTGATATTATATGTTTTGATAAGTGAAAAGTTAAGAGTGAAGAGTGAAAAGTTTCGGATAGGCTCCGCCTATGACCGATTATATAATGGGTACGGGCAAAGCCCGTCATTAACTATTCACTTTTCATTATTCACTGTTCACTGACAAGCACACGTTTGCTGTTATGCTTGTTTGTGTAAATAAGGGGGTGCCGAATATGGCTTTTAAAAATCTTATTGACCTTCATACTCACACCGATAATTCGTTTGACGGTCATCATTCAACAATGTTTCTTGCGGAAACGGCATATATGAAGGGCCTGAGAGCGGTTGCTTTCACCGACCATCTTGAAATGGATGCTTTCCTTAAAGGGAACTTTAACCGCACAGCAATCCAATCATTTTTTGAGGTCGCCAAGGCACGCTCCGCTTTTAACGGCAAGCTGATAGTATGTGTGGGTGCGGAATTGGGTCAGCCTGTTTACGATATACCTCTTTCAGAAAAGCTTCTGAGCACAATGAAATATGATTTCGTTATCGGTGCAATACATAATCTTCCCGATAAGCAGGATTTTTACTATATGGATTTCAGCGATGAAAGCATTGATTATATGAAACTGCTTGATGAATATTTTGAGTGGGAGCTTAAACTTGCCCGGTGGGGCGGATTTGATACCCTGGCGCATCTTACCTATCCCTTGCGTTACATTGTGGGCAACTACGGCAAAATCGTTGATATGAGCAGATATTCCGAAATAATCGATGAAATCCTGCTTGAACTTATCAAAAATAAAAAATCACTTGAAATAAACACGGCAGGTCTTCGCAAAAAAATCGGCGTTACCTCGCCCGATGAAAGCATGGTAAGACGTTACAAAGAGCTTGGCGGCGAGCTTATCACCATCGGCTCCGATGCCCATTACGCAGAGCATCTGGGTGCGGATATCGATAAAGGCTACGAGCTTGCCCTCCGATGCGGCTTTGATAAGGTTGCGGTTTATCAGGACAGAACACCAACGCTTATTCCTATTGAATAAAGGAGTGTGACGGATATGAAAATAACGGTTAACGCACCTGCGAAAATCAATCTTTTTCTGGATATCATAGGCAGACTTGATAACGGATACCACAGCCTTTTTATGGTTATGCAATCGGTTGACCTTGCGGATACGGTTATCATTGAATCCTGTGAGGAAAAAGGAATATTTTTAACCTGCTCTGACGGCAGACTGCCCACGGACAAAAAAAATATTGCATACAAAGCGGCTGAGAAATTCTGCGGATATGCAGGAATTGAGCCTTCTTTCAGAATACATATTGAAAAGAAAATTCCCTTTGCCGCAGGTCTTGCAGGGGGAAGTGCGGATGCCGCCGCCGTTATAGCGGGGCTTAATTCAATGCTGAATACAGGCTTTACCCAGAGGCAGCTTTGCGAAATCGGTCTTTCCGTAGGCAGTGACGTGCCCTTCTGTATTGCGGGAGGTACTCAGCTTTCCCAGAGTACGGGCGGAGTGCTTTCGCCTCTGAAAGAGCTTGAGGATTGCTTTATTGTGCTTGCAAAGCCCGAAGCGGGAGTGTCCACAGCAGAGGCTTATGCCGCCGCAGATAATACACATCTTTACAGACCCGACAGTATGCGTATGCTTGATGCCTGCGAAAAGGGTGATTTTGAAGGTATATGCAAATATGCAGGCAATGTTTTTGAGCAGGTAATTGAAGTGCCCGAAAGGGTTGAATTCAAAAAGATAATGAGAGATTGCGGAGCGTCACTTTGCCAGATGAGCGGCAGCGGACCTACGGTTTTCGGTATTTTCAAGAATATTGAGGATGCGGAAAAATGCGCCGAGAAGCTTAAAGAAATCTGCAATAATGTTTACCTTGCAAAACCCGTAAACCACGGCGCAACAGTTGTATAAAGTAACAAAAAGCACCCCGCAGGGTGCTTTTTTTGTTTCAGTTTGCACTCCACAGCTTTTTCAGCTTGTGCATAAATTTTTCTTCGCTTATCTCATCGATGTTTTCAAAAATTCTTATATCCATAGCTTCACAGCGGGCTCTGATATAGGCTTCATTTTCGCCCATCTTTTCCAGCTCCGTTACCGCAAGCACCTTGCGCACATATTTTCCGCCGAATTTTTCCGCAACAACAGAAAGCTTATAGAGCTCATCCATTTTGACCATACCGTTTTTGCAGGAAATGAAAACAGGCGTAAGCCCTTTCATAAGAATAACATCGATTTCGTTGCCTACATCCGCACCGTCACTGCCGTGAATATCGCTGTCCCAGTCAATGAATATACCCGTCATAACATCGGTGTAAACGGGCTCGCCTTCGTCGTCGGTAAGCTCAGCGGCTTTCAGTGCAATAATAAGCTCAAGTATCTGACCGGCTTTTGTGAGGCATTTCATAACCTGCTCATTCTTGAATGAAAAACTCATGCTTTCGCGGTCGATTTTAAGGTTGTTTATAACGCTCAGGTTGAAAAGCTTTTTGTAGAGGTCGGTCTTGAAATCGCATTTCTCGCCTCTGTTATTCATCGCTTCTTTTGCATCAGCAAAATTGATATAGACAGAAAGACTGTCCGGCTCAAGATAAAAGCTGCGGAGCTTATCGAGGATGCTGAGCTGAAAATTCCACAGTGAGGGATTCTGCTTGCACAGTGACCACATAACATAAACATCGTCTGTGAATTCATCGTCGAAATCCCAGCAGTAGGTGCCGTTGGATTTTTCGTCACTGTAAATAATTCTGCCGCCGTTTATTTCAACGGTTTCTTCAACCGTCAGCTCAAGGGGTGCCGAATTGCAGAGTATTCCGTCGGAATCGCAATCGGTCATGGTGCTGTTTGAAATATTGAAGCGGTGAAGCCTGATTTTATCCGCATTGTCGCAATAGACTATGCCTACCGCAACAAGCGAAAGGTCGTCGCCGCCGCTGAGATCGATAATGCAGTCGTCATTGTCTTCAAGCACTTCCTCAATGGCATCCACTATTGACATAAGGTTGTTTTTGTTTATTGCCTTTGCCTCGAATTCAACTTCGATTCCGCGGTTTCGGGCAATTTTTTTGTAGCCGTCGCTGATGCGGTCAATCTTTTTCTTGCCGTCACCGAGAAAAACCACCTTGTCGGGAGCACAAAGCAGGGTACTTATCATATTTTCAACGGGAGATTCCCAATCAAAAAATTCGATTATTGTCATTGTATGTAATTCCTTTATACGGTTGTTTTATTGAATGAAGGTGAGATTATTGCTTCAATTTCGTTGCCGCTGAGCTGGTTTCTGGCTACAAGCTCCGCAACGAGAGCATTTGTTGCTTCCATATTGTCCTCGATAATGCGTACTGCTTTTTCAAGCTCGGCACGGAGAATGGCGTTAATCAGACTTCTTATCTCCGATTGAAGCTCATATGTGGGAGAAATTGCAGCAAGACCGAAGCCTTCCGTCATTCCGTAACGGCAAATCATATCCGTTGCAAGCATTGTGGCGTGTTCAAGGTCACCCGACGCACCGGTTGAGATACCGCCTTTTTCCCCGTAATAGACCATTTCGGAGGCTCTGCCTGCCAGAGAGGTTCTGATTTTTGCCAGAAGCTCGTCTTTTGTGAATATTCCCTTGCCTTCGTTATCGCCGTGCTGCATATATCCGCCGTGATTCCCTCTGGAAACAATGGTTACATATGAGGGCTTTTCTCCGCTGTGACGGCATACGATTGTGTGTCCTGCCTCGTGGCGTGCCACTCTGAGAATCTGTTCTTCGCTCCATTTTTTTGAATCGCCGCCGTTAAAGCCTTCAAATGCTTCATCAAAGTCCTTGTCATTCACCTTGAATTTTTCGGATTTGATGGCATTTCTCAATGCAAATTCATAAACCGATTCAAGCTCCGCAAGGCTCATACCCACGGAACGGACTGCAATATTTTCAATCATATGCTCGCTTATTTCAAATACCGCATTTGAATTCAGCTTGCGTGCAAGGTATGCTTTTCTGGCTTCCTTATCGGGCAGACCGATATAAACCTTTCTGTCGAAGCGTCTGCAGAGTGCAGGGTCAAGGCTTTTGGCAGTGCCCGGTTCAACATTGAAGTTTGTTGCGGCAAGCACAAAAACGGGTTTTGACGGGTCGGTTTTGAAGCCGTCCATTTCTGCAAGGAAAGCGGTGAGGGTATCTTCTGAGCCTGAGTTGTTGCCCACTCTTTCTTTTGCAATGGCATCGATTTCGTCTATGAACAGTATTGAAGGTGCGTATTTACGTGCGGTTCTGAATAAATCGTGAACTGCGGCAGAGCCTTCACCGATGTGGCTTTTAAGGAATTTGTTGCCTTCCGAATTTATGAATGTAACGTTGGATTCACCTGCCATTGCCTTGGCGAGCATTGTTTTGCCCGTGCCGGGAGGTCCGTAAAGCAAAATACCTCTGGGAACTTTTACACCTGTTGAAGCGAATCTGTCGGGGTCTTTGAGGTAGCTTACAAAATAACGGAGCTCGTCTTTTGCACTGTCTGCACCGATAATGCTGTCAAAAACAACGTCGGGTCTTGAAATATCGCTGAGAATATTCTTGGAATCGTCAGGGTCCACGGCAACGGTAAGCTCAAAATCAAAAAGAGATATTTCCGCAACCTTGCCGTCATCCGAAAGAGTCTGTGATGTTTCAAAGCTTACAACTTTGTTTGCCCTCGAAAGCTTGTTCATGCTTCTCTGCTGGTGAATATATCCGCAAAGCTCCGTAACAAGCTGACTGAATCTGCCGTCATCAATCAAGGGTATAATATCTCTTGCACCTTCCTTGGTGTATGAGAACTCTTCTTCTTCCGTAAAGCTGTGGGCTTCTGTTTCAAAAATATAAAGGGGAGTGCTCGGTGCCGCTGACCTTGCGTGACGGAAGAAATCTCTGCCGGGGGAGTCAATATCGGCTATGTTAAGGCTCTTGCAGTCGCAGGCGGCATCAAAACATACGTCGCAGAGAATAAGGTCGATATCGCCTTTCTTCAGCAGCTTTTCTGCTGCGGCAAGGTCTGATACCGTTATTATTTCCGCCGCATTCTCAGGCACGGACCATCCCTGTGTTGAGGATTCCTGTGCAAAAACAAGCACCTTTGCTTTATTTTTACCGTAGAAAAGCTCGTTGATTTCGGGGTCGTTTTCAGGCAGATCCACAGTGAATCTGATTTTTTCAAGATTGCTCAGACCGCTTGAAAGCTTTGAGAAATCAATCAGACGGAAAAGCTCAAAAAGCTCGCCGTCATAAAAGGCTTCGGCTCTTGCCCTGACGGTTCTTGCATCCGCCGCACCGCCCTCCGCAAAAAGGAGAGAGGGGAAAACTCTTTCGTCAAATTCGGATTTTATTCCGAATTCAGCTTTAAGGTTATCGGCGTGCCTGAGAACCTCTTTCTTTGCAATGGTTCTGAGATTATGCGCCTCAATATGATTGAACATAACCACATTTCCCGAAGCAAAGCGTGAGCAAATGGCACCGGGGAAGTAGCTTTCACCCGTGTTGGGGTTCTTATCGCCTGCAAGGGCTTTGAGGATAACCTTTCTTGAAAGACCCGAATAGTTGCCCGTTTCAGATTCCTCATAAAGCTTTCTGCCTGCGTTGGTTGTGAAAATCAGAATTGTATCTTTGAAGGAGATTTCAACATCTGTGTAGTTATCCCTGAGTCTTCCTGCGTCAAGAATCTGCAGGAAAAGGTGGATAACATTGAGGTGTGCCTTTTCGATTTCGTCAAAGAGAATCACGCAGTGAGGGTTTTCTTCAACATACTGTGTTACGTTACCTCTTTTGCCGTTTTTGTAAACCTTATCGGAACCGCAGAATTCTATAACGGCTTCATCGTCAGAGTATTCGCTCATATCAAAGCGCCTGAAGGGAAGCTTCAATACCTCTGCCGCACTTTCGGCAAGGAAGGTTTTACCTACACCGGGAGGGCCTGCGAAAAGAAATGTTGCTCTGGGTCTTTTACGCTTTTTGTCGGTCATTGCAAGCATTTCGGACTGGAAGAATCCCGTTGAAAAAACATTTACCGCATTATCCTGACCGAAAATTCTGTCAAGCAGGCTGTCACGGATTCTTTTTGTTTTGTTAATCAGGGATTTTATTCTGTCCTTGCCTTCCTCTTGCGGCTCGGCTTCCTGAGCAGGCTTTGTTTCTTCTTCGGTTGCTGCCGTAAAGGGCTTGCCCTCTATGATGTGAGCCTTTATTCCCTCGGTTGGACTGTCGATTATACACTGCAGAATCATATCTGCACCGATAGTGCTCAGATTGTTGATTTGTGCTCTTTTTCTTGCAGATATCAGTGCTTTGCTTTTTGCGAGCACTCGCTGAGAAACGGGGCTTTCATCTGCTGCGGCATATTTTTCAAGCTCAGTCAGTGCGGCTTCAAGATTGGCTGAACGGCTGTGTAATAGCTCCGATACCCGTTTGATTTCATTGTCATCAAACGGTAAATCGGCAACGGGGGAAACAGTTTTGTTTTGTGAAATGACATACAGTGCGGCGCAGTAAATGTGTTCAACATAAACCGTGGTTGCGGCCGCAGCCTCTTTCCTTTCGTTTGCATATGACAGTATGTATTCCGTGAAGGTGCTAAGCTTGATTTCATTCATTCTTAATCCCGTCCTTTATATATCAATCTTTTTTTCTGAATCTTATAAGACCTATGATTATTGAAATAAGGTTGAGAACCTCTGTAACAATACCCGAATACGATGAGCAGATTACGTTATAAACCAGCCACATGGCGGAGGTGGGCATTGTCAGTGCTCTGAGCTGTTGGGTTTTTGGGCTCCATATGACGAAGGATGAAATCATCATTGCCGCCATAGGCAGAAGGGATGCAGGGCTTGTGTATGTGGCAAGACCGCCCAGGCATGCAAGAATTGCAAAAACAACGGGGCAGGCGATATGGTCAACCGTTTTTGACCTGCCTCTGAATGAATATGCAATGCTCCTTGTGAAGCCCACCACGTTGCCTATCATTCCTTCATAAGCGCCCAGCATAAAATACTGAACCGCAAACAAAAATCCCGAGCACGCCTGCATAACAACAATTCGCTTGTGGGTGCGCTGCTGGAATGAAAGAAGAAGCAGTGCGGCGGCAACAAAGCCTATAAGCTGTGAAACGATGAAAGTTGTGTCTTTACCCGAAAAATAATTTGTCAGAAAATCCATAAAAACCTCTTACTATGTATACTCAATATAATTATAGACCAACAACGAGTAAATGACAAGTATGAAATGAAGAAAAAGGACACTGCCCGTAAAGGCAATGTCCTTTTGAATTATTCTTCTGTTTCTTCCGTGATATCAGAAGTATCAAGCATAAGCTCTTCTTCCGTGATTTCAACTGCTTCTTCTTCGCTTTTTTCTTCGGGAATATAAGGCATGGGCGGTGTGTAATCGGGCACAAGGCACATTCTTCTTCTGATTCTTGCAAAGTAAAGTGCCGCAAGGAAGAGTGCAATTACCGTGAATGCGGAAACACATATGCCCATTATAAGTCCGTCGGGCATAAAGCTGATTTCAACGGTGTGCTCGCCTGCGGTAATGTTGAAGCAAAGGTAGGCATCGTTGAGAGATACATAATCTTCCTCTTTGATTTCAGCACCGTCGACCTTTACGGTCCAGCCCGAATCGTAGGGGATTGATGTGAAGAAGAGGCAGTCCTCTTCAAGATTTACAGTACCCTTTATTTCGGTTTCTTCAAATGAAGTCACATTGAGCTGACGGCTTTTAAGAATTTCATATCCTTTGTTCAGAGCTTCTTCGTTTATTGAATAGGGGTAGAAATCGATGTAGCCGTATTCGGAATCTTCGATTTTGATTTTCACCTCAACGGTTTCGTCGGGATTCACAATACCCAGGTCGTAGATATAAGGCTCGTCGGTATCCTGAGTTACCTCAACATCGTTGTTGATAATTGTAATGCTGTCGAAATCTCTTGAGTTTACATAAAGATAGCTGTGTGCGGTTTCTTCGCTGCGGAGAATGAAGGTAAGCTCGCCTTCGCCGTCAGAGGGCTTGGTGTAATAGATATCACCTGTTTCAAGACCCGATGTTATTTCATCCATATTGTAGTAAATGACCTCGTCAATGCTCATCATCTTGAACACATCGGAAACGCCTGTTGCATATTCAAACCAGTCGCCCTGCACGGTAAAGGGGTTGGTGAGGTCTGAATACCAATCGGCAACATCGCTGTTAACGCCGAAGCCTATGGGCAGGTAATACTTGTTTTCAAATGCGGTGAATTTACCCCTCGTCATAAGCTCGCTGTAGTAATCGTTTTCAAGCTCAACATCATCGTTGTTGTCAACAATGTATTTGAGCGAGTGCATCATATTATAAACGGGTGTCTGCAGGTGATAGGTGTAACTGTTGATATAGTTGCCGTAAAGGCCAAGATCGCTCTGTGTATTTGACATCTTTTCATATGCCATTGAGGTAAAGGTTGATACACCGTTGTAGCCGTACCAGGCAGGGTCCATTCTTGCCCTGTTTCGGGTAAGATCCATACGGTACATATCACTGCCTTCAATTTTATCAAGCTCCGATTTAAGCTGACGGAAATCGTCGTAGTCGCCTGCGTAGTTTGATTTGGGCTGATCCATGCTGTAACGGTCTGTGTTTGCACAGGCGATTTCACCTATTACACAGCAAAGCAGGAGCACTGCAACCGCAGACTGCTGATATTTCTTATCCCTCATAAGGGCAAATACAAGGCAGTAGGTAACAACAAAGATAATGCTGATAAGAACCGTAACCTCTTCAACATTCTTTGAGCCGATTTCCTGAATAAGGATAATCGCACCCACAACGCCCATACCTGCACCCAGTATGGCTCTGCCGCTGAATTCGTTGAGCCTTGTGAAAGCCTTGTAAGCGATTATAAGCAGAATGAACGAATACATAAATGACCAGCGGTAGGGCAGGTCGTTGGGGTAATGGAAGCCGTGCCAGATATAGTTGAGAACATTGATGTTGAAGCTGAAATAAAGCAGACCCAGCAGACCGACATGAGCAACCTTTTCTTTGAGAGGAACGGATTTTGTGAAAAGATAGAGGGGCACAAGCATAAGGGTTGCAACACCGCAGTACACATTGGGGAGGACATCTTCGCCGCTGCTGCGGATTGTGGGGTCAACGCTTGCAATGTGGTTTGCAAGGAAGTCGAAAATCGAGAAATATGATTTGTAAACCTCGGGGAAGGTGCCCGATGTTGCGGAGCAGTTTTTAAGAATGAATACGGTGGGGATAAGTGCAAATGCCGCAATTCCTGCCGCCGCAAGGCTTGCAAATGCAAAGGTAAAGCCGCTTCTCAGGAAGATACTGCCCTTGATTTTGTTTTTGAGGGTGTAAACCTTTTCGCCCTTGTCGCTGAGAGTATAAGGGATTCTGGGGTCGATTGACTGATTCTGATTTCCGAAATAGTAAATGAGAAAATAAATGACCGAGAATATGCAGGTCATATAACCCATATAGTAGCTTGAAAGAAGGGTAAGGGCAAGGAATGCAATATAGATTCGGGGATTTCTGCGGTTGATGATGTTTTCGATTCCCAGAATAACGAGAGGGAAATATACCATGGCGTCAATCCACATTACATTCCAGTAATACGCAATAAAATAGCCGCTCATTGCATAAAGGATACCGAAGGCGGCGGTGGTGAAATCCTGCCTGCCCTGAGATTTTTTCAGGTAGAATGTAAACGATGCCGCAGAAAGTGCCGCTTTTGCAATAATCATACCTGCGATTGCCTCGGGCATATTTTTATGACCGAGAATGAGCATGATTATCATACTCGGGCTCGAAAGGTAGTTGAAGAAGTTGCCGAGGAACGGTGAACCAAGACCCGTCTGCCACGAATAAAGCAGGCTCTTCATATTGGTGATTCTGTCATAAAGCTCGGCAAACAGAGGACCGTACTGATGGTAAAGGTCCATTCGCAGAATTGTTGTTTCGCCGAAGGGGAACAGATTGTAGCAATAATAAACAAGCATCATAATGCCGATTGTGCATCCGCAGGCAAGCCAGCAATATGAGTTATCGGCAAAAATACGCCTGAATATTGACTTTTTCTCGTTGAGCTTTGTCATATATAAATTTCCTCCGTAAGAAATTTTTACCTGATTATAACTAATATATCATAACGGACACTTTATTTCAAGTGAACAAACTGTAAATCCGTTCTACTTTCGGACAAGGGCACATATATTTTCACAAAGGATGTGAACGCAGTGGATAACATAAAACGCTTTGACCTTGCGGCAGGCAGTCTGACCCCTGTGCTTTCTTCAATGCTTACCGCACTTGATGAAGGTGACAAGTCAAGAATCCGCGAAATCCGTATGCGGTGCCGTAAACCCATTGTTGTCATAACGGATAAAGGTGCGGAATTTCTGACCTGCGGCGGCAGACTTACTCCTCTGTATTCGGAGCTGTGTGTAAAAACAGATGAAAAAGAGATGAACGGTATTTTCAGGCGGATGTGCAATTATTCCGTTCACAGCTTCGGTGACGGAATAAACAAAGGCTACATCACCCTTGCGGGAGGTCACAGAGCAGGTGTTGCGGGTACTGCCGTTGCGGAGAAAGGGCAGATAACCGCAGTGCGCGATATAAGCGCAATCAATCTGCGTATTGCCCGTGAAATAAAGGGTGCGGCAAATGAGATTTATAAAGCGGAGTTTGCGGAAGGACTTAAATCCGTTATCATTGCAGGCCCTCCGTCAAGCGGAAAAACAACGGTTCTCAGGGATTTGATCCGCCAGCTTTCGGGTGCGGAGAGGGGCAGATTTTACAAAACCTTTGTCTGCGACGAAAGGGGCGAGCTTGCCGCCGCGGTTTCGGGAATCGAGCAGAACGATATGGGGATAAACAGCGATATCCTGACCTCTTATCCCAAATATGAAAGTATTATGATCGGTTTGCGCTCCTTTTCACCCGATATCATCGTCTGTGACGAGGTGGCATCCGAGGATGAGGCGGGAGCCGTTGAAACGGGTGTCAACAGCGGTGTGCATTTTGCACTGAGCATCCACGCAAGGGATGAAAGGGAGCTTAAAACAAAGCCTGTTCTCCGCAGACTTCTTGAAACCGGAGCCTTTTCCGATGTCATTCTTCTGTCGGGAATTCATACGGGCAGAACCGAAAAAATTATGGGGGCAGGTGATATTCTTGCTTAAACTTGCATCAATGCTTCTTTTTTTCGGAGGGTTCATATGTGCAGGCAGATTTTTTGCCTCACGCCACATAAAAAAGGCGGAGCTTATCGGGGATTTAATGCTTATGCTGTCTGTAATAAAAACCCGTCTGCGTTACGACTGCCTGCCGGTGCCTGAGCTTCTTCGTGTGCTTTGCGGCACGGATAAGCTGAAAAATCTGCATTTCATTTCCGATTGTGCCGAAAGAGTTGAAAATGGCGAGGCTTTTCCTTCTGCGTGGAAAAACTCTGTTGAATCAGACGGAGAGCTTTGCCTGTTGCTTGATAACTGTAAGGCATATCTTATTCAGCTCGGTGAGGATATAGGCGCAACCGATGTTGAAGGTCAGCTGGGGTGCTGTGAATATTATGAGCAGTTTTTTGGAAAAGAGCTTGCGCTCCGTGAAGAAAACGGAAAAAAGTATGCAAAGCTTTATCCTTCACTGGGAGCAATGCTGGGCATTGCGGCGGCAATAATCATAATCTGAGGTGTAAATATGGATTTTACGGTGGTCATCAAGATTGCGGCGGTTGGGATTATAGTTGCAATTCTCAATTCCATACTTGTCCGCTCGGGGCGTGACGATTACGCACTGATAACAATTCTTGCAGGCATTGTGGCGGTGCTTATGATGCTTATTCCGCAGTTTGCGAGCCTGCTTGATACGGTGCAGAGCATAATGGATTTCTGATATGGATATTGTCAAAATTGCATTTCTCGGAATAATCACCGCATTGCTTTATGCCCTTGTGCGTAATATTAAGCCCGAAATGGCACCTCTTGTCATATTGGGAGGCTGCGGTGTGCTGCTTGTTACGCTTTCGGGGAAGCTTACGGAAATTACCGAAAGTGTAGGCAATATGACAGAGCTTGCGGGGCTTGATAACGAAAACATAAAAATACTTCTCAAAGCACTGGGAATCTGCATCGTAACGCAGTTTGCCGCCGATATATGCTACGATAACTCCTGCTCGTCGGTTGCGGCAGCGGTTGAGCTTTCGGGCAGGGTAGGGGCACTGATACTTGCATTGCCTATGCTTGAAACCGTTGCAAGCCTCGGGATTGGACTGATAAACGGATGATACCGAAAATTCTTACAGCACTTATGATTGCTGTTATATTTTCCGTGAATGCTTTTGCTTCAAACACGGATGAATATTATAAAGACAGCCTTGAAGCAAGTGGCGCAAAGGAGCTTGCGGATTATCTTTCCGATGAAACTGAGGATTATCTGGAAAAGTTGGGCTGTGACGATTTGGATTTCGAAAAGATTCTTTCCGTATCGCCCAAATCGGTTTTTACTTTGCTTCTCGATACGGTCAGAGAAGGATACAAAAAGCCTTTAAAATGTGCTCTTTCCGCTTCGGGAATCGTGCTTCTTGCAAGTGTATCATCGGCATTCTTTTCAAATGACGAAAAGATCGGAGCGGTACTCAACATAATTTTCGGAGGCACACTTGTGCTTTGCATATTCATACCGGCTTCACAAAGCATAAAAGCCGCGGTTTCCGCAATGCAGATGTGTGCCGATTTTGAAAAAGCTCTCATTCCCGTGCTTGCAGGTATTCTCACCGCAGGGGGCAACCCTTCTCTTGCTCTCAGTTTCAAGGGGGCGGCATTTGCGGCGGCGGAATTTGTTCAGGCGTTTTCAAATGATTTTGCCCTGCCTGTTGTCGGTATATCGGGTGCCCTGAGTGTAAGCGGTGCAATGCTGCCCACTCTGCGGCTGGGTGCAATAAGCGATATCATCCGCAAAACCCTTATAACCTTGCTGGGATGTATATCGGGGCTTTTCACGGGCTTTCTTTCTCTTAAAAGTATACTGGCATCTTCTGCCGACGGTATGATAGTGAAGGGTGTGAAAATGGCGGCATCCTTTGTGCCTGTTGTGGGCGGTGCATTGGGCGAGGCTTATACATCCGTTGCGGCAAGCATCTCTCTGCTGAAAAGCACGGTGGGAATTTACGCAATAATCGTTCTTGCACTGACCTGCATTCCCTCTGCCGTCAGCCTTTTTATGTGGGTGCTGGCAATGCGTGTTTCCTGCACCGTCAGTGAGCTTACGGATTGCAGAGTGTGTTCGGATATTCTCAAAGCCGTGTCGTTTATCTTTTCGATGACAAACGCAATTCTTCTGCTCTGTTTTGCAGTGTTTGCGGTATCGTCGGGTATTGTTTTAAGTATACGGGGTGGTTGATTGGATTTTTTAAGGCAGTGGGCGGTAAGCCTGATTGTTTCTGCGGCGGCAGTTACGGTTGTGATTATTCTTACACCGAGAGGCTCAACGGATAAAACCGTCAAAGCAGTTGCTTCCGTATTTGTCATATCCGTAATTTTCACTCCCTTTGCTCAGATGAAAATTGATTTCCCGACCCTTGAAGCGGCGGCGGATTATAATGATGAAATTTACTGCGATTTGAATGATTCAATGCTTGAAGCCTGCCGCAATGCGGTTGAAAATGCACTGACCGAAAAGGCTGAGGAAATGAATGTTACCCTTGAAGAAATATGCATAAATGCGGATATTAATACAGATGGTTGTATAATTATACACGGTTTATCCGTAACCGTCAGCCCGTATGACGGCTGTGATTTGCAGGAGCTTTCAAGTGTGCTCGGCGAAGCGGCAGGTGTGCCCGTAACTGTTTTGAAGAATGAATAAGGAACGGTTTTTAATGTGGAAAAAATGTTGCAGACAATCAGAAATACGGTCAGAAAAATATCCGTAAAAACCAAGCTGAGTGCAAAAATGCTGGGTGCGGTGCTGCTACTTGTTACGGGCGCGGCAGTGCTGATTTTCAGCGAATTTACAGCCGAAAAGAATGTTGCCGTTCAGGCGGAAACAACACAGCTTAAAACAGATGTAAAGGAATACACCGCAGAGCTTGAAGAACGGCTTGTATCAATAATTTCGGCCATTGACGGTGCGGGAGCAACCAAGGTTATGGTGACCCTTGAAAGCGGCAGTGAGGAGATATATCTGAGCAATTTTGACTACGGAGAAAACAGTGATTCAAACGGTAAAAGCAGCTATGAGCGCAAGGATGAATTTGTTATTATTGACGGCTCTTCGGGGCAGGAGGGAATAGTTATCAGAACGGCAGAGCCCAAGGTGCGCGGAGTTGCCGTTGTGTGTGCGGGCGCAGGCAGCGATGCCGTGTGTGCCGAAATAGTTGAAGCGGTAACCGCATTGCTTGATATAAGCAGTGCAAGAGTAAGCGTTGCAAAGATGAATTGATTCATTCTTTGTATAAAAATACATAATCGGAGGAATAATTATGATTATCAGAAAAAGACAGCTTTTGCTTGCAACTCTCATTATTGCCCTGGGTGCGGCGGTGTTTGTGAATTGGTATTACACAAAGCCCGACATTGCGTCCGCAGGCACGGACAGCACTGTTTCGGCAACGGAGCAGGATTCCTTGCAGGGTGCGAATATGGGTGATGCGCGGTATGTCAATTCAACAAGCGTTTCCGCTGACGATGTTGCGGCGCAAGCGAAGGCAAACGAGTATTTCGCCAGTGCAAAGCTCCGCAGGCAGAATGCCCACGATGAAGCGGCTGAGGCTCTCAATGACATTATCAAAGACAGCTCATCCTCTGCGGATGCGGTTTCGGATGCGTCGGAGGTTCTGGGCGAGCTTTCAAAATCCATAGCCCTTGAAAGTGACCTTGAAAACCTGATTTATGCAAAGGCAGGCTGTGAAAATCTTGTCATCCTCAACGGAGGCACTGCCGAGATAATTGTTGAAAACGGCTCCCTTGACGATGTTTCGCTTGTGAAAATCAAAGAAATCGCAGTAAAGCAGACAGGTCTGGGCGTAGATAAAATTTCTATTACCGAAATGGAGTATTAAAATAAATATTTTCAAAATATATTGTATATTTAAACATAAAGTGGTATAATTCTCTCAAACATAACATCAAATCCTTTTTTCGGAGGGAATTATGACAAGACGTGAAGAAAGAGAGCAGGCGTTTATTCTGCTTTTCGAAAAATCATTTGACGGCGAAACCGCAGTTGAAGAGCTTTATGATTTTGCGGTTGAAAATGAGGCAATAACAGGCAGTAAGTTTGTGAAACAGCTTGCTTTCACAGCCTGGGAAAATGTTGAAGAAATCGACGAAATCATCGAAAAGTATTCAAAGGGCTGGAAGATAAGCCGTATTTCAAAGGTCGCCCTTGCTGTGCTCAGACTTGCAATTTGTGAAATCAAGTATTTTGACGATATTCCCGTAGGTGTTTCAATAAATGAAGCCGTTGAGCTTTGCAAAATATATGCCGCCAAGGATGATTCCGCATTTGTAAACGGCATTCTCGGTTCGGTTTCAAGGGAAGAAAAGTAATGCGTACTCTGGGAATAGATACAAGCAACTATACAACCTCTGCCTGCATTTACGACAGTGAAACGGGCGAGGTTTTTCAGCGGAAGCTTCTTCTGCCCGTGAAAGAAGGGGAGAAGGGTCTGCGTCAGAGCGATGCGGTTTTTCATCACACCGCAAGGCTTTATCCGCTTGTTGAAAAGCTTTTTGAATGCTGCGGCACGGAGCTTGATGCAATCGGTGTTTCCGAAAAGCCAAGGGATGCAGAGGGCTCGTATATGCCTTGCTTCCTTGTAGGCGTAAATGCGGCAAGGTGCATCGCCGGTGCAACGGGGAAGCCTGTTTACGGTTTTTCCCATCAGGCAGGACACATTGCGGCGGCACTTTATTCAAGCGGAAAAATGAATCTTATGAACGAAAAATTCATTGCCTTTCACGTTTCCGGAGGCACAAGCGAAATGCTTCTTGTATCTCCGGGCAGTGAGAGGGTTTTTGACGTTGAGATAATCGGAGAAACCCTTGACCTCAACTGCGGACAGGCTGTTGACAGAGCGGGGGTTATGATGGGTATTCCCTTTCCTTGCGGCAAAGAGCTTGAAGCACTTGCGCTCAGAAGCGATAAGGTGTTTAACCCCAAGGTCTGCGTAAAAGACGGCAAGTGCAGTCTTTCGGGTCTCGAAAATCAGTGCAGAAAAATGCTTGAAAGCGGCGAAAGCAAAGAAGATGTTTCGCGCTACTGCCTTGATTTCATATGCAAAACCCTTGAGAAAATGACGGAATATGCATTGAGTGAATACGGTAATCTGCCTCTGGTTTTTGCAGGTGGAGTAATGTCGAATTCCATCATCAGAAACAAGATTCAGAGCAGATTCGGTGCAGGCTTTGCTCAGCCTGATTTTTCCTGCGATAATGCGGCAGGTGTTGCCATACTTGCGGGGAGGGCTTTGAATGAGTAACGGCGTGGTGCTGAGCGTAAGTCAGCTCAACAGATATGTGAAGTCGATAATTGAGCAGGATATGAATCTGCAGACCGTTTTTGTTGAAGGGGAAATCTCAAATTTCACCAATCATTACAAAACGGGTCACTACTATATGACCGTCAAGGATGCCGATTCCTCAATCAAAGCAGTTATGTTCAAAACCGCAAATATGCGCCTTAAATTTGTTCCCGAAAACGCAATGAAGGTTATCATAAAGGGCAGGGTTGCGGTGTTTGAGCGTGACGGTCAGTATCAGCTTTATATTGACGATATGATTCCCGAGGGTACGGGTGCCCTGAGCCTTGCTTTTGAAAAGCTTAAAGAAAGGCTTGCAAAGGAAGGTCTTTTTGATGCTGAAAAGAAGAAGCCCATACCCGTTTACCCCGAAAGGGTAGGCGTTGTAACCTCGCCTACGGGTGCGGCAATCAGAGATATAATCAATGTTATATCCCGCCGCTTTCCGCTGACGGAGCTTGTTCTCTGTCCCGTTGCGGTGCAGGGCGAATACGCGGCGCCTCAGATTAAAGCGGCGATAGAGCTTTTCAATAAAAAGAAAGCGGCGGATGTGCTTATTGTGGGCAGAGGCGGCGGCTCCGTTGAAGAGCTTTGGGCTTTTAACGAAGAAATTGTTGCAAGAGCAGTTGCCGCAAGCGAAATACCCGTTATTTCGGCGGTAGGCCACGAAACGGATTTCACAATCTGCGATTTTGCGGCGGATTTGAGAGCACCCACACCATCTGCGGCGGCAGAGCTTGCAGTGCCCGATTCGTTTCAGCAGCATGAAATGCTGGGGTCTTTCGGCAGACGGATTAGGAATTCCGTCAGTGACAGAATCGGTTGGGAAACCGCAAGGGTAAAGCTTGTCAAAGCAACCCTTCAAAGGCACAGTCCGCAGAATTATATAGACAATCTCCGTGTGAGATGCGATAAAGCCGTTATGGCTATGGAGTCGGCGGTGAGCCGCGATATGGCTCTCAAATCAAAGGAGTTTTCCTCCTTGTGTGAAAAGCTGGATGCCCTCAGCCCGTTAAAGATTCTTGCAAGGGGCTACGGTGCGGCACTCAGGCAGGGTAAAATAATTTCGGATGTCAATGCTGTTGAAAGAGGAGAAATAATTGACCTCATACTCGGCAACGGCACACTCGAATGTGAAGTAAAGGATATTAAAAATGGCTAATCTGAACTACGAAAAATCGGTTGCAAGGCTTGAAGAAATAACCGAAAAGCTTGAAAACGGCAATCTTCCTCTTGAAGAAATGATAAAGCTTTATGAGGAAGGCACTGCCCTTGCCGCGAAATGTGCAAAGGTGCTGGATGCGGCTCAGCTTAAAATCACGGAGCTTTCCGCCGGAAAGGCAAATGACGATGAATGATTTCAATAAGATTTTTGCAAATTATGTTGATGAGATAAATAAAGCGGCGGCTTATTATGTTTCAGCCGATGCATTCAAAGGCAGGGAGTCCTCGGGGCTTGAGGCAATGCTTGATGCCATGGCATATTCCCTCGGTAACGGGGGCAAGCGTATAAGACCCGTGCTTACTCTTGAATTCTGCCGTCTTTGCGGCGGTGATTACAGAGCTGCAATTCCTTTTGCAATCGGTGCTGAAATGATTCATACCTATTCCCTTATCCACGATGATTTGCCCTGTATGGATAACGATGATATGCGCAGAGGTAAGCCCTCAAGCCATAAAGTTTACGGCGAAGCAAATGCCCTTCTTGCAGGCGACGGACTTCTCACTCTCGCTTTTGAAACCGTGCTTTCCGCAGATGTATCTGCCGATAAAAAAGCAAAAGCGGCGCTTGAGCTTGCAAAGGCGGCAGGGGTTTCGGGCATGATAGGCGGTCAGGTAATGGATCTTTCCAACGAAGGCAAGAAGGTTTCGCTTGATGAAATCCGTGCCACCGACAGACTTAAAACAGGCGAAATGATACGGGTCGCGGCGGTTATGGGCTGTATTGCCGCAGGTGCGGACAGCGAAAAAATTGCCGCGGCAGAAAAATATTGTGAAAATATCGGACTTGCCTTCCAGATAGTTGATGATATTCTTGATGTGACAAGCGACGACGCTACTCTCGGCAAGCCCGTGGGAAGCGACAGTCAGAATAGAAAATCAACCTATGTTTCCCACCTGGGGGTTGAAAAATCCTCAGAGTACGCCCGTCAGATTACCGAGGAGGCAAAGGCGGCACTTGATATTTTCGGCAGTGAAGGAGAATTTCTCTCGGAGCTTGCGGACAGGCTTTCCGAAAGAAAGAATTGATATATGACAGATAAATGCTCAATTCTCAACAGAATATGTGGCCCGTCGGATGTGAAAAAGCTTGACGACGGTCAGCTTGAAGCACTGTGCACGGAAATACGTAAAACTCTTGTTGATACCGTGGCATCAACGGGAGGTCACCTTGCGTCAAATCTGGGCACGGTTGAGCTTACCGTTGCTTTGCATAAGATGTTCAATTCACCCGAGGATAAAATAGTTTGGGATGTGGGTCACCAGGCTTATGCCCATAAATTGATTACTGGCAGATATTCCTCATTCTCAACACTCAGAACAGAAAACGGAATATCCGGCTTTGTCCGTCCCGACGAAAGCGAGCACGACAGCTTTTACGAAGGTCACGCAGGTGTTTCATTATCTCAGGCGGCAGGCATTGCGGCGGCAAATGCATCAAAAGGCTCAAAGAATTTTGCCGTTGCGGTTATCGGTGACGGCTCATTCGGAAACGGTATGGTTTATGAAGCTCTCAATCACGCAGGTTCAACAAAGTCAAGGCTGATTGTTATTCTCAACGATAACGAAATGTCCATTTCGGAAAATGTTGGTGCAATGGCAAGGTATCTTGCCGCTTTCAGAGCCAAGCCCGAATACTATAAATTCAAGGCAGGCACGGAAAAGACTCTCCGCAGGATTCCTCTTGCAGGTAAACCCCTTGCCCGATGCCTTATGAAAATCAAACAGAACCTTAAAAATTTAATCTATTCCAGCTCATTTTTCGAAGATCTGGGATTCAAGTATATCGGACCTATTGACGGTCACAACATCGGCAAGCTTTGCGAGGCTATGGACAGTGCAAAGATGGTTGCCGCACCCGTTGTCATTCATATCAATACCCTCAAAGGCAGAGGCTATGATTTTGCCGAAACGTCACCCGAAAAGTTTCACGGCATTTCAAAATTTGATGTGAATACGGGTGAGCCTCTTTCATCGGGCGGCAGCTATTCCTCCTATTTCGGCAAAACCCTTTGTGCCTTTGCGTCGAAGGACAAGCGTATATGCGCCATTACGGCGGCAATGGCTTTGGGTACGGGTCTTGAAGATTTCTCAAAGACCTATGCAGAAAGATTTTATGACGTGGGTATTGCTGAGGAGCACGCGGTTACCTTTGCAAGCGGTCTTTCCGCAGGGGGGATGATTCCCGTTTTTGCGGTTTATTCAACCTTCCTTCAGAGGTGTGCCGACCAGCTTATTCACGACGGTGCCCTGCAAAGAAGAAAAACGGTTATTGCCGTTGACAGAGCAGGCTTCGTAGGTGAAGACGGCGAAACACATCAGGGCCTTTTTGATGTGTCGATGGTGCAGAGTGTGCCCAACACAACCGTTTATTCTCCCGCAACATATAACGAGCTTTCAAAGGCAATGTATAACGCGTTTTATAAAGACGAGAACCTTGTTATCGTAAGATATCCCAGAGGCAGTATGCCCGATGCAGGGGATTTCGGCAACACAAGCGGCGCGGATTACGAGATTATCGGTAACGCCGAGGCAGAGATTGCAATAGTCACCTACGGCAGGCTGTATTTCAATGCGGTCAAGGCAATTCATCTGCTTGCCGAAAAAGGTCTGAATGTGAAAATAATCAAGCTTCACAAAATAAAACCATTGCCCCACGGTGCGGTTGAAGAAGCGTTGAAATGCAAAAAGCTTTATTTCTTTGAGGAAGGTATGCGTTCAGGCGGCATAGGCGAAGGCTTTGCGTCGAAGCTCCTTGAAAACGGTTACTGCGGCACCTGGTCGCTGACAGCCGTTGACGGCGAATTTGTTTCGCACGCAAGTGTTACCGCACTTATGGAAAAATATTCTCTCAGCGGAGAAAAAATGGCAAATAAAATATATGACGAGGTTATGCAATGAGTGAAAAATTGCGGCTTGATGTTGCCGTCTATGAAAGAGGCTTTGCGGAAACAAGAGAAAAAGCAAAGGCGATGATAATGGCAGGCAGCGTCTATCTTAACGGTCAGAAAGCCCTTAAAGGCGGCGTGAATATAAAAGAAACGGATGTAATCGAGGTCAGGGGTGCGGTGAATCCCTTTGTCAGCAGAGGCGGTCTGAAGCTTGACAAGGCGATGAAAAGCTTCGGTCTTGACCTTACGGATTGCATATGTATGGATATCGGTGCATCAACCGGCGGCTTTACGGACTGTATGCTGACAAACGGTGCAAAAAAGGTTTTTGCCATTGATGTTGGCTACGGTCAGCTTGCCTGGAAGCTCAGGTGCGACGAAAGGGTAGTCAACCTCGAAAGAACCAATTTCCGCTACGTTACCCGTGAGCAGGTGCCCGACGAAATTGATTTTGCAAGCGTTGACGTATCATTTATATCGCTGAAGCTTATTCTGCCCGTTATGCATACTCTGCTTAAAGCCGGTGGCAGGTCAGTGTGCCTCATAAAACCCCAGTTTGAAGCAGGTAAAGAAAATATCGGCAAAAAAGGTGTTGTAAGGGATAAATCAGTTCACGCCGATGTGGTGAGAAACATAACGGATTTTGCCGCAGAAAACGGATTCAAAGTTCTGGGAGTGGACTTTTCTCCCATAAAGGGTCCCGAAGGCAACATTGAATACCTTATGCATATTGAGAAAACGGATAACGGTGAGATGCTGTGGGAAGGCTCCGTTGAGGAGCTTGTTGAACGCTCTCACGAAAATCTTGATAAATAGAGGGTAAGACTATGAAAATTGTTCTTATACCGAACCTGACCCGTAAAGAAGCGGCAGGTGTTACGGCAGGTATCTGCCAAAGCCTTAAAAAGCTTGGTGCGGATTTCTGCTTCACGGATGAATACAGAAATGAATTTGAGCATACGGGTGCGGCGTTTCTGCCGGAAAATGAAGCGCTTGACGGCTGTGACGCGGTTATTGCCGTAGGCGGAGACGGTTCGATTATCCACGCCGCAAAGCTTGCCGCCGTCAGGCACAAGCCCATTCTCGGCGTCAATGCAGGCAGGCTTGCATTTATGGCAGGTCTTGAAGATAACGAGCTTCATCTGCTTTCAAGGCTTATTGAAGGGGATTACACTCTCGATAAACGGCTTATGCTCAAAATGAACATAAAGAGAGGCAATGAAATCATCGGCAGTGACTACTGCGTGAACGACTGCCTTATCACCAACGAAGAAAAGCAGAGAATGACGGCTATTGATGTGTCTCTTAATTCAAGCCGATTCAACAGCTATCTGTGTGACGGTGTACTCATTTCAACTCCCACGGGCTCAACTGCATATTCTCTTTCCGCAGGCGGTCCCGTTGTTGACCCCGAGCTTGAAAGCATACTGCTTACCCCTCTCTGCCCCCATTCCCTTGTGGACAGGTCCCTTATTTTCAGACCCGATGCGGTGCTGACCGTTGAATCCGCAGAGGGAAATACTCTTTGCATTTCATCGGACGGGGTTCAGCCTCTCACCATTGAAAGCGGCTGTTACGCTGAGGTTTCAAGGGCTGAATTCACTGCAAATTTCATCAGAATAAAGTCGGATAATTTTATCGACATACTTTATAAAAAACTTGCACAAAGAAGATAAAGGAGATTAAGGATTGTGAAAAAGAGAAGACACGAAGCCATAATCAGACTCATTGACCGTCATTGCCTCTCAACCCAGACAGAGCTTCTTGAAATGCTTAAAAGCGAGGGCATTGACACAACCCAGGCAACCATTTCAAGAGATATCAAGGATTTAAGGCTCATTAAGAAGGTTGACGAAATGGGCAGAAGCCGATATGCCGTTGACAACGGTGATTCAGGCGAGCTTCTCGGTAAGTACAGAAGCATATTTGCTCATTCCGTTATTTCAGCCGATTATGCTGGCAACACAATTGTTATCCGCTGCTATACAGGTATGGCTCAGGCCGCCTGTGCTGCTCTGGATTCAATGCACTGGGAGGGTCTTGTAGGCACTCTTGCAGGTGACGATACCATTTTTGCTCTTTGCAGAACACCTGAGCTTGCAAATCAGATGAAAGAAGCCATTATGGAGCTTGTAGGCTGAGGTAGTTTTTATGCTTGTCGGTTTGAAAATCGAAAATATAGCCGTTATCGAAGGTGCGGAGATTGAGTTTGACAGCGGTCTTAACGTCATGACCGGTGAAACGGGCGCAGGTAAATCCATTGTGATTGATGCCATCAATGCCGTGCTGGGGGAGCGTACATCAAGGGAGCTTATCCGCAGCGGTGCAGACAGTGCAAGGGTTTATGCGGAATTTGCGGATATAAGCGGTGAAACGCAGCGTATTCTTGATGAAATGGGGATTGAAAAAATGCCCGATGATACACTTGTGCTCAGCCGTTCAATCAACGCATCCGGCAAAAATATATGCCGTATCAACGGCTGCCCTGCAACGGTTTCCGCTTTGAAGGAAATCGGTGCGGGTCTTATCAACATACACGGTCAGCATGACAGTCAGGCATTGCTTTCGCCTGATAAGCATTGCGGCTTTATTGATTTGCTCGCTGAAAATCAGGCTTTGAGAAGTGAATACAGGCAGGTATTTTCGAGCCTTGTTTCCGTGAAAAAAGAGCTCGATTCGCTTTACGACACAAGGGATGAAAAAGCGGCAAGGCTTGACTATCTGAATTTCGTTATCGGTGAAATTGAGCAGGCGCAGGTCCGTGAGGGCGAAAGAGATGAGCTTGCAAAAGAAAAGGAGCTTTTACAGCACAGCGGCAGAGTGATAAAGGCACTTGAAAAAGCCTATTCCGAACTCAGTGACGAGGGCGGTATTCTTTCGGGTATCGAGGACTGTGCAGGGGAGCTTGAAACGGCTTCAAAATATTACAAGGATGCCGAGAATGCGGCAAAGGGAGTAAGAGGTATTTCTTACGAGCTTGCGGATTATGCGGCAGAAATCAGAGGCCTTGCAGAGGGCTTTGATTACAGCCCCGAAAGGCTTTCCGAAATCAACGAAAGGCTTGATTTTCTCTACCGTCTTTCAATGAAGTACGGCGCAACTGAAAAGGATATTCTTGATACACTTCAAAAATCCGTTGCGGAGAGGAATGCCATTGAGGTTTCGGATGAAAGGATATCCGAGCTTGAAGAAAAGCTTTATGCTCTTTCCGATGAAATAAAAATTCTTTCCGCAAAGCTGACGGAAAGCAGAATGAATACGGCAGCGGACTTTGAGAAAAAGGTGAAGGCAGAGCTTGAATTCCTTGATATGCCCAAGGTTGAATTCATTGTTGACCGTAAATCCACCGCCCTTACATCAAAAGGTGCGGATGCCATCGAATTTTTAATCAGTGCCAATGCAGGTCAGGAGCCCCGACCCATAGCAAAAATCGCTTCGGGGGGCGAGCTTTCAAGAATTATGCTTGCAATAAAAAATGTTCTTTCCGATAAAGACAGCGTTGATACTCTTATCTTTGACGAAATCGATACGGGTGTCAGCGGCTCTGCGGCAGAGAAAATCGCACTGAAGCTTCATCAGGTTTCAAAAGGCAGGCAGGTTATATGCGTAACCCACCTTGCCCGTATTGCCGCACAGGCAGACAGCCATATGAAAATTACCAAAACCGTTGCAGACGGAAAGACATTTACCAAGATAGATACCCTTGATTTTGACGGCAGAGCCGCCGAAATTGCAAGGATAACCGCAGGCGGCAGCGTAACCGCTCTGCAGATAGAAACAGCAAAAGAAATGCTGAATAACGCAAGGAGGGATTCTGTATGAAATTCGGTGTTTGCGTAGGTACCGACATTGAAAAAATGAAGCTTATCAAGGCTGCAGGCTATGATTATGCGGAGGGTCACTGCCAGGAAATTGCAAAAAAAGATAAGGCGCATCTTGATGCAATGAAGGCAACGGGTCTGCCCGTTGTTGCGGCAAACTGCTTTATCGGTATGCGTATTATGGGCGAAGAAAAAGACGAAACCGCAATAAACGCTTACCTTGCACAGCTTTTTGAAAATGCATCTTACCTGAGTCTGAAATACCTTGTTTTCGGCTCATCGGGGGCAAGGCATATTCCCGATGGTATGAGCCTTGAGGAGGGCAGAGGTCATATAATTGATTTCCTTAAAAATTCCGTTGTACCTCTTGCGGAAAAATATAACATCACCATTGCCGTTGAGCCTCTCAGACCTGAAGAGTGCAATGCGGTGAATACGGTTGCAGACGGTGTTGAAATTGCAAAGACAGTTAATTCGCCCTTTGTGAAGGTACTTGCCGATGTTGCTCATATGTATGTTCAGAATGAGCCTGTGGAGTGCCTGATTGAATATAAAGATTGGCTTGTGCACGCCCATACCTCAAACCCCGCACCTGACCCGTCATCCGGCAGAAAAAGAATTTATCCCACTGAAAATGATGAGTTCAGGCAGGCGGATTTCATTGAGGCTCTCAAAGCTGCAGGTGTTGAATACTGCTCAATCGAAGCGGAAGTTATCGACTTTGAAAATGACATAAAAAATGCTATGGCAGTGCTTGAAAAAATGAGGTGATAAATGAAGCTTTCAAAAAATGATGTTGTACTTTTTTCGGGTGATTCCATAACCGACGGCAACCGTGGTAAAAGTATGGATTGCAACCACATTATGGGTCACGGATATCAGTATATTGTCGCAGGCAGGCTTGCTCTTGACAATGCGGAAAATATGCCCAAGTTCATAAACAAAGGCTACTCGGGTGATGTTGCGGAAGGTCTTCTTGAAAATTGGCAGAGGGATGTTATTGATAACAAACCTACTTTGCTGAGTATTCTCGTGGGTGTCAATGACGGCGGACGCGGTTATTTTGACAAAATCACTCCCGATGAAGCTTGCGAGAGGCATGAAAAAGGGCTCAGGGCAATTCTTGAACTTACCCGTAAGGAATTGGGCGATATTAAAATTGTTCTCTGTGAACCTTTCTATTGTCCGCTTGACAAATCGGATTATTCTTATAAGTTTACGCCTCATCCCGACGGTGTTGAGGGTCCGTTCAAGCGCCCCGACAGTAACGACCCCGAGGATTCGGTTGCGTACAGAGCTGCGGCAAACGAAAAAATCAGGGCTGTAACAAAGAAAATTGCAGAGGATTTCGGCTGCATTTTCGTTCCTCTTTACGATAAGATTTATGAGCAGGCGGCAAGGAGCAGAATTGAGTATTTTGTATGGGACGGCACCCACCCCAGCATAGCTGGCCACATGCTTATTGCAGAGGAATGGCTGAAAGCACTTGACAAAGTGTGAGACGATAATGTATCATACACTGAATAAATAAGTAAATAATTACCGAAAGGAATGTTTAATATGCAGATTTATGAAGAACTTGTTGCAAGAGGACTTATTGCACAAGTAACAGACGAAAAAGAGATAAGAGAGCTTATCAATAACGGCAAGGCAGTTTTCTATATCGGCTTTGACCCCACCGCAGACAGCCTTCATGTCGGTCACTTTATGGCTCTCTGCCTTATGAAGCGTCTTCAGATGGCAGGCAACAGACCCATCGCTCTTCTCGGCGGCGGTACCGGTATGATCGGCGACCCCTCGGGCAGAAGTGATCTGCGTCAGGTTCTTACCAAAGAAACCATTGAGCACAATGTTGAGTGCTTCAAAAAGCAGATGAGCCGTTTCATCGAATTCGGTGAAGGCAAGGCTATGATGATTAACAATGCGGACTGGCTTCTTGACCTTAACTATGTTGAGGTTCTCCGTGAGGTAGGTGCCTGCTTCTCAGTTAACAATATGCTCCGTGCAGAGTGCTACAAGCAGAGAATGGAAAAGGGTCTCAGCTTCCTTGAATTCAACTATATGATTATGCAGAGCTATGACTTCTATCATCTTTTCAAGGAATACGGCTGTAATATGCAGTTTGGCGGCGACGACCAGTGGTCAAATATGCTTGGCGGTACGGAGCTTATCCGTAAAAAGCTTGGCAAGGATGCCTATGCTATGACCATCACTCTTCTCCTTAACTCCGAAGGCAAGAAGATGGGTAAAACCGCTTCGGGTGCAGTGTGGCTTGACCCCGAAAAGACTTCACCCTACGAATTCTATCAGTATTGGCGTAACGTTGCGGATGACGATGTGCTCAAATGCATCCGTATGCTTACCTTCCTTCCCCTTGAAGAAATTGATGCAATGGACAGTTGGGAAGGCAGTCAGCTCAATACAGCAAAAGAAATTCTTGCGTTTGAGCTTACAAAGCTTGTTCACGGCGAAGAAGAAGCAACCAAGGCTCAGGCTGCCGCAAAGGCCATTTTCAGCGGTGCCGCAGACCTTGACAATATGCCTGCAACAACTCTTGCCGATGCTGATTTTACAGACGGTTCAATAGATATTCTCGATATCCTTATGAAGGCTGAAATCACAAAGTCAAGAGGCGAGGGCAGACGTCTTGTTCAGCAGGGCGGTATTTCCGTTGACGATGCAAAGGTAACGGATTTCACTCTCAGCTTCACTCAGGCGGCTCTCAAAGAGAAGCCCGTTGTTGTCAAGAAGGGCAAGAAAATCTTCCATAAGATTGAGGCGTAAGTCTTTATTTTGAAAAAAGGAAGCGGAAATATGAAAAAATCGGTGAAAGCAATTACGGGTCTTGCACTGGGTGCAGGTGCGGCGGTGCTTGCCGCAGGCGAGCTTGTGTATCATTGCATGATGAATATGGATGTTCATCATTGGATGAAATCAAAGGGTCTTTTCTGCAATGAGGAAGAGGATAAATTCTGGGCTGAAAGCGAAATTTATCAGCAGGGTCTTGCCTGGTATGATGAAATCAAGCCCGAAATCCTGACAATCTTCTCTTCGCTTGGCAGAGATATGCGTGCCGATTATATTCCTGCACAAAATCCCTGTGAAAAATGGGCAATAGTTATTCACGGCTATTCCGCAAAAACCAACGTTATGTCCCATTATGCGTGGAAATATCATACGCTTGGATATAACGTGATTCTTCCTCATATGGTGGGTCATGACAGTGATTCCGTCAGATATTGCTCAATGGGATTCCACGATAAAACAGCAGTCAAGGATTGGATTTCATACATTGTAAGGCAGAATCCCGAGGCTAAAATACTTATGCACGGTGTATCAATGGGCAGCGCAACAACAATGCTTGTCACGGGCGAAGATATTCCCTCAAATGTTGTGTGCGCCGTTGCGGATTGCGGCTACACAAGCTGCTGGGATGAATATGCTTATCAGGCAAAGCAGATGTTTCGTTTACCTGCATTTCCGATTATTCATTCGGCAAATTTTGCTTCACTTCGCCGCAAGAATTTTGATTTCAGGCTTTGTGCACCCATTGAAGCAGTTAAAAAATCCAAAACACCCACATTGTTTATTCATGGTGCGGATGACGATTTTGTTCCCTATCATATGATGAAACCGCTTTATGAAAGCTGTACCGCACCCGATAAGCAGATGCTTACGGTGCCCGACTCATTCCATGCAAATGCGGCATTTGCGGGAAACGAGCTTTATTGGAATACAACGGAAGAGTTTATTTCCAAATACTTTTAAATATTAAGTCCGGAGTGCGGATATGCATTCCGGGCTTGTTATTTTTCTATTGCTTATACACAGAATATTTGATATAATTGTATATTATAAAATAAAAAGGGAAATGATTATGCAGACTGTTCTTGATTCCGAAATAAAATTACATAACAGAATAATAAAAAACCGTGTTGTGTTTCATCCTATGGAGGGCTGTGACGGCACATCAGAGGGTGCGGTTGATGAGCTTACCCGCCGCCGTTACCTTCGTTTTGCCCGAAGCGGAGCAGGCATAATATGGTTTGAAGCAACCGCTGTCTGCCCCGAAGGCAGAGCAAATCCAAGGCAACTTTATATTAATGAAAATACAAAGGATTCATTCAAATCGCTGATTGAAGAGGTAAAGGCACTTTCACTTGAAGCGAACGGCTTTGAACCGGTCATAATCGTTCAGCTTACCCACAGCGGCAGATTCAGTAAGCCAAACGGTACACCCGAGCCCATTGTTGCATACCGCAACCCTCACTGGGAAATCGGCAAAGAAAATCAGCCTTATGTGATTGCAACGGATGATTACTGTAAAACCATTCCCCAAAAATATTATAACGCCGCAATTCTTGCCCGTGAGGCAGGCTTTGACGGCATTGACGTTAAATGCTGTCACGGTTATCTTTTCAATGAATTTCTCAGTGCAAAAGAGCGTGACGGAATTTACGGCGGAAGCCTTGAAAACAGAACAAGACTCTATTTTGAGTGCATCGATTCCGTCAAGAATGCGGTGGGTGAAGAGGTTTTTGTTACAACAAGGCTCAATGCCTGCGACTGCTTCCCTTACCCTTACGGCTACGGTGTTGACGAAAACAACAACATCGATTTAACCGAAACCAAGCTTATCATAAAGGGTTTGTACGACAAAGGAATAAGGCTCATAAATCTTACCCTGGGCAATCCCTATCTCATACCTCATATAAACCGACCCTGTATCAATGCACCCGAAGACGGTGGTGTGGGTATGGAGAGAATTTATAAAGTTACAAAAGAGCTGAAAAGTGAATTCAAAGATATACTGTTTATTGCATCGGGTCTTACATATCCCGGTGAAAATGCAATGAACTACGCCGAAAAAATCATTGACGAAGGTGTGGCTGATTTAGCAGGCTTCGGCAGGCTTACCTTTGCATACCCCGATTTTTATAAGGATTATCTTGAAAAGGGTGTCCTTGATAAAAAGAAGCTTTGCCTCAAATGCAGTAAGTGCTCTCAGCTTATGCGTGCAGGCACGGTGGCAGGCTGCCCCGTAAGGGACTCGGAGGTTTATATGCCCTATTACCGCAAATTCGTTACAGTATAAAGAGGTGTTTTTATGACGGCAGTTATTACGGGAGGCAGCAGAGGAATAGGTCTCGGCATCGCCAGAGAACTTCTCAAAATCGGATATACGGTTATTCTTACTGCAAGAAAAAGAAGCGATGAGATTGATTCACTTCAGCTTCAATACCCATTGAAGGTTTTTTTTGAGGTCTGTGATATTTCTGTTATGCAATGCATTGAAAATCTTGTTGATTCCGTAAAGGATAAGTTCGGCAAAATAGATTTGCTTGTGAATAATGCAGGCGTTGCACCGAAAGTACGCAAGGATATTCTTGAAATAACACCCGAGGATTTTGATTATCTTGCGGATATCAACCTGAAAGGCACCTTTTTTGTTACCCAGAAATTCGCTCCTCTGCTTATTGAAAACGGCGGCGGAAGAATAGTCAACATTTCTTCAATGTCAGCCTATACCGCATCCGTCAACAGAGGGGAATACTGCATTTCAAAAGCAGGTATTTCAATGATGACAAAGCTGTATGCCGCACGCCTTGCGGAATACGGCATAAGCGTGCTTGAAATAAGACCGGGTATAATCGAAACGGATATGACTTCAAAGGTCAAAGAAAAATACGAAAAACTGATTGCCGACGGCATAACTCCCATAAAGAGAATGGGTCAGCCCGATGATATCGGCAAATGTGTTGCCTCAATAGCACAGGGCAATTTTGATTTCTGCACGGGCACGGTAATTGACTGTGACGGCGGCTTTAATGTGAGATGCTTATGAAAAAGGTTTACGATGCAATTATAATCGGCAGCGGTGCCGCCGCATACGGCGTTGCAGACCGTCTGCATAAGCAGGGAGTAACAAATATTGCTCTTATTGCCGAAAACAGACTCAGCGGCACATCCCGTAACACGGGCAGTGACAAGCAGACCTATTACAAGCTTTCTCTTGACGGCTTTACTCAGGACAGCCCATACAGAATGGCAAGCGATATTTTTGCATCGGGCTGCTGCGACGGCGAAAAAATGTATATTCAGGCGGTAAACAGTGCCGAATGTTTTCTCAGACTCTGTGATTACGGAGTGAATTTTCCCAGAGACGAATTCGGCGGCTATCCGGGTTATAAAACAGACCACGATAACACCGTCAGAGCAACTTCCGTAGGGCCTCTTACCTCAAAAATAATGACGGAAAAGCTTGAAAAGGTTGTTCTCAATAAAAACAGAACTCCGTTTTACGATAACCGTCAGGTTATCGAAATTCTGAAAGACGGCGGTAATGCCGCGGGCGTTGCCGTTCTTAATACAGAAACAGAAGAATTTGAGTGCTATTATTCTCATAATGTAATATGTGCAACGGGTGCGCCTGCCTGCATCTATGAAAATTCGGTTTACCCTCATTCACAGCACGGTATGACGGGTGTGCTGATTGATGCAGGTGTACGTCTTTGCAACTTTTCACAGTGGCAGTACGGTATGTCGTCTGTTGATTTCAGATGGAATGTTTCGGGCAGTTTTATGCAGGTTGTTCCCCGATTTGTCAGCGTTGACAGTGACGGCTGCGAGTATGATTTCCTGAATGAATATTTTGCCGATACGGGTGAAATGTGCAGTAACATCTTCCTTAAAGGCTATCAGTGGCCGTTCAGCTATGAAAGGGCAGAGAAATCATCAATAATCGATATTGCGGTACATAATGAAACAAGTAAGGGCAGAAGGGTTTATCTTGATTTCACCCGAAACCCCGAGGGCTTTTCGTTTGATATGTTAAGCGATGAAGCCCGTGATTATCTCGAAAAGAACGGTGCAACAGCCCCAAAACCCGTTGCCAGGCTTAACAAACTCAACCCCAAGGCGATTGATGTTTACTCTGAGCAGGGCATTGACCTTTACACCGAAAGGCTGAGGATTGCGGTCTGTGCACAGCATAATAACGGCGGTGTTTATACCGATAATAACTGGGAAACCGATGTAAAAGGGCTTTATGTTATCGGCGAAGCCGCAGGCACCTTTGGTCTTGCAAGGCCGGGAGGCAGTGCACTTAACGATACTCAGGTCAGCGGACTTCTTTGTGCAAGGCACATAAGCAAAAAGGATATTTCTTTATGCAATTTTGAAATGCCCGATGATTATTTTGATAAATACGGTTGTTTCACCGCAGACGAAACCGTTGATTATTCCCACATAAAATTAAAAATGAGCAAATCTGCCGCATTTCTCCGCAATAAAGAGGAGTGCACTGCTTTGCTTGATGAAATAAATGCCGTTCTTTCTTCATATCCGCTGAGGCATAAGTCACTGAGCGCATATTTTTATGATAAAGATATGCTTACAAGTGCAAAGGCTCTGCTTGAAACAATAATCGGCGAAATGCCTTTGACGGGCAGCCGAGGGGGAGCCGTATTTACGGAAAACGGTGAAACGGTCAAAGAAGATGTTTCATACAGAAAATATCTGACCGTAACCGAAAACGGGAAGATTTATTTTGAAGATGTGAAGCCCGTTCCCGTAGCGGATGAACCCTTTGAAAAATATCTTAACAGAATTTAACGAGGTGCCTATGAGTAGCTTTAAACTCGGTGTTTGCAGCGTTACATTCAGAAAATTGAGTGCTGCAAAAGTAGTTGAAATTGCAAAAAAAGCAGGTGCGGAATATATCGAATGGGGCGGTGATGTCCATGTGACAAACATGGAAGAAGCCCGGATAGTAAAATCCGTCTGTGACAACGAGGATATAAAAATCTGCTCCTACGGCAGCTATTACAGAGTGGGATGCGGAGACAAAACCGAGTGGGAAAAGATATGCCGCATTGCAAAAACGATGAACGCACCATCCGTAAGGGTGTGGCTGGGAGATAAAAACAGCGAGGAAACAACGCAGGCTGAATATAACCGCATCCTTGAGGATTTAAAATGCATCTGCGACCTTGCAAAAAAATATAATCTTCTTGTGTGCCCCGAATGCCACGATAACACATACAATAACAACACGGATGCTTTTTTGAAAATTAAAAATGACCTTAAAGCGGATAATTTCAAGACATATTTTCAGTCAAGATACCTGAGATATGATTATGATATCGACAGAATCGAAAAAACCTTTGACTATATTGAAAATGTTCACATAAGCTACCGTGACCTTGCAAGGGAGCAGAGATTCAGAAAGAAAGATAAAACATATCTTGACAGGCTTCTCAAAAAGCTTCTGAAAATGAATTTCGGCGGTGTGGTGCTTATTGAATTCAGCAAAGGCTCAAAAGAAAAGAACTTTTTAAAGGATATGAAAAAACTTAAAAGTTATTGATATGGGAGGAAGTAAAATGAATTTTGAAAAAGCTTTGCAGATTTATAAAGAAAATCCCGTGTCTGAGGTGCTTGAAAGTGTTACAAATCAGCTTCTCGGTGAAATGACTCTCAAAGAAAAGGTTCGTCTTATGCAGGGTCACGCCATGGGAGTTACAATAAAAAACACCCTTACAAAGGGCAGATATTACAACGGCGAAGCCTACCCTGCAGGCGGATGTAAAAGGCTCGGGATTCCGCCTGTATTGTTTACCGACGGACCTCGCGGTATCGTTATGGGCAAATGCACCTGTTTCCCCGTTTCAATGCTCCGCGGCGCAACCTTTGACGATGAGCTTGAATACGAAATCGGTAAGGTTTTTGCAAAGGAAGCGAGTGCTCTCGGTGCAAACCTATATGCAGGCGTATGCATAAATCTTCTGCGTAACCCCATGTGGGGCAGAGCTCAGGAAACCTACGGCGAAGACCCATTCCTGCTTGGTAAAATGGGTGCTGCGCTTACAAAAGCTATGCAGGAAAACGGCATAATTGCCTGCCCCAAGCACTATGCACTCAACAGTATTGAGGATTTGCGTTTCAAGGTTGACGCAAAGGCAGATGAGAGAACACTGCACGAGGTATATCTGCCTCACTTCAAAAGGTGTATCGACGCAGGTGCAATGTCAATAATGGGTGCCTATAATAAAGTCAACGGTACATACTGCTGTGAAAATAAAGAACTTCTCACAGACATATTAAGAGATAAATGGGGCTTTGAAGGCTTTACTCTCTCCGATTTCTTTTACGGAATTTACGATGCGGTAAGAAGCGTAAAAGCAGGTATGGATATGGAAATGCCTTATTTCTTCCGCTATGCCGTGCTTAATCATAAGCTGAAAAAGGGCGAGCTGACCGAGGCGGATATTGACCTGAGTGCAGGCAGAATTCTGAAAGCACTCATAAAAACTCTGCCTGCTTATAAGGAACAGCCCAAGTCCGTTATCCTTTCGAAAGAGCATACCGCCCTTGCACGAAAGGCTGCGTCAAAAGGAACGGTTCTGCTTAAGAACAGCAATAAAATTCTGCCAATATCCGAAAACAAAAAAATTGCGGTTGTAGGCAGATACGCAAATAAGATTAATGTGGGTGACCACGGCAGCAGCAATGTTTACAGCCCTTATACCGTAACCGCATACGAGGGAATCAAAAACCGTTTCGGCAGTGATAATGTAACCGTGTATAACGGCTGTGATACCGAAAAAGCGGCCCAAGCTGCAAAGAAATCCGATTACATTGTTGTCTGTGTGGGCAGTGACTGGCTTCAGGAAGGCGAGTTCCTTGTTAATCTGGGCAATGTGAAAAAGAAGCCCAAGGGTTCAGGCGGCGACAGGGCGGATTTACGCATACCTGCCGAAGATGTTGAACTCATCAAAGCCATGTCCGCAACGGGCAAAAAGCTTGTTGTTAACATTATGGGCGGCAGTGCCTATGTTATCAAAGAGTGGACAGACTGTGCGGATGCAATTCTGTTTTCATTCTACAGCGGACTTGAGGGGGGCAATGCCCTTGCGGATATTCTCAGCGGCGATGTAACACCCGGCGGCAAGCTTCCCTTTACAATCGCATATAACGATACGGATTACCCAGATTTTCTTCATATTGCCGATAATAAAACTAAAATTGATTACGGCTATTATCACGGCTATACTCTTTTTGACAAAAAGAATGTTGAACCGCAGTATCCCTTCGGTTTCGGTCTGTCATACACGGATTTTGAAATTTCGGGCTGTACCGCAGAAAAAGACGGAGATAACATTACCGTCAACGCAACCGTTAATAATACGGGTGATGTCTGCGGTGACGAGGTTGTTCAGGTTTATTTTTCAAGCAAAAACACTCTTGACGACCGCCCTGTAAAGCTTCTCAAAGGCTTTAAGAGGATTACTGTCGGTGCAGGCGAAAGTGCGGAAGTTTCAATAACTGTTCCCGTTGATGATATCAAATTCTATGACCCCGAGGCAGGGGATTGGAAAGCCGACGGTGAGTATATGGTTATGGTGGGTACGGACAGCAGAAATACCGTTGCCGCAGGTGAAATCACTTTCTGATGCGTGGTGTGTTTATGAAAAAAAGCAGATTTTCTCCCGATAAATTTATGGGAGAGCTTTATCTGAATATTCCCCGAAAGCCTTATGAAAATGCAAAGAATGCCGATGATGTATCCGAAATCGGCAGAGAAATAAAAGCAAAAACAAAAGAGCTTCTGGGAACAGACAGAATTCCCTGTAAACCCGAAAAACTTGATATTGTTCCCGACGGAAAGGCACTTGAATACCCCGAATATACCTTGCAGAGATATTCGGCAGAAATCTGTAAGGGTCTGAATATGCTGTTTTATGTTCTTACTCCCAAAAGCATAAAATCCGCACCGGGTGTTGTTGCGCTTTGCGGACACGGCTACGGGGTAAGGCAGATTTTAAGAATAAAAAAGAACGGCAAGAAAAAGCATTTCAATTATTTTGACAATTATCAGAAGAATTTCGGTGCGGAGCTTGCAAAAAGGGGCTGTGTTGTTGTTGCGCCCGAGCTTTTCGGTTTCGGTGAAGCAAGGCTTCAGAAGGATTTGAAAAAGCCCTTTTACATCAGCTCCTGCGATGAGCTTTCGCACCATCTTCTGCCCTACGGTCTTACGGTTGCATCAATGCGTGTTTATCAGGCGCTTGTGTGTGCCCAAATACTTTCGGGTATGGAATATGTCGATAAAAGCAAAATATCCTGTATGGGTATTTCGGGCGGCGGACTTACGGCGCTGTATGCTTCGGTTGTTGAAGAAAAATTCAGCAAAACCGTTATCAGCGGATATGTGAATACTTTTCGCAGCAGCATACTTTCAAGGTGGCATTGCCCCGATAACTACATTCCCCATATACTTGAAACCGGTGAAATTTATGATTTTGCCTGCGCCCTTGCACCGAGAGAGCTGCTTATAGAATCGGGCAGAAAAGATAAGCTTTTCCCTATTGAAGCGAGCGAAGAGGCACACGGAAAAATAAAAAGAGTTTATTCTCTGGCAGGTGCCGAAGATAAACTATCTATCGACGTTTTTGACGGCAGGCATTCCGTCAGCGGAAGAAAGTCATTTGATTTTTTAAGCAAATAAAAATACCGTACATTGTTATTTGCAACAGTGTACGGTAAATTTTTTATATTACAGGTTCAAGAGTTACGCAGATTTCTGCTGTTTTAACATCTTCAAGGTGTACGGTCAGTTTGCTTATATCCGGATAATACGCATCGTATTCATACCTGCCTTTGAGTGCTTCGGCTTTCATTACGGAAAATTTGCCGTCACCCGAAAGGCTTGCTTTCATCTGCTTTCCATTTATTGTGAGAATTGCGGCTTTGCCGTTATCGGTTATTTCAATATCCGCCTTTGTGTGCATAAACCAATAAATTTCGCTCGGTACAAGACATTTCAAATTGTCCGTAATTTTAAGACTTGAACCGTTATAAAGCTCAAATTCTCTTGTAACCTTTGTTGCGCCGTTCATTCTATATGCATCTGTCATATCCAGCAGTGCGGTGCCGCCGTTTTCATTTTCTTCAAATGATGTCAAATCACATCGGGCAAGAACATATTGGTCGTCAAGTGTTGCATTCGGGTTTATGACTAGAGTGTTCTGACCTTCCGCACGCTTACAATAGTTTTTCCATCTGCCGCCTGCGGGAGTGTTGAGAAAATAGCCGGGTGCATCATAGCTGCCCGGGCCAAGCTCCTCAGCCCAGCGTTCACCCATAGCATCAAATACAAATGTGCCGATATCAAGGTCGCCGTGATTTGTGAAATTATATCCGCCTTTTATGCCTGCAAAAGCGGCATTCTCATCAAGATACGCACTTCGCATAAGCACAAGGGGCTGACCCACATCGGATTCAAGATAACTGCAAAGAGGTTCGTTATCAAAATCTGTTGCCGTCTGTGAATATTCTCTGTTATACCAGAGTGAGGAAAGTGCATTTTCTTTGCCTGAGCCGTTTCTTTCGGTGCTGTCGGATGTATTGATTACAAAAGTATCGGGGAAATCGGCGCACTGATATGCACTCAGCAGGGGAGCGGTATATTCATCCGCATACCAGTGAAGAACAGGTGTGAAGCACTGCTCCGCTTTATTATCGCCGAAGTTGAACATACCCGTGGGTGTGGTTATGTATACGGGGAAATAACCGAGCTCTTTGAAGCCTGCAATCTCAGACATTCCGAAATCCGAACCGAATCGATTTCTTGACGAAGCAATGAAATAAACAATGGTGTTCATACCCGATTGGCAGTAGCCGGGGCCTTCCGCATATACACCGTCAGGTGTGAAATTCTCAAAGGCTATGGGCATATTCTCATAGCACATTGCAAGAAATTCAGCTGCTTTTTCAGGGTTTTTATCCGCAAATGCCATGCAGGCAATTCCTATACCGCTGTAGCAAATGCTGTTCCAGTTGTTTTTTGACCAGGTGAACCAGTGGTTATCATTGAGGGCAGGCTCAATGGCATATTCCCAGGTAACCGATGAAAACAGAGCCTTGGCATCGTCATCAAGATAACCGTAAAACCAGTCATAACCGATTGAAACCGCAAGTGCCATTTCTGCTGTGGCGAGGAAATGAGAAGTGCACCAATCATCATAGGAACACACATTTTTCAGTTCATCAACGGCTCTGTCCGCATATTTTTCATTACCAGTAATCTGCCACGCATAGCCCAGAATAACCGTTCTGTTTATGACTTCTCTTGAAATGGGCAGAATGCTGTCCTCTTCGTCAAGCACATAGGGTAGAAGGGGATAGATATTTGTATCAAGCAGTGCATCTGCGTTTGCAATGACGGATGAATAAAGCGCCTTTGTGTATTCCGTAAAAGATGCACTTTTTACTTCGTTACGCACAATGTCAAAACGGGATTTATCCGAAAGAATAAAGGGATGTTCCGTTTTTTTGCTTTGCGTAAGAATCTCAAAAAGCTCCTGCTGTGAAACGGAATTTTTGTTTTTATCCAGTGAAATATAGTCAATTCCAACCTTCACCATATCGGGGATTACCGCAAAATACGGAACAATATTTGTGACACCCAATGCAATTATCAACGCTACGGAAATTATTATTCCGAGAAAAGCTTTTGTCCTTTTCTTCATAATATCACACCTTTTCTTTATTGAGCTGCTGTAAATTATAAAACTGAAATAAATACGACATATTTTTTTATTTGAATTATAACACAGAGGTTTATAAAAATCTACTGTTTACAGAGTGATTAAAAAGCGTGAACCGATTTTCTTGAAGTGCAGAAAAGATTAAGATTTTTTATTTACTGAACAATTTTCACCATAAATGTATAAATACTTTGTTTCTTCTTGAAAAGAAAAAGCGAATCAAATATAATTGTATACAAGAAAAATATCTTGGCAGGTGTTTGCGTATGAATTCAAAATATCCGAATTTATTATCACCGGGTAAAATCGGTAAGGTCGAGCTTCGCAACAAAACCGTTATGGCGGCAATGGGAATGAGTCAGGCGGAAAACGGCTTTGTAAATAAGGCTGTGCTTAACCATTATGCCGAAAGAGCAAAGGGCGGAGTGGGTGCGATTATTGTTGAGGTTACCTGCGTTGATTCGCCTTTGGGTCTTAATACAAAGGGTATGCTTGTTATTGATGACGATAAATACATACCCGGTATGGCTCAGCTTGCCGATGTTATTCACGAGGGCGGCTCAAAAGCGTTTTTGCAGATTTCCCATACGGGCAGAGGTGCAAGAAGAAAGATTATCGGCGGTCAGCCCGTTGGACCAAGTGCGGTTGCAATGCCTTATTCATATATGATGGGTCTTGCAAACGAAACACCCCGTGCACTGACAATTGACGAAATAAAGAATATTGAAGAAAAATACGCTCAGGCGGCTCTGCGTGCCCAAAAAGCAGGCTTTGACGGCGTTGAGATTCACGCTGTCGGCTACTATCTTGGTCAGCAGTTTTTATCGAAAACCGCAAATATCCGCACTGATGAATACGGCGGCAGCCGTGAAAACAGAATCCGTTTTCACCTTAATATAATCAAAAGAATCCGTGAGCTTTGCGGCGATGATTTTGCAATCATAGTCAAGCTTTCCGTTATCGAAATGGGCAAGGACGGCGGCATTTCAATGCCTGACGGTCTTTATTACTGCAAAAAGCTGCAGGAGGCAGGCGTTGACGCCATTGAAGTGCTTGCCGGTATATGGTCAGGCGAAGCGGGTAAAAATCAGAAGCCCGAATCCGCATATTCCGACTGTATGGCGGTTGCGCTCTGCCTTGTTATGAAAATCGGTCTTGCAATTACCGCAGGTAAAAAGAAAATAACCCTTATCGGCGGCGGACGGGCACAGAATCCCGTTGCGTCGGAGAAGGCACTCAAATCAGGTCAGTGCGATCTGATTTTCATAGGTCACGGCCTGCTTGCTCAGCCCGACCTTGTCAACCTTATCGACGAGGGCAGAGAAGACGAAATAAGACCGTGCATCGGCTGCGGTCACTGCATTGACCACCAGCTTCAGCACGGCGCAAGGGCTGTATGCTCGGGTAATGCGGTGCTTGCAAGAGGGGATAATGACCACACAATCATTCCTGCCGAAACCAAGAAAAAGGTTGTTGTTATCGGTGCGGGCGTTGCAGGTGTTGAGGCGGCAAGAATTGCGGCAATGAGAGGGCATACGGTTGATATTTACGATATGTCGAACGAAGTGGGCGGTCAGATGAATATTGCCTGCAAGCCTCCTTTCAAGCAGCATCTCGGTCTTATGAAGCCCTATCTTGAAAGACAGCTCGAAATCCACGGCGTAAATGTTCATCTCGGCAAAAAGATGACAAAAGAAGATGTTCTTGCACTGAATCCCGATGCCGTTGTATGCGCAACGGGTATAAAAAACAGCACCCTCAATATTGAAGGTGCAGGCAGAGCAATAAATGCGGTTGATATCCTTGACGGTGCATCAAGCGGAAAGAATGTTGTTGTTATCGGCGGCGGTTCAATCGGATGCGAAACCGCTGAATTCCTTGCAAAGCAGGGTAAAAAGGTAGCGATTATTGAAATGACCGATACCCTTGCAGGCAACACGGGTAAAACCGCGCAGACCATTCTTCTCGGTCACCTGAAGGGTAACGGCGTTAAACTGCTGACGGAGTGCAGGGTCGAAAAGATAACAGCAACGGATGTTGTTTATAAATCGAAAGACGGAAAGGTAAGCTCCGTCAAAGCCGATACCGTTGTTGTTGCAATCGGTAACAGACCCGAAACATCTCTTTACGATTCACTTAAGGATGAGATTAAGGAGATATACAATATCGGCGATTCAAACGGCGGCGGAATAATCCCCAACGCTGTCTACGACGGATACACCGTAGGAAATTTGATATAAAAATAACCCGTGCGGTTTTATACCGCACGGGTTTGATGCTTTAGTAAGAGGTACAGTGAGTTATGCAAATATCCCTGCAAAGAAATTATATACAACAGAAATCGCATTAAATATAAATCCTACCATTCTGAGTGACGATGTAAATATTGCGGGTATCTCAATATCTTTGCCCTCTGCGGCAATAACGGGAGCAGCATTGCTTCCGAGATTGAGCTCATAAAGCTTGTCGAGAATGGTTTCGGCGATTATTTCATTCCCTTTTGCGCTGGGATGAATTTCATCGTCGGCATAGTTTGCCATATCATCGCCCAGCGCCGTTGCCACATCAACAATAACAATTTCACCGGGATTTTCCGAATTGTATCGATTGATTGCGGCGTTGATTCTGTCTGCACCTTCCTGATAAGGAGCTCTGAGATAACCCGACTGAGGGTTATAAAGAGTCTGCATAAGAATAACGGCATCTTCGTTGTGAGAATTTATTATATCGATTATTTCGCAAAAGTTTGTGTAAAAGCTTTCTGCGATTTTATCATATTCAGTGTGATCTCCCAATACTATGGAGTCAAACATAAGACCGATAAGATTGCTCATGAGGAAATCGTTGCCGCCGATTGATATGCTGATAATATCAGCTTTTTTCAGGTCGGCAATTACGCTCTCGTTGCTGAGTCGGTTTATAAGGTTTGTTGTTGTGTGACCCGGAATTGAGTGATTGGCATAATCATAGCCGTTGGTATCAGAAACAATTTTTCCGTAGCATGCCTCCCTGGAATTTGAAATTCCCGAGCCGTAAGCTATCGAATCGCCGAGAACAAGATAAAACTTCTTTTCATTTTCTGCATATCCGCAAATGCTGAACACACTGAAAATCATAACAATACATAAAACAATTGCTGTAAATTTTTTCATTCGTATTTTCTCCTTTTTTATTTAAATATATCATTCCGATATTCTTTAGTCAATGGTTTTCTTTTCGGTTTGAACAATACAGGTGTCTGTTGAACAAAATTAAACATATAGTCCTCGTTTTTTTTATTGAAACCAGGTGAAAATAAATGTATAATTAAACCATAAATTGAAAGAAGAGGTGTTCCGATGAAAAATAAGTTACTGAAAGTTATTTCACTCATGCTTGTTTTTTCGCTTATGATTGGCAATATCGCCTTTGCAACAAGCGGGGATGTTGACCCTGAAATCATAGCAGAAACAAAAGAAACCGCAATTCAGATTGAAAGTGAAGGTATAGTTCTTCTCAAAAATGAAAATAACTTCCTTCCCCTCAGCAATAAGAAGGTCAATATTTTCGGTGCAGGCTCGGTTTGTCCGTTTTTCGGCGGAGCAGGTTCCGGTGCCATAACAACCGATGACCCCGTGACTCTTTACGAAGCTTTTGAAGCGGAAGGCATTGAATACAATGCTGAGCTCCGTGCTCTCTACGAAAAGCACTGCCTTTCAAACGAGCTCCCCAAAACCGATAACACTGTTATCAACAATCTTCTGCAGGTGCTTCTTGCGAAAAATACCCTTGAAGAAATGGACCCCAAGCATCTTACGGATGAGCTCCTTGCAAATGCAGTTAAATTTTCGGATACCGCAATAATCGTTATCAGCCGTACCAGTGCGGAAGGCACCGACCATACGGTTGAAACCCTCAGTATTTCCGACGATGAAAAAGCAATGATTGAAAAGGTAACATCGGCATTTGAAAATGTTGTTGTGCTTTTCAATATCGGCAATGTTATGGAAATGGGCTGGATTGACGAATACGAAAGCATCAAAGCGGCGGCGATTATCTGGATTCCCGGTGAATTCGGTATGACCGCAGTGCCCCGTATGCTTGACGGCAAGGTTAATCCCTCGGGCAGACTTACTGACACAATCTCATATAAAATTGAAGACCATCCTTCAAGTGTCTGCTTCGGCAGTAATTCATATGACGGCGGCAAGCATTTTGTTGAATATTACGAAGGCATTTATATTGGCTACCGCTATTTCGAAACCTTTGCCAAAGATAAGGTGCAGTATCCCTTCGGCTACGGTCTTTCATACACAAGCTTTGAAAAGAATGTTGTTTCAACCGATTTCAACGATGAAACCATAACCGTAAGAGTGAATGTCACAAATACGGGAAATATGGCAGGCAAAGAGGTTGTTCAGGTTTATTACAGTGCGCCCTATACCGCAGGCGGAATTGAAAAGAGTGCAATCTGTCTGGGCGGCTTCGCAAAAACAAAAATGCTTGAACCGGGTGACAGCGATACGCTTACAATCACATTCCGAACAGACGATATGGCATCCTATGACTATAAGGTGAATGAAGCCTGGGTGCTTGACGAAGGTACATATAAAATCACTGTTGCAAACGATGTAAGAAATCACATTGCCGCATATGATTATGAAATTGCAGAAACAAAGATAATCAAAAACGACTCCGTAACAGGAACGGAAATTGAAAATCTTTTTGAAGATGTATACAGCGGATATGAAATTATGTCAAGAGCGGATGTAAATTCAACCTATCCCTCACTCCGTGAACTCAATAAGGACGATTATCTTGTTGATGTTGATAAAACTCCCGACCCCGTAACCGAGGGCGAAGCACCGAAAATGGGTGTGAAGTACGATGAAACAATTACTTTGCAGGATGTTGCGGAGGACGAAACTCTGTGGGATGCATTCCTTGACCAGCTCACACTTGATGAAATGACAATGCTTGTTATCAACGGCGGTTATGAAACCCACGGCGTTGACCGTCTTGGAATTCCTCACACAATGGATAACGACGGACCTTCAAGCGTTAAGGGAAGAAACGGTCTTGTCTATACCGACAGCGGTACTGCATACCCCTGCGCAACCGCAATCGGCTGTACCTGGAATGTTGACCTTGCTTACGAAATGGGTGAGGGTGCAGGTAAAGAGGCGGCGGATATGGGAACAGATACCTGGTATGCTCCCGGTGCAAACATCCACCGTAACCCCAGAGGCGGCAGAAACTTTGAATATTTCTCGGAGGACCCCATAATTTCAGGAATTATGGCAGCTGAAATCATCAAGGGTGCAAATTCCCAAAGCCTTGTCACAACAATAAAGCATTTTGCCCTCAACGACCAGGAATCTCACAGAAACGGTATTTTTACCTGGTGCGATGAGCAGGCAATGCGTGAAATTTATCTCAAAGCATTTGAAATTCCCGTTAAGGAAGCACAGCCCAAGGGAATAATGTCCGCATATAACAGAATCGGCACAAAATGGTGCGGCTCGAGCTCGGCACTCCTCAAAGATCTTCTCCGTGAAGAATGGGGCTTCGAGGGATTTGTTGTTTCAGACTATTCGTCAAACTTCACGGGCAGCGGCTATATGAGCCCTGTGCTTGCAGTTTATAACGGCAACGATACAATTCTTTCGGGAATGTGGGCACTGCAGGCGGTGCAGCATAAAGCGGCAGTTAAGCTTGCCTATGTCAAAGACCCTGTCGGTTTCGGCAACGCTCTGCGTGAAGCCTGCAAGAATCTCTGTATAATGAAAATGGAAACAAAAGCATTCAAGAATCCCGAAATAACTTATGATTCGTCCCTTATCGGTTCGCTTGATACATTCGATGATTGGGAATTCGAGTTCCCGTATATTTTCACTTTTGTAAGATTTGTTTTCAATAATATTCTGAATGTTATTATCTACGCTTTCAGATTTATTCTGTAATTTCAGTTAGGGGGAGAGAAAAGTATGTTACGGATTTTAGAGAGAATTATTGCAGTTATCCTTTCTTCATTCAGCGTTTTTTCAACCTTTATCGGAGGGCTTTCATTCGAAGGATATGAAGTGTTCAAAGACCTTGCCTACGGTGAAGCTGAAAGAAACATTATGGATATCTATGTTCCCGAATCGGCATATGATAACGAACACAACGGTGTTATTCTTTATATCCACGGCGGTTCGTGGACTTCGGGCAACAAAGAGGATATGGCGGATAAATGCAAACGCTTTGCAAAAAAAGGCTACATTACCGCAACAATGAATTATACTCTTTATGATGACGGGCTTTTCGGCAAGGTAACTGCGCTTACGATGTGCGATGAAATCGGCAAGGCAATAGACAAAATCAAAGTTTTTTCCGATGAGAAAAATCTCAACATAACAAAACTTGCGGTTTCGGGTTATTCGGCAGGCGCACACCTTTCAATGCTTTACGGCTTTTCGAGGGCGGATGACTCCGCAATTGAGCTTGTATTTACCGCAAATCAGGTAGGCCCTTCCGATTTTCACGCGGAAGTCTGGGGCAGTGCAGGTCTTGCAAGTATGCTTTCGGGCATTGAAATTACTGCTGAAATGAAAGAAAACGGCGAAGAAGAAGCCGTTATAAATCTTGTTTCACCCACTGCTTATGTAACCAAAGATACGGTTCCTTCCGTACTTGCTTACGGCGGTACGGATATGATTGTTCCTTCCGGTAATGCGGAAAGAATAAAATCCGCTTTCGAAAACGCAGGTGCAGTTCACAGCTATATTCTTTATCCGCTTTCAAATCACGGTCTGAAGCTTGACCCTCTGTGCGAAATGGAATATATAAACACCGTTGAGCAGTATTGCACGGAGTATTTCGGATATTAACGGTCTTTAAAAATGTAAATAAAAACAACAAACCCGGGGTGCGGTGCACTCCGGGTTTTGTGTGCTTATATCGGCGGCTTATCCGAGACGGTTAATCATATCAAAATGCTCGGTGTATAACCTTAAAACATCGGTGTTTACTTTAAAGAATCCGCCTTGAAGCGACATATGGTCTCCCTGATAAACGGGCATAATATTCCATACGCCTTTGCTGATATTGTTTTGGTCAAACTCTGTTGCAGGTGCGCTTGACGGTGCACAAGCGGAAACAGTGTTTACAAGCCCGTCATTTTCAAGCCAGCTTTCATCAACAACGTAGCCGCCTTGGGTTGTGCCTCTAAGCTTTCCTATTTCATCGGAACTGCTCTGAAACATAAATTCCATTCTGCCTTTATCTGCACTGTATGTGCCGTCGCTGTTTTTTGTTGTCGCCGTGCAGGGTATGGAGAAATAGTATGTATTTTGGTCTGTTACCATATTCTTGTTTATTTCAAGAGCGTGGTCAATAAACATATCATATGCGGCACTGTCCGTGTTATCGGGCATTGAATTCTCAAGACCATAAGATGTTGTGCCGTTATGTGGCGCAGCAAGAGAGGTGAGCGAATAAATCCAATCGGATTTTCCGCCTGTGAAAAGCGGCGAAATATCATCGGCGGCAGTTGCTTTTATTTCTGCTTCGTTACCTTTTGCCATAAGCGTTGCGAAAACCCGGATGGTTGCACCGCCGAATGAATGTCCGAGGAGATTTATTTTGTTATCTGAATCCCATTTTTCAATAAGAGCCTTACCCGTATAATCCTTGCCGTATCTTTCGTGGCCGCAATATTCGCTGTGAGCCTTGCCGTAGTCTACAACGCTGCCTGTGAGCTGTGCATAAAGCTCGCAGGCTCTGTCCCAGGCACTTGCTGTGCCGGAAACAGATGCTCCGTAGCAGTCGTAACCGTTCTTTTCAATTTTTGAAAGGAGTTCACCGCCGAACATTCCCCAGTAAGGAAGGATTTTGTAGTGCATATCATATTCGCCCCAGCCCATAAGACCGTGAACGAAAACATAAGGGTAGTTTGTGTTCCATTGAGTTTTGTCGGGCTGTTCGGTTTTAGCGGGAAAGAACAGCGAAAAGATGCTTATGATTATTGCCATAGGTACCGAAATTATTTTTGCCATTTTTATTTCCTCCGTTCTTGTTTATACCTGTATTTTACTACCTGTGAGAGAAAAAGACAATGCACAATGCTTCTTGCGTTTGTTTAAAAATGCACATAAAATCAGCGGATTGTACCTGGAGATGTTTTTGATGTGAAAGAAAATTCATCATATTGTGAGAATTTGTTGTTGTATTTCTCACCTTTTCCATAGTATACTATAACTGTTAAAAACCAACAAAAGGGGAGATACAATGAAAGTTTCCGAGATGCCGTATCAGAGAATTACCGCCCCGGAATTCAAAGAGCAGGCAGAGAAAATAATTGCAAAAATCAAGGCGGCGAAATCCGCAGAGGATTTGAAAGCGGCGAGGGATGAATATAACAAAATCAGCGAAGATGTTGACACTGCCGCATCCCTTGCAAACTGCCGATTTACACTCAACACAAGGGATGAATTCTACAATGCGGAGATGGATTATTACGATAACGCAATGCCGCTTTTCTCCGAAATTGAGAACGAATACAAAAAGGCGATGCTCGATTCACCCTACAGAGCAGATGCCGAAAAGCTCATAAATCCCAGAGTTTTCAAGGGCTTTGAGATGTCGCTCAAAACTTTTTCACCCGAAGTTATTGAGGATTTGCAGCAGGAAAATGCACTCGTCACACGCTACTCAAAGTTTATGGGTGAACTCGCATTTGAGTTTGAGGGCGAAAAAATGCCCCTCTCTGTTTTGAGGGGTAAGCTCGAGGATGACAGCCGTGATGTCCGCAGAAAAGCCGCAGAGGCTATCGGCAAAACAATGGAAGCGAATGCCGAAACATTCGACGAAATTTTTGACGGACTTGTTAAAATCCGCACCCAAATCGCAAGAAAGCTCGGCTATAAAAACTTCGTTGAACTCGGCTATTACAGAATGGGCAGGGTAGACTATGACGAAAAAATGGTTGCCGCATTCAGAAAGAGTGTTGAAACCGATATTGTTCCTGCCGTTGCAGAGTTAAAAGAGAGAATCCGCAACCGTCTTGGTCTTGATAAGATAATGTATTATGACGATGCAATAAGCGTTACGGGTGAAATGCCCCGACCTGTCATTGATACACCCGCAATCTTTGATAATGCACTCAAAATGTATCACGATATGAAGCCCGAAATCGGTGACTTTATGCAGAGAATGCTTGATGCCGAAGCCTTTGATGTTGAAGCACGTGACGGCAAATTCGGCGGCGGCTACTGCACCACATTTGCAAAATACAAGCAGCCGTTTATCCTTGCAAACTTCAACGGCACAAGCGGCGATATTGATGTTATCACCCACGAATTCGGTCATGCATTGGCGGCGGATTATATGTTCAAATACGCTCAGCCCGACTATCCTACAGGAATGGAAACTCACGAGTGCCACAGTATGAGTATGGAATTTCTTTGCCATAAGTATATGGATGGCTTCTTCGGTGCAAGCTCTGATAAATACCGTTATAAACACATCGTTGATGCACTTTCTTTTATTCCGTACGGCACGATTGTTGACGAATTCCAGCATATTGTTTATGAAAATCCCGGCCTGACACCTGATGAGAGAAAGAGCGAATATCTGAAGCTTGAAAAGAAATACAGACCTTATATTTCGTTTGAGGGTATTCCTTATCTTGAACTTGGTACACGCTGGCAGTATCAGATGCATATTTACGAAAGCCCGTTTTACTATATCGACTACTGTATCGCACAGTGTGTTGCACTCGGTTTCCTCAGCCTTTCGAGAGAAGATTTTGACGGTGCACTCGAAAAATATGTTGAATTTCTTAAAAAGACAGGCGGTGTATCTCTGGGAGAACTGATTGAGGGTGCGGGTCTTAAATCACCCTTCGGTGAAAACGCACTGAAAAATACCGCTTGCAGTACGGCGAAAATTATTGAGAAAACAGAAGAGGAACTTTTCTGATAAAGAAAACGGCTTGCAAAACGCAAGCCGTTATTTTTACTTTATGCCGATTATCATTTTTATGGCGTTGAAGAGAAGCTCAAAGAAACCGAGAACACCGTCGCAGTGAATAATGTTGTCTGTTGAATGTTCGGGTGTGAGATTGCCTGTTCCTGCTATGGGTGTGCCGTCATAATCAGATGTATGTGAGGTGAGCCAGCATATCATTCCGTCGGGGTAGGAAAGCTTTACTTCTTCACCCAGACCGTTTACGGTTGACATATTATGATAATCACCGTTCGCATCCGTAAACATATCGTGATTTACTGCAAACCAGGCGTGGTGGCTACTGCTTGTTTTTGTGCCGTCTTCGTAGCATACCTTTGTAAGAGTTGAAAGTCTGCAATCTTCCGCAACATTTGAAGCGGTGGTAATTCTTTCAAAGGTAGGTGAAACTGCCATATAGTAGTTAACAAGGGGGTCACGGGTGCTTGAAGTAATCCATACGGGAGTGTCGGCGAGCATACCGCAAAGCTCTTCCGAAGGTGACCATGCAGGGCAGATAGGGAAGGCCGCGGCAAACATTTCGGGGTAGGCAACCGCCATTTTGAGGGTCATTTTACCGCCCATTGAGTAACCGCCTACATAAATTCTTGTAAGGTCAATGTTTTCTTTGTTATATGCAATGAATTCATCGATAGCGGCTCTGAGAGGCTCAATCATTTCGTTGCTCCAGAAGATATTGTCTTCTTCTCTTGAACGTGCGGCAAGGATGAACGCACCGCCTGCAGGCTTAAAGCGTGCCTGAAATTCATCGCTTGTCCAGTATGCGATGTTACTCTTTTTAACGGGAGCGCCGGGCTCTTTGCCGTCGCCCATACCGTGAAGCCACACAACAAGGGGATACTTTGTTGTGTCATTTTCTTTGACAGGGGAATAGTAGCTGTAATCAACGGTGTATCCGTTGGTTTCGGGACCTTCGTCCTGAACAAACTGTGCTTTGAGGGGCTCGATTCCGCCTTCTTTTGAAAGGGCAAAAGCACCTGTGGGCAGGGTGAGGATGAATGCCAGAGCAAGGATGATTGCTGTTAACTTCTTCATTTTTCATTCTCCTTAGTTTTTGTTTATTACTCTTTCAGCGAACATAAGCAGGTTTTTGATTTCAAGAACGGTGCCGTCATCCAACACTGCTTTTCCGCTTATCTTTCCGAAAACCTGATGTGCGTTGCGCTTGATAACAAGGGCGTTAATATTTGAGCTGTTATCATAAACAGGTCTGAAATCCATGTCGAATCGTCCATCGGAGCTGATGATTTTCCAGGGCTGCATAATGTCATCGGGAATGTCAAAACGGATACGGTCAAGCTTGTGGCATTTGCCGTCATAGAAAAACATATTCTCGCTGGCGGCGGTTGTATCGCCGAAGCCGTAGCCCAGATTAAAGCCGAAGCGTTTGCCGTTCACATAGCCGTTTCCTGAGCTCCAGTACCAGGTGTTTTCGTATGTCCATACGCCTCTGCCCCAATCCAGGGTTGCAAAGTTCCTTTCGGGGGTAAGGTCAATGGTTACATCGCCGAATTTTATGTAGCCCTTTGCAGGCATACAGTTAATTTTCTGATTGTAGTAAAACGCCTTTTTATCGGTTTCCCATGGAGTTGCGATAACCATTGTATCGTCGTTTTCAAACTTGCGGAGCTTTATGTCAAAATCAAGAGTGGGTCTTGTTTTTGTGGCTTTGTAATGACCTGTCAGCCTTCTGAAACCGTCTTCGTGATAATAAGCAAGGCTTGCGGCGGAATTTCTGTAAAAGATATCTCCCTTTGAGCTGTCGGTAGGCATATGAAGTCTGCCGTTGGGCATTATGATGGGTATTACATAATCGTATTTTTTGCCTTCGTTCAAATCAAAAAGAGTGGCGTTTGCAAGACCCAGATAGCGATTATCCGAAATAACCGTTGAAAAGGCAAAGCCTCTGTCATCAACGATAATGTAATAATCCCATTCTTTTATTCTGATTTTGCTTGCCTTGACATCGAAGGGGCTGTATTCGGCAATGAGCTTGTTAGCCCAGCCTGCTTCAAGGATTTTGCCTTCAAGGTCAAGCAGTCTTTGCGGTTTTTCAAGTTTATGGTTCATTTTTTCTCTTTCTCTCCCGGCAGTGTCAATCTGTTATTTTTAAAACAGGTTCACCTGCTTTTTTCATATATCCAAGCAAAAGCTTTCTCATTTCAAGCCTGATTTCACTATGCTCGGGGCTGTGAATGAGGTTGTTTTTTTCATACGGGTCGTTTTCAAGGTCATAGAGGAAATCGTCCTTATATTCATCGGCGAAGGCTTTGTCTGCATTCTTTGCGGAAACGCTGTATTTCCATCTGTCCGTGCGTACCGCTCTGCCTATCTGACTTTCCGAGATCTGAATAAATACGCTTTCGTGACCTTTTTTATCTGTCAGGCTCTTGCCCATAAAATGCTCGGGAATTTCGGCACCTGCAATGTCAAGCACGGTTGCAGGCAGGTCGATAAGGGAAACAAGGTCGTTTATTCTGCCGCCGCCCGTGAAGGCACCGCCCGTGATTACAAGGGGCACTTTTATACTGTTTTCGTGGCAGGAACGCTTGTATTCCATGTTGCGTGTTCTGAAATGACAGCCGTGATCCGATGTGTAAATAATAACCGTGTTATCATAAAGACCCTCGTCTTTAAGTGTCTGAATAAGTCTTCCGAAGTTTGTGTCAACACTGTTGCAGCAGGCGAGGTAGGAGGGCATCTGAACACGCCAGTCGCCTAATGTGCCTTTAAGGTCGCCGGGTACTTCGTAATTTCTGAATTTATTTTTCAGACCCTTGGGTGATTCAAATCGGAGTCTGTCATTCTGGTGATGGGGTTCGAGCTGAGAAACGAACATAAAGAAGGGCTTTTTGTGGGGCTTTTTAAGATACTCAATGGCAAAATCGTTGATTTTATCGGCTCTGTAACCCTTGAAATCAAGTTTGTTATTGTTTTCGTCAAACACATAACCGTTGTAGCCGTGAGAAGTGAATTCAAGAATATCCGCAGCTCTCCAATAATCGTATCCGCCTCTGCGCTCTTTGGGTGTGGGCTTTGTGGCAAGCCTGTGCTCACTGTCTGAGGCAAGATGCCATTTGCCGATATATGCAGTGTCATATCCTGCTTCCGTCAGATAATGGGCAATTCCCTTTGTATCCGTGGGAAGGGCAATATCGTTTCTGTAGCAGCCGTTCTGTGAAGCATAAACACCGCTCTGGAGGCAGGCTCTCATAGGACCGCATACGGGCTGGCAGGTGAAGGCGTTTTCAAAAAGAGTGCCTTCCTCTGCAATCTTGTCAAGATTTGGTGTTACGGGCAGCTTCTGACCGTAACAGCCTGCGGAATCGGCTCTCTGCTGGTCGGAAAAATAAAAAATAATGTTGGGTTTATTCATATTTATCTCACGCTCCTCATTTTTTCAACAACGTGCATTATGAAATCCATTCTGGGACAGTAGCCGTCGAGTTGATTGTAAAGGCTTCTGTAACGCTTGCAGCCCGAACCGCAAAGTGTTTTTACCCTGCAGTTTTCGCAAAGCTTGTTTTTGGGTTCATCATGTTCAAAAAATCTTTTGAGTCCGTCGCAGTTCAGAATATCGTTTATATCCGCCTCGTTTATATTGAGACATCTGAATTCGTCAAGGCAGTAAAAATCGCAGGGGTAGCAGGTGCCGTCTGCCTCGACAACAAGCTGAGCGTTGCATCTTCCGCTTGCACCGCACTGCTCCGCAACGCCTTTCGTCATAAGGGAAAGCAGGTTATCAAAATCACGGACATAAAAATGTCTGCCTTTTGAAACCTCTGAAAACCATATGTTGAAAAATCTTTTCTGGAATCTTGCAAGCTGTTTTGCGCTGAGGCTGTATTCCGTTTTGCTTCCGTCCAGAGGGTCAAGGCAATAAATGGGCTGAACATCGCGGAAACCGTTTTCGGAATAGAAATTGAAAAGCTCGGCAGCATCAGTTTCTGACGTAATTACAGAAAGAATATTGAAGCTTACACCGTGCTTTTTCAGCAGATTTATTCCCTGCATTGCACCGTCAAATGAGTTACAGCGGTTTTTGTTATGCTTGTCCTTAAAACCGTCAAGGGATACACCGATTAAGAAATTGTTTTCTTTGAAGATTTTACAGAAATTTTCATTAATAAGAGTCCCGTTTGTTTGCAAAGAATAATAAATTTTGCTGCCATCGGTTTTATGTTTTTCTGCAATGCGGATGAAATTTTCAAAAAAATCACATCCTGCAATCAAAGGCTCACCGCCCTGAAACATAAAGGTGACGGATGAATTATCGCCGCAGAAATCAAAAGTTTTTTTAATGAGATTTTCTGCGGTTTTAAGGCTCATAAAAGAGCCGTGAGCGGATTGCCTTACCTTTGCCTCGTCGCAGTAAAAGCAGTAACTGCATTTAAGGTTGCAGGCAGAGGATGCAGGTTTTATCAAAGCGGTCATCTGCCGCATAAAAACACCTCTTTTGCAAATTATATATCGGGTGATTGTGTGAAATTTAAAGGATATTATTTTATGTGCTTCGGCGTAGGTGCCGTTTTATACGGGCTTATTGAAGTTGTGACAAGGGGTTATACACATTGGACCATGGCACTTACAGGCGGTACGGTTATGGTGCTTCTCAATCTTATAAATCAGACGAGAGAGCTTCATATACTCATAAAATGCCTGCTGGGTGCCGTGGTTATAACAAGCCTTGAATTCTGCGTGGGAATGATTGCTAATGTTGCCCTTGGCTGGAATGTATGGGATTATTCGGATAAACCGCTTAATATATGGGGTCAGATTTGCCCTCAGTTTACTCTTGTGTGGTATTTCCTGAGCATTCCCGCCTTTGCACTGTGCTCGTTTATTGAGAGCCGATTCAGCTTGCGGCAACGTAATTCTTAATACCTTGCACGGTTGCCTCGGCAAGAATATCTCTGTTTGCCGCAGTCTGCAATACGGCACATTCATCCTGATTTGATACAAAGCCGTATTCAATGAGTATTGCAGGGCATTCTTCAACCCTTGCAACTCTGAAAGCATAGAAGTTTGAGCCTCTGCTGACCTTGCCGTGTATATCGGGCTTGTCAGCATAGATTTTTGTTTTGTATGCTTCAACTATGCTGCTGTGCACCGCTTTTGCAAGGGGCTGTGAATAGGCTCTGTAATAATAAGCCGATGTGCCCATTGCGGAGGCGGATGTGCTTGAATCGCAGTGAATGGAGATAAACATATCGGGGTTTCTGTCACGCACTGCATTGTTTCTGTCGGTATAGCATACCCATTTATCCGTTGAACGGGTCATTACAACATTCGCACCTTCTGCTTCAAGCAACTCCTTGACCTTGGTTGCAATTGAGAGGTTAATATGCTTTTCTGCATCAAGACCTGTGGCTGTTGAGGCACAGGCCGCACCGGGGTCAATGCCGCCGTGACCGGGGTCAAGCATAATTGTATATCCGCTCAATGAGGAGGGCTTGTGGTTTATTGTAATAACAAGGTTGCCGTCTTTGTTGTATTCGTAATGGAAGCCGTAGAATTTTCCTCTTTCAGCAAGAGTAAAGGAAAGAGTAACGGTTGATTTGCCGCTGTTTGCTGACCATTTTCCCGCTTTGCATACCGAACCGTTAAGAGCCAAATCGCCGTGCGCCTCAACCGTATCGCTGAATGTGAATTCAAGCCCCGTGCAGTTAAGGGATGAAACCACAACGGGACGGCTTGCGTTGCCGTTATAGAGGGAATAGGTCTGACCTGTAAGCTTTGCGTTGAATGCAACGTTTCTGTTCATTTCAAGCACAATAACCGTATCCCCTCCGGATATACCGCACGATATAACATTGATGCTGTTTTTCGGCATAACGTAGCCGTCTTTTATGCTGACATGAGCAACCTTGCCGTCACTGCCGCTTGCAAGCCTTTCTTCACGGAGCTTGGGTACTTTAACGCCCGATGAAAGAACATAGTATGTTTCGTCGTCACAGATTACTTCGGCGGTTACATAGTCAACCGTGCCTTTGAGAAGGGGAGAGCAATCGGGCACGGAGAAGGTTTTTGTGTTGTTGCCGGGGTAGGTTTCAACATAATCGTCAATTATTTCGCATATCTTTGTCGCACCCAGACCGTAATTTTCGGTGTAGCTGTATTTCTGAAGTGTGCCCTGGAATGAAGAAGCTTCGGTCTGGGTACTGCTTGTCTGCGTTTCGGTGGAGTCCTGTCCCTGAGAGACGGAGGATTCATTTGATGATACATCCGTACCTGTAACTTGAGTAGCGGGCTCGGTTGTGGCAGTGGGGGGCTCGGTTGTGGGCGGCGGAGTTACAACAATCTTTGCGGAAACATTGATTGCCGCACCGCTGAGTGATTCCGTAAGTGAGCTGTATTTTACCGTTACCTTGTATTTGCCCAGCTTCTGTACGGAGCTTGTGCTTGCAGGTGTATTCAGCGTTGCACTGAATGTTGTGAAGTCCGAAGCCTCGTCAATGGTGTTATCCTCAGAATCGTTGGTTTCGCCCGTAGCCGTCATTTTGTAGGTTTTTCCGTTGAATTCAACAGATACCGTTGCTTTCTTATGAGCAACCGCAAAAACCTCAACCTGCATTTCACCGGGAACGGTAATGGTTTCCGACGGCGAAACGGATTTCAAAAGTTTTATCTTGTAGGTTACATTGTATGTGTAGGTTTTGCCCTTGTGTTCAAATTTGATTGTGTTACTGCCTGCTTTCAGTGAGATATCAATGGCGAAATCGCCGTTTTTTGAAACTTTAAGCACCTGACCGTTGCATTTCAGCTCGTGGGCAGGGCTGCTTGTGCCTCTGAAAGTGATGGTTGACTGCTCTGTGGTAATGTTTGTTTTTTTGTGGCTTGTAAGCGAAAAGTCCTTATCCAGCAGATAGGTGTCACGCTTCTTTATGTAGCTCATAACAATATCCGCCGCAGTACCGCTTGCTTTTGAAATTTCTTCATAAGGCGTAAATGCAAGACCCCTGCACAGCGGCATATCTGCCGAGGCTTTGATAAGCTCAACGGTATCGGCGGCTTTATCCGCCGAATAGGATGAAAGACCGCTTAAATCGTGGCACAGCCAGAGGGGGCTTGTTTTTTCATTCCATACGGTGCGTGCCGTTTCAAAAACAGAGTCCTTGCCGCTTTCGTGGCGAAGGAAAACAAAATCGGCTTTTCTTCCGTCAACAAGCGAAATAAGTGCAGCAGATGCTTTTGATGTGAAGGTGGGCTCAATGCCTATAACCATAGCGGAGTCAAAGGCTTTGATTTCATCGCACAGAGCACCTGCCTTCTGCTCAAAATCGGAAAGAGTTTCATCATACCCGCCGATGATGATGAAATCCGTGTTGTACTGCTTTGAAAAAGCGGTCAGGAAATCACTGCTCTGCGATACATCGGCATACACGCCGTAATAAAGTGAGCCTGCTTTTGCGCTTTCAAGAAGAGGTGCAACATCCGATGCATTGCTTTCGGTAAGCGCGAAAATAACTGTGTTGAAGCCTGATTTTTCAAAGCCTGCAAGCTCATCACCGCTTTTATCCGAATATTCCGAATACACCGCCGCAACAACGGATTCGGGTACGGCGGTTTTGGGTCTGCCCGAATCAATCATCGGCTGTGTTGTGGTTTCTGTCTGAGCTGCAGTTGTTGCTTCGTCGGTGAAATTCTTTTTCAGTGAATCGAATTTACCCGTTACGAACATTGCAACGATAATGCCGATTATTATAACGGCAATGCCTATTGTGACTGCTGTGAGAATTTTAGTCTTTTTCATTAGTTTGTTCCCCGTTTTAAATTCTGCATTTCTTCGGCACAGTCGGCTCGTGTAAGGTCACTGTATGAAAACATAACAAAGCCGCTGTATTCCGTGTTTGCTCTTATGCAGGCAAGCTGACGGGCAAGTATATCCGTGTGCTCCTGCCATTCTTTACTGCCTGAGAGTGCATATTCATCATATGTGCCGCACTTATATGCACCAATGCCGCAGGCAAGGTCTGTATTTTTATTTCTCCTTAAAGCTCCCCATTGAACAAGAAGGGATGTAAAATCCGCCGTTTCATGTTCAAATCCGAAATAAATCTGCGGAATTATCAGATCCGCATAGCCTTCTTCCGAAAGCCACATTTCACAGTCTGCAAAATGCTTTTCTTTGTTTTCTTCAAGCCTTCCGCTTGGGCTTATGCTGAAAATCAGGTCGGGATTTTCAGCCTTTACCGCCTTGTAAAGCGCGCTGACAAAGGCATTTATGTTTTCTTTGCGCCATTCTTCAAGGCTCAGCCTTCCGCCCTGTGAGGTATATTGCGAATACTGAACAGAGTCAATCCGGTCACTGACGGAAGGATAAAAATAATCGTCGATGTGTATGCCGTCAATATCGTATTTCCTTATGATTTCGCGGATACCCTCGGTTATCCTGCCGTGATTTTCCGTGCAGGAGGGATTGTAGTAAATACCGTTTTCAAGAATACACACCTCATCACTGCCCGATTCAATAAGCTTTTTCGCAGGATTTTTTTCGCTGATTTTATCGGTGTTTTTATCCGATGAAATTCTGAAAGGGTTAACCCAGCCGTGTATTGAAATTCCTTTTTCCTTTGCGCTTTCAAGTATAACCGTAAAGGGGTCAAAGCTCAATTGAGCACCCTGCGTGCCTGCAATGTATGCGGAATAGGGGTAAATATCCGACTTATAAAACGCATCGGAAAATGCACGCAGATGAACAAAGGCGGTGTTGAAACCAAAGGTTTTTATCTTTTCAAACATTTCATCGGTTGCGGCTTTGTATTCACTTTCGGTTTTGCCCTGTGCGCTTATGTGGTCATAGCAGGAAATCCAGATACCCCGCATTTCATCGGTTACGGGTAAATCCTCTTTTTTATGTTGACACGAGGTAAGCAGAAGGCATATAATTACGGCAGATAAAATAATTTTCTTCATAACACAAATATATGTAAAGGAATGATGAAAATGCCGTTTGGTTTGGGATTAGCCCTGATTTATTTTGTTCTCATAGGGATTGTTGCCGTTGCAATAACCGTGGGCGATAAAGCCGCTGCCAAAAAGCAGAAGTGGAGAGTGCCCGAGGCAACCCTTATGATGATAGGTCTTTTCGGCGGAGCACTTCCCATGTTTGTGACTATGAAAATGATCCGTCATAAAACAAAGCATATGAAGTTTATGATTGGTCTGCCTCTTGAAATTGCACTTCACGCCGCAATAATATGTGCAATCCTTTATCTTAAATTCAATTGAAAATCGGGCTGTTCGGTCAGGAGCAGCCCTTTCTTTTTTACAGCGTGCTTAAATCATAGGGCGTGCGCTGATAAACAAAATAATTCAGCCAGTTTGTGAAAAGCAGGTTTGCCGTGCCTCTCCAGGTTACGGGCGGAATCATATTGGGGTCATCGTCGGGGAAGTAGTTATAAGGTACTTTGATATCAAGCCCTTTGTTCACATCCCTGAAATACTCTTTTGCAAGAGTTTCTCTGTCGTATTCGGAATGACCCGTTGCAAAGAAGTTACGGCAATCCATATCCGAAATAAGGTGAACGCCTGCCTGCTCGGAATATGAAATTATCTGCAAATCCTTCACAAGAGCAATGTCACTGCGTCTGTTTTCCGTGTGTCTTGAATGGGGTACGTAGAATTTTTCGTCAAGTCCGCGCATCAGTGGGTGGAATGGGTCAAGACACTTGTGAGGGAATACTCCGAAAAGCTTTTCTTCAAGGGGATATTTGGGCACACCGTAGTGGTAATACAGTGCCGCCTGAGCACCCCAGCAGATGTGGAAGGTTGAGTAAACATTCTTTTTGCTCCATTCCAGAATCTCGCAAAGCTCGTCCCAGTAATCAACCTCCTCAAATTCAAGGTTTTCAACCGGAGCACCCGTAACAATAAATCCGTCATATTTTTTATCGCGGATTTCGTCAAAGGTTTTATAGAATTTCAGCATATGCTCCTGAGAAGTGTTTTTGGATTTGTGTGACTTAACCTGCAACAGCTCAACCTCAACCTGTAACGGAGAGTTGCTCAGCAGTCTGAGAAGCTGAGTTTCCGTTTCGATTTTGGTGGGCATTAAGTTGAGGATAAGTATGTTAAGGGGACGGATATCCTGTGACATTGCACGTTCTTCCGTCATAACAAATACATTTTCACTTTCAAGCGCCTTATGTGCAGGCAGCTCATTGGCTATCTTAATGGGCATGGAATCACCTTACTTATGTTTAAATTTTCAGCCTTTTGTTGGCGGTGAGCAGTGCTTTTGAAACTGCGGAGGCAATCACGAAGCCTGCTGCTGCTTCAACCGCACCGTTAAGCCCTACGAACCAGGCAAAAAAGCCCACTATGTTTGAAGCGGCTGATTGTCCGTAAAGGGAAGCGAATACATCTGTCTGTCCGAAAAGCAGTATGAATGAGCCTACGAACAGCAGTGTATTGAGAACAGGGCAGCAGAGTCCCGAAACGGCACAGGGAATAGAATTGGTTTTGCACACTTTTGAAAGTGATTTGAAAACAAGACCTGTGACAAGACCTTCAAGAATTCTGGGTATCATACAAATAATGAAGGTTAAAACGGGACTTACGTTTACAAGCATTGCGCCGAATGCGCTCATTCCCGATACAGCCTGCCAGAAGCTTGTAAGACCGAACACCGTTCCGCATATTGCCCCGGCAGCGGGTCCGAGTACAATTGCGCCTATGGCAACGGGGATAATGTTGAGCGTTATTTCAATAACGCCGATTTTGATGTATCCGATATTTGTGAAGCCGAATATAATCAGCAGTGCCACAAGCACGGAAAGCTGTGTGAGGCGGAGTATGCGCCCCGTTTTCAAAGTTTTTGCGTTTGACATAATATATTCCTCCTTGCTGCTGCTCCGTAGAGTGAAATAACTCACTTTGAAGATGCAGCGCAAAATTTGACGGATTGATATTACTTTCTGTTCTTTTCGTAAAGAACTTTGAGTCCGTAAAGGATAAGCTCGCCGTTGTAGGTGATATCGCGCTTACAGCTTTTAACAAGGTCCTTTGCAAGACCGCCTGTTGCAACCGTTGACATTACCTTGTCCCCAAGCTCATCCTCAAGCTTTTCGCAAAGACCGTCAAGCATAGCCGCATAGCCGAAAACCGTACCCGACTGCATCGAATCAACCGTGTTTTTGCCGATTGCCCTTGCAGGGGTTTTGAGGCTTATGCTGGGAAGCTGTGATGTTCTTGCTGAAAGTGCGTCCAGCGAAATACCGATTCCGGGTGAAATCGTGCAGCCGCAGAATGCACCGTTTCTGTCGATAACGCTTATTTTGCTTGCGGTACCAAGGTCAATAACAAGGCAGGGCAGAGGATAAAGCGCAGCCGCACCCACACAGCCTGCAAGCAAATCCGCACCAAGCTGAGCGGGATTATCGATAAGTATGTTCATACCGGTTTTGATTCCGGGGCCAAGCACCATAGGCTTACAGCCTGTGATTTTCTTGATCGCCTCGCTCATTGTTGCAGTAAGTTCAGGCACAACACTGCTTATTGCCGCACCCGAAAAGCTGCTGAGGTGAGTATTGTATAAAGCAAAAATCTGCTTGAAATCAACGGCATACTGGTCAGGCATTTTTGACCTGTCGGTAGCAAGCCGTGAAACAAAAACAAGCTCGTCGTTATTATAAACGCCCAATGTAATGTTGGTGTTGCCGATATCAATTACAAGAAGCATGTTATCACTCCTTTAACATATTCTGTTTCATTATACACCACTTTTTTGAATAATACAATACTTTATATTTATTTTATAAAATAGTATAATAGGGCACAGTGAGGTGAAGAAGATGAAATGCAGCATATGCCCCAGAAACTGCGGTGCAGACAGAAGTGTGAATACAGGTATCTGCGGAGCGGGGGATAAAATAAAAATTGCAAGAGCCGCACCTCACTATTGGGAAGAGCCCTGTCTCAGCGGTGAAAACGGGTCGGGTACGGTATTTTTTTCAGGCTGTAATTTGGGCTGTGTTTTCTGTCAGAATTACGATGTGAGCCACCGTGCATACGGTGCCGAAGTAAGTGATATTCAGCTTATGCGCACCTTTGATGGACTTATAGAAAAGGGTGTGCATAACCTTAATCTTGTAACCTCGTCGCATTATGTGCCTCAGCTTGCAAAGGTGCTTCGCGAATACAAATCACCCGTGCCTGTTGTATATAATTCATCGGGCTATGAAAAAGCAGAAACCCTGAAACTTCTTGAGGGTCTTGTTGATATCTACCTTCCCGATATCAAATATTTCGATTCTGCACCCGCACTGAAATATTCCGGTGCGGCGGATTATTTTGAATATGCATCATCGGCAGTGCTTGAAATGCACCGCCAGGTCGGAAGTGTTGTGCTTGACGGAAACGGAATTGCAAAAAAGGGTATCATCATACGCCACCTTGTGTTACCCGGCAATATATCTCAGGCGGTCAAGGTTTTTGAATGGGTAAGGGATAATCCGGGCACTGAAACCTACATAAGTGTAATGCGTCAGTATACCCCTTTCGGCAAGGCAACGGAAATGCCGCCCGTCAACCGCAGACTTTCTTCAAGGGAATATGCCATTGTGAAGCAGAAAATTCTTGCAATGGGCTTTGAAAACTGCTATTTTCAGAGCTCGGAATCCGCAAAAGAAAGTTTTATTCCAAATTTTAATCTTGAAGGTGTTGACCTTTAATAAAAAATTTGGTAAATTGTAATAGTAATTTAATTAACGGAGGTTAATATTGTTATGAAAGGCTTTGCAGCAGAATTCAAAAAGTTCATTATGAGAGGCAATGTTATCGACCTTGCAGTCGGTGTTATCATCGGCGGTGCTTTCCAGGCGATTGTAAAATCACTTGTTGACGATATTATTATGCCTGTCATAAGTCTTGCAACAAAGGGTGTTGATTTTGCCAACAAGTTCATCGTCCTCGGTGAAGGCGAGTTTGCAACTCTTGCCGAAGCTCAGGAAGCAGGCGTAGCGGCACTTGCTTACGGTAATTTCATCAATGCAGTTATCAACTTCCTTATTATGGCTTTCGTAATCTTCTGTCTTGTCAAGACAATCAACAGGGTTAACGAAAAGACACAGAAGAAGGAAGAGGCAGCTCCCGCTGAGCCCACAACCAAGGAATGCCCCTACTGTAAGAGCGAGATTGCAATCGGCGCAACAAAGTGCCCCAACTGCACATCTGAACTTTAATCCGGAATCGGGCGCAAAGCACATAAGGTTGCTTTGCGCTCTTTTTTATCCATAGCAAGGAGCAAAGAATATGAAATTAGGATTCATAGGCACGGGCAATCTTGCAAGCGCGATTCTCAGAGGAGTTGTTGCCGCAGGTAAGATAAAACCCGAAGAAATAATGATTTACGATATAAACGAGGAAAAGCTTTTTCAGCTTAAGGAGGAGCTTTCCGTCAATGTTGCAAACAGCGCGAATCAGGTTGCCGCAGAATGCGACAATACGGTTATTGCTGTCAAACCCAAAGATTTTGCATTTCTTGCAGGTTCAATAAGCGGCAATGTTGAAAAGAGAAACTCTCTCGTTATCTCAACAGCCGCAGGCACGGAAATTCAAAAAATAGAAGGATGCTTCGGCTTTGATGTGAAGGTTGCAAGAATTATGCCCAACCTCAACGCCGCCGTAGGTGAATCAATGACCGCAGTATGCTTTTCGGGCAGTGTGAGTGACGAAGAAAAAGTATTTGCAGTTGAGCTGTGCTCATATTTCGGCAAATGCGTTGAGCTTGACGAAAAATATTTTTCCGCATTCACAGCCATAGCAGGTTCTGCACCCGCTTTTGCGTTCATGTTTGCGGATTCACTTGCAAACGCAGGTGTCAAATACGGTCTGCCTGCGGAAACCGCACAGAATATTGCGGCGCAGATGCTTTTCGGCTCTGCAAAGCTTATGCTTGAAAGCCCGCTTTCGGTGAGCCAGCTTGTAAGGAATGTGTGCTCGCCCGGCGGCACCACCATTGAGGGTGTATGCAGTCTTAAAGAAACGGGATTTGAAAATTCCGTTATCAGAGCGGTTGATAAAACCGTTGAGAAAGACAGAAAAATGAGTGGCAGATAAGGAGTGATTTTATGGAGCTTATTATTCTCAGTTCACTTGAAAAAGTGTTTTTTGATGAAAAGCCTTCGGCAGAAGCTTTCGGCGGATTTTCAATGCTTAAAAATGAAAAATCGTCATTTCAGGCGGCGTTCTGCCCCGAAAATGACGGCTCTGTAACCGCTGAACTTTGCGGAGAGCTTGCGAAGTATTCAAAGGCATACATAGTTAAGGATGTGCCCGTAGGCAATGCTTGTTCCGAAGATGCAGATGACCTTTATCTCCGAAAGACCTCGGGAATGTATCCCGATTACCTTGTGCCGGCAGACGGTGAAATTGCCGTTGAGGCAGGCAAATGGTACAGCATATGGGTCGAGGTTGCGCCTCAGAGCGGCTTTACGGGTAAGGATAAGCTGACGGTAAATGTTTCTCACAATGTTGAGGGAACCGTTTGCGGTGAGGTTGAGATTGAGGTTATTGATGCAGAACTTCCACGTCAGGAGCTTATCTACACAAACTGGTATCATTCGGACTGTATATGCAATTATTACGGAATTGAGCCTTTCAGCGAAGAATACTGGCGTATTAATCGTAATTTTATCAGAACAGCAGTTGAACACGGTATGAACTGCATACTGACTCCCGTTTTTACACCTCCCCTTGACACAAAGGTGGGCGGTGAAAGACGCACCGTTCAGCTTGTGAAAATCCGTCATCACGGCGGTAAATATTACTTTGACTTCAAAAATCTGAAAAAGTGGATGGATATGTGCCGTGAATGCGGTATTGAATATTTTGAAATAAGCCATTTCTATACCCAGTGGGGTGCAAAGCACGCACCCAAAATTGTTGCACTTGACCGCAAGGGCAGGGAGAAAAAAATATTCGGCTGGTTTACACGCACATCAAGCAAGGCATATGACGATTTTCTCCGTCAGTTTGCTGCTGCATTTATTTCTTTTGTTGAAAGAGAAGGTGTGAAGGATAAATGCTTCCTTCATGTTTCCGATGAACCCAACGATAAGCAGCTAAAGGTTTACTCAAGACGCGCGGCATTCATTGCGGAAATCTTCCCCGGCTTTAAGGTGATTGATGCTCTTTCGGATTTTGAGTTTTATGAAAAAGGTGCGGTTAAAAACCCGATTCCCTGTGAAGACCATATAACTGATTTCGCAGGCAGGGTGCCCGAATTGTGGACTTATTACTGCTGCGGTCAGGGTCATTCATATGTACCCAACAGATTTATGTCAATGCCTTCTCTCCGTAACAGAGTGCTGGGTGTATTGCTTTACAAGTATGACATAAAGGGTTTTTTGCAGTGGGGCTACAACTTCTATAACAGCCAGTATTCAATTAAAGCAATTGACCCTTACAAGGTAACCGATGCAGGCGGAAGCTTCCCATCAGGCGATTCGTTTGTGGTTTATCCTGCAGATAACGGCGAAACCTATAACTCTCTCAGACTCAAGGTTTTCTACGACGGTTTTCAGGATTTGAAAGCACTCAGACTGCTTGAAAGCAAAATCGGCAGGGATAAGGTGCTTGAGCTTGTTGATAAAGACCTTTTCAAACCTCTCACATTTATGGAATATCCCCACGATGCAGAGTGGCTTTATGAGCTGAGAGAAAAGGTAAATCAGATGATTAAGGAGAATTGAAATGCCAATCATTTTTGACAGCGAGAAGAAAATTTTTAAGCTTGACACCGCAACTTCAAGCTATGTATTTGAGATTTACGAGCAGAATTATATTGTTCATCTTTATTACGGTGCAAAAATTCCCGATTACAATCTTTCTGAATTCCGTTACACAGGCGGTTTTGCATCCTTCAGCCCCAACAACATAAAAGTTGAGGATTGGCGTTTTTCACCCGACATCAATCCCTTTGAATATCCCGGCAACGGTGCGGGCGATTTCAGAACATCCGCAATCGCAATAAAGAATGCAGACGGCAACAATGCTACGGATATGCGTTATGTATCCCATAAAATTTATCCCGGCAAGCCTGCCATTGAGGGTCTGCCTGCCCTTTATGCTGAGGATGACAGCGAGGCAACAACTCTTGAACTTCTTACCGAGGATTCCGTTACGGGTATTCAGACGGTGCTTTATTATACCGTTTTCGAAAAGCTTGGTGCCATGACGAGAAGCGTAAAGGTTATCAATAATTCCGATAAAACCGTTGAAATCGAAAAGGTGATGAGTACCTGTGTTGACTTCCACACAAGCGATTACGAAATGCTTTCGCTTTACGGAAGATGGGGCAAGGAAAGAGCTTTGGAAAGACGTGCCCTTGCTCACGGCAGACAGCTTGTTTCAAGCAAGAGAGGTTCCTCAAGCCATCATCAGAATCCCTTTGCCGCCATTGTTGACAAAGGCGCAACCGAGGATTACGGCAACGCATACGGCTTTAACTTCGTTTACAGCGGCAACTTTGTGTTTGAGGCAGAGGTCAATCAGAATTCAGGCACAAGAGTTATAATGGGTATCAATCCCGAAAACTTCGGCTGGCAGCTTAAAGCAGGCGAATATTTCTGCTCACCCGAGGTTGTTATGGTATATACTTCCGACGGTATCGGCGAAATGAGCCGTATTTTCCACAGACTTTACAGAAAACACCTCATCAGAGGCAAGTGGAAGGATATCAAACGCCCCTTGCTTATCAACAACTGGGAAGCAACAGGTATGGAATTCACGGGTGCACAGCTTGTAACCTTTGCCGAAAGAGCAAAAGAGCTCGGCATTGAAATGCTTGTTATGGATGACGGTTGGTTTGGTGACAGAAATTCAGACAGAAGCGGTCTTGGCGACTGGCAGGTTAACGAAGAAAAGCTTGGCGGTACACTTGCCGAGTTTGTAAATAAAATCAATGCTCTCGGTATTAAATTCGGTATCTGGTATGAGCCCGAAATGATATCGCGTGACAGCAATCTTTACCGTGCGCATCCTGATTGGTGTCTTCATGTTCCCAACCGTGAAAAATCCATTGCACGACACCAGTATGTGCTTGACTATTCAAGGAAGGATGTCCGTGACTATGTTTTCGGCGAAATGAAAAAGGTTCTTTCTACCTGTAAAATAGACTACCTTAAATGGGATTTCAACCGTAATCTTTCAGAAGTAGGCTCCGCAATTCTTCCTGCCGAACAGCAGAAGGAAGTGTTCCACCGTTTTGTTCTGGGTACATATGATGTTATGGACAGACTTACCAAGGAATTCCCCCATATGCTTATTGAGAACTGCTCAGGCGGCGGCGGACGCTTTGACCCCGGTACTCTTTATTTCTCACCTCAGATCTGGACCAGCGATAACACAGACCCCATCGAGCGTCTTACAATTCAGTTTGGTACTTCAATGTGCTATCCGGCATCAACCATGGGTGCCCATGTTTCCGCTTCAAGACGTACGGGCTACGATACAAAGGGTAATGTTGCTCTCTGGGGTTCATTCGGCTATGAGCTTGACCCCAACAAGTTCACTGACGAAGAAAAACGCATCGTAAAGTGTCAGGTTAAGGAATATCACAAATATTATGATGTGATTCATTACGGCGACCTTTACAGACTTGTGACTCCATTTGAAAATCCTTACAGAGTTGCCTGGCAGTTCGTTTCGGAGGATAAGAACGAAGCACTTCTCACAAGTGTTATTATGCGTGAACCTGCCGACAGAGCGTTTTATATTAAGCTCAAAGGTCTTGACCCTGAAAAGTACTACATTGACGAGGAAACCGACGAGGTTTATTCCGGTGCACTCCTTATGAATGCGGGTCTTGCATTTACAACTCTCAGAAACGATGACGGCGACAGCTTTGTCAAGTATTTCAAGGCAGTCGAATAATTTAAAAGGAGGAAACGATTATGAAAATCTGTCCAAAATGCAGTACACCTCTTGAAGACAATATGAAGTTCTGCACAACCTGCGGCTTCTCATTTGAGCAGAGTGAGGCAGAGCCTCAGCCTGCTGCAGAAAATTCTGAAAGGCAGAGAAACCCGCAGTACGGTCAGCCTTTCTTCGGTCAGCAGACATATGCACCGCCCGTTGAAAAAGACCCCTTTGACCATACGGATGAATTTGACCCCAGAGATATTTCGGAAAACAAGGTTATTGCAATGCTTATTTACCTTATGGGTGTAGCGGGTGTGCTTATTGCACTGCTTTCGCAGAGCCATTCGGCTTATGTTGCTTTCCACCTCAGACAGGCACTGAAATTTATGGTTTGTAATGCACTTCTGACCCTTGCGGCGGCAGTGCTGAGCTGGACGGTAATCGTACCCATCGCCTGCGGAATTGCAATTGTTGTTCTTCTTGTTGTGAAGATTATCTGCTTTGTTGATATCTGCAACGGCAAGGCAAAAGAGCCTGCAATTATCAAAAATCTTAATTTCCTCAAATAAAACCAATAACCGACCTCGCAGTGAGGTCGGTTATTTCTATATGTTAAAATTATTTTTTCTTCTTTTTCCTTACACTCTTTATTATTGCCGCAACACCTGCAACCGCACCTGCCACTATGGCTGCTTCCTTGACTGCGGTCACAACCTGAGATACACTGGTGGGTACATATGAATAAACAGCAAATTTGGGCTTGTTTTTTACTTCATTGCCGCAAAGCTCACCGAAGGTAACGGTTTTGGTTTCGTATGTGCCGTTTTCTTCAATGTCAAAAATTCTTACGCCTCTTTTAAGTCCTGGACCGTATACGTTGAAGCCGGCACCCTGACTGTAACCGAGGTCGATACCCTTATAATTGGCAACAAAGCTGTTGTTGTGGTCGTGTCCCACATAAACACCCAGCATCTCGCCCTTTTCAAGGAATGCGTCAATCTCACCGCTGTTTGTGTAAGGTGTGGCAGGGGATTCGCCCATAAAATCCGCAAGACCGCTGTTGTAAGGGTCAAGGGTGTAGAATTCGTTTTTATGGTCACCGTATGCTCTTACGGCACCCTTTGTAAAACGCTTTACGGGTTTGATAACCTCAAAAAATTCGGGTGTGGGAATATGCTGAAATGCCAGCGAGGGCAGGGGAGTTTCATAGGAATCTCTTGTGTTTCTGTACCATTCAAGCTGCTCAGGGTTAAGTCCGCTGTAACCGCCGTCTTCCGCTTTTGAATGTGTATCAAACATATAAACAAGGAATTTTCCGCCTACATTCAGGCAGAATGTGCCCTTGTCGTTTTCGCTTGCTGCATCGGAATAAACAAACATCGGGGATTGCTTGTAAATTTCAAACTGCTCGCTGTTATTCAGCGCGGCTTCACCGTCGTGATTTCCGAAGGTCATTGTGAAAGGTATGTTTCTGTCCTCAAGAGGCTTTATGAGTGCCTTGAGTGTTGAGATAACATTTTCCTTGCCCTTTTTACCCATAAAAAATGAGGAATAACCCTTTATCTGGTCGCCTGTGAATACAACAAGGTCGGGCTTCTGTGAATCAAGTGCGGCACGGATAAGCTTTATTGTGTCAGGAGAAACAAAGGGAATTTCCTGAGTATCGGCAATCTGCATGATTCTGAATTTTCCGTTTTTGAAATTGAGCGGAGTATTCTGCATAAATATCACCTGCTGAAAAACCGCCGAAGTTCAGGGCTCCGGCGGTTTTGTTTATTTGTTATTTATTTTCGATGTGGCTCTCAAAACCGTATTTTGTGAGAAGCTTGTGAATTCTTTCTTTGGGGTCAAGCAGACCGCTGATTGATTCATCGTGGTTGAGAGTGTCGATGATGTATGCGCAGTATTTTGAAACGTCAACGCTTACATACCATTCTCTCGAAAGAAGCTCGGGAGTTGAGTAAATAAGGTTGGTTGTGAATACCTTGCTGATGAGGCCGTCTTCATACGCCTTGTCGAAGGTGTCAAGACCGTTGCAGAAAAGACCGAAGGATGAGCAGATAAAGATTCTGTTTGCTTTAAGCTCCTTAAGCTTTGTTGCAACTTCAATCATTGAATCGCCTGATGAAATCATATCGTCGATAATGATAACATCCTTGCCTTCAACATTTGTGCCCAGGAATTCGTGTGCAACAATGGGGTTTCTGCCGTCGATGATAACGGAGTAGTCACGGCGCTTGTAGAACATACCCAAGTCAAGACCGAGAACATTTGCAAAGTAGATGCATCTGCCCATGCCGCCTTCATCGGGTGAAATAACCATCATATGGTTTTTGTCGATGTTAAGGTCAGGCACATTCTTGCACATTGCCTTTATCATCTGATAAACGGGCTGAACATTTTCAAAGCCGTTCTGAGGAATTGCATTGTGAACTCTGGGGTCGTGAGCGTCGAATGTGATAACATTCTCAACGCCGTAGTTAAGGCAAAGCTCGCGGAGCATATCTGCACAGTCAAGGGATTCTCTGCTTGAGCGTCTGTGCTGTCTGCCTTCATAGAGCATAGGCATAATAACATTGATTCTTCTTGCTTTGCCGGCGATGGCGCTGATAGCTCTCTTGAGGTTTGAATAGTGGTCGTCGGGACTCATGGGAACATAACGGCCGTACATTTTGTATTCAACGCTGTAATTGAAGGGGTCGCAGAGGATAAAAATATCAAAACCTCTGACAGTTTCGTTGATAACGCACTTGCCTTCGCCTGTACCGAATCTGGGGAAAGCAGCCTTGATAAGGTATGTTTCTCTTTCATAACCTGCAAAAGGAAGAGTGAGCTTGTGTTCGCTGTCTCTTTCTTTACGCCAGTTAACAAGGTAATTGTCAATTTTTTGAGCGATTTTTTCGCAGCCGGGCAAAGCGATAATTCCCAGCTGACCTACGGGTATTGTTTTGAAATCTTCGTAATCAGGCATAACCTAAATCCCTCCGCTTGTAGTTTATGTTTATATTCTACTATATTCCGACAAAATATTAAAGCCCATATCGGAAAATAAACAAGAAAAAAATATACAATATTTTGTGTTTCTTTTGTTCATTATGCCAAAAGCCACAACATTTTGTAACTAAACATAATTCCTGTCAATGGTAACAACGGTAAAATATCTCTTATCCTCTGCTTTTATTTTCATTTCAAGCAGTTCCTTGAATTCCGATTCGCTGTATTCGCATTTTCTCGGCAGAAGAACATCAAAAATAAGGTTTGTGTGGGAAGGTCCGTCAACAATTCTGAAATCGTGAATTGAGGCATCGCCGCATATCCCTTTAACCGCGTTTGCTGTCATTTCTTTAAGACCGTGGGTGCGTTCATCGTTGATTATTGGGTCCATATGGATTGATATTTCAATGCCAAGCTGCTCCTTGACCTGTCTTTCAATAAGGTCAACGGTATCGTGACTGTGCATTATGTCAACATCTGCAGGTACTTCGGCGTGAAGCGAGCCTATTATTTTTGAATGACCGTAGCTGTGAAGCACAAGGTCGTGGATGCCCACAACACCGTCGTATGACATAACAAGCTCTTCAAGCTTATCAACAATCTCCTTTTCGGGAGGCTCGCCCAGAAGGGGCCCCATTGTGCCTCTGATTATATCAATACCCGCATAGATGATTACAAGGGCAACGATTATACCCATAACCGCATCGAGGGGCAGGTCAGTGTATTTTGATGCAACAAGGGCAATCAGAGAGCAGGTTGTGGCGGCGATATCGCCTATACTGTCGGTAACAACAGCCTTTACCGCAACGGAATTAACCATTTTACCAATTTTCGCATTGAATGCGGCAAGCCATATTTTGCCCAGAATCGAGAAAATAAGAACAACAACCGCAGGCACGCTGAAAATCACTGCTTCGGGGTTTGAGAATTTATCAACGGATGTTTTAATGAGCTCAACACCCATTATGAGGATGAAGAAAGCAAGCGTCAGTGCGGATATGTATTCAACTCTGCCGTGACCGAAAGGATGCTCGTCGTCGGCAGGCTTGCCCGAAATTCTGAAGCCTGCAAGATTTATCACCGACGAAGCGGCATCAAAGATATTATTGACACCGTCTGCCATAATTGAAACACTTTTCGTTATCGCACCGAAAATCATTTTGAAAACAGAAAGAATTACATTCAGCACGATACCGACAACACCGCTGAGCACGCCGAGACGGAGTCGGTCTTTTTCACCGGGTATGAATGCAACGGAGGTTTTGCCGCTCTTTTTTGTTTGTGTATAATCCTTTATGAAAAGCCTTAAAAGCAATTCCGTCAAAAATATCACTCCTTAATAACGTGAATATCGAGCTGACCGTAGGGGATTGATATTCCGTTTTCATCGAAAGCAAGCTTTACCTTCTCCTGCATTGAATAGAATGCATTCCAATAGTTATCGCCTGAACACCATACAAGACAAGCAAGGTTGATTGAACTTGCGGAATGTTCTTTAACCGCAACAACGGGCTGAGGGTCGGAGAGGATAAGCTCGTTTTCTTTTATAACATTCAGAATAACTTCTTTTGCCTTGATGATATCCGCATCGTAGGAAATGGAATACATAAGGTCAATGCGTCTTTTTGTTTCGGCATTGTAATTTGTGATGTTGCTGCTTGTTATGGTTGAGTTGGGTACTATAACCCGCTTGTTATCCAATGTGATAAGCACTGTATACATCATTTTTATTTCCTGAACCTTACCGCTGACGGAACCGATATCAATAAAATCGCCGCTCTTGAACGGATGGTTGAAGAGTATCTGAATACCGCTGGCAAACTGACTTATGCTTGCCTGCAGACCGATACCTGCGGTAACACCTGCCGCACCCAGTGCGGTGACAAAAGAATTGACATCAATGTTAAGTGTGGAAAGCGCAGACAAAACAAAAACAAGACCTACTACAAACATTATAATTGTTTTTATGAATGAGTGTACCGAGGGGTCAACGCCCTTTGCACTCATTGCTTTCACTACAAGCTTGCCGATAAGCTTTGCTGCGATAATGCCTGCAACAATAATTATCACTGCCGCAATAAACTGGGGCATTTTTGCAATAATGCGGTTGATTATGCCATCAAAATCTCTGCTTTTGATGAGTTCAAGAATAGTGGCTTCACCTGTGTTAAGATAAAATAAATTCATTGGCTTTCTCCTGGCAAAACAATATTATTTCTATTATACAAAAAGAAGCAATAAAAAGCAAGTGGGATAAATCAATGATTTTGGGTTGACAAACCGACAGAAATGCACTATAATGGTAACGCTGAATTGGTGAAAAAGGGCATTTTATGTTCCGACCGTCGGCAAAGTTGCCGGTGTGGCGAAATCGGCAGACGCAAGGGACTTAAAATCCCTCGGTGGCAACACCGTACCGGTTCAAGTCCGGTCACCGGCACCAGAATGCCTTCCGCTTGCGCATTCGGGGGCATTAATTAATGAATGATGAATAATTCGGGGCTCTCCCGTTTCTGTGTGATTTTCTCAGCAAGGGAACAACAATTGTGGTTATGCAGATTTCAAAAGAGCTTCTAAATTATTCATTGTTCATTTTTTTTGCTTTTTTTATTGTATTTAACAAATTTTACAGTTATAATTACTTTACAAGGTTGCAAAGGCGGCGATAATTATGGAGAAGAAAAAACTGTATATTCTGACCTATGACCACGGCGGCTACGTTCTTTGGAAGGACGAAGTCAAGCCCAGACTCAAAGATATTTTCGAGTGGATGGAAAAATATCCGAAGCTTAGAATAGGTCTTGATTATGAGTCATTTACGTTTGACGAATTTTCACGCTGTGACCCTGAAATTGTTGAGATGATAGGCGAGCTTTTAAAGAAATATCCCGACAGAATCGGTCTCGGCGCAACAACCTACGGGCAGCCTCTTTCGCTGACAATATCAGAAGAATCCAATGCCCGTCAGCTCAGCTATGCCGTTAAAACCAATATGGAATATTTCGGAGTAACACCTCCCGTTTATGCCATTTCTGAGTTTGCTCTGAATAATCAGACTCCTCAGCTTGCAAAGCTTTGCGGCTACAAGGCGGCAATTCTCCGTTCTCATGTTATGGGCTATGGCTACACAAAAACCTTCGACTCGGCTTGGGGCAGATGGATAGGCAAAGACAAAACCGAAATGCCTGCCGTGCCTGTTTATGACGGTCAGGGCAGGGGATTCAACTGCACAACCGTTGACAACTGGATTTTGTCGCGTTGGCCGAGACATCTCAGATATTCTCTCGAAGATTTTGAGGATATGTTCTCAAAATACGAGCCCTTGCTTGCATCGCGCTATGACGATCTTACTCAGGAAATTGAGCCTCTGACTGAATATGTGGAAACAAAGGATAACTACGAATATGTTCTTCTTGAAGATATTCCCGAGCTTTACGGCGAGGCGGTTGATGAGCTTATCACCGATGATAACGATTTCCATGTGCAGATGCCTTGGGGTTACTGCGGTAACGAAATTTTCAACGGTGTCCGTCAGAGCGAAGTGAATGCGGTTCAGGCAGAAAAGCTCAATGCATTTTCGGTTATGTTGGGCGGCGAAACATATCAGAATAAAACGGACGAAGCCTGGAAATACGCACTTGCGGCACAGCATCACGATGTAACAATCTGCGGTTTGCTTGACCTTTCCCGCCGATTCATTCCCGCATCCATCAGTGCTTCGGATTATGTGAAAAACGAATCTGCCAAAACCTTTGCATCACGCTTTGCCAACAAAGACGGTAAGCCTGTTGCGGTGAATATGCATTCATTCGCTGTTGATGAGTGGGTTGATTTTAACGGCAGAAAGTATCACATAACCCTGCCTGCGTTCACTGCAAAAACCGTTTGCGGTTCCTCGGAAAAATATCCGTTTGAATGGGAAAACGGTGTGCTTGAAACTCCCGTTTACCGTGCGGTATTAACCGATTGCGGTATTGCATATCTTGAAAATAAGCGCACGGGTCGTCGTATTTTTGATAACGGCAGTGAAAGCATTTTTACCGCACATATTGAAAATGCCGATTGTGTTTCAAAGGGTAAATGGAATGTCGAAATAAAAGATACATATGCTCTTGCCGTGTTTGAAGGCAATATCGGCAGCATTCCTTTCAGACTTGAAATGGCATTTAACGGCGAGTCACCGCGTATTGACTGCAAAACCCGTTTTGAGCTTCATGGTGAACACGTCGGTATAACCGGCGAAAAGGCAGGCCTTGAAAAATCAATTACCGTTGACGGCCACCGTCACGACGGCAAGCTGAATTTCAATATGAATCTTTGCCTTGATAATAACAGAAAAATGTTCCGTGATCTGCCTTATTCAATCTCAGAATGGGACGGTCAGGTGAGAGTGACCGAGGATTACTGGTATGTTGAGGACCGTATTCTTATTGATAAGAAGGTATCGCCCGAAGAATCCTTTGCTTCAACGACCAACATTGAAGGTATATACTGGATAGGTCTCCGCGATGAAAAGGGCGGTGTTGCCGTGTTTAACAGAGGATGTATGGGTGGTATGGTCAAGGGTAACCGTCTGTCAATACCTCTTGTTTATGCAGATCTTTACCTTTGCGGAACAAAAATGCTTGACGGTGTGTATGAGGACGAATTTGCACTTATGTCATATGATTCATCCGTATCCTGCACGGATATCCATCGTAATGCGGTTTCCTATTCATATCAGCCTCAGATTATTGCCTGCGAAAACGGTGACGGCGATTTGAACAGCTTTGAAGCTGCGACGCTTAAATCCTGCGGCGGTGAGGTTATTCTCACAACCTTATACAACGAAAACGGCGCGCTTTACGCACGATTCTGCAATTATTCCGACGAGTCTGCAACTGCCGAATTCGGTTGTGCTTTCGGTAAAGCGGATGCAGAGGTTGATTTGCTTTGCAATGAGCTTGCGAAAATTGACGGCGGTAAACTCAGCTTCCGACCCTGGGAAATCAAGACTGTAAGAATTAGATAAGGAGTGCGATTTATGATTAAATCAATTCTGAAAATCTTCATAGCAATTCTTATGGCAATCAATCCTCAGATTTGCGAATTTCTTGACCTGGGCAAGCCTGCTCAGGGTCAGACCGTTGACATGAGCAAATTTGAGCTTGTGTGGGAGGATGAATTCGAAGGTACCGAGCTTGACAGAAGCAAATGGGGCTTTTCCTGGTGGATAACCGAGCGTAAGGGCGGCTACTGGCACGAGGATATGGTCAGCGTAAAAGACGGCAATCTTGTTATCAGAGCCGAATATCTCGATACTCCGCTTGAAAATTATTACCTTGATTCGGGTGTTGATATGCCCGAATACAAGCCCGGCTGGTATACGGGCAAGGTTACCACAAGAGGTCTCCACGAATGGCTTTACGGCTATTTTGAGGTACGCTGTATTCTTCCTGCCGCAACAGGTATGTGGAGTGCTTTCTGGTTTATGAACGAGGGCGTTTACAATGTAAATAACTCGGGCGAAGACGGCACGGAAATCGATGTTTTTGAGTCATTCTATTACAAGGACAACTGGTGGGGCAACGATGCCATTTCAACAGGTATTCATTATGACGGCTACGACGAGAAGACCCACCACGGCGAAGCGGTAGGCAAATACTTCATTGAGAATAACCCTTATGAAGAATATAATACTTACGGTGTTGAGTGGAATGAAAATGAATACATTTTCTACATTAACGGCGTTGAAACCGCAAGAACATCAACCGGCGGCGTATCGAAGAATCCCGAATACATACTCCTTTCCTGTGAGTTTGCAGGAGAAAACGGTGTTCAGTTTTCTGACAGACACGGCACCGGCGAAATTTGGAAAACACCCAAAGAAAACTGGCCTGTCGAATTCAAGGTTGACTATGTAAAATGCTATCAGTATAAGGATAAGCTGTAATAAAAGCACCCTTCGGGGTGCTTTTTAAGTGTAAAGTGCAGAGTGAATGGTCGCTCTGCTCCGAATTTTTTATTTATTCATTATTCTTTATTCTTTAAATGCATCGCAGGTACGACCTGCGGTCGCCCGAAAAAAGCGGAGGGGTTAATTCCCTCCGCTTTACCATTAATAGAATTTGAAAAGTGTTTTAAAGAAATAAATTATTTTTAGCCAGAAATTTGCATCGGAATGGAAATATTCGCTGTCGCAAACAGGTTTACCGTTTTCGTCGGTAACAACTCTGCCTTTTGTGTCAACAACATACGCTTTGATAACAACTCTGCCCGTTGATGTTGATGTTACCTTGCAGTTGTTGCCGTATGCCTTGATTGTAACACCTTTACCCTCGGCAACCCATTTAACCGTATAGCCTTCGGGAAGGTTGGCGGTGGTTGCTGTGAGAGTTACGGACTCCATATATTTTATGGTGTGTTTTTCAACGGGACTTATCGCAATATAAATTCCGTTTATAAGGTCTTCGTCTGTGATTCTGTCGCAACTGTCGCAGAAACCGTCACTGTTGTTATCCGAATGAGTAATGACGGGGATAATTTCATTTGCCGTTACGGTGCCGCAGGCAGTACATTTTTTAACCTTTTTGCCTTGTGCTGTGCAAGTAGCTTCAATAACGGTTTCCCATTCACCGTCGGTGTGAGCGATTACTGCGATATCTTCCGTATAGCTGTCACCGCATCCGCAAGTGTATGTTATTATGCCTGTTTCTGTGCAGCTTGTGTCTTTTGTAATAGTTGATGAATAAGCATGAGAGTGCTCCTCAGTGTTATGACCATTGCACAGCACAAAAGTATAACCGTTTGCTTCTGCATATTCTTTGGCATAGCAGTCCTCTGTATCTGAACAAATCGCGGTTGTAGGTTTCCAATTTGCAACATTCTCTTTGGTTATGCCTTCCATAGCGTATTCTTCCAATTCTTCTTCGGTTGAATTTTCAAGTGTTGAATTGATTTCTTGAATAAGCGATGCTTTTACGGTATCATTTACAATAATTTCATTTCCGATTTCAGTAACACTCGACGGAATGTGGATATAATCCATAGCCATAGCGGCATAAAAAGCATTGTTGCCTATGCGAGTTACACTGTTAGGAATATCAATATATTCAAGATTGTAACTGTCAGCAAATGCACCATCATCTATATTTGTTATTCCATTTTCGATTATGATTTCCGAACAATTACTTTCGCCCCAAACTGTGTCATAACCATCTGTAGATGTAATGGAACCAACACCCTTGGTAATAGTAATTTTTTTTATGTTTGCACAGTTTATAAAACAATCTCTATCATAAACACTTTCTGATGCCGGAATTATTATTTCTTTAAGAGCATTGCATTGAGCAAACGCACACATACCGATTTCTACTACACTTTCAGGTATTCTTATACTTTCAAGTCCGGAATTGTAAAAAGCATAGTCATCGATATACAATACACTATCCGGAATCGTAACCGTTTGTAATCTTGTGCATTCGTAAAATGCATATCCGCCGATTTCGACCACGCTGTCAGGTATTGTTATACTGGTAATATTACTGCATTGAACAAAACATCCAACACGTATAATTGCTATTTTGTCAGAAATTTTTACACTTGTAAGTCCGGTACAACCGCCAAACACATAACCGCCTAAATTTGAGACACTGTCAGGGATAACTACACTTGTTAACCCTGTACAACCATTAAATGCATAGCTACCTATTTCAACTACGCTTTCGGGAATAACTATACTTGTAATACCAATGCAATGAATAAAAGCATAGGCGCTTATCTCTTTTACGCTATCAGGGATGATTATGCTTGTTAGTTCAGTGCATTCACAGAAAGCATAGCTTCCGATTTTTATTACATTGAAACCACCGAGAGTAGAAGGAATAGTTATATTTCCGTTGATATTTTTATCTACCATGGTTATTGTTGCATAACCATTTTCATCAACAGTATATGTATAATAACCTTCGGTGTATGCTGTATCTGTTGCTGTTGCTTTTATTTCAAAGACAGCAGAAATTTCAGGCAATTCAAGTCCCACAAACCCCACAAGGGGTGTGGCTCCGAATATGAGTACGGTTGCAAGAAAAAGTGATAAAATCCGTTTCGCTGTTTTTAACATTCTCAATTCCTCCGCAAATAAAAAAGTGCGCAGCCGAAGCTACGCACAAAAAACGCATAGCTCCAATTGCTGCGACACAATTTTTTTCGTACCATAAACAAAGTATGCGAAAAAGAAGCCTGCATTTTTATCGGAAGATAAAAATACACACTTTGGCTTATGGTACATATATAATTGTGTCGCAGTTTCAGTATATCAACTTTATTTCCAAAAGTCAACAAAACAGAAAAAATGAGGAATGTCGCACAAATGTTCGATTTTCTATTGAAATTATCGTTTTCAGGTGGTATAATAGCAGGCGGACAGGAGGTGAAACCGTGGACAGAACATATATTGCAATCGACCTCAAATCCTTTTATGCCAGCGTTGAGGCAATGGAAAGAGGTCTTGACCCCATGACAACAAACATAGTTGTTGCTGACCCGTCGAGAACGGAAAAAACAATCTGCCTTGCGGTTTCTCCGAGCCTTAAAAGCTACGGAATATCGGGCAGGGCAAGAATGTTTGAACTGATTCAGCAGGTCAGGCTTGCCAATGCACAAAGGCGTGAAAAAGCTCCTTACAGACGGTTTGAAGGCAAATCATACGATTACAATGAACTTAATGCAGACCCGTCACTTGCCATTGATTATATTGTGGCACCGCCCAGAATGACGCTTTATATTGAGTACAGCACAAGGATTTATCAGGTGTATCTCCGTCATATTGCTCCTGAGGATATTCATGTTTACAGCATTGATGAGGTGTTTATCGATGCTACCGCCTACCTTAAGACGAGCGGAATGAATGCTCACGATTTTACCCGTATGCTTATAAAAGAGGTGCTGGCGGAAACGGGTGTTACTGCAACCGCAGGCATAGGCACAAATCTCTATCTCTGTAAAATTGCAATGGATATAACCGCAAAGCATATGCCTGCCGATAAGGACGGTGTGCGTATTGCGGAGCTTGACGAAATGACCTACCGCCGCACGCTGTGGGACCACAGACCCCTCAGGGATTTCTGGAGAGTTGGCAAGGGAATATCCGAAAAGCTTGAAAAATACGGCATTTACACAATGGGCGATATTGCACGCCGTTCAATAATTGACGAGGATTTTTTATACCGTCTTTTCGGTGTGAATGCCGAGCTTCTCATTGACCACGCCTGGGGTTATGAACCTTGCACAATAGCGGATATCAAGGCGTATAAGCCTCAGTCAAACAGCATAAGCACGGGTCAGGTTTTGCAGAATCTCTACGATTTTGAAAAGACACGCATTGTTGTCCGCGAAATGGCGGATAACCTTGCTCTTGACCTTGTTGAAAAGAAGCTGGTTACGGCTCAGCTTGTGCTGATTATCGGCTACGATATCGAAAATCTTACCGACCCTTACCGCCGAAACGCATATAAAGGCGAGATTAAAACAGATTTCTACGGCAGGCAGGTGCCAAAACACGCAAGAGGCACTGCCAATTTAGACAGACAGACTTCATCAACACGGCTTATTGTCAATGGTGTGACAGAGCTTTTCGAGCGTATCGCAGACAGAAATCTGCTTGTGCGCAGAATAAATCTTACTGCCTGCGGAGTTGTTCCCGAAAGTCAGGTTGATAATACGGAATATCCCGAGCAATTAAGTCTTTTTGAGGATTACGAGGAGAAACAGCGTAAGCGTGCCGCTGAGGATAAGGCACTTGAAAAGGAACGGCGTATGCAGGAGGCACTTGTAACAATCAAGCACAAATACGGCAAAAATGCGGTGCTGAAAGGTATGAATTTCAAAGAGGGAGCAACCGCAAAGGAACGTAACCGTCAGATAGGAGGGCACAAGGCGTAATGAGCAGCGGCAGATATGACGATATAATCGACCTTCCCCATTATGTTTCGGCAAAGCGCAAAAGAATGTCTGCGGCAGACCGTGCAGCGCAGTTCGGTTCGTTTGCGGCACTGACGGGTCACGGTGCGGCTATCAACGAAACCGCACGTCTGACAAGCGAGAAAGCGGAGCTTGACGAATGCGAAAAAAGCCTTGTTAACCAAAAACTGACTATTCTTCTCAATATTCAGGAGCTTCGTCCTTATGCATCAATTCTCTATTTCAGGCCCGACAGCAAGAAAGAGGGCGGTGCATACCTCACCGCAGAGGGTGAAATTGAAAAAATTTGTTGTGACAGCGGAAAGGTTTATTTTACCGACGGCAAGGCTGTGCCCGTTGACGATATAAGAGATATACAAAGTGATTGTTTCGGCTTTCTCAGATAATAAAAATAACTGCCCCATCAAACGGTGAGGCAGTTCGTTCTTTATTTGATAAGCAATTCAATTATATGAGGCTTTTTGGTTGTGATGTTATCGGGTGCAAGGTCAATCACTCTGAGCATATCCGAAGCTTTGTTGACGGTCCAGAGTGAAATGAGCAAGCCGTTTTCGCGTATCATATCAACAAACATCTTGGTTGCGTTGGTGAATTTTGAATTGATTCCCATAGCTCCCAGAGCCTTCGCCTTATCGGCAAGAGCCTGAATCTTTTCGGGTGATGCGGCATCTTCGTTGCTGATACTGTGGTTAAGGTAATAGGGGATTGCGGAATCTTTTTTTACCTTCTCAACCCAATCTTCAAAAACACCCGTATAGAATACACGCTCAAAAAGTCCCCTTTCTTTTATGAGCCTGTCAACCTCGGCGAGATTTGCCGTTGATTTCAGGTCAAGATTTATTTTGCAGCTTTTATTTGCGGCAACAATATCGAGCGCCTCCGAAAGCAATACACCCTGATTTGCTTCGGGTGAGGAGTTGTGAATAATAACGGGCGTGCCGTCGGGTCTGAAGCTTACATCGAATTCAACGGTTTTTGCACCGTGGTCAAGAGCGCATATTATCGATTGCAGTGTGTTGGGCTTTGTGTGCATTGCACCTGCGTGATAAGTTACGGTGAAATCATCGGGCAGGTCCGATATCTTGCGCACTGTTTTGCCGTTTGTAATTCTGAGTTTTACTTGTTCGCAGTTACAGAGAAATTTTGAAATAGCCATATCAACCCTTCTTTCCGGTTAATTAAAACATATTTGAATAACACTGTCAATGCATAAATATTTATAGTAAATACATAAAACTTATTGAATTATGCGAAAAAATATGTTATCATTTAACAAACACATAGGAATGGAGGCGGTCTGTTGAGCGAAAATACAAATGTGGCTTATGAAGAACAGAACGGCGGTATAGTTATTGACTATGAAAAGGGTGTTAAAAATCCGCTTCTGAGAAACAGACGCTATGTAGGTAACAAGGAGCGTATAGGCTACCTGCTTAACGATGTTTCGGGCAGCTTCAATATCGATAAGTATAAAGACAGATTTATCTACGATATTGTTAAGCTTGATTTCGACTTCCTTGCGATTTTCGGCCTTTTCTCGGGCTTGTGGGATGTGCTTAACGACACATTCATCGGCGTTCTTGTTGACCGTACCCGTACTCGCTGGGGCAAGTTCAAGCCCTATATTCTTCTGGGTAAGATTCCTCTTACACTTCTCGGCTTGTGGTATTGGTTTATGCCTGTTGTGTTTGAAAACACATCTGCTGATTTCGCACCGAAGCTGATGTTCTATGCAATATTTTCAATTATTTGCGAAACGGCAGGAACATTCACTGCCATAGCAGGTACGGGCTTTATGTCAACCATAACTCCCGACCCCATAGAAAGAACAAGTCTGATTACAATGGCAAAGCTTTTCTCGGGCTTTGTGGGTGAAAAGCTTCCCGAATTGGCATTCGGTCTTCTTCTTGACCTTGTAAATAATCAGGTTGTTCAGTGGGACAGAACAAACCTTTTCCTGGGCTTCGGTATTTTCACTGCCCTTGCAGGCTGTGCAATGTCGTTCTATTTCATCTGCGTAACGAAAGAAAGAGTTACCCAGTCTATTGAAAAGCCCAGCATCGTTCAGGGTCTTAAGGCAATTCTCAATAACAGACCCATTATGCTTTACACCTTATCCGAATTCCTTCAGGGCTTTGCCGTAAGCAAGAGCAGAATAAATTACTACATCGATGTTCTCGGTTCGGCTACATATCAGACCCTCGTCGGTATTCCCGCATCTCCCGTTTCAACAATCAGCTATGCCTTTATCGCTCCCTTACGCAAGAGGCTCTCAACAAAGGCAATATGGATTCTTGAAGACGTCTGGACCGATGCCTGCTGGCTCATGGTATTCGGAATCGGTTCTCTCGGCGGCGCCGAAAAAGGTCTTTACAAGAATAAGTGGGTAATGCTTCCGCTTATGGCGATAGAAGAAGTGCTTGAAATGTGCGTTTACGGTCTTCGTAACGTTATTCCCGATGAAATCCTCAATGAAGCAATGGATTATTGCGAATGGAAAAACGGTTACAGAGCTGAGGCTATGACGGGTGTTGCAAGAGACCTCGTAAAGAAGCTTCAAAGTATCGTAATGGGCTCCATCCAGAACTTTATTATGAAGCGTATCGGCTATGTTCAGGGTCTTAAAATCGGAACTCAGGCAGATACAACAAAGTGGTGGATTTTCGCAATGGGTACGGGTATTCCCGTTATCACAGGTGCGCTGGGCGTTATCCCCAAATTCTTCCACAACCTTAACGGTGAAACCCGTGACAGAATGTACCGCGAGCTTTTTGCAAGGCGTGAGGCTATGCGTAATGCAATCGAGCAGGCAAAGGATGCGGATGAAGTTGCCAAGATTGCAAAGGCACAGATAAATAAAGAATACGTAAGTGAATAAGTAAACAATGAACAAGGGCTGTTCCGTTTCGGAACAGCCCTTGTTTGCGGTTAAGTTAATTTCAGATGAGTGAATTGTAAAGTGCGGTGATTTCTTCAACGCTTGTATCCCTGGGATTGCCGGGGCGGCAGGCATCGTCAAATGCTGACTGTGCAAGAAAGGGGATATCCTCAGCCTTAACGATTTCCTTAAGGTCTGCGGGGATGCCTACATCGATTGAAAGCTGCTTAACTGCTTCAATAGCTGCCTTTCTTGCATCTTCAAGGCTCATTGCGTCAACGCCGTCAACGCCCATTGCCTTTGCGATATCTCTGTATTTTTCACCTGTTGCAGGTGCGTTGTATTCCATAACCGTGGGAAGGATGATTGCGTTTGCAACGCCGTGAGGTGTGTCGTAAAGAGCACCGAGGGGATGAGCCATTGAGTGAACAATGCCGAGACCTACATTTGAGAAGCCCATACCTGCAACATACTGACCCAGAGCCATTCCTTCTCTGCCTTCGTCAGTGTTTGCAACTGCACCTCTGAGGCTCTTTGCAATGATTTCAATAGCCTTGATATGGAACATATCGCTGAGCTCCCATGCACCCTTGGTGATGTAGCCTTCAATAGCATGGGTAAGAGCATCCATGCCTGTTGCGGCAGTAAGACCTGCAGGCATTGTTGACATCATATCGGGGTCAACAACTGCAACAACGGGGATGTCGTGAACGTCAACGCAAACCATCTTTCTGTTGTTCTGTGCGTCGGTGATAACATAGTTGATTGTAACTTCAGCGGCAGTACCTGCTGTTGTGGGAACTGCGATGATGGGAACGCACTTGTTCTTTGTGGGAGCAACGCCTTCAAGTGAGCGTACATCAGCAAATTCGGGGTTTGCGATGATGATGCCTACTGCCTTTGCGGTATCCATTGATGAACCGCCGCCAACTGCGATGATGCAGTCTGCGCCGCTCGCCTTGAATGCTTCAACGCCTGCCTGAACATTTTCGATTGTGGGGTTAGCCTGAATTGTGCTGAATACATCGTAAGCGATGTCTGCACCCTTAAGTACATTGAATACCTTATCTGCAACGCCGAATTTGATAAGGTCGGGGTCGCAGCATACAAGAGCCTTTGTGAAGTTTCTTGCCTTGAATTCATCGGCAATAGCAGCGATTGCACCCTTGCCGTGATATGATGTTTCGTTAAGTACGAATCTGTTTGCCATTTTTATTTACCTCCGTATTAAAGATTAAGGAAATCGCGTCTGTATACATCTTCAAGCTTGAAAGCTTTAACGATTTCAACAAGGTCAGGGTCTGTGATTGTGTTTACTCTGGGCAGGTGAGCAGTCATCATATAGAGCTGTGCTGCCTTTTCAACTGTTTCAATAAGTCCGAATGCTTCGTCAAGGTCTTTACCGCAGCCGTAGATGCCGTGCTGACCCCAGATAACAAGGCGGAATTCCTTCATCTTCTCTGCAGTTGCGATACCGATTTCGTTAGTGCCGCATACCATCCAGGGAAGAACGCCGATACCGTCGGGGAAAACAACCATACATTCGGTGCACATTTCCCAGAGTGAATGTGTGAACTTCTTTTCGCTGAGCTCGTGAACATATGTCATAGCCAGTGTGTTTGTGGGATGGCTGTGCATGATAACTCTGTTTTCGGGGTTCTTTGAAAGTCTTGAAATGTGGCTCATAAGGTGCGCGGGAAGCTCTGATGTGGGTCTGCCGCCGTCGCTGTAACCCCAGAGAACCTGTGCGGTTGTGCCGTCTTCTGCGATTCTGATGATGCCAAGATTGTTTTCGGGGTCGTCTTCAACATTCTTGAAGTATTTGCCTGTGCCGGTAACAATAAAGATTTTGCCTGCAAGAACGCTTGCATCAAATCCCATATCAAAGCTTCTGATGGGGGAGTCGATATCAAGATATTCTGCAACCTCGTCGTTTTCAAGCATAACGCTGATGTTGCCGCCGTTTCTTTCGTCCCAGCCCATACGGTACATATTTGCTGTTGCTTTACACATACCCACTACAAAGGGTGCTTCTTTGATGTTTTTCATTTTCTGTTCACCAATACCTTTTCTTCATATTCTTTTATGCTGCCGATGTAGCAGCTTTCCGTACCTTGTCTTTCAAGAAACTCTGCCCAGATGTCGCCGAGAGGCAGTGTTTTCATTTCTTCGCTGAGCACCATAAGCTCGGTAAACTCAGCGTTATCCTGCAATTCCTTCATTTTCTGCGAAGGCTGAAGAAGTGCAAAAAGGAGTGCTTTCTGAACATTTCTGACACCCGTTACCCAAGCACTTATGCGGTTGATTGAAGCATCAAAATAGTCCGTTGCGATAAACACTCTGTCAAGAGCATCGTTTCTGACAATTTCTTTTGCGATTTCTTTGGTTTCATCATCGAGGATAACAACATGGTCGCTGTCCCAGCGTACGCCTCTGGTGATGTGCAGGGCGATTTTATCGCTGAATGCAAGCATTGAGGGAATTTTATCCGAAACAAGCTCGGTGGGGTGGTAGTGACCGTTATCCATAAGGGGAGTAATGCCCTTGCTTATTGAATAGCTCAGACAGAATTCCGCAGAACCTACGGTATAGCTTTCAAGACCGATGCCGAAAACCTTTGACTCAAGAGTTATGTATACATTGTTCTTGTCATAGGGCGTTTCAAGAATTTCATCAAGAGATTTCTTGAAGCGGAGACGGGGAGAAAGCCTGTCTGCCGGGATATCCTTATATCCGTCGGGAATCCATATATTCATAACGCAGGGATATCCTGTTTCTTTTGCAAAATAATCGGAAAGCTCAACACAGCGTTTGCCGTGCTCAACCCAGAATTTACGCACATTCTCGTCGGGTGAAGAAAGGGTCAGCCCGTCTTTAACCATAGGATGAGAGAAGAATGTGGGGTTAAAGTCAATGCCGATATTTCTTGTTTTCGCAAACTCAACCCATTTTGCAAAATGCTCGGGTCTGAGTGCATCTCTGTCGGCTTTGTTGCCGTCAAAAATTGCATAGCAGGCGTGAAGATTAAGCTTTTTCCTGCCGGGGATAAGGCTGAATGCCTTGTCGATATCCGCCATAAGCTCGTCGGGTGTCCTTGCTTTGCCCGGGTAATTGCCCGTAGTCTGAATACCGCCTGAAAGAGCGTCGTCGCCGTCAAAACCGCCAACGTCGTCGCCCTGCCAGCAGTGAATTGAAATTGTGGTTTCGCTGAGCTTTTTGAGTGCTTCTTCGGTGTCGATACCGAATTTTGCATAAAGCTCTTTTGCACTTTCGTATCTGGTCATATTAACCTCCTGTGTATTAATCCATACATATAAAATAATACTACTCTTTTAGGTCTGTGTCAACGGATTTATTTCAATTTAAGTGCCGTAATTCCCGATTTCATAACAAGCATTCTGAGTACGGGGTTATACATAAACGGACATTTAAGATTTTTTGCAAGCAGCTTCATCCGAAGTGCGATTACCTTTTTGGAATATCTGCCGTGAATGTTTCCGCCTTCCTTGAAAGAATCACTGAGTGCAACCGCACTGTTTATTGCACTGCTGATGCCTTCGAGCGAGCTGGGGCTTATAAATCCCGCCGCTTCACCGATGAGGAATATTCCGTCTTTTCCCGTACAGAAGCTTGAAGGTGAAGACGGACGCAGCACAAGACAGCCCTCGGTTTTTACGGGGTTTTTAAGTTCAAGTCCGAAGTTTTTCATTTTTTCTTTTTGCTTTTCAAACCGTTCACGGCAATGCTCAGGTTCATATGCACCGCCGAAAATAACATAGTTATCCTTATAAATCGACCAGGAACAGCACTCGCTTGTTTCGGGGTCGAAAATGCAGGAATAGAAGGGGTCGGGAGTGTTTTCATCAATGTCAAACCATTGCTGAATCGCCACATACTGACGTGTTTTCAGCTTTGGGAAAAATGTTCGTCTGACAATGGAATTTGCGCCGTCTGCACCAACAATATATTTGCTTGTGACGGTAAATTCATCGCCGTTTTCAGCTTTGCATACGGATACAAAACCGTCACCTGATTTTGAACAGGAAGTCAGTCTTGCTTTTGCAATTTCAACGTTACAGCCGCTTTGCGAAACCATCCATTTATCGAATTTATCGCGGTCAACATTGATATACATTCTTTGATATCTTCTCACAAGACCCGTCTTCATATCTATTGTACGGACCGAAAAAATCTGGGGGTCAACAAGAATTTCCTTGGGCAGAGTTAATTCAAAGCTTGCAAGAGCTTTTTGTGCATCGGGTGCAAGCAGACCGCCGCAGGGCTTGGGGTTAACCGTGCCGTCAAGCAAAAGAATTTTCATATCTTTGGGTGCTGTCATGGCAAATGCGGCACCTGCCGGACCTGCACCGCAAATAATTATGTCAAACTTCCTCATAGCTTTTCCTTTCTTGCACAATCTTACAAATTATACTGTAAAGCTATGATACACTTTATTGCCTTTTGTGTCAATGCGGTCTAAACCCAATAATCTCTTGATTTTTTTCGGCAGATATTGTAATATATTAGAAAAATACTGATAGAGGGATGAAATTATGTCCGATTTCAGATATAAAGTTTCAGTTGTTATTCCTGTTTATAACTGCGAAGAATATCTTGAAGGCTGTGTTGAAAGCCTGATGAATCAGTCAATGGATAAGAGTGATTTTGAAATTATTTTCATTAACGACGGTTCATCCGATAACGGTGGTGAGATTTGTGAAAAAGCAGCCGGGAAATATCAGAATATAGTTTACTTTGCAAAGGAAAACGGCGGTGTTTCCAGTGCGAGAAACAAGGGCATTGAGCTGGCACAGGGTAAGTATATCTTTTTCCTTGATGCAGACGATACGCTCACTGACGATACGCTTAAAAGTGTTTACGAATTCTTTGAAGAACACTATGACGAAACCGACCTTGTTACCTATAAAATAGTGCCTTACCGTAACGGTAAAGCTCTCGGTGTGCATTACAGATACCGTGTGCTGAAGGAATCCGGCATTTATGACCTCAATGAAGGTGATAACTGCTATATTGCACAGTCAACAATGAATATCTGTGTCAAGAATAAAACCGACGGTTCGGATATTCTTTTTGATACAAATCTTAAATTCCACGAGGACCAGAAATATATTTTCACAACCCTTAAAGAAAAAATGACCATCGGTTATTGCAGCGGTCCCGAATACCGTTATCTGCGCCGTCCCGGTGCGGCAACGAGCTCAATAAGCAACGCTTACTACATATTCGAAGACACAATGAATATGTGGGAAACATTCTTCAATATGTATCCCGAAAATGAGGTGCCGTCCTATCTCCAGGCATTTTATCTTCACGATATCACCTGGAAAAGCACTTCAGATGTGCTTTTGCCCTATCACTATACCGAAAAGGAGTTTGAAAAAGCGGTTGCAAGGATTAAAGCACTCATAAACAGAATTGATGATGAGGTTATTATTAAGCGTCCTGCAATGGACCTTTACCATAAGCACTTTCTTCTCAAACTCAAAGGCAGCAAGAATATCAGCCTTGATTGCGATGATGAACTTTCGCTTTCTTTCAAAGGTGAAGAAATCTATCATGCAAAAAAAGTGACGGCGGTTGTCAATAAATTCGGTGTTTCAAACGGTGCACTCAGTATGGATGCGTTTCTTAAGTCACCCGTATTTATGTATACCGATATGCCCGAGCTTTATCTTGTCTGCGACGGTAAAAGGCAGAAGGTTGAACTGACTCATTCCGAGCACGAGCGATATCACGCCGGTATCAAAACCGCGGTTTTCTGGCGTTTCACACTTAACCTTGATGTGAGTAATATAAAGACTTTCGAACTTGAAGTTGTGATTAACGGCAAAACCTATAAAATCGGCTATTATTACGGACATCACATACCTTTGCAAAGAGGAAAAAAGAAAAGAGTATTCTTTAACGGCGGCAAGTGCTACAGAGAAAAAGACGGAGTTTTTGAGATTTTGTCGGATAAATTCCACGGCGGATATCTCTATATGACCGTTGTTGCTTTGTTCAATCTTATTTATTATCTCAGGATCAATCCGCGTATAATATTCTACCGTGCGCTGGGTCATTTCTATAAGCTGAAAAAAGAAAGAGTATGGCTTTATCTTGACCGATACGGTGTTTACGATAATGCTTATGACCAGTTCAAGCACGATATAAAAATCAAAGATGGCGTAAAGCGTCTTTATGTGCTCAATGAGTGCGACAGAGATACTCTGAAAGAAAAATTTGAACCCGAAGAGCAGAAGAATATAATATGGTTCGGTTCAAGAAAACATAAGGGCTATTATTTCAGCTGTGAAAAACTGATAACCTCATTCTCAAATCTTTCAAATGTGTGTCCTTTCGGTGCGGGTCCCATGCGCTGGTATTCCGACCTTGCTCAGTATGAGCTTGTTTACCTCCAGCACGGACTTCTTCACGCAACTCTCAAAAATATGTATTCGAAAGAGCGTTGCATCATTGATAAAGTTGTTGTTTCAAGCGGATTTGAGGTTGAGAATTTCACAAAGAATTACGGCTATGACGAAAGCGATCTCATAAAGAGCGGAATGCCCCGATATGACTTTATGCAGGCAGGCGGGAAAAAGAAAAACAGAATTGTGTTTTCACCGTCGTGGAGAAGCAATCTTATAGGCCCCCTTGTTAATAATAGCCGTGTTGAATTGAGAAATACTTTCCTTAATTCTGCGTTCTACAAAGAAATAAACGCTGTTCTCAATTCTGAAAAGCTGCACGGACTTCTTGAAAAATACGATCTTTATCTGGATTTCAAAAACCACCCCATATTCAAATGCTACAACGATTTGTTTGAGGTGGCAAGCGACAGAATATGCCTTGACGGATTTGATACAAAAATGGATGAATACCGCCTTATGATAACGGATTATTCGTCAATTGTTTTCGATTCCGTATATATGAACTGTCCTGTTATATATTTTGTCCCTGACTATGATATGTTCAGAGCGGGTGTTTCTCACGGCTACAGAAAGCTTGATTTACCTATGGAAGAAGGCTTCGGACCTTTCACTCAGACTGCAGAAGAGCTTATTGAACAGCTTGAAATATGTATCAAAAAAAATTTTGAGCCTCAGGAACCATACAAGAGCAGAATGGACGGCTTCTTCCTTCACAAGGATAAGAATTGTCGTGACAGAATCTATGATGCAATAAAATAAAACAAAGAGAGATATCAACCGATATCTCTCTTAAACTTTTATTGGTGACATTCTTTACGTTAAAACCCCATAGAAGTAATAGCTTCTGCGGGGTTTTTGATTACAGTGATTTAACTGCTTTTTCAAGAGCATTGAGGTTTTCTTCCGTTGTTGCCCAGCTTGAACAGAAACGTACTGCACTTCTGCCGTTGCCCACAGAACACCAGTAGTCATAAGTAAATTCTTTTGAGAGCGTTTCAAGTTCGCTGTCCGGTATAATGGGGAACTGTTGATTGGTTTTAGAGTCGGAAAGAAATTCATATCCGCAATCGGCAAAAATATCGTGTATACGCCTTGCACAGCTTATTGCGTGCTTCGAAATTTCAAAGTAAAGTCCGTTTTCAAAAAGCACTTCGAACTGTATGCCCAGAAGCCTGCCCTTTGCCAGAAGACCGCCTTTTTGCTTTATAAAATATCTGAAATCCTTCTTTAGGTCATCATTATTTATAACAAGTGCTTCGCCGAAAAGAGCACCTGCCTTTGTGCCGCCGATATAGAATATGTCGCAGTTTGCACTGATATCCGCAAGTGTCATATCACATCCGTCGGAAGCAAGTCCGTAACCCATTCTTGCACCGTCGATATAAAGGGGAACACCGTTGCTTTTACATACGGAATAAATATCGGTAAGCTCCTGCTTTGAGTAGAGTGTACCGCATTCCGTGGGGTATGAGATGTAGACCATTCCGGGCTGAACCATATGCTCACGGTTAAGGTCGTTTGCGTGAGAAGTCAGACATTCTTCAACCGCTTTCGCCGTCAGCTTTCCGTCGGTGCAGGGGAGTGATAAAACCTTGTGTCCCGTTGATTCAATTGCACCGCTTTCGTGAACGTTTATGTGACCGGTATCTGCACTTATAACTCCCTGATGAGGTCGGAGTATTGCGCATATGACGGTTGTGTTTGTCTGTGTGCCGCCTACAAGGAAGTGAACGTCGCTGTCAGGCGAGTTGCAGGCTTTCTTTATCAGTTCAGCCGCATTTTTGCAGTGGTCGTCACAGCCGTAACCTATTGTCTGCTCAAAGTTTGTTTCGGTAAGTCTTTTCAGTATTTCCGGATGTGCGCCTTCAAGATAATCACATTCAAATCTTATCATTCTGTTTCACCTTCATTTTCTTTTCGCTTATTATTCCTGCAAGGCATATTGCCGCCGCACAGCCGCAGACACCAAGCATAATGAGGAATACCGCATTCCAGCCCCTTGACTGTGCAACCGCACCCAGAGAATAGGAAGTAACCGTACTGCCTACATAGCAGAATGTGTTGAGAAGACCTGCCGCAAAGCCCGCATTGAGCAATCTGCGGTAGTCAAGGGCAAACATACTTGTGATTACATTGTTTATCATTGCCATTCCGCAGGCAACACATACAAAGCAAAGCATAACCGCAACAATGCTGTGTATCTTCAGCGAGAGAAGAATTCCGCCGCAAAGAAGTGCCGAGAAGGTGTAGAATATAAAATTCATACATGCGTGAGAAAGGATTTTTTCGTGAACCTTTTTGGCGATAGCGGCACCCATTGTTGAAACCATAGGCAGGAATAAGGTGAGAAGAATTGAAAATGACTGGGATACACCGAATTCCTCATAAAGGACTGAGGGTACCCAGGTGCTTATTCCGTCTTTTATGAAGCCGTTGGCAATGCCTGCAAATGCGGTGATAAAGAGTGCCAGCAAAACAATTTTGGGCGTTTTGATTTTTTCTCCCTTTACGGTTTCGGTTTGCTCAAGCTTTTCGGGCGCTTTGCCGAAAAGAGTGAGCCATACAAAAGCACTGATAACAAGCACTATGCTTGCAACGTAGAAAACAGCCTGCCATGTGCCGAAATTTACCGAAAGTGAAGAGATGCCGTAGGCAATGAGTGTGCCTATTGCAACTGTTGTACTCATTGCAAGAATTGCTTTGGGAAGCTTTTTATCCGATACATAGTCGGAAAGAGTTTTGATAAGTGTACTCCACAGAACCGATTGCACAATACCGTTGCCCATCCAGATGAATTTCATTGCGGAAATGCTTCCCGTAACCGGCATGAGCAGGTTGAAAACTGCGGAGCAAATCAGTGAAATGAAAATCATTACTTTTGCATTGTATTTTTTTGAAAGAATTCCGTTTACAAGTTGACCTGCACCGTAAGCAAAGAAAAAGAACGAGCTTACAAGACCCGCCTCCGCTTTGGTAACTCCCAAATCGGAAATGATTGCAACTATTGATGCGTTGAAGTTAAGTCTGCCCACATAAGCGGCGGTGTATGCCAACCAGCAGATAAATATGATTTTGTTTTCTTTTTTTGCCTGAACTTTACTTTCCATAAATATCCCTCTCTTCCAAACCGATAGTCTATCACTTTTGCCCGTTTTGGTCAAGTTGAATTTGCACTTTTTGTAGACAGTTACATTGACATAAGCCGAAAAAAAGGGTATAATTAATGTATCCTGACATAAGGTGATTTCCGAGTGAAAGGTGCATTAAAACCTGAATAATGAAATTATGGTTGAACTGCGCCTTTTTTCGGGTGCGGTTTAATTTTTTATATGGAGAGATTTATTATGGAAAAAAGAATTGCGGTTATCGGAATAATTGTTGAAAACAGAGATTCCGTCGAAAAGCTTAATTCACTGCTTCACGAATTCGGCGACTGTATTGTGGGCAGAATGGGTCTGCCTTACAAAGAGAGAAATCTGAGCATTGTCAGTATTGCCGTTGATGCACAGCAGGATGTTATTGCCGAGCTTTCCGGCAAAATAGGCAGGCTTGACGGTATAAGCGTCAAAACCGCATATTCAAATAAGATTTTCAATGATTGAGTTAATCAATAAGCTTGAAAAAAACCGCACGCTGACGCTTGATGAATACGAAACCCTTATTGTGGGCAGGAACGAAGAATATGCCCGTATACTTGCAGAAAAAGCCTTTGAAACAAAGCAGAAAATCTACGGAAATTCTGTTTTTATCAGAGGACTTATTGAGATAAGCAACTACTGTAAAAACGACTGTCTTTATTGCGGTATCCGCCGCAGTAACAGAAAATGCGAAAGATACAGACTTACAAAAGAGCAGATTCTGTCCTGCTGTGATGAAGGTTATCCCTTGGGATTTCGCACCTTTGTACTTCAAGGCGGCGAGGATTCTCATTTCACGGATGACTTTATATGTTCGGTTGTTGAAGAAATAAAGCGCAGATACCCCGACTGCGCCGTAACGCTCTCCCTTGGTGAAAGAAGCCGTGAAAGCTACCGTAGGCTTTTTGATTCGGGTGCAGACAGATATCTCCTCCGCCACGAAACGGCAGATAAAGAGCATTACGAAAAGCTTCATCCCGCAAATCTGTCATTTGATAACCGTATGGAATGTCTGAAAAATCTTAAAGACATAGGTTTTCAGACGGGCTGCGGATTTATGGTTGGCTCGCCCTGTCAGACAGCACAAACTCTTGCAAAGGATTTGAAGTTTGTTGAAACATTCAAACCCGAAATGTGCGGTATAGGTCCGTTTATTCCTCACAGAGATACACCTTTTGCAGAGGAAACTGCCGGCTCGGTTGAGCTTACCTGCTATCTTCTTTCAATTGTGAGGCTTATGTTGCCCTCCGTTCTTTTGCCTTCTACAACGGCACTGGGTACGGCGGACGGCTTCGGCAGGGAAAAGGGCATACTTGCCGGTGCAAATGTTGTGATGCCCAATCTCTCACCGTGGGATGTCAAGGGTAAATATGAACTCTATAACAATAAACTCACAGGCGGAGCGGAAGCGGCCCAAAACAAGGCAGAGCTTGAACAACGCATGGAAAGCATAGGCTGCAAAATCGTCACAGACAGAGGCGATTTTATTAAAATATAATTTATCTGACGGGAAGCAGAGCTGACCCCAAGAAAGGAAGTAATATTATGGCAATTTATAACCCTAAATCACTTAAAGCTGAAGAATTCATAAATAATGAAGAGATTCTTGCAACTCTCGAATATGCCGAACAGAATAAAAACAATGCCGAACTCATTGACAGTATTCTCGAAAAGGCAAGACCTAAGAAAACCGCAGACGGAACGGTTTGTGCAGGTCTGAATCACAGAGAGGCGTCCGTACTTCTTGCCTGCGAGATTCCCGAGAAAATCGAGGCTATGTATAAGCTTGCCGAGGAAATCAAGCTTGCATTCTACGGTAACAGAATCGTTATGTTTGCTCCTCTTTATCTTTCAAACTACTGTGTCAACGGCTGTGTTTATTGCCCTTATCATCTTAAAAACAAGCATATTGCACGCAAAAAACTCACTCAGGAGGAGATTGCCCGCGAGGTAATCGCCTTGCAGGATATGGGTCACAAGCGTCTTGCCATTGAAGCAGGCGAAGACCCTGTCAATAACCCCATTGAGTATATCCTTGAAAGCATAAAGACCATCTATTCCATTAACCACAAAAACGGTGCAATCCGCAGAGTTAACGTGAATATTGCGGCAACAACCGTTGAGAATTACCGCAAGCTTAAAGATGCAGGTATAGGCACATATATCCTTTTTCAGGAAACATATCACAAGGAAAGCTATCTTAAGCTTCATCCCACAGGCCCCAAGCACGATTATGACTACCATACCGAGGCTATGGACAGAGCCATGGAAGGCGGCATTGATGATGTGGGTCTGGGTGTGCTTTTCGGTCTCGAGCTTTACAAATATGAATTTGCAGGTCTGCTTATGCACGCCGAACACCTTGAAGCAGTTCACGGCGTAGGCCCTCATACAATAAGCGTTCCCAGACTTAAAAGAGCAGACGACATTGATCCCGATACCTTCGACAACGGTATTTCCGATGACCTTTTTGAAAAGCTTATTGCCTGCATAAGAATTGCCGTTCCTTATACCGGAATGATTATTTCCACAAGAGAATCCGAGCAGGTGAGAGGCAGAGCACTCAGACTGGGAATTTCACAGATCAGCGGTGCATCAAGAACATCCGTAGGCGGTTACACAGAGGAAGAAAGACCTCACGATTCCGAGCAGTTTGATGTTTCCGACCAGAGAACTCTTGATGAGGTTGTGCGCTGGCTTATTGAAATGAAGCATATACCTTCATTCTGCACCGCCTGCTACCGTGAGGGAAGAACGGGCGACAGATTTATGATGCTTTGCAAAAACGGTCAGATTCTTAATTGCTGCCATCCCAATGCGCTTATGACTCTTACCGAATATCTTGTTGACTACGCAAGCGATGCAACTAAGAAAATCGGTTATGAGATGATAAGCGATGAGCTTAACAAAATTCCCGGAGCAAAAGTCAGAGCCATTGCGGAAAAGAATATTGAGGATATCAAAGCCTCAAACCGCAGAGATTTCAGATTCTGAGGTGATTTGAATGAGTCTTAATGCCACACCTTCGTCGGAAAGACTGCATATTGGCTTCTTCGGTCTGCGCAATGCAGGCAAATCAAGCCTTGTCAATGCGGTGACGGGTCAGGAGCTGTCGCTTGTTTCGGATACAAAAGGCACAACCACCGACCCGGTCAAAAAAGCAATGGAGCTTCTGCCTCTCGGTCCCGTGGTAATCATTGATACCCCCGGCATCGATGATGAGGGCGAGCTTGGTGAAATGCGTGTAAAAAAAGCCGTGCAGGCACTTAATTACACCGATATAGCCGTGCTGTGCGTGGATGCAACCAAGGGTCTGCAGACGTATGATACAGAGCTTATTGAACGTTTTAAAAAGAAAAACATAAGATATATTATTGCTTATAATAAATCAGACCTGCTCGAAAGTATTCCCGAAGCAGGGAAAAACGAAATTTATGTCAGTGCCGTAAAAGGCACAAACATAAACGAGCTTAAAGAAATGACAGGCAGGCTGATGAGAGACCGTGAAAACGGCAAGAAAATTGTGGCAGACCTTGTTGAAAAAGGTGATGTTGCCGTGCTTGTTGTTCCCATTGATGAATCCGCACCCAAGGGCAGACTGATTCTTCCTCAGCAGCAGGTAATAAGGGAGCTTATCGAAAACGGAGCCATGGCGGTTGTGTGCCGTGATACCGAGCTTGAAGCAACCCTTTCATTCCTTGCAGGCAAGCCGAAACTGGTTATAACCGATTCTCAGGTGTTTGAAAAAGTTTCTTCCATACTTCCCGAAGATATTCCTTTGACCTCATTTTCAATTCTTTTTGCACGCTACAAAGGGGATCTTTCATCTGTTGTGCGCGGTGCATTTCAGCTTGATAAGCTTTGTGACGGAGATAAAATCCTTATTTCTGAGGGTTGTACCCATCACAGACAGTGCAACGATATCGGCACGGTGAAAATACCCGGCTGGATAAACAAATACACAGGCAAAGCCCTTGAATTTGAGTTTACAAGCGGGGGAGAGTTCCCTGAGGATTTGTCGGAATATAAATTGATTGTTCACTGCGGCGGCTGTATGCTCAATGCCCGTGAGATGCAATACAGAGCGGGCTTTGCGGCAGATTTTAATGTGCCTATGACCAATTACGGTATTGCAATCGCTCATATGCACGGTATTCTCAGACGCAGCATTTCGCTTTTCCCCGAAGTTCTGAAAGCACTGTAAGGAGTAATAAAAATGGAAAGAAGATATTCTCTTGATATGACCAAGGGTCCGTTTTTGAAAAAGATACTTATCTTTTCGGTGCCGCTTATGCTGACGGGTCTTTTGCAGCTTGCCTATAATTCTGCCGATATTATTGTGGTTGGCAGGTTTGTGGGCAAAGAAGCACTTGCCGCCGTTGGCTCAACAGGTTCATTGGTTAATCTTTTTCTCAATGTTTTTCTCGGACTTTCAATGGGTGCGGGTGTTATGGTTGCAAGGCATATCGGTGAACGGGATGAAAAAACCGTTCACGAATGTGTCCATACGGCCATGCTTATGAGCGTGATGTGCGGCTTTTTCATAGGTACGGTAGGCTTTTTTGCATCTCCGCTTATGCTCAGACTTATGGGTGTGCCCGATGACGTAATCGAGCTTGCAACTCTTTATCTGCGAATTTATTTTATGGGTTCGCCGGGACTTCTTGCCTATAATTTCGGTGCCTCAATAATAAGAGCAACGGGTGATACCAAAAGACCCCTTTACATACTCACGTTTTCAGGTCTTGTGAATGTAATACTCAATCTTGTTTTGATTATTTTCTTTAAAATGGGTGTAAGCGGTGTTGCAATAGCAACCATAGTTTCGCAGTATCTTTCGGCGATATTTATTGTGATTTATCTTATGAGAATGCCCAACGCCTGCCGTCTTGTTATCGGTAAGCTGAAAATTTACAAAGACGAACTTAAAAGCATAATCCGTTTGGGTTTGCCTGCAGGTGTGCAGAATTCACTTTTCTCCGTTTCAAATGTTATCATTCAGTCAACGGTCAATTCATTCGGTTCGGTTGCAATGGCAGGTATAGCCGCAGGTTCAAACTTTGATTCCTATGTTTACACCTGCACAAATGCTGTGGCACAGACAACAATGACCTTTACCTCACAGAATATGGGTGCAAAAAAATATTCAAATATCGGCAAGGTTTACCGCCACTGTATTCTGATTACTCTTGTTGTGGGCATCGGTATGGGCTCTGTGGGATGCATATTCGGTGACTGGATTGTAAGTCTGTTTTCAGACGACCTGCAGGTTATTGAAATCGGTGCACAGCGTCTTGAACTGATTATGCCGTTTTATTTCTTCTGTTCGCTTATGGATGTTGCCGCAAGCCAGATAAGAGGAATGGGTAAATCCTTTGAGCCTATGATAGTTTCTCTTGTAGGTGCCTGCGGAATCAGATTGTTCTGGATTTACTTTATACTGCCTCTGAACAGAACTCTTATGTTCCTTTATTGGGCTTATCCGGTATCCTGGGCGGTTACGTTTTTTGCACAGTTTGCAATGTATTTTGTGCTGAAAAAAAGAATGATGAAAAATGTTGCAAACGAAGAATAAATCAAAGCTATACAAATTGTTTTGAATGTGGTATAATTCACCTATAAAATGAAGGAGAGGTACTTATAAATGATTGGTTTTATCAAAAGCTTCCTTTCGGTGCTTCTTTCGGTGCTGAATATTTTTACATTCCCTATCTGGGGCAACTACACAGGCAAATTCGAGCCTGTTGATGCAGATAATTGCAGGCTGAATTTTGCGGCAATTTCCGATATCCATATGAAGGATGACGGACTCCGTGCTTTTATGCTGGGTTTCGGTCTTCACGATATGGAAAATGCAGACAGTGAGCTTGACGCTCTTATCTGCTCCGGCGACCTTACCGACCACGGCTATACCGAGGAGTGGGAGGCTCTTGTGGGTGCTTTTGAAGGATATACACCTGCCAAAAACATAATTCTTGCTCAGGGTAACCATGACACCTGGACTGAGGATGAAGGCTATAATCTTGCAAGAGAATACTTCATTAAGTATACCGAAGAAATTACCGGCAGAAAGATTGAAAACGAATATTATTCAACTCAGGTAAACGGCTACACATTCATTGTTCTTGCCAGTGAGTATGATCATACAGATATGTATGTAAGTTCCGAACAGCTTGCCTGGCTTGAAACCGAAATGGCAAAGGCGGCACAAGACGGAAAGCCGATTTTTGTTATCAGCCATTGGCCCATCAATCAGTCACACGGTCTTCCCGAATCCTGGGGTGACGACGAGTATGAGCCCGATGAAGGCGGTATGGGCGACCAGTCCGATGCGGTTGAAGCAATCCTCAAAAAATACAAGAATGTATTCCTTATCAGCGGCCACATTCATCTGGGCTTCAAAAATGAAAGTCAGATCGGCAGATATACTTATGCAAGTGTTGAATCCGACGGTTCGTTCCACAGCGTTAATCTGCCCGCATATATGTATGCAAACGGTGCAGGACGGATATCCAACGGCACGGGATATCAGTTTGAAGTTTATGATGACAGAGTAGAGCTTCGTGCGAGAAGCTATTCGGCAAGCGTATGGTATACCGACTATAATTACACAATTCCTCTTGCATAAAAGTAAACACGGAGTATCACTTCGAGGAGATACTCCGTGTGTTTTTATGTTATAAATCCTGCAACCAGTGCAACACCGCAGGCTGAAAGTGCAACCACCGTCAGCGGCAGTCTGAAATATGCCAGCACAACTGCAACAACCGTACCTGCAACGGCGGTAACTGTGTTGCCCGTGGAATAAAAGATTGCGGGGAAGGTCATTGCACTGAGTACTGCATAAGGTATGTAGTAAAGCACGCTCTGAATGAACCTTGATTTGATTTTCTTCTTGAAAAGCGTAAAAGGAATCATTCGGATAAGATAGGTAACGCCAGCCATAACCGCTATGTAAAGAATCATTGTCATTTTTCCTCAGCCTCCGTTTCTGCAAGGTTAATGGGGAAGAGGAGTGCGCCGACAACGGCGGCGGCAACGGCACTTATGATAATTGAAAAGCCCGATGAAAGTGTGGGGAAAATGAATTTGCAGCCGATACTGAATACTGCGGCAAGGCAGATAACAATCAAATCCTTCCTGCTTGCTCTTGCGGCAGGAACAATAATTGCAATAAACATTCCGTAAAGCAAAATTCCCATTGCAGCGGTCAGTGTTTCGGGTAAGCCCAGACCTGCAAGCGCACCTGCGGCGGTTCCGCCTGTCCAGCCCATTGAAGCAATAAGGATAAGACCGTACATATATGAAGGCACAAGCTTTTCCGTCTGAGAGGATGCAACGGCAAATATTTCGTCGGTAATTCCGAAAGAGGCAATTATTCTGTGGGGTGTTGTGAATTTATCCGACAGCTTCTGCGAAAGAGAAAGGCCCATAAGGGAATAGCGCAGATTTATGATAAGCTGTGTCAGTGCCATTTCAACAAGTGTTCCGCCTGCTGCGATGATGCCTACGCCTGCCGCCTGACCTGCCGATGTAAGATTTGTCAGCGATATTATTATTGCCTGCAATGCGGTCAGACCCGACTGCACCGACATGATTCCGAAACCGAATGATACGGAAAAATATCCTAACGCAATGGGGATACCGTCTGACAGACCTCTTTTAAACGGTGATTTCAAAACAATAACTTCCTTTCTGTTTTAACAGGGGATTATTCTAACACTCTTATTCTTAAAATTCAATATGAAAATACAAAAAACCGGCTGCTTCCTTTGAAACAGCCGGTTAAGCATTAAATTTTATTTACCGAGATCCTCAGCGATTTCTGCAAATACCTTCAGAATTGAAGAGCCTGCATACTTACCGAGTGAAATCATTTCCTGGTAGTGGTCGCCGAGAAGAGCCATTGTGTAGTCGTTATCGGGAACAACATAGCCGATTGCATCGTTGAAAAGACCGAAGCAGATTGTGTCTTTGCCAAAGAGTTCATAGATGCTTTCGCATTCGAAATCCTTGCCTGTGAATGAGCCTTCTGCTGTGAGTGAGTCACCGCCGCAGATAAGGTCCTGAACGATTTCGCCGGGCATAAGAGCAATCTTAACGCCGCCGATTTCCATATAACCTACTTCTGCAAAGATATAGTACTTAAGACCTTCCTTGCAAACTGTGTAGTTAACAAGGTTGAGCTTACCTACGAGCTGAATAAGGGGATTTGTAACCTGAATCTTAGCTTCTCTGATGATGATGTTGAGGTTGGGCTCAACAACTGTTTCTGTTGTGGGAACCCAGTCCTTATACCAGAGTGTGTAATTCTCGCCGCCGATTGCCATTTCTTCTGCTTCCTTAGCTTTTTCGGCGGGTGTCATATTTGCCTTAATCTGCTCAACAGTATTTGTAAGATTGAGTGCAATATTGGCGATTTCCTGACCGTAACGGAGAGTTTCTTCGTATCTGCGTTTTGTGGGAACACCGTCGCTTGCAGGGCCTCTGCCTTCGTATATACCTGCGATGGCGCCGTTGAAGAACATAAAGTTATAACCTTTTTCTTCAATTCTTTCGCCGAGGTAATAGATGTAGTCGCCTGAAAGGTCTCTGCCGTTATCAACATCGTCAACAGGAAGACCTGCAACGTCGGGATGAGCTGCGATGTTAACGATCATTGTGGGAGTTACGTTTTCGTCATCGGGAGTGAAAATGAAGCGGGCAAGATCTCTGATGAGTGAAGTTGACTGGCTTCTGTTTTTGTTATTGAAGTATGAATTTTCTTCGTCACCGATTTCCTTGACTGCATATGTCATTGTACCGGGAACCATTGATTCAATAGCCTTCTTCATTGCATTTGCAACTGTGGCATAAACAAAATTCATATACTCCTGGTCTGCGCCTCTTTCCTTCTCAATGAAGGGGAGATAAGAGAGCGCGAGGTTCTTGAAGAGTTTGGAGAAAAGGTTTGTCCAGAGGCCCTGGGTGTCGATACAGCTGTGAGTGTGAGTTGATGACACGTTGATTGTGTCAAACTTAACATCGGGCATAAGCTCAACGAGAGCTGCACGGATTTCCTTGATATCGCCGTTTGAGAAACCGATGCAGTCGATGTTTGCGAAAACGGAAACGTTCTTGTTTGCACCGTCTTTAACTGCAATGATTCTTACCTGCATATCGTCGATGATATATTCAATTTCATTGGACATACCGTTGTTGGGGTCGATAAAACCGCCAAGATAGTAACCTGATTTTACATGATCGTCTTCGTTTTTAACGGCTTCCCTGAGTGCGTCGGGAACAAGTGAAGCCTTTGCGTGGCCGAGATACCACTTTGCGTCTGCATCAGCAGCATCGTCCCATGTTTCTGTGCCGCTGTAGAAATTGTCTGTGTTGCGGTCTGCAACTTTAACAAAATCGGGGCTGTCGGGAACAACTGCGTTAAGTCCGCCTACAAGAGCTGTGAAGATAACTTCAACAAGACCGAGACCTACCTTTTCAAGTGCTTTTCCTACATCTGCTGCCGATGCGGTAACTGTTGATGCGGCACCGCCGAAGATAAGGGTGAACACAAGAAGTACGCTCACGATTTTTTTTGCGATGTTTTTCATATTTGATTTCTCCTTGCTTTTTGTTGCTTTAAAAGCAACTTGATTTATATATGTTACCACTTTTTTAATAAGGTGTAAAGGGTTTTTTGTGCAAATTTCAAAAAAACATCATTTTGTCAGCAACGAATTCAATTTTGAATAAAAATTCGGCTTGAAGTGTTGAAAAAAGCTTTTGATTGGTTTATAATATTTTAAATATATTTTGAAAGGTGGGAGAGGAAATGTCGGGTCAGAAACGCATTGCGGCAATACATGATGTTTCGGGTATAGGCAAGTGTTCGCTGACTGCCGCAATTCCCATTCTTTCAGCCGCGGGTCACGAGGCTGCGGTTATGCCTACTGCGGTGCTTTCAACCCATACGGGCGATATTACCGGCTTCACCTACAGAGATCTGACGGATGATCTTGTGCCGTTTATAAATCATTGGAAAAGTCTGGGCGTAAGCTTTGACGGTATTTACAGCGGATATCTTGGTTCTGAACGGCAGATTGACACAGTATGTAAGTTCATCGACGAATTCAGAAACGAAAATACGGTTGTTGTTGTTGACCCTGCAATGGCAGACGGCGGCAGGATGTATACCAATTTCGACCTTGCCTTTGCCCGTGAAATGTCTGTTCTGTGCAGAAAAGCGGATATTATTGTGCCCAACATCACAGAGGCAGTGTTTCTTCTCGGTGAAGAATATGTTGAACCGCCTTACAGCAAGGAATATATCGAGAGAATAATGAAGCGTCTGCTTGATTTCGGGCCGGAAACGGTTGTTCTTACGGGTGTTGCTTTTGATGAAGGCGAAATCGGCTGCGGAGTATGCCTTGAAAACGGCGAAATATATTATGCATTTTCCGACCATTACCCCGGCACATATTACGGTACGGGAGATATATTTGCATCCGCACTGACAGGGGCATACCTCAGAGGTAAGAATATTTTTGAGAGTGCAAAGCTTGCCCTTGAATTCACCTGCAGTGCAATAAAGAGAACATACGAAGCGCAGACGGATACACGGCTCGGAGTCAATTTTGAGCAGGGTCTGGGCGAATATATAAAGAATCTTGGAGGGTTTTAAAAATGAGTTTGGCTGATAAAATATTTATTGATACATGTAAGGATATTCTCCGTAACGGTTTTTGGGATACCGAACTTGATGTCAGACCCAGATGGGAAGACGGAACTCCCGCCCATACAGTGAAAAAATTCGGCGTTGTCAACAGATACGATTTAAGCAAGGAGTTTCCCGCACAGACAATCAGAAAAACCTTTATCCGTTCCGCCGTTGACGAACTTCTCTGGATATGGCAGAAAAAATCAAACAATATAAATGACCTTGGCAGCCATGTATGGGATTCCTGGGCAGACGAAAACGGAAGCATCGGTAAAGCCTACGGCTATCAGCTCGGTGTGAAGCATCATTACAGAGAAGGAGATATGGATCAGGTTGACAGAGTGCTCTACGACCTTAAACATAATCCTCAGAGCAGAAGAATTATCACCAATATCTATGTTCATCAGGATCTCAATGAGATGGCGCTTTACCCCTGTGCTTACAGCATGACCTTCAACACATCGGGTAATAAGCTCAATGCAATTCTCAATCAGCGTTCTCAGGATATGCTTGCCGCAAATGCCTGGAATGTTGCTCAGTATGCCGCACTTGTTCATATGATGGCTCAGGTCAGCGGACTTGAGGCAGGCGAGTTCGTTCACGTTATTGCCGATGCTCATATTTATGACCGCCATGTTCCCGTTATCGAGGAGCTTATCAGCCGTGAGCCCTACGATGCACCCGAATTTGTGATGAATAAGAGCATCACGGATTTCTACGAATTCACAAAGAATGATTTTTCACTCGAAAACTATAAATATCACGATTTCAGCGAGAAGATTCCCGTTGCAATCTGATTGCAGAGGTACAGATAATGAAAGCTATTGTCAATGTTGATAAAAACTGGGGTATCGGTCTGGGCGATGCCCTCATTAACCACATTCCTGCGGATATGAAGTTTTTCAGAGAAAAAACAACGGGTAATGTGGTTGTTATGGGCCGTTCCACATTTCTGACCTTTCCGGGTCCCAAGGCTCTTCCCAACAGAGTGAATATTGTTCTCACTACCGATAAAAACTGGAGTGTGCCCGATGTTATTGTGTGCCATTCTCTTGAAGAGCTTGAAGCAGAGCTTGAAAAGTACGATACCGATACCGTATATGTTATCGGCGGTATGTCTGTCTATAATCAGCTTGTGCCCCTCTGTGATACAGCTTATATAACAAAGGTTGAAACCGCAAAGCCTGCCGATAAATTCTTCCCTGACCTTGATGCAGATGCTTCCTGGGAGGTCACTGAAGAAGGTGAAGAGCAGGATCATAACGGAGTAAAATTCAGATTTTTGACTTACAAGAAGAAGTAATTGTTAACCTGTGTTTTTGCTTGAAAGGGGAGATGATTTTTGGATGCCGTTCAGTATAAATGTCCCAACTGCGGCGGAGGTTTGACATTTGATGCCCAAAAGCAGGATTTCATCTGTGAATACTGTGATTCCGTGTTCAAAGAGCAGGATTTCTTTGTGAAAGATGAAGTGCTTGAAAGCGATAACCCTGAGCCGAAGCCGGAGGAAAACACGGAATTTGAAAATGCGGTTCTTTATTCCTGCCCCAGCTGCGGTGCACAGGTAATAACCGATGAAACAACTGCCGCAACTACCTGTTACTATTGTTCAAATCCCGTTGTGCTTTCGGGCAGACTCAGCGGCGAAATGAAACCTGACATGATAATTCCCTTCAAGATCGATAAAAAGGGTGCTGTTGAAAAGTTCAAAGAAATGTGCGGCAAAAGAAAATTTTTGCCCAAGGATTTTATTTCGCAGTCACGCCTTGAGGAAATTAAAGGCGTATATTTCCCTTACTGGTATATCGACTGCGAAACAAACGGAAGCATCAACGCAACCTCAAAGCAGGTGAGAACCTGGGTTGTGGGTGATTTTCAGCATACAGAAACCACAATCCGCGGCCATTTCAGGCAGGGAGATATGCAGATACGCAATATGCCCGAAGGTGCTCTCAAAGGCAAAGACAGGGACATAATGCGTTATGTATGTCCTTTCGATGCTTCGGATTTTGTTCCGTTTTCAATGTCCTATCTTTCAGGTTTTTTTGCCGAAAAGCGCAATGTTGAAAGCGGGGATATTGAGCAGGGCGTTGTGCAGAAGATAAAGCATTTTTCCGAGGAAAAGCTTGAAAATTCAATAGAAGTACCCAATGTTACCGTCAAAGACAGTTCAATCAATGTGGGTAAGCTGAGATGGAAATATAACCTGCTTCCCGTGTGGGTGCTGAACTATAAGCATAATGAGAAAAGCTATATTTATGCTCTGAACGGTCAGACGGGCAAGGTTTACGGCGAATTACCGGTTTGCCGCAAGAAGCTTGCGGGTCTGTTTGCCGGTGTTGCCGCAGGAGCATCGCTGATTATAACGCTTGCGGGGGTGTTTCTGTTTTGAAAAAAATAATTTCACTCTCACTTGCGTTTTTTGCGTTCGCTTCGTTTTCCGTTTTTGCTTTTGCTTTTAAAAACGAGGTTTGTGACTATGCAAGTCTGTTTTCCGAAGATGAATACTCGGAAATAGTGTTGCAGGCGCATGATTATTCTGCCGCAACGGATATTTCTCTTTCAGTGCTTACAATAGATTATGCGCAGGGATTATCCAGCGAAGAATATGCAAATGATTATATTGATAATCTCATTGACGGCGAAGGCTGGAACGAAGACTGTATGCTGTTTATGATTGATATGGATAACCGCAATGTGTGGATTTCAACAACAGGCAGGGCAGAGAATATATATTATGATGTTGATTCAGTGATTGACGGCGGTTATGACTATCTTGTGAACGGTGAATACGGTCAGTGCATTCTCGGTATGATTGAAACCGCAACCGATATATATTCGTCATACGGCTATTCCTCCGATGATTATTACGGCGGATATCATGATGACGGTTACTACGGTGACTACGAATATGATTACGGATACGATTATGACGGATACAGTGATTATCAGAGCAATGACTCCGTCAGCATAACAGATATCCTCGTTTACATAATCGTAGGTCTTGGCATAGGCGGTATATCCGTATTTGCCGTTAAAAGCAGATACAAGAATTTCGGTAAAGGTGATGAATTTGATACCGACGATGTTTTTCTTAATCTTACCGGTTCGAATGATACGGTTATAAGCCGTAATGTCATAACAACAAAAATTCCGAGAAATAACAATAATCACCACCGCACCGGCGGCGGAGGCTTTTCGGGCGGTGCAAGACCTTCGGGTGGCGGCAGAAGCCACGGCGGCGGAGGCAGAGGATTTTAAACAGAGGAGGACAAAATATGGGAAACATATGGCATGATGTCAGCCCCAAGAGAATAAACCCCGAAGATTTTATGGCGGTTATTGAAATCACAAAGGGAAGCAAGAAAAAATACGAGCTCGATAAAGAAACGGGTTTTCTTATGCTTGACCGTATTCTTTATACATCAACTCACTATCCCGCAAATTACGGGTTTATTCCAAGAACCTACGGCGACGACGGCGACCCTCTTGATGTTGTTGTAATCTGCAGTGAGAAAATCGATCCCATGACTCTTGTGCGCTGTTATCCCATAGGTGTCATTACTATGAAGGACAGCGGCAAGCTTGACGAAAAGATTATTTCCATTCCTTTCAATGACCCCAATTACAACAGCTACAAGGATATCAGCGAACTTCCCAAGCATGTATTTGATGAAATGAAGCATTTCTTCAAGGTATACAAAAACCTGGAAGATAAGGAAACTGTTGTTGATGAAGTACGCAACAGAGAGGCTGCTGTGGATATAATCAACAAAAGTATCAACAATTATGTTACCGAATTTTGTCGATAAGTTTTGAATTTACATCTTTACATTTCAATTGGTTTATTGTAAAATACTTTTTATATACTCGGCAGTGAAATTCAGCCGAAACTTACAGAAGGAGTGAATCAAATGGCCATTTATTGTCAGGAGCCCTCAAGAACATTCAGTGAATATCTTCTTATTCCGGGCTACACATCAAGGGAATGCATCCCCGCAAACGTAAATCTCAGAACACCTCTTGTTAAGTTCAGAAAGGGCGAAGAAGAATGCCCTCTGAGCCTCAACATTCCCCTTGTTTCTGCAATTATGCAGTCTGTATCAAACGATACTCTTGCCATTGCACTTGCCAAGGAAGGCGGCATTTCTTTCATCTACGGCTCACAGAGCATTGAAGACGAAGCTGCTATGGTTGCAAGAGTAAAGAGCTATAAGGCAGGCTTTGTTGTAAGCGACTCAAACCTCAGACCCGATTCAACTCTTGCTGAGGTGCTTGACCTTATTGAAATGACAGGTCACAGCACAATGGCTGTTACAGATAACGGCAATCCCAACGGTAAACTTCTCGGTGTCGTAACCGGCAGAGATTACAGAGTCAGCAGAATGGAACTTGATACTCCCGTATCATCATTTATGACTCCTCTTGAAAAGCTTGTAACCGCACCCGAAACAACAACTCTCAAAGAAGCAAACGACATTATCTGGGATAATAAGCTTAACTCACTTCCTATTGTTGATAATGACGGCAATCTTCTCTATTTTGTATTCCGTAAGGACTATTCACAGCATAAGGATAATCCTCAGGAGCTTCTTGATGCCAATAAGAGCTACATCGTAGGTGCAGGTATCAATACTCTCGATTATGAAAAGCGTGTTCCCGCACTTGTTGAAGCAGGTGCAGATGTTCTTTGCATCGACTCATCAGAAGGCTACACCGTATGGCAGGAGCAGACTCTTGCTTTCATCCGTGAAAAGTACGGCGATAAGGTTAAGGTGGGCGCAGGTAACGTTGTTGACCGTGAGGGCTTTCTTTTTCTTGCAAAAGCAGGTGCTGACTTTGTTAAGGTCGGTATCGGCGGCGGCTCAATCTGTATTACCCGTGAAACAAAGGGTATAGGCAGAGGTCAGGCAACAGCACTTATCGAGGTTGCAGCAGCAAGAGACGAATACTACAAAGAAACAGGTATTTATGTTCCCATCTGCTCAGACGGCGGTATTGTTCACGATTATCATATGACTCTTGCACTTGCAATGGGTGCAGACTTCCTTATGCTCGGCAGATATTTTGCCCGTTTTGACGAAAGCCCCACAAACAAGCTTCTTGTTAACGGTGTTTACGTTAAAGAATATTGGGGTGAAGGCTCCAACAGAGCAAGAAACTGGCAGAGATATGACCTCGGCGGTAAAGCAAAGCTCAGCTTTGAAGAAGGCGTTGACTCATATGTTACCTACGCAGGCTCACTCAGCGATAACGTTGCAAAGAGCCTCTATAAGGTTAAGTCAACAATGTGCAACGTAGGCGTGCTTAATATCCCCGACCTTCAGAGAGATGCAAAGCTCACCGTTGTTTCCGCAACAAGTATTGTTGAAGGCGGATATCACGATGTTACTCTCAAGTCATCGGTAACCGGCGGCAGATAATTTAAAATTTTTAACGGTGTCCTTACAGGGCACCGTTTTTTGCAATGTTAATTTATGTTGCTTGCCGCAACGGCTGATTTTTGCTATAATCATTCTCAGGAGGCGAGAGTATGCTCAGCGAAAACATAAAAAATCTGAGGAAAGAAAAGGGGATGTCCCAGGAAGAGCTTGCCGCAAAGCTTAATGTGGTAAGGCAGACCGTTTCCAAATGGGAGCAGAATTTATCCGTTCCCGATTCCGAAATGCTCATAAAAATTGCAGATGTCTTTGATGTTCCCGTCAGCAGAATTCTCGGTGAAACCGTTGATGAAACGGATACCAAAACCGAGCTTGAAAAAATATCACAGAAGCTTGAAAACCTTAATTCGCTTATGGCTGAACGGAATATGAGAAGCCGCAAAATATGGATGATTGTTACCGCAATATGCACAATGATAATTGCGGCGGTGTTACTTGTTTTTGCCGTAATCTTTCTGCGGATGCTGGTTCTGGCAATAAGCCCCTCTTCATCTGTTGCAATCATCGGCGGTGCAGATGGACCAACCGCAATCACCGTTGCATCGTCAGGCGGCTGGTTTGAGGTTGCCTTTATGATTCTGCTGTCTGTTGCACTTTTCATAACGGCGGCAATTCTTATCCGCAAAACTAAAAAATAATACTTGATTTTTGAGTCCCGTTAGGCTATAATAGAAAAGCTGATTTGCCGATGTGATGGAATTGGCAGACGTGACGGACTCAAAATCCGATACGTCAGCGTTTTTGGCAAATCCTTAAATCCATTGATATTGCTCAAATCCTTTGATTTATATAACAAAATTGCTTGTAAGTTAAAATTTGAAAAATTTGTCGACCCCGGTCATCGGCACCCAATCGACCCCCGAGCGACTCCAAAAGTTACTTTTTTCGATAAATTTACTCAAATTTCGACATACGCCGATGTGATGGAATTGGCAGACGTGAAGCACTCAAAATGCTTTGGGAATACCCGTGTGGGTTCGAGTCCCACCATCGGCACCATATTTGAACTCAAGTGTCAGCACGATACTTGAGTTCTTTTTATGTTTTTCGATACAAGTTTTGTTTGCACTATTTAGTATCATTTAGTGTTATTGGTATTAGATGTATTTTAATAATAAAAAGAATAGTTTTATGTAATTGAAATAGTTTATCTTTGGTGATATAATTATATAAAAAGTTATTCTTAAAAAAAGAGGTGAGCATTGTGGCAGAAAAGAAAACCAAAAGGTATGTGAGCGATAATGCTCAACTTTTAGCAGAATGGGACTGGGATAAAAACAATTCTGTTGGTCTTGATCCTTCTGATTTGGTGATAGGGTCTCACAAACACGCTTTTTGGATTTGCTCAAAGCATAAGACAAAGTTTGAACAAGAGATAAGAGCTAGAGCAAAGGGAGAACGAACTTGCCCGCAATGTCATAATGAATGGAGAACTTCAATTAGCAGAGATAGATATATAAAAGGTAAAAAAACTTTGGCTGAAACACACCCCGAACTAGTTGCAGAGTGGATTGAGTGCGACAATCCTAAATTTACTCCAAATAGTTGTGTTGCAGGCTCAAACGTAAAAGTAAGGTGGAAGTGTGCAAAATGTGGTGGCGAATATGAAGCGTATATTGCTAGCAGAGCATTACGAGGCTCCTCTTGCCCTTACTGTGCAAATCAAAAAGTGCTTGTTGGTTACAATGACTTACAAACAGTTTCTCCAGATTTAGCAGCTGAATGGAGCAAGAAAAATACAATTAAACCGACTGAAGTTACACAACATTCAAACAAAGAGGTTTATTGGATTTGCCCTCTAGGTCATGACGATTATTTGATGTCAGTAAAACAAAGAAGCAACAGGCAAGGTTGCCGTATTTGTGCACAACAAAGTCAAACATCGTTTCCCGAACAGGCTATTTTATATTATTTGAAAAAGGTTTTTTCTGATGCGATAAACAGATATATTTTTGATGGAAAGGAAATCGATATCTTTATACCTTCAAAAAATATTGGCATTGAATATAATGGCTATTTTTCACACAAGAAAAAGGCTGAAAAAGATATTCTGAAAAAAGAGTTTTTTAAATCGCTCGGTATAAATCTATTGGTGGTAAAGGAATATAAATATCCAGAAGATAAGAAACAAGCAGATTTTTATATTCATGAAAGAACGTCTTTTAATGATTTAACTTGCCTTATTACTGATATTCTTAATGCTTTGGGAATTGACGAATCAATCATTGTGGATTGTTCAAAAGATGCGATTTCCATAAAAAATCAATATGTTATTTTACGGAAAGAAAATAGCATCGCCGCTGTTAGACCAGATTTGGTTAGTAGATGGGATTATGAGAAAAATGGGTCTATAACACCAGAAATGGTAACACTCGGCACAGGTCAGAAATTTTACTGGAAATGTAAAATATGTAATAGATCTTATTTGGCATTGCCAAGTAAAATTGCGGAAGGTAGCGTATGCTCTAAACATCGTAATCTCTTGAAAAAAGGAGAAAATGATTTAGCCTCCAGGCATCCCGAATTGTTAAAATACTGGGACTACGAAAAAAATGAAGTGGATCCATCGGAAATTTATGGCGGAGGAGAAAAAGAGGTATATTGGATATGCGAAAAAGGGCATAGCTACTCCAAGAAAATATTAAAGCGTATTCGAGGTGAAGGCTGTCCGATTTGTGCAGGCAAAAAAGTCCTTGCTGGTTTTAATGATTTAGTCACCGTTTGTCCAGATGTTGCCAGCACGTGGAACTATGCTAAAAACAGAGAAGTGTTGCCCACACAAGTTACTGCTCACAGCAACAAACAATTTTGGTGGATATGTGAACAGGGACACGAATGGGAAGCGTCAGTAAATGCTAGAGTCAACGGTAAAGGCTGTAAAGAATGTTACAAGGAACAAAAAGGAAAGCGACAAATAAATCTGTATGACGCCGACACACTTGCCCTTATAGCTACTTTTGATAGTGTTAAGTCTGTTTGTGAATACTTGGAGGTTGATTACAAGAAAATGAACGGTACAATCTCTCGGGTGTGCAGAAAAGAACAAAAAACGCTGATGCGAAAGTATATTGTCCGAAATGCCGACAATGATGAATTGAGTGGTTTATGACGGTGTTTCAAAAGACCAAAACAAGAGCAACTGATTATTGTACATAAAAGCAAGGAGGTAACTGTGAATAAATCTGAACAATTGTTAAGTGCATTTTCAGAGGATTATTTTTTTAAAGAACTTGTAGTTGACGAGTTACATTTCAAACCAGATAAATCTTCAGAGAGAGAAGTTGCTGACTTGCTAATCAATCTCGATGACATTATTATCGCAATTCAGTTGAAAGCACGAAACGACAAAGACCAGACAGGTGATTTCTCTGTAGAAAACAAATGGCTTCAAAAGAAATGCAAGGCTGCAAAAGGACAAGTTAAAGAAACTTTGCAGTTTATTTCGTCGGGAACATTACCTGCATTCTGTAACAAACGTGGTCAAGAAGTTTTTATTCGGTCAGATGCAGAAGTAATACCCTTGGTTGTTTTTGAGAATAATCAGATTGAAGATTATCCTCATCTTTTGAGAAAACATTCTGATTCCGGAATGAACATAAACTGTATGTCTTTTTCTGACTATTGTGAAATGTGTCGTGTTTTGATTACACCTATAGAAATTGTCGAATATTTGGAATACAGAAAGAAAATATATGAAGAATGTGAAGACGTAGATTTCATTATCTTCAATGGTATGGATAACGAAATGGTTCTTACCAAGCCAAGGAAAAATGAATCATTGGTGCATCAGTTTTTAGCAGAAAAATATGGAATGAAAGAGTCTGATAAGCAGAAACTACCCATTCAATATTTTCGAAATTTTCTACGCTTGCTGCCTGAACGCAGCATAAACAAATCAGAAGAAAATGCAAGCTATGAAGTCCTACTTTTTTTGCTCATTTCAACAGGGGAGAAATAATTGAGTTTTGGGAATTGTTTGAGCAAACTAAGAGTGAGGCAAAGCAAGGTCTTGTGGGTATTAGGCACTCGCTTCGTTCGAGTTTAGAAAACTATGTAGTAATGTTTATGACACCAAAATTGTTGCCAATAGAAGTGTTATTGCCAATTATTAAAAAAGTGGTAGAGCCAAAGCAAGTTTTAGAAATAGCTATTAATTGGTTTGATGAGGAATTGTTTGGGGTAGATTTCTTGTTTTATGAAGCCTCGAAGTGATTTTAAACAAAACTAAAAGTTGCTAGCCTTTTAAAATGGTTATTCGATATATTAAATGTATCAATATGTACTGATACAATAAGACAAGCCGTAACATTTTTGTTACGGCTTGTCCGTTGTCAATGGCGGATGCTTTGTCGCTCTGGACTTTACATCCAAATGTATTATATAACTAAAAATTTATTTTTGCAATATGTTTACGTACTTAAATTTGAAGTTAAGTACGTGAATGAGGCTTTTTTAAAAATCGACCCCGAACCGACGGCATCAGAATTTTTTTTGAAGCACTCGATTTTTGACGGTGAACGGTGAGAGTTTCTGATATCAGCGTTAAAAACCGTTGATATATAAGGATTTTGCGGAATTTTGCTTCCGTTAAATTACGTTATTGTTATCTCTCTTGCGCTTCCTCTGTCACCACGGTTTGTTACATATTGCATCGTACCACCGGGCAGTATGCTTTCAAAAGCAAAGTGCAGATGCCCTGCAAGCACAGCCTTAATCACAGGTTCACCGGTAACATATTCATAAAATGCCTTTGAAGCTTCTGTGGGCTCTGCTATATCACCTTTGACCTCGGGGTGAACCTCTGAGTCAGAGCCAAGCAGGCATATTTCACCGTTCCAGAATTCATAACTCTTCTTATAAAGCTCATTTTCATATAGAGGAGCATGCATAAAAAGAATGATGGGATACCCTTTCTTTACTTCCTCTTTAAGCATTTCAAGCTGTTCATATTCCACCTGATGATAAGCGTCGTCTATTCCGACAAAGTTAACACCGCCGATTATATGAGAATTAAAGAATATATTAACAGGATATCCGCCGATTTCTTCCAAACTGTTAAGACGGTAAGCCATATCCTCTTTTACGCCGTCGTATTTTGCATATTCGTGATTGCCTGCAACGAAAAGAAACTTATCCCTCTTTAAAAAATCCTTTGCAAATTCAACGCAAGGCTTTGATATGTAGTCGATAAGATCTCCGGTATGAACAATCAGATCGCAGTTCTTTTCACCGTACTTTATCAGCTTGTTGAGATTTCGTACACTTCTTTTCTCGTTTCGTTTTTTGCCCTGTCTTATCATATTCTCAGAGTCACTGTCACAATAAAACGGGAGATGTGAGTCTGTCATATGAAGAATTTTCAGCGGTTTTTCGAGACCTATTTTTATTGTGGTTTTCTTGATTTTAAGCATAATGAAATTTGTTTCTCCTTAAACAAGCTCAGATTCGTGATGAGTTTTCGAAATCCTCGGTGCCGCACCCGTGAGATGAGAAATATCACGGTATTCTCCGTCATAATCCGCAAACAGACCTTCGGGAATTTGCGATGTCCAGCCGTTTTCATCAAATTCGGGAGCCTTAATTCCCATAGCGTAAAGCACAATGGCGGCAAGGTCACGGATATTCATTTCTTCTATTTCGGTTTTGTTTATTCCTTTGCCTGTTGCGGCAAAGGTTACATATTTTTCTTCATCTGTCCATCCGCCGTGACTACCCTTGCAGTTTTCATCATTGGTGCCGCCGTGGTCGGCAATAACAATAAAAATTGTATCTTCAAGCATTCCGGCATTTTTAACTGCAGAGTAAACATCTCCGATAAGCTTATCAACCTCGTGAATACGCTCGATAAAAGCAGGAAGTCCGTAACCCGTTGAATGTCCTGCACCGTCAATGCTGTCAAAATGAACAAACAGAAAATCGGGTTTGTTTTCACGGATATAATCACAGACAATCGGTGTCAGCTCGGTATCGTGTGCCGTTGCGTGAGAAACGCCGATGTTATTTTCAACTATACCGTAAGTGATGGGATTCCAGTCACAGTACGAACCGAGAACGGCATCGGGATATGCTTCTCTGATTCTTCTGAAAAGTGAAGGGAACGGAGAATTCACATCATAGGGCACAGAAGAAACTATGCCGTTTGTAAGCCCATGAATTTCGGGACCGACTCCGATAAGCATTGAGCCCCAGCATTCTGCACTGATTGTGGGGTTTGAAGAAAGTGCCTTATATGTGATTGCGCCGTTTTCAAATATTTTATCAAAGTTCGGTGTGTCGGCATTTTTTATCCAGCTTCCTGCACCGTCAACGCCGATAACTATTACATGTGAGTATTTTCTTGACATGGTCATTTCTCCCGTATCTTTATAAAAGTTGCATCAAAGGAAGAACCTCCCGGATTTTATCAGGGAGGTTCCGATTTGTATCAGTCCCATTTCTTGTTCATAACAACAAAGTTCATTCTTTCCTGAATGCTCGGTCCGCCATGACCTGTGCCGATTCCGCCGTGGTCCGAAGTGACGATAATGAGCCAATCTTCCGTTTCATAAGTTTCTCTTGCTTCGATGGCTTTGACTACTTCGTAGCCGTAATTATCTTCGGTTCTGAAGCCGTCTTTATAAACGGGGTTATTGAACGTAAATCCGAAATTGTGTCCCGCAGAATCTGTATTTTCATAAATAATAAGCACAAAGTCTGCACAGTCTTCGCTTGTTATTTCTTCCATTGCTCCTGTGTGAACATCTTTCAGACCTTTACGAAGGTTAAAATCAACGTCGATGTCATTCTCTTCGCAATAAGCTTTTTCGGTGTTGTATGTTGCGCCGTCCCTTGAAAAGTGCCCCTTCCACTTTGTGATGAAAGCGGCGTTGTCAATAATGCCCTCTTCAACAAGGGTTGTCATAAGCATTTTGGGCTCAACCGTTTTTGTTATTCCGTTGCCTGTTATACCGTGAACGTCAGACCATACGCCCGTAAGCATTGAACACCAGCCGGGTGCGGTTGAAGTTGCCTGAGTGTTTACTGCCGGATAATTGACACCGCCGCAATACGTGAGATTGATTGATGCGCCGTTGGCAAGAAGATAGTTTATTGCTCCGCCGTCCTGCTTTTCAGCAACAATATCTGCACGACATCCGTCATAACCGATTATGGCAACCTTCTTTTCGGTTTTGCCTTCGGGTAGTTCGGATCTGAAATGTTCGTTTATGATACCGTAAACATCGGTAAACGGATATGCGGTTTCAACTGTGTTTTCGTAGCCGACGGAAGCAACATTCTGTCTGTAAAATTCTTCGGTATCATTTTCGTCTTTATGATATCTTGTGAAATACAGCGCCAGAGCACCTGCGATTATTCCGAGAATAACCACTACGGAAACAACAGAAAGAATAATCTTTTTCTTGTTTTTCATTTCAGTACCTCCAAAAGTTTGAATTGACTTTTTATTTTTCAAAATATATTGCACCGCTCTGAGCGAAAATCAAGGGAGGTAAATCCATTCCCTTTTGTTCGGGGATTCTGGATGCGATTGCAATATCGTGTATTTTACTGTATATGAATCCGGGTTCAAAAACAACATGAGCACACATAAATCCTTCTTTTTTCACAGGCAGAGTAACAGAATAATCTTCTGTCTTTTTTGCCGTGTATGAGAAGCATTCACCGTCACGGTCAAAAACAATCAATTTATGCTTTCTGCGAAGTTTTTTAACATTGATTGTTATGCTTGTTTTATCGGTAAGTTTAACAGTATCGCCAAGCACGGAATCGCCGCTGACAATATCAATAAATGTTGTGCCGACATCAAAGCATATTGTGGTGCGACCCTTAACGATAGCATCTAAAATATCTTCGGGAGAGTTTGATTTTGCATAAACATAAGTAACAGGCCAGGTTAAAAGATTGGTGACAACATA
>SVOC01000007.1 GCA_015066625.1 Oscillospiraceae bacterium
GCATAATCTCCGCCGTCTTTTCTTTTTACGCTGTATTTATCCATTTCCTTCCACATTTCAATATCCATTGATTTTTTGCCTATGGCAAGGATAACTGCAGACCAGAGCAGAAGATTGAGATCGTTATCGGGAACATAAATTTTGCTCATATCAAGATTTTTAACCGCTTCAAAAACAGAAGGAATATATTCTTCGCAGAGAATTCTTGCATACTCTTCATTGAGGAGCTGCTTTTTTCTGTCGATTTCATCCGTTGTTTCGGTTATATATATATTTGTTCTGTATTTTCCGCCGCCGAGTTTATCCATGAAGCCGTATTCCTCAAGAGTTCTGACTTCATCTTCAATGAATATAGGTGAAACACCAAGCTCTTCTGCTATTTCTTTGACGGTTTTGGGTGAATAATATGCTGCATAAGCAATATTCTGAGTAAGACTGTTGTGAAGAAAATCGGATGTGTCACCTTTACTGCCGGGGCAGCCGTTGTGACCCATATTTATAAATTTAACAGGATTAATTCCGAGAGTACCGGGAGTTCTTTTCATTTCAATACCTTCTTTCAAGCTGTTTTTGGCTTCATAAAGATGCCATTTTACCGTTCCAAGAGGGATGGAAAGCTTTTCGGAAATTTCGCCGAGCTTAAGATTATCGTAATAATGCATGACAACGATTTTTCGTTGGGTTTCCGAAAGATAAGCAATCTCACGTCTGAGGTTTTTCGCTTCCTCGGAATCAATCAGCTTCTTTGCATAATCAACATTATCCGGCAGGAATACCGAATCAATTGCAAGGTGTGCACTCTCCTTGCGTTCACCGATATATCTTGCAAAAACATTGCAGGCAATGCGGTAGATATAGCCGTTGATGTTTGCTATTTCGTCTGCCTTAAGCAAAGATGAATAAACCTCAAGGGTTATTCTTGAAGCAAGCTCCTCCGCCTTGTCGATATCCGTCATTTTTGAAAGTGCAAAGCCGTAAAGCTTTTTATAATATCCGGTTATGATTTTGTCGGCTCTTGACTTCTCCATTTTTTGCATCCTCTCTGAGCGTTTTCGAATATATAGTGACAGCGGTTGAAAAAAGGTTGGAAATAACCAAGGATATTTCTTTAAAATTATTTTATAGGATATTAAAATCAAAATCAATATTTTCTTTTCGAAAAAAGGAGCTGTCAACCGTGACAACTCCTTTTTGTTATAATCTTTGTTTTCCGAAAAGCCATTTATCCCAATCTTCGTTTTTGAATAAATCGGCAGCTATTGTATGACCGCCGCGGCTGTAAATTTTTGTTTTGACTTCACCACCGTATTTCGTAAGCTTTTCGCTGAAAAAATCGCTTCCCTCGGAAATGCTCGGATGGTCATCTGTCGCCCAAGCAAAATAAAACGGTGTTTTTGAAAGAGCGACGAAATCTTCTTCTGTAAGATTGCGGCGATATTCATTTTTTTGCCACCACTCGGTGATGGGGAATTTTTCGTTATGGGTAAATCCCATAGCAGAAACAGCGCCTGCATATTTATCGGGATTTCTCAGCACTTCATATGATGTTCCGTATCCGCCGTAGGATGTGCCTGCAATATAAAGTCTGCTGCGGTCAACATTATTATAAGTGTTTTCCAGATAACATATTATATCTTCTATAACCCGACTGTGCTCATCGGTATTGTAGGCACAGGCATAATCAATATATGTGAAATCGCAGTGAATAACTACCTGATGGCAAGGGTGCTTGTCAAGCTTTTTCTTCAGATATCTGAATTCCCACATCTGCAAATCATTTTCACCTGCATGATTAAGACCGCTGCCGTGCAGATAGAAAAACACGGGGTATTTACCATTGTCGGTTATCGGTTTAAGACGGAAAAACCAGCCTTCTCCCGATATTTTATCACAGTAATAATACTTTTTATACGATGGATACAATATTGTTTTTCCTGTTTTTATAACGCAGCTTTCACTCTGACTTTCGGTCAGAGAATTTTTGTGTTTGATAATTCTCGGTGACTGCTTATATGCAGTCATACACAAAAAACTATAAATTTTATTGAACAACTTCACTGCCAACACCTGCTTGATTTATTTGAAATTCACCTTAATCTTATGACTGCCGATTCCCGTTTTAAGCTCGATATGGCTTCTGCCTGTTTCTCCGAGGGGAATTATCTTATATTCACCGTCGGTTTCAATGCTTTCAATCTCTTTATGAGCAAAAACAACAGTCGGAACATCGTATTCTCTGTCCTGATTGAATTCAAGCATAAAACTGTTATTCTCTCTGTCATGACGGTATTTTTCAATCGTTCCGCAAACTGCAACGGGGAACGGTCTTGTGAGATGCTTGAAAAACGGCATGTCAAATATAAACATATCCATAAAAAATGTATAAAATGCCTGACTCCATTGATTTTTGTCAAAATAATCAAGAAGAAAATCGATATGTTTAAAATAATTCTCACTTTTAGCAATGGAACCCCATTCACCAACAAGAATCGGAACGTTCCAGTCATCCTGAGTGTTTTTCTTTTCATCAAAAATAGTCTGCACTCTCGCATCGCTCGGGAAATCATATGCGGGAGTATCAACCATAAGGTCATATCCGTGAGGAGAATAGCAAAGCTTTTCTTCACGCTTTCCGTCATAATTTACGGCAGGCATACTGAACGGAATGCTGATGTTGGTATAATAACAGCTTTCAACGATGATGATACCGTTATCTGTAACTTCTCTTATTCCTTTTGAAAGTTTGTTGATGAAATCGTAATAAACGCCCTCATCAAACTTCTTTTCAAGCGGAAGGCCTGCTCTTGTGACCTTCCTGAAAAGGTCGGGATCTTCAAATGGCTCAAGAACAGCCGGCATATCTTTTTTCAGCAAATGCTTGAGCATTTTCATTTTTGGGCAGCGCTTATCCGTAATTATCGTTTTGGCAAGACTCATAATAAGCGTTCTGAACATCTTGCCGCCATCGCTTCCGGGGAAAGGCTCGTTGAAAAGGTCAAATCCGAAAAGAGCAGGGTGGTCTTTGACTCTTTCTGCAACATGCTTCCACATATTTATGAAATATGTCTGCAAACCGATTCCGTTAACCTCTTTGTTTGCCCAGAAGTTATCAAAACAGTTGTGAACAACCTTGCCCCAGAAATATCCCGTTGCCCATACAAGCTTGTTCTTTTTCAGCTTTGCGCCGTCGGTAAGAGAAGCCCATTCAGGTGCACCGTCCGAACCGCCGGCAGGTCCGTACAAATCCTGATGCATATCAATAAAAACATACATTCCGTATTTGTGACACACATCCATGAATTTAACGATTTTATCGATATAATCCTCGTCATATTTGTTCGGTTCGGGTTCGATTGCTTCCCATGTAACACCGAGCCTTATAACATTAAAACCGCATTCGCTCAATTTACGCAGGTTGAGTTCTGTGTATTCGTTTGGGTTTATAAAGCAATACTTCACGTTTTTATCGGTATAGTTTATACCGTTAAAAATTCTGTGTCTGCCGTATTCATCAACAAAACGTTTTCCATTAACATTTATTCTTTCCATACTAACCTCCGAAACCATATAATTCAATTATATTCCAAATTGACATTATTGTAAAGTTTTTGTGTTTTTTGATTATATAGTGATGCATTCCGAAAAAAGGTTGGAATATTTTTGAATTATTTTTTTGCTTTCTTGTATTCACCGAAAACAGTATCGTTTTTACCGATATTCTTGATGCAGAAAAAGAGCATATAAATATCTGAATGGCACATAAAACAAGAATCAATAAGCAAGAATACTGCACAAAGTCTGACAATTCCACTTGTAAAAAAAGAAAACAAGCCGAAGACAGGAATAAAAACAATCAGAGGAAGTGCAAGACTTATGAGTATTTGTGAACGGTTAACGCTACCGTTATAAACCGAAAAATGATTTCTGAAAGACATAATACATTTTCTGTCAAGTCTGCCCTTTGAAACGGGAATCAGATGAAGAAATTCTCTCATCGGAGCAATTATTAACATAAGAATAATTGCATTTAAAGCAAGAAGCAATATTATTTTGGGGATGCCAAAAGCCTTGATATCTTCGGCAAAAACTCTTGAAACGCCAATCAATACGGCAACCATAAAAGCCTGAGAATATGTGCCTGCAAGACGGAGCTTTTTGCCGGTGATTTCTTTGTTATACCACTTTGTGTAACCGTTTTCTTCGTTTATACCGTTGATTTCATAATCATATTTCGCATTCTTTGAGTATTTCATATTTAACCCTCCTGATTTTTTAAGTATTCAAAGCATTCCGAGTATTTTTCGTTTCTCAATATCTCATTACGGAGATTTTCGGGTGCGGAAGCAGAAAGATAATCTTTAAGACCCTCTTCCGATATTTTCGGAAAACTTCCGTGGCAGATCACCTTTGAGAAAAGCGGTGAAGAATAGCTGTATTCATCAATCTTAAGGATTTCTTTATATGTTTGATGATGGTCAAAGCCTTTGTCGAAGTATTCCATAGCTTTTTCAAGGTCTCCGAATTTAGCTTCAAATATTGAACAGCAGATATAAAGGTCACGCACATTAGTGTGTGCGATTCCGAGTCTGCCGTCATCAAACAGCTTTTCATAAAACTCTGCAAGTGCAAGCATTTTACGAACACTGACGCCGCTTTCTGCAAGTGATTTTTTGGTCGTGACAACTGTTTCAATGAGCTTTTTCAGTTCATTCATAACAGATATTATCGCTTCGCCCAAATATCTGTCACGCTCCTCATAAATAGTTGCGTGGGTCATAAGGCATTCACGGCTGACGAAAATTGAATTCTGTTTTTCGGCGAGAGCTTTCGCTTTATCAAACTGGCCCATCTTCGAATAGTCTGCAACCATAATAAGTATCACGGCATCTTTTTCTGGGAAAGCGTCTTTCGTTTTAAGAAGTTTTTCAAAAACTCTCATAGCTTCCTGCCAATAATTGTTATTTGAAGCGTGCTCAGTGTCAATTGCACCGTAGTCGGAATCCTCTTTTATTTGACCTTTAAGACCGTGCATTTTCCAACCGTGTGTATGTAGTGCGAAGCCGAGGTTAACCAGAAGTCTGTATTCAGTCGGGAATTCTTCAACTGCTTCACGGAGCATCTCAACGCATTCAGTCAAGTCTTCGTTTGCATTAATGGCTCTTTCGGCTTTCTCAATAATATTTCTGATTTTTTCTTCACGGTCTCCATCATAGCCGAAAAGCTCGTCAATGGAAACATGAAAGAAATTTGCGATTGCGGGAATCATCTCGATATCGGGATACCCTTTGTTTGCCTCCCAGCGTGAAACCGCCTGACAGGTAACTCCCAGTGCATTTGCCAGATCTTCCTGTTTTCTCGAATCCCTGCGTCGAAGTCCGCGGATAATGTGACCTATTTTAATCTGCATGGCTCATCCCTCCGTTGTTTTGTTTCGATTTCATTATAACGGCACTTAACTGATAATTCAATAATCAATTTGTTGTTTATAATTCAACGGCTCGTTTATCTGTTTTGAAAGCATTTAAAGTGTAAAGCTTTTTTGATTTTGGTAGTTTAGAAAAATTCAGTGATTTATCCTTGACACCGCCGAAAAACTGATATAAAACATTGACGAACATTTGTTTGTTATAAAAATAAGAATGTTTTTATTTTTTCGTCATTTTTCAGGAAAAATTTTTGCATTTTCACTCCATAAATAAGTGAGGGCAAATATTTTTAACTTTTTTATAATTGCAGGAAAAATATATCCGCTTTCATTCCATATAAAGTGAGTGGGCGTTTTCTGAGCAATGGTTTTTGAACAAACTGTAAATTGTTTTATTTTTAGGAAAATTTGTTCCGTTTCACTCCTTTATAAGTGGGAGGATAAAAATTCTTCGTAGCGAGGTAATACAATTATATCGGACAACCCTATATAAAACGTAAAGCAGACCTTGACGATAGACTTTACAAGATGTATGATAAGATAGAAGATACAGAGAGTCTGTTGATTGCAGCAAGAGCAAAGAAAACGGCAATCGAAGCCGAAAAGCTGACTGCCGACAACATCTACAAAGTGTTGATTTACTTTGACAAGCTGTACGCCGTTATGGATGAATTTGAACGACGTAAATTTATGGAATCTCTCGTTTCCGAAGTCCATGTCTATGAAGAACGCAAGCCAAACGGTCAGTGGCTGAAATCCATAAAATTCAAACTCCCTATCATAGAAGAAGATATGGAAATATGTTTGGACAACGAAACGCACGTCGAATGTGTGACTTTGCTTACACGGTCAGCGATATAAATGCGGAAGGAGAAGAAAATGAACATCACAGGTGCAATATTTGATTTTGACGGAACTCTTTTCGATTCAATGTTCATATGGAAGGGCATAAAATACAAATTTCTTGACAAGCTGGAGCTTAAGCTCACCGCCGAGGATGAAGAAGCCTTCAGAGGTCTTTATCTGCGGGAGTCCCTTATTCTCGCAAAAGAGCGTTTCAACATGAAAGAAAGCTGCGAAGAACTTTTTCTGATGTTTTTCAATTATCTCAAAGAGCTTTATCTTGCCGAGGCGGAGCCGAAAAACGATATTATTCCCTTCCTTGAAAAGCTTAAGGCTATGGGTGTGAAAATGGGTATCGCTACCGCAACGGGCGAGCCTGCACTTGAAGCCGTTCTTGAAAAATACGGAATGAGAGATTATTTTTCGGTTATCCTTTCAACATACACGGTAGGTGCATCCAAAACAGACCCGTTGGTATACGACAGGGTGCTGGAAGAACTGGGCACCGATAAAGCCTCCACCTGGGTTTTTGAGGATGCTCTTTATGCCGCAAAAACAGCAAAGGCAAACGGCTACAACCTTGTGGGCATTTACGATGAAAGCGAACCCGAAACCGCCGCGCTTGAACGCATTTCGGATATTTACATTCACAACTATGCAGAGATAGAACTGTAAAAAAGGACCGCCCTTGCAAAAAGGCAGTCCGTTATGATTATTCTTCTTTGCCGTCGGGTGAAACCATTCCGTTATCTTCAAGCCACACATTTTTGGTGTCTTCAAAAATTTTATCCTTACGCACGGATTCACGGTAAAAACCGATGAGCTGTTTTTCGTCTTCCGTAAGTGACATCAGCTCTTTTTTTGCAGGGGCGCTTGCAAGAGCGGCTTTTGTTTCTCCCTTGCCCTCAACAAAAAATTCTTCGAGAAAAACTTCAACCGAAACATTATAGAATGCGGCAAGACGCATAATAACATCGATTTCGGGTTTTCTGACAGTTTCGTATTTGGTGTAGGTTGTTCTGTCAATTCCCAGATAATCGGCAAGCTTTTTCTGGGTGTAACCGTATTCCGTTCTGTATTTTTTCAGTATTTCGCCAAGCTTTTTCTCGGATATTCCCACAAAAACCCTCATACTGTCTTTCCCTTTCATCCCTTTAATGAAAACATTATACTATCATTTTTATCAAATTTCATTATTTGTGACGAATAGTCACATATTTTTTCAAAATAGCCTTTATATCCCCGAAAAAAACTGCTACAATAGTCATCGGTTTTAATTATGAACGCAAAAGGAGCTGAATTCCGTGAAAAACGGCATTTTTGCAAACACAAAATACTTCATAATAGATATGGACGGAACCTTTTACCTTGACGGTAACATAATCGAGGGTTCTGTTGAGTTCATTGAAAAAGCAAGAGAAAGCGGCAGAGATTTTTATTTCTTCACCAACAACTCATCAAACAATGTTGAAGTCTGCAGGGCAAAGCTTGAAAAAATGGGCTTTCCCGTTGACGAAAACAGAGTTATAATTTCTTCCCATGTTGCGGCAGATTACCTTAACCGCAACTATAAGGGCAAGAAGGTTTTCCTTCTGGGCAACGAAAGACTGACGGGCGATTTTGAAAAGGCGGGCATAAACCTTGTTACGGAAAATCCCGACATCGTTGTGCTGGGCTTTGATACAACCCTCACCTATCAGAAAATGTGGGATGCCGTCAGATACATTGACGGCGGCGCGGTTTACCTTGCAACCCATCCCGACCTTAACTGCCCCACCGCAGACGGCTATATGCCCGACACCGGCTCGATGATTGAGCTTTTTGCCGCATCAACAGGCAAAAGACCCACCGTTCTCGGCAAACCTATGACCGCAACCGTTGACTATGTTACAAATATGCTCGGCTGTAAGCGTGAGGAGCTTGCGTTTGTTGGCGACAGACTTGCAACGGATATTGCAATCGGCGCAAATCACGGTATTCCCTGTGCTTTGGTTTACAGCGGCGTAACCACTCCCGAAGAATATGCCGCTTCGGATATCAAGGCAAGCGTAGCTGTTGAAAACCTGAAAGCACTTGCAGAATACCTTTAATATACAAGGAATGTCAGTTCGAAACCTTCCTGACAGGCACCTGCTCGGTGCCGAACAAAACTAAAGGCGCTGCACGGCAGCAAAAAGGAGCATAAAAATGAAAAACAAAAAAGTTATCCGCCTTGCTCAGGGTGCGATGATTGCAGCTGTCTATGCCGCCGCAACCTACCTGAGCTTAGTATTCGCATTGGCTTACGGCCCCGTTCAGTTCCGCATTTCGGAAGCGTTGACCGTTCTTGCCGTATTATCACCTGCGGCAATACCCGGTCTTACGGTTGGCTGTATCATAGGCAACCTTGCAAGTCCCTTCGGAATATGGGATATTGTTTTCGGAACCCTTGCAACACTGCTTGCATCAATCTGTGCAAGAAAGCTGAGAAGCATTACCTTCATGGGTCTGCCGCTTTTATCAATTATTATGCCCGTTATTTTCAATGCGGTCATAGTGGGTGCAGAGCTTACCTTCCTGCTTCCCACAGACAAAACAAGGCTTGTAACCTTTATTATTTATGCACTTGAAGTTGGTGCGGGAGAGCTTGCGGTATGCCTTGCAGGCGGAATACCTCTTTACTATGCAGCTAAAAAAAGCAATATATTCAAGAACGGATGAACCGTTACGGTTCATCCGTTTCCTCTATTTCAAGGGGCACTTCTTTGCCTATATTCTCAATGCAGACAAATTCTCCGCCGACGGTAAAGCCGTCGGCTTTTTGATTTGCGCTAATCTTTTCACTCTGCACTTTCAGATAACGGAATTCCTCCGCACACTTTTCGGAAAACCTTAATGCGGCAAGCAGCTTTGCCTGACCGCTGTCAAGATTCACCGTGCATTTATCATTATGAATCCGCATACATCTTGTCATACTCAGAGGCAGTGTGACGCCGTTTATCCTGACGGATATTTTTTCACTGTATGAACCTTCATCTGTTTTGCCCAAAGGGATTTCAATGCCCAGAAATTCTATGATATATGCGGCTGTTTCCGCAGTCTGTTTTACCGCTTCAATCTTTTTGCCCACCGAGCATTCAAGCTTTCTTTCGGTGCGCGCAACAACATAACCCTTTGCTCTGCAAAAGCTGACGGTCAAATCCTTATTTTCTTCAATTCCGCTTATAAGCAAATCACCCTTCAGTACGCCGTTGCCGATTTTCTGAACCTGAGTGCCGTTGAAGGGACGCAGAATAACTATCTGCCCGTCACGGGATGCAACAATTTCAGAAGGGGTTTCGTCGCTTTCATCGGGCACTTTTTCTCTTTCTCTCACCTCAACAACCGCTGCACTGCCTTCAAAATTGATGTTTACCCAGGAGAGCTCATCAAGCTCCTGCAGTGCTTCAATTTCCGCTTTCGCGATATCAATCTTATTTTCCGAAGTCCCTTTTCTGACACCAAGCTTTTCAAAAGTACCGATTATTGTTTCGGAGGGTACATTTACATTTCCCGTAACTTCAATGCTCCATATTCTTGTGGAGAGAATACAAATAACCGTAATGCAGATGAATATTCCCGCAAGCACACCTGCCCTGCGGCTGTGACGGTTAAGAAAGAAGGGCAGACCGCACTTTCTTTCAATTTTTATTTTCATGCCCGATTTCCGTGCACAGTGCCTTATCCTTCTGTATTCTCCGCAATCCGTGCAGGCATATATGACCGACCCCGAGCTTTTAAGCTCCCATAGATTGATTTTATTGAGCCTGCAAAGGTTTATGAACCTTTCGGGGAAGCCACCTCTTGCACTGAAAACAACATAGCCCGAAAGAAATCTTATAAATTTAAGTAAAAGCATACCTAATTACAAAACTCCACTCCCGTAATTATTCCGCGGATTATTGCCTGACCGTTCTGCATTGAGACAACCGTCAGCTCACAACCGCATATCCTCACCGTAAGCCTGCCCGTATTCAGCGCAATGGCACAGTCGCCGTATTCAAGCACGCCTTGACAGCCGTCAACAAGCACCTCTTTATTGCCGCTGATTTCCGTATGCACATAGCCCGAAAGTGCTTCCTGAGGCAAATCAAAGCTTCTGCCCACGGATTCCAGAAAGCTTTCTGTTCTTTTTTCTTTTCTGCAATTTCTCTTTCTCATTCACATCCCTCCGTTTTTAAAATATGCCTGCTTTGCATTAAAAAGAACACCGCCCACATAGAATGAAAAAGCGGAGGTGCTTCGGTTGAAAAACAAAAGCAGTCATCTTATCCTCGGTGCGGGCATCTGCCTTTTTGCCGCTTTATCGTTTTTTTCGCAAACCTTTGCTTCGGGTGTAAGCAAGGGGCTTGAATACTGTGCCAAACTGCTTATTCCCTCTGTCTTCCCTTTTCTTGTTGCGGCATCTCTTACAGGCAGAGGCACTCTCCCCCGATTTTTTTGCAGAATCCTGAATCCCGTCACAGCGTTTTTTTTCGGTCTGCCTGCACAGTGCGCACCTGCAATTATCCTGAGCTTCTGCGGCGGCTATCTTTCGGGTGCAAAATCTGTTCAGAGCCTTTATTCCCACGGAATCATCGGCAAAGAAACGGCAGAACGTATGCTTTTTTTCTGCATAAATGCAGGTGTGGGCTTTTCGGTTAATGCTGTAGGCAACGGTATGCTGGATTCCCGTCAGGCAGGCAAGGTGATCTTTGTATCCCTCTGCATATCATCGGTGATAAACGGAATACTGAGCCGTTTCTTTGTCAAAAGCAATGCAATCTCTCCTTCTGCAGCAACTCTTTTGCATGCAGACCTTGCCTCTGCTGTTACGGACAGCGTTTCTTCAGGCGGTGCCGCAATGCTCAACGCCTGTACCTTTACCGTTGCATTCTCGGGAATATGTGCCGTTTTTGATAAATACATTCCCCACCATCTGCTGAAAAATGCACTTTCCTGCCTGCTTGAAGTCACAAAGGGATGCTCGGATATAAGCGGCACCGCATCACTGCCCGTTATTGCGGCGGTGTGTGCATTCGGCGGTGTGTGCGTTCACCTTCAGGTTTTTTCGTCTGTAAGAGATATCGGGATAAATCTTCCCCGTTTTTATCTGTTCCGCCTTTTGAATTCGGTTGCGGCTTATGCCGTCTGCAGGCTGATACTTTATTTCCGTCCCGTTACGCTTCCCGTTTCGATTGTTATAAATCCTCCTGCGGCAGTGTTCTCTTTTTCCGCACCCGCTGCGATATCTTTGCTGTTTTTATGTGCCTTGCTCATATTAGACCTTGATAACGGCGAAAAAATATGTTAAAATTTATTGAATCATTGAGAATAAAGGATGTTAACCGTGAAAAGAAAGTTAACCGAAAAGAAAAAATATGCCGCAGTGTGCGAAAACTGCCTTCACGGCAGACTTTCCCCCGATGAAGAAACCGTGCTTTGCATCAAGAAGGGCATTGTTCAGCCTGACGGCACCTGCAGACGCTATTCCTACGACCCCCTTAAGCGCAGGCCCAAAAAGCCCTTGCTTATTGAGCAGGCAGACCCTGCGGATTTCACACTGTGAGGTAAATTAAAATGAAAACATTAAAAGAATTTGTATGCAATCCCCTGCCTACGCCCAGCTGCCACGCATCAACCGTTCTTCCTTTGCCCGACGGCACCGTTGTCTGTGCCTGGTTCGGCGGCACAAAAGAGGGCAAGACCGATGTTGACATCTGGTATTCACGCCGTGACGAAAACGGTTGGAGCAAGCCTTCAAGCGTATGTTATAATAAACATATTCCTCACTGGAACCCCGTGCTTTTCCTTCGTGAAAACGGCGAAGTCGTGCTGTTTTTTAAGGTAGGCAAAAAAATTCCTTCCTGGCGTACCTTCGTAAGCATTTCAACCGACGGCGGCAAAACCTTCGGCAATCCCCGCGAGCTTGTAGAAGGCGATAAAAGCGGCGGCAGAGGTCCCGTTAAAAACAAATGCATCCGCCTTTCCGACGGCAGAGTGCTTGCACCCGCTTCAACGGAAATCCGCGGCTGGAACTGCTTTATAGATACCTCGTTTGACGATGGCATAAGCTGGGTAAAGGGTCAGAAAATCAGAACAGAACGCACAGCACCTATCCTCAACAGCCTTAACCGCTACACATCAAACCTTATCCCCATGATTCAGCCTACGCTCTGGGAATCAGAAAACGGCAAGGTTCATATGCTCACAAGAACATCGGTAGGCAAGGCATACAGAAGCGACTCCGACGATTACGGTCAGACCTGGTGTCAGGCATACCCCACCGTATTGCCCAATAACAACAGCGGTCTTGATGTTGTGAAAGTTCCGAACGGCGACCTTTACCTTATTTCCAATCCCGTCAGCGAAAACTGGGGCGAGCGTTCACCTCTCACAATTCAGAAATCAACGGATAACGGCGTAAGCTGGGAAACTGTTATTACCCTTGAAGAAGAAAAACTTGACAGCGAATTTTCATACCCTGCAATGGTTTATATGAACGGTGCACTTTACATTTCATATACCTACGAGCGTCTTAACGTTGCTTTCTGGAAAATTGAGCTTTAATTTACAAATATTTTACACTTATATCTATAATATACCTCTTGTAAAAATGTACTTTTGCTGATATAATCAGTTTCGTTGGAAACAATAAAAATCATTAAGGAGAAAAACATGAAAAAGATTATCGCCATTCTTCTTGCTCTCGCAGCTGTTCTTTCACTTGCAGCCTGCGGCGGCAACAATGACACAACAGACACAGAAACAACAACTCTCGCACCCTCATTCGAGCTTACAGGCACTCTTGAAGAAATCGCTTCTCAGGTGCTTGAAAAGGCAACAAAAATCGAAATGATGCTTATGCCTCCCACAGAGGTTGACTTCTCCGATGTTGAAGCTGCAAAATATTACATCGGCGTTGACCCCACAGCAAAGGTTAACAGAGCAGTTTTCGTTGAGCCCATGATCGGTTCAATCCCCTTCTCAATGTGCATTATCGAAGGTGCTGAGGGCGTTAAGATTGAAGACCTTAAAAACGAAATCCTCGAAGCCGTAAATTACAGAAAGTGGGTTTGCGTTGCAGCTGAAAAGGTGCTTGTTTCAAGCTGCGGAAACAAGATTCTCATGATTATGTCAACAGAAGAAATCGTTGATGATGTTTACAATGCATTCTCAGCAATCACCGAAAATTCAGCATCTGCTCCTCTCACAAAGGCAGGCGAGGTTAACGAAGAGCCTCCCGTAGCAGACGGCGGTATTGCAGATATGGAAATCCCCGCAGATATGCCTGCATACGACGGTGAAACCATCGAATAAGTTTTAAAAACCGGAAGCACCGAAGTAAATCACTTCGGTGCTTTTTCTTTGAAAGGAAAATACTATGCTGTTTTCAAGCATAATTTTTTTGTTTGTATTTCTGCCCGTGGTCATAGCGGGCTATTACATTCTGCCGTTTAAGGCAAAAAACCTGTGGCTTCTTCTTTCAAGCCTGTTTTTCTATTTTTACGGTGAACCGAAATATCTTGTGCTGATGATTTCCGTCATTACGGCAAGCTATATTTTCGGACTTATAACAGAAAAGACAAAGGGTGCCGCAAGGAAGGCTGTGCTTGCACTTTCGCTTGTTGTAACACTTTCGGCACTGCTTTTCTTCAAGTATACCGATTTCTTCCTTACCGCAGCCAACAGCTTTTTCGGCACGGATTTCAGCCTTCTCGGTCTTGCCCTGCCTATCGGAATAAGCTTTTACACCTTCCAGGCAATCAGCTATAACATCGATGTTTACAGAGGGGATGTGCCTGCGCAGAAAAACCCCTTGAAGCTTGCACTTTATATTTCTCTTTTTCCACAGCTTGTGGCAGGTCCTATTGTACGATATTCGGATATCGAAAAGGCACTTAACGAAAGGCAGCACAGCATTGAGAATTTTTCATTCGGCGTAAGAAGATTCGTGACGGGGCTTGCAAAAAAGGTGCTCCTTGCAAATTCTCTGGGCAGCCTTTGCGAGATTTTCAGGGATACGGATGAAAAATCCACTCTGTTTTTCTGGATTTACGCAGTTGCGTATTCACTGCAGGTTTATTTTGACTTTTCGGGTTACAGCGATATGGCAATCGGTCTCGGCAAAATATTCGGCTTTGAATTTATGGAAAACTTCCGCTACCCCTATATTTCAACAAGTGTAACGGAATTCTGGCGCCGCTGGCACATTTCGCTGGGCAGCTGGTTCAGGGATTATGTTTACATTCCAATGGGCGGCAACCGCGTAAAAACACCCCGGTTTTTCTTCAATATTCTTACGGTATGGTTCCTTACGGGCTTCTGGCACGGTGCCGACTGGACCTTCATCATATGGGGTCTTTACTTTGCGGCGCTTCTGCTTATCGAAAAGAGCATACCCAAGAAAATCAAGGACAAGGTTCCTTCTGTATTCGGTCATATCTACCTGATTTTTGCCGTGCTTGTGGGCTTTGTTATCTTTAACGGAAGCGGTGTTGACGGCGTTCTTTACGACCTTAAAGGAATGTTTACCCCCGTCTATCCCCTCTGCACGGATATTACACTTTATTACCTGAAAAGCTATGCGGTTCTTCTTGTATTGGGTATTTTCGGCGCAACTCCCGCCGCAAAAATCCTTGCAGAGAAATTCACCAAAAGCAAAGTCGGTTCAAAGCTTGCGGTTGTTGCAGAGCCCCTGTTTGTGCTTGCGGTTCTCGTTACGGTTACGGCGTACCTTGTTGACGGCTCATACAACCCGTTCCTTTATTTCAGATTTTAGGAGGTGCGGAAATGAAAAAAATAATAAGTATCATCTGCTTTGCCCTGTTCATTTTCACCTTCGGAATTGCCTGTTTTGTAAAGGAACCCGTTCAGATGCTTGTTTCGGAACGCAGAAAAGCGGCTCAGTTCCCCGAATTTTCGGCTGAAGCCGTTATAGACAAATCCTTTTTCAGCGGATTTGAAGATTTTCTTGCAGATCAATTTCCTCTTCGGGATACTTTCAGAAGCATAAAGGCGGCAATTCAGCTTAAAATTCTGAACCAGAGCGACAACAACGGAATCTACACCGCAGAGGGTCATATTTCCGAGCTTGACTATACCCTCAACGAAACATCCGTTGAGAATGCGGCAAAAAAGCTTAACGATATTTACGGTAAATACATTGAAAGTAAGGATGCAAAATGTTATTTTTCCGTGGTGCCCGATAAGAATTATTACCTTGCCGAAAAGAACGGTTACCCCGCACTTGACTACGGCAGAATGGTTGAAATTTACACCTCGGGCGTTGAAAACATGGAATACATTGATATTTTCGACTGCCTTACTCTCGATAACTACTATAAAACCGATTCCCACTGGAAACAGCAGGAAATCGGAGCAGTTGTTGAAAAGCTGAGCCAAAAAATGGGCTTTGAGGCAAAGCCTTCGGAATATTACACCGCCGAAAAGCTGGCGGATTTTGAAGGCGTTTATGCTCCCCGACTTGCAATGGGAAGCGGCTTCAAGGATGAAATCATTACAATGAATTCGCCTGTAACCAACGGTGCAAAGGTGTGGAACCTTGAAACAAACAAGGTAACGCAGGGTGTTTACGACAAATCAAGGCTTGAAAGCGGCGATAAATACGACGTTTACCTGCAGGGTGCGGCGGCACTGCTGACAGTTGAAAATTCTGCCGCAACAGAGAAAAAAGAGCTTGTAATTTTCAGAGATTCCTTCGGCTCATCCCTTGCTCCCCTTATGCTTGACGGATACAGCAAAATCACACTGGTTGACCTTCGATATATCTCATCGCAGATGCTTGGTCAATTTATCGATTTCAGCGGCTGTGACGTACTTTTCATCTATAACACACAGATTCTCAATCAGAGTTCACTGCTTAAATAAACGCAAAGGCAATACGGAATATCCGTGTTGCCTTTTTTATTTCAAAAAACTCTTGACTTTAACGCAGCGTCATAGTTTATAATCATAACCGAGGTGAGAAAATGCATATCAGCGAATTTGCGAAGCTGACGGGTGTCAGCATAAGAACACTGCATTATTACGATGAAATCGGGCTTCTGAAACCTGCGTTTGTTAATGAACAAAACGGATACAGAGATTATGGCAAAAAATCACTTGAACGTATGGCGGAAATTCTGTTTTACCGTGAGCTTGATTTTCCGCTGAAAAGCATACGGGAAATTCTTTCGTCGCCCGGTTACGACAAAACTGAAGCAATCCGCAGGCAGAAAGAACTGCTCATTCTCAAAAAAGAACGGCTGGAAAGGCTGATTTCAGTCCTTGATGATGCTGAAAAAGGAGAGATACCGATGAGTATATTTGACAATAATGAATACGAAACCGCACGCAGACAGTATGCCGACGAGGCAAAACAGCGTTGGGGCAACACAGATGCCTACAAGGAAAGCAAACAAAAAACCGCAGGATATTCCGACGATAAATGGGATGATGTAAATGCAGGTCTGAACGCAGTTTTTGCGGATTTTTCGGCAATAAAAGACAGCGAAAAACCTGAAAGCGAAGCCTCACAAAAGCTTGTGATGAGGTTGCGGGACTATATAACCTGCAATTTCTACACCTGCACAAATGAAATTCTCTCAGGGCTTGGTCAGATGTATACAGCCGACGAGCGTTTCAAAGCAAACATTGACAAAAACGGTTCGGGCACGGCAGAATTCGTTTCAGAAGCAATTAAAATTTACTGCACATAACAAAAAGCTGACTCGCAGTGAGTCAGCTTTTTCTGTATGTCACATTTTCCGTGTTTGCTGCCTGTATTCCGGTGAATTTTTGTATCAATTCAAACAGGTAAAGGCAACATAATTCATATTTTTCTTTTCATCAGCCCGTGCCTGTTGCAGTAAATGTAAATATACCCTCTGCCCCGAAGCTGAAAGCGTGTTTCTGCATTGCCTTCGGGATAAAATTTCACAAACTGAACTCTGTCCGACGTAAGATATGCAAGGAACGAAATAAAATGAGTTTTTGTCATTTCGTGAGAAACGGTTATGAAATGCTCATCCTCAACTTTTTCAATGCTTATCCCGTGTGCATCATCAGCATCTTCCGCTTCAAGCGGCAGCAAGGCAATTCCGCAGCAGCTTATAACCGCATCACCCGTTGTGCGGATTATATTTCCGCATACGGGGCATACATAAAACTTTGAACGGAGCATATTTGCCGAAATATTTTTATTTATAACCGTATTTCCCGATATAAGCTCCGCAACCGAAACTCCCAGTGCCTTTGCAAGAGGCTCAATCAGAGTAATATCGGGCATACCCTTTGCGGTTTCCCATTTTGACACCGCTTTACTGCTGACGCCGATTTCATCCGCAAGCTGAAGCTGTGTTATTCCCTTTGCTTCACGAAGGCGTTTTATTGTTGAACCTGTAATGTAATTATCCATAATCATTCTCCTTTTCCGTAATTATAAACCATATCTGCAAATCTTACAACCTACGCTGCGTTGAAACTGATTATGGCTTGAACATTGTGCGGCAATATGGTATAATAATTAAAATATACCTTGGACGAAGGGAGAACCGTGATGGCAGGTCTGGGCGCAATGATTATCGGAATGATAACGGGCGGAATTATGATGTTTTTTATTGCCGTCGTTACTGTCATTTATGCCGTAATAATTTATTTTGATGCCCGCCGCCACAATATGAAAGCGATTTTATGGGCGGTTATGGCTCTGCTTTTCAATTTATACAGCCTGCCCGTTTACATATTCGTGAGAATAAAAATTGCGACCCTCAAATGTGCCGCCTGCGGTGTAAAGGTTGGAGAAGGCAAAAATTTCTGTCCCGAGTGCGGTACTGAAATCAAAAAGATTGATGACGGCGCCATTGCAAAAAAGGTTATCATCGGTGTGCTTATTGCGTGGGCAGCAATCAATATTCTGGGCGGAATATATTTAGCAATCATGGGTTATATAAATTCTTAAGAATTTCAAAAAGAAGGTGTTCTGTATGAAGAAAACCATAAAAATCAAATTCATCGGATTTCAAAGCAAAGACCATATAAACGGAATAAGATTGAATAAAACCTGGTTATACAAAACTTTGGAGAAAAACTTCAATATTGTTGAATGCGAAGACGCCGACTATGTGATATGTTCCTGCTTTAACTTATACGAATACTGCGGAACCAAACAAATCAGAATAATGTACTCCGGCGAAAACTATGTTCCGGACTACAATGTGATAGATTACAGCATTTGCTGTTATCCGATTGATTTCTGTAACAGAAACTTCTATCTCCCTGCAAGTTTGTTTGGTTACGACGGAGAAAGAAGAGCTATCGAAAACAGACAAAACTGTTTTGACAAAAGCATTTTAAAAACAAAAACAAAATTTGCAAACCTTATTGCAAGCTACGATTCCGAAAACAATTACAGAAGCAAACTTTTTAATGAGCTGTCCAAATACAAATTTATTGATTCTCCCGGAAAATTTCTGAAAAATTGCGATGAACAGGTCAGGTTTCAGGATGACAGCAAGATCAATTTCCAGAAACGCTGTAAATTCTCTTTATGTATAGAAAGTGCCGTAAACGCCGGATTTAATACCGAAAAAATTATGGATGCTTTTTATGCGGAAACAATTCCGGTATATTACGGAGACCCTGAAATTGTCAAAATATTCAATCCAAAAGCATTTATAAATGCATCAGATTATGCAACGGTTGAAGATGTTGTAAAAAGAATTATCGAGATAGACAACGATGATGATCTTTATATAAAAATGCTCAACGAGCCAATATTCAACAAAGAAGGTTTTATATCCGATACCTTTAAGAGTGCGGAGGATTTCTTGGTGGGAATCTTTGAAACACCTCTTGAAAAAGCCGGGAAACGTTCAAAGGTAAGCTGGGCATTGGGTCATGAAGAATTTTTAGTCAAAGCCACAGCAATATACAACGTTTTATATAGGAACAGGTTCTATATGTTCCTGAAAAATATATACAGAAAAATCAAGAAAACAATTAAGTAATAATCTGTCATAACAACTCTTTAAAGTCTGAAAAAAAGAAGGAAGATAATCTTGAAAACCGCTGAAAAAATCATAAAAAGCGAACAGCGTGAGGTTGCAAGGCTCAAAAAAATGCAAAACCGCAGTTCGGGCAGCAGATATTTTCTTATTCTGCTTATACTTATTGCAATAGTAAACATTCTTGACGAGGTTACAAGCAATCTGACGGTTACGGTGCAGTCGTCTTTTGTTACGGAATTTTTCGTAAACAATCCCTTTATGGGCAAATTCTACACCTACGAAGACGGCCTTGCGCTTCACTCGGGCATAGGCGTTTTCACCTATGTGCTGGGTCTTTTCACACCCTTCTACAAGGCACTTGCCGACAAATGGGGAAGAAAGCCCCTTTTCATGATGTCAACTCTCGGCATGGCGGCAGGTCTGCTTGTTATACATCTTTCTTCAAGCTACATAATGTTCCTTGCAGGCTTTGCGATTATCAGCTTCTTTATGGGTCACGATATTCAGATTATCTATATTCTTGAAGAAGCGCCCGATAAGCACCGTGCAAAGATTTACAGCTTTCTCAAAAGCTTCGGTATTCTCGGTGTTATCCTCATCCCCACACTCCGTGACATACTTATGGGCAACGACGCAACGAAATGGCGCGAAATCTTCCTTGTACCCTCATTGGTAGGCTTTGCCGCAGTTGTGCTTGTTGTGCTTCTTGCAAAGGATACAAAGGTTTTCATCGGCGAAAGAATTGCCTATCTTTCCCGACCACATGAGGAAAGGCAGGCTGAAAAAGCCCTCAAAAAACAGCAGAAGGAAGCCCAGAGAAATCAATCGGGTGTTTTCAACGGCGTAAAATATATTTTCGCAAACAAAGATACAAAAATGCTCATCATTTCCCACATCATTTTCGATTCGGCAATGCCTGCAATCGCTTTGTATTTCGAATCCTCAATGCACCGTGCGGGAATGAGCACAAGCGACATAACCAAGGCTCTGTTTATGGTGCCTGTTATTTATGCATCCATAACCTTTATTTCGGGCTTTATTGCGGACAAGGCAGGCAGAAAAGCTACCGTCAATCTTTTCTCCGTTACCTGTATTGCAGGATACATTCTGTTTGTTGCAGGTATTCTCAAAGGCTGGAATCCTTATCTTATCGGCTCACTTGCAGGTCTTTACCAGGGTTCATACTGGATTGGCAGAGATTACATGAATGTTATGATGACCGAAAAGGTGCCTACGGATATCCGCGCATCGGTTGTGGGTGCGGAAGGACTTCTTGTCATCATCGGTCTTGTTGTAGGCTACGGAAGCATAATTCTCGGTATGACACTTATGCCTATCTGGTGGGCTTGCCTTGCAATATCCGTACCTGCCGTAGGTATTGCCGCAATACTCTTTGCCCTTAAAGTCAAAGAAACCAAGGGCGCAAATCTTGATGAAATAGGATAAAATTAAGGAGCTGATATCTATGAAGGTAATTGTTATTCTTGCCGACGGTATGCGGCCCGATTCCATACCGGGCATTGCCAATGCCGAAAGAATAATAAGCGAATCTGCATATGCGGCGGATGCTCTCACCGTTTCTCCCTCCGTAACCCTGCCCTGCCACATATCTCTTTTCCACAGCGTTACACCTGCAAGACACGGCACAACCACCAACACCTATATGCCTCAGGTAAGACCCATTGACGGACTTTGCGAGGTGCTGAAAAAGGCGGATAAAAAATGTGCAATTTTTTATAACTGGGAAGAAATCCGCGATGTTTCGCGCCCCAATTCTCTTGCGCATTCCTGCTTCTACGCAGGCAGAAGAATCGGATATAAAGAAGCAGGCGAAGAAATTACGGAAGAAGCAATCAGGTATCTGAAAAAATACGATACCGACTTCACCTTCATCTATTTCGGTTATTCGGATATGGCAGGCCATCAGCACGGCTGGATGACGGAGGAATACCTTGAAGCCATCCGAAGCTGCTGGAACAATACAGAAAAAATTATCAATGAGCTGGGCGATGAGTATACATATATCATCACCTCAGACCACGGCGGTCACGACAGAACCCACGGCACGGAAATGCCCGAAGATATGCTCATACCCATCATAATCAAAGGTAAGGATTTTGAGCCGGGCAGTGTTCTTGAAAACGCAAATATTATGGATATTGCACCTACCGTCACAAAGCTTCTTGATGTTGAACCCGATGCCGAATGGGAAGGCAAATCTCTTATACAGTAAAGGAAAGATTATGAAAGCTAAAAATTTTAAACGCACAAAATTTGCCTGTTACTCGGCATATTTCACAATGTCATCCATTTTCAGCCTGCCGCCTCTGCTTTTTGCTTCCTTGCAGGATATGTACGGAATTTCGTATACCCTGCTTGGTACGCTTGTTCTCACAAACTTCTGCACGCAACTTACGGTTGACCTGATTTTCACCTTTTTTACAAAATATTTCAATGTGAAAAAGGTTGTCAGAATAATGCCGCTTATAACTTCGGCAGGTCTGCTGATTTATGCGGTTTTCCCGAGCCTTTTCCCCGAACACGCCTATGCAGGCCTGCTTATCGGCACGGTACTGTTCTCGGTTTCCGCAGGTCTTTCGGAGGTTCTTTTAAGCCCCGTTATTGCGGCAATCCCCTCAGATAACCCTCAGAAGGATATGAGTCTGCTTCATTCCCTCTATGCCTTCGGTGTGTTCACCGTTGTTGTAATCAGCACGCTTTTCCTGCGTATTTTCGGCACGGCAAACTGGATGTATCTTACTCTTTTCTGGGCAGCGCTTCCCGTTATCGCCGCAGTCCTGTTTATGACATCTCCCATGCCCGAAATGGACGTTACAAGCGGCGGAGATACCAAAGGCACAGGCAGACGCACCCTTGCTCTTGCACTTTGCGTAGGTTCAATCTTCTTCGGAAGCTGTGCGGAAAACTCAATGTCAAACTGGGTTTCGACCTATATGGAAAATGCTTTGCAGGTTGATAAAGCCCTTGGCGATATTCTCGGAATGGCAATGTTTGCAATCCTTCTGGGTATTGCAAGAATCTCATATGCAAAATTCGGCAAAAACATAATGAGAGTTCTTCTTGCCGGAATGGCAGGTGCCGCAGTATGCTACCTTGTTGCAGGTCTTTCAACAAATGTTGTTTTTGCTTTTGTTGCCTGCATACTTACGGGTCTTTTTACCGCAATGCTCTGGCCCGGCACACTGATTATGATGGAAGAAAATATCCCCGGCGTGGGAGTTGCCGCATACGCACTCATGGCGGCAAGCGGCGACCTGGGTGCATCCGTTGCACCCCAGCTTTTAGGCATAGTTGTTGACAGGGTTTCCGTCAGCGGATTTGCGGCTGATTTGAGCATAAGCCTGGGTCTTTCACCCGAGCAAATCGGTCTTAAAGCAGGTATGCTCGTAACCGCTCTTTTCCCCATTCTCGGCACGGTACTTCTGATTTTTGCGATAAAATATTTCAAAAAGAAGAAAGCATAAAAAACGGACTGCACGGATTAAATTCCGTGCAGTCCTTATTATTTTTGATTATTTTGCAGATGTTGAACTCATTTCAAACACAAGCTCGCCGCCTGCCATAAGCTGTTCATGAGTAACATAAACACCGTCAAGTTTTTCACCGTTAAGTGTTACGCTGCTTACATAAACATTCTTTTCACTCTGATTATTTGCAGTGATTTTAAGTGCATTTCCGTTTGAAAGATTTATTTCCGCCTTGTCAACATTGGGTGAACCGATCCAGTATTTATCCGTGCCTGCAAGTGGATAGAATCCCATTGCAGAGAATACATACCAGGCACTGAGCGTGCCGCCGTCATCGTTGCCGTCAAGACCGTTTATATCGGTGCTGAAACGGTTTTTCAGAGTCCAGCGCACCCATTTCTGAGTAAGGTCGGGTCTGCCTGCGTTTGCAAAAAGATAGGGTGTATGAATATCGTGCTGATTGCCTACCCAGAATCCGCCGCCGGGGTCAATTGCGGCTCTTGAAATCGAAGCATCCCTCATAAAGTCGTCAAGCTCGCTGACGAAATATTCATCGTCGCCGAAAAGCTCAATCATACCTTCGATATCGTGAAGCGCATTCCATCTCCACTGCCTTGCACTGCCTTCGCAGTAGCAATCGGCAAACTTCTTAATCATAACCGCATCATAGAAGGTGGTTATGTAGGGACTGAAATTCCATACAAAGCTGCCATCTGAATTTCTTGCCCGGAAATACTTTGTTTCGGGGTCGAAAAGGTTTTTGTAATACATTGATTTATCCGCATAAATCTTTGCCTCATCGGTTTTGCCCAGTGCCGTTGCAAGGGTTGCTATCGCTCCGTCTTCCCAGGCATACTCGATTGTACGGCTGACGGATTTATTCACACCTTCGATATCCTGAGGAATATATCCGTATTTGTTATATTCTTCAACATAGCCTCTGCCCGCCTTGTTAACAGGATTTTCAGAGGTATATTTCATATATTCGTATGCCTTTTCAGCATCAAAATCCGTTATGCCCTTTACGTAGCTTTCCGCAACAACGATACTTGCGTTATCGCCTATCATTGAGCCTGCATAGCCTGCGCCCATGGGCCAGCGGGGAAGGCCGCTGTCGCCGCCCTTATCTGCCATATCAACAAGGCTCCTGAGGCAATCGGTCTGAATATCCTGAGCAATAAGGGTATAAAGAGGATGGGTTGTGCGGCAGGTATCCCAGATGGACATATCCGTTCTGTATGTATAGCCCTCTGCGATGTGAGCCTTTTTATCAAAGCCCAGATATTCGCCGTTGACATCGGTAAAGTTTGTGGGCATTATCATTGTGTGGTAAAGTGCGGTGTAGAAATTGGTTTTGATTTCGTCACTGCCTTCGATTTTTATGACGGAAAGGTTCTTTTCCCATTCGTCGGCAGCATTCTTTCTGACAGTATCAAAATCAAGGCCGTCGGTTTCGGCTTTAAGATTAAGCATTGCGTTTTCTTCGCTTACATAGCTGATGCCCACTTTAAGCTCAACGCTTTCGCCGCCAAGGTCACCAAAGTTGATATCAACCGCACCGTCGGTAATCTTACATTCTTTTATGGGTTTATTTGCAGCAGCAGCAAAATAGGCAGGCAGGCCGTCATATCTGTCGGAAAAAGCACCGTGAAGCTCGCTTCCGCCGATAATAAATCCGCTTTCTTCGTCATACTTTGCATAGCCGCCGCGGGTTGTTGTTTTGCCTGCGCCGCTGTTGAGGTCGATATAAAGCTTTGCATCTCCGTCGCCGTAGAAGGTGTAGCGGTGAACACCCGTATGCACACCTGCTGTCATTTCCGCAAGACAGCTTACGGTAGGCAGATAAACCGCATAATAGCCTACGGAAGCGGTTTCGTTCTTATGTGAATAAGGCATAATTGCAGGCTTGTTATCGTCCGAATGAGGAATAACCCTGAAATGGTTGTAATCCTCCGCACCCGTGCCCGAAAGACGGGAATGGCTGAAGCCTTTGATGTGAGCGTGCTCGTAATAATAGCCCGAAGTGTTGGTTTTGACTATGTATGCACCGCCTATAAAGCTGGTGTCCGCACCCAGTCTGACAGCGCCGAAGGGCACTGTTGCCGCAGGGCTGAGCATTCCGCAGGTCCAGGGAATTCCGCCCGTACCGATAAACGGGTCAACATAGCTTCCGTATGTACCCGTTTCAACCTCGGGCATTTCAATTCTTGTGAATTTTGCGCCGCCGATTATACCCGTGATAAGCATTTCGGCAGAAACAATGAGCGATACAACGGCTCTGATTATATTCAGCATTATATCTCCTCCTTTATGAATTAAATATAGAATAGTTTGCTTTAAATGTCAAGGAAGTCCTTGAAAAGAAAATTTTTGTATGATACTATTTAAAAGCAGACACATAACAGGAGGAATAAAAATGGCAGCATACGGAAAAGCAATTTTATCACTGATTGAGGTTATTCTCTTTATTCTCGGCATTTTTCCCGTTGATACAAACATAAACTACGGCGGCAACGATTATATTGCACCTGCAATAACAACACCTATGTATATTGTGGCTGACGGGGAAAGTGATTTTTCCATCGTTACCGCTGAAAACGCAGACGAATGCATTATGACCGCCGCAGATGAATTACAGACATACATTGAAAAAATCAGCGGTGCAGAGCTTCAGATTATCACCGAAAACCAGCTTGAAAACGGCGAAAAAGCCATTGTGCTGGGTGAAACAGAGCTGGAAAAAGAAATTACCGAGGTTAACCGTGCCGCCATCGGTGCAGACGGTTTTCTGCTTTATTCCGACGGCAATTATCTGCTTGTTGCAGGCGGTGACAGCCGCGGCACCCTTTACGGTGTTTACACTCTGCTTGAGGATTATTTCGGTGTGCGTTGGTTTACCCCCGAACTTGAAGTCGTTCCCGAAAGCAAGGATATTGTTATTGACGGCAAACTCAACAAGATTGTTCAGCCTTCATTTGCAATCAGACGAAACGATATCGGAGGCACGAATGACGCCTACCGTGCAAGAACAAAGATGAACGTTTCATTTCACTACGAAATGCCCGAATACGGCGGTGCACTGACCTATGTGCTGTGGGATGTTACCTTTGACAGACTTGTGCCCGATTCTCTTTTTGCCGAGCATCCCGAATATTTTGCACAGCTTCCCGACGGTACACGCACAACAGACCACGTTTGCGTATCTCATCCCGAAGTGCTGACCGTTGCGGTTGAAAATGCAAGAAAAGCAATTCTTGAATGTGAAAAGGATTCAAAATATATCCACATCGGTCAGAAGGATAATTCAAATTACTGTCAGTGCGAAAACTGCACGGCACTTTATGAAAAATACGGCAGCATTTCCGCACCCACAATTATTTTTACCAACGCTTTTGCAGATGCTCTTGACGATGAATTCCCCGATTTCACATTCACCTTCTATGCCTACCTTGAAACCGAGCGTCCTCCCAAGGATTTGTCGCTTAAATGCAACCCCAATGTTGTGCCTGTACTTTGCGGACTTCATCACGCCTGCCGCAGTCACCTGCTGACGGAATGCGGCGCTCAGGACGGTGACGAAAGCTTCCTCAATCTTTACGGTGACAATGAGCCTGCCATCGCTCAGGATTTTGCAGACTGGACAAAGATTGCAGACAGGACCTTTATCTATGATTACACAATAAACTTCCTCAACACCGCACAGTTTTTCTCAAACCTTGAAACAATGCAGCCCACAATGAAATATATGCACGATATCGGCATAACGGGTTATGTTTACAACTGCGGTGACGGTCACTACGCCGCTTTCAACGATCTGAGAAACTACCTTCTCCGCAAAATTCAATGGGATGTTGACTGCGATGTTGAATACCATATGACGGATTTCATTAAAGCTTATTACGGCGAGGCAGCCGCACCCTATATCAAAGAAATTCTTGATATTCAGACCGCACAGACCAAAGCAACCGCCCACGCTTTTGACTTTGACTGGCACTATCAGGCAGGTTTCTACGCACCACTCAATGCGTTAAGGCTTGAAATTCTCTGGCAGAAGGCACTGAAAGCGGATATTACGGAAGAACAGCTTTTCAATGTTGAGGTTGATAATCTGAGCTGGGAATACTTCAAGGCAAACCAGTTTATCGGCAAATATTTCTTCCTTAACCCCTTCCGTATGCAGGCAAACGAATGGCTTTACGATGAATTCAAGGCTCACGGAATGGACAGAGTTTCATCCTTCGGAATTATTCCGCAGGATAAGAGCACCGTTGACTTTATACAGCGACCCTTCAACTGGGGATAAAAATCACGGCACACTTCATTGCGAAGTGTGCCGTAATTATCTTTTATATCATTGAAAACAAAGTCTTTATCATCGAAATCATCACACTGAAAATATCTGCCCTTGAATCCGATGTGTTATCCTTAACCTCAAAGGAATCAATAATTTCGTCCGTATCGGTGCGGTAGGTTGTGCCCGTAATTGCACCGTCGGTGAATGTAAGTGCGGTGTAGGTAGGCACTCTCACATCAAAAGCACTGACGGTGAAGGATGCAAGCTCATCGGGTAAGGGGTCGTAGTTACTGCCCGAAGCGGAGGATGACTGCACATAAACCGTGCCCTCTCCCTCTGCCTTTTTGCCTGCATACATAGGCTCGGTGCGTGAATAAAGATGGTCGTGACCGCTGAGAACAAGGTCAATATCGTAGCAATCGTAAAGTGCGCTGAAAAGAAGCCTTTCTTCCGAATATTCGCCGTCACTCAGGGAAGCGGAATAGGGGTTGTGATGCATTGTCACCACTCTCCACTTTGCATCGGGATAAGCCTTGACGGCGGATTTCAGCACCTTTGCCGTATCGAAAAGAAAATTATTGTTTGAATTGACGGTTATGAAAAGCACATCACCGTAGGTGTAGTAATATCCCGTGCCTGCCTCGTCGCCGAAAAGCTCCTTCACTTCATTGGGGTTGTTAAAAATATCACCGTAAAGGGTTGCACCGTTATCGTGGTTGCCTATGGTGTTTGCAACAGGCAGACTGCGCAGTGCCTCGGGAGAAAGATATGCCTTCATCTGGGTTATGCTGTCGGGCGACTGAAACTGGTCGCCGCCCGAAATGACAAATGCTGCATCGGAATATCTGCCCGTCATTTTATTCACGGTGTAATTCCAGCCGCAGGTGTCACGGATAAGCACTTCTTCAAGGGTTTCGTCACCCGAGCGGCCTATCTGTGCATCGGAAACATAAAGCACGGTGAAATCCTCGTCGTTTTGCACCGATACGGGTGCAGGCTCGCTCCACACACCGTTTTCCGTATATGAATAGAAATATGTTTTGCCCTCTTCAAGACTGCTTACGGTCACTTTATTTGAAATATAACCGTCGATCGCACCTGAGGTTTCAACTTCAATTTCCTTTGAAGCCGACATATCAGAGCTTTCGGATATCATAAACCGTGAATTTTCATCCTTTGAAAGCCATCCGAATCGGATTTCACCCTGACAGGCTCCGGGGGTAAGGGATATTACGGTTTCGTCTGCCTGAATCGCAGTCCATCCGGGTGCAAACTCATTGAGCACGCTTTCGCCGTAGGCATAGCCAGATTCCGCAGAAGCGGCAATACCTGCAAGCAGTGCAATAACAAGAGTCAAAGTAATAACAGCGGTAAATTTCTTCATTCAATTCTTCCTTTCGTTATTTCATGAAATTATTTTATTCCCATATCCCCGTTTTGTCAATTTATTCTTTGACTGTGAAGAGATATTGTGATATTATCGTAGTATCTGAAAGGAGAATTTATATGACACTTACATCCTTCCTTCGCATACTCACCGCATTCCTTATGATTCCCTATTATCTTTTCAATTACATTTTCAATAATTATGCCTACCCTGCCGTGAGCAAAGAGGGTGCCTATGTTTTCTGCTATTTCGTGGGTAACGAGGTTGAGGAACAGAAAATTCACCTTGCCGTCAGCACAGACGGTTATAATTTCAACGCTCTCAACGATAACAAGCCCATAATAAATCAGACAAAGGGTACAGGCTGTGTCCGTGACCCCTATATCCTCAGCGGTAAGGATGAAAACGGCAAGGCTTGCTACTTCATTATCGCGACGGATATGAACGCTCTTGAGGGCTGGACCTCAAACCACGCACTTGTCACCTGGAAATCCTATGACCTTATAAATTGGGTTGACGAAACCGTTATTGATATCCGTCAGTTTGAGGGCTTTGAAACAACAAACCGCGCCTGGGCACCTCAGGCATTATGGGATGCGGAAAAAGAAATGTATATGGTATACTGGGCAAATTCTACGGCAGAGAATGATACCGCAGGCCATTACTATGCATACACAAAGGATTTCAAAACCTTTGAAACCCGGCCTCAGGTGCTTTTCGGCAGATGGAATGAGGTTGACCCCGAAACAGGCGAAACAAGAAACATTCAGTGCATTGACGGAGATATAATTTATAACGAAAAAGACGGCTATTACTACCTTTATTTCAAAGAGGATCTGACTCAGAAAATCGCATATGTAAGGTCAAAAAATATGACGGGACCCTACAACACCGATTACACAATCTGCTCCCTTAACTGGTTTGGTGTTGAGGGCAGCTCAATGTACCGCATAACGGGCACGGATGCATATATGATGATTATGGATGAATACGGCCAAGGCACATTCTTTGCACAGATGACCCGTGATTTTGAAAATTTCAGGCAGGTACAGCGTTCAACCTATTCAATGAATCACCTTAAACCCCGCCATGGCTCGGTGCTTGCAATCAGCGAAGATGAATACAACGCACTTGTCAAGGCTTACGGCATACAGGAAATACCCAAGGAGAGTAAATAATGAAACACGATTTTACAAGTATCCCCGACCGCAGCTCATTCGGTGCGGCAAAATGGAACAGAGCAAAAAATTCTTCAACGGAGTTTGTTCCCCTTTCCGTTGCGGATATGGAATTCCCCACGGCAAAGCCCATCAGGGAAGCCTTGAAAAGAATTGCCGAGGATGCAATTCTGGGCTACACCGACCCTACGGAAGCATATTTTGATGCGGTTATGGACTGGATGAAGCGCAGACACGATTTTGAAATAAAGAAAGAATGGATTATACAGACACCCGGCATAATCACCGCCCTTGAAATGCTTGTTGAGGCATTCACCTCACCCGGTGACGGCGTTATAATTATGTCACCCGTTTATTATCCTTTCGATATGGCGGTTGTTGCCGCAAGCAGAAAAATCGTTTACTGCCCCCTTGTTCACGAAAACGGTGAATACCGTATTGACTATTCACTTCTTGAAAAGAAGGCAAAGGATAAAAACAACACCGCTCTTTTATTCTGCAACCCCCACAACCCCATCGGCAAGGTATGGTCGCCCGAGGAAATGTCAAAGGTTGTTGATATATGCTGCGATAACGGTGTTTTCATCATCGACGACGAAATTCATAACGACCTCATAATGCCCGGTTATAACCACACGGTTATGGCTAATGTAAGCGAAAGGGCAATGAACAATATTGCGGTATGCACCGCACCCAGCAAAACCTTTAACCTTGCAGGTATGCAGTGCTCAAACATCATCATTCCCAACAATGAAATGAGAAAAAGGGCAATTGCCTGCAACTGGCTTGATATGCAGATGCACCTGAATATCTTTGCCTATGCCGCCTGCACCGCCGCATATAACGAATGCGAGGATTGGCTCGAGGAATTGCTTACTGTTATTGCGGATAACGCAAAGTGCGTTGAAGATTTTATGGCGGAAAACTTCCCCGGAATAAAGGTATATCCCTTGGAGGGTACATATCTTCAGTGGCTTGACATGCGTGCTCTGGGTATGACTCACGTTGAGCTTCGCGAAATGCTTGAAGGCGCAAATATTTATCTTGACGGCGGTGAAATGTTCGGTCCTCTCGGCAGAGGTTTTCAGCGCATAAACCTTGCCTGTGCAAAAGAAACTCTCCAAAAAATGCTTGTACGCTTCAAAAATGCTGTTGAAGAAAAACGCAGAGATTGGACTGAAAACGGCAGACCTTACCGCCGCACCCTTTCCGTGGGCACAGCCCTTGACGGCTTTGTTTATGAATCCGCAAAAAGCACTCATTGCCGCCTTGAGGATGTTGTTGATAAGAAAGCCCTCATCGTTTTCACAAGGTATTACGAATGTGACCTTACACAGAAGCTTCTTGCCCTGCTTGCCGCCGCTTATCCCGGTGCAAAGGCAATGGGCTGTGAGATAAAGGCTGTTGTGCAGTCCGATATTCAGACCCTTGCTCCCGTTCAGGGCAGATATCCCTTTGAACTTATTGCAGATAAAGACAGAAAGCTCTTTGACCGTTACAATGTTTTTGAAGCGGACAGTGCGGTTAATCTTATTGCAGGCGACAAGCTTTTTGAGTCCATGGTCGGTAAGGATATCCGCAGGCTTATCGGCTCGGATTTGCTTGATACAATCACGGGCACTGCCGAAACAGTTGAAGGCAGAAAGCCCTTGCAGCTTTGTGCTTTTATCGGTGTTGATAAGGATATGAGGGTAATTTATTCCCATTACAGCAGAACTCTTTCCGACTTCCCGGAAATTAAGGAAATTATAAAGGCTATGATTTGATTATGGAAAAGAAATTTTTTTGAAAAAACGGCAATTCCCGCCTGCGGATGCATCATATTGCGTTAAAAGAATAATTTTATAGGCTATATTGTTAAAAATCCATGTTTTTCAGCCCGAAAAATATGGATTTTTTACATTGCTTTTTGACTGCGGTTTATGGTAAACTTTATAGGCTTTTGCGTTTAATAATATATTAAAAAGGAAAAGGTACTTGAATGAAACGTTATTTTTCACTCACCCTCGCACTTTTAATGGGCGTATTCGGCTTTGGATTTTCCGAAAAAACCGTTGAAAGCAGAGAGGCGCTCCTCAGCGCTCAGCCCGTTGTGGCAGAGTTGACTGCAGCCGCAGCACCCGCACCCGAAATTACAATAAAATCACTTTCCGTTGTTGAAGCGGAAACCGTACTTACAACCGAGCTTGTAACCGAACCCGTAACCGAACCCGTAACTGAGCTTACAACAAAGCCTGCAATCAAGCTTACGGCAAAAATCGCGGCAGAAGTTACAACCGTTTCCGAAGCTGCTGCCGAAACAGAACCCGTTACGGAAGAAACAACAAAAGCGCCCGAAACAACCGAGGCTCCCACCGAATCCGAAAAGATATCAGAAAGCAGCAGCGGCTATGCCTGGCCTGCCGACCTTAACGCTGAGGTAATTGCATCTTACCCCTCTTATTCAGACGGTTCCGCACACTGGGGCGTTGACATCGGCTTATATGACGACGGCACCAATGTTTCCGAAGGCACCTACATTCTCGCTGCCCGTGACGGTGTTGTTGTTACCGTTTACAACGACGGCAAGTGGAACACAGGTTTCGGCAACTACTGCGTAATTGACCACGGCAACGGGGTTCAGACTCTTTATGCTCATTCAAAGGATATCAGAGTCAACGAAGGCGATGCCGTTGTTCAGGGTCAGGTTATCGGCATTGTAGGCGATACGGGCAACACCACCGCACCTCACCTTCACTTTGAGGTAAGAGTTGAAAACGGCAACGGCTCATATAAAAGAGTCAATCCCCTTAAATTCATCAGCGAACCCTGATAAATTTACCGCTTGACAATATTATTGTGCGGTGATATAATACAGAAAAATTCAATATGCAAACCGTTGAAGCGGAAATAAAGGCGTTTATGCCTTCACAGAGAGCCTGCGTTGCTGAGAGTCAGGTAAGAAACAGTTCGTCAAATGGGCCGCCGAGGGTGCAGTCAAATGCGGATTTATCCGCAGAGTATTCTGCAACGTGAGGGCATACGTTAGTTGCCGGGGATATGTAAGTATCCTGCAAAGTGCACGGCATCGCCGTGAATCAAGGTGGCACCGCGAATATGCTTATTCGTCCTTGACAGAAAATAATTCTGTCAGGGATTTTTTATTTCATTTTTCAGGAGGATAATAAAATGAAACTTAACAATGTTGATTTTGATACCTATTTTAACAATTACCCCGATAAAGACGGTTATTTCGGCAAATACGGCGGAGTTTTCATTGACGACAAACTGAAAGCCGCTATGGCTGAAATCACCGAGGCATATTATTCAATCTGCCAGAGCAGAAAATTCATTGCCGAGCTTCGCAGAATCCGCAAGGAATTTCAGGGCAGACCCACTCCCGTAACCCATCTTGAAAGACTTTCAGATGCTCTCGGCGGCAAGGTGCAGCTTTACGCAAAGCGTGAGGACCTTAACCATTCGGGTGCACATAAGCTCAATCACTGCATGGGTGAAGCACTGCTTGCAAAATATATGGGCAAGAAGAAGGTTATTGCAGAAACAGGCGCAGGTCAGCACGGTGTTGCTCTTGCAACCGCCGCCGCATATTTCGGCCTTGAATGTGATATCTATATGGGCTCCGTTGATATCAAAAAGCAGGCTCCCAACGTTGCAAGAATGAAGATTCTCGGCGCAAACGTTGTTGAAGTCACTCACGGTCTTCAGACTCTCAAAGAAGCTGTTGATGCCGCATTCGATGCATACAGCAAGGAATACAAGGATTCAATCTACTGCATCGGCTCGGTGCTCGGCCCTCATCCCTTCCCCATGATGGTCCGTGATTTCCAGAGCATTGTCGGCATTGAGGCAAGAGATCAGTTTATTGAAATGACAGGCCATCTTCCCAGTGCAATCGTTGCCTGCGTAGGCGGCGGCTCTAATGCTGCAGGTCTTTTTGCAGGCTTCCTCAACGACCCCGTTGATATCTACGGTGTTGAACCTCTGGGCAGAGGACCCAAGCTGGGCGACCACGCCGCAAGCCTTAAATACGGTACGGAAGGCATTATGCACGGCTTCAACAGCATTATGCTTAAAGATGAAAACGGCGAGCCCGCTCCCGTTTATTCCGTTGCAAGCGGACTTGACTACCCCTCATCGGGCCCTGAGCACGCATTCCTTCAGGAAATCGGCAGAGTTAAATACGATGTTATCGACGACGAAGAAACCATCGATGCATTCTATAAGCTTTCACGTCTTGAAGGCATTATCCCCGCTATCGAAAGCTCACACGCCGTTGCTTTCGGTATGAAGCTTGCAAAGACTATGGACCACGGCTCAATCCTTATCAACCTTTCAGGCAGAGGCGACAAGGATATGGACTATGTAATTGAAAATTACGGTATAAGATAAAGAAAAAGCACGGATAAGGGCGACCATTCATAAGGAATTTAAGCCTTAAAAAGGCAATTTTGGTATATAACTGCGTTGAAAATACTCGGAATCCGTCAAGGTTTCCTGTGCTTTTCGCCTTGTTCTGTATCCAAACTATCTCTTTTTAAGGTGCGAAGCAGTTTTTATCAGGTTATTTTTCGTTCAGACAAAATGACAAAAACCCCGTAATACTTGATGTATTACGGGGTTTTTTCGTGAAGTATTAACGGAAAAGAGCCGGTAAAAACCTTAACTTCCTTGTGAATGGTCGCCCAAAACATCCGTGCTTTTTTCATCCCACAAAAACTCTTTTGATTGTCAGGCTGTCTCCCGTGCCGATTTCACCCAGACCGATGAAGTTGCCTTCAGGGGCATAAATTCTGTAAACCCCAAGCATTTTCGGGCATCTGAGCCTTTGAAGATCAAGCTCACCGCCGTTGCGGAAACGCTTAGCCTGAGCCTCGGTAACGGTAATAACCGGATATTCTTCAAGTGCCTTGTCAACAGGCACAAGCACTTCTTCAATCTTACCGTTTTTCACCTTTTCTTCAAGCTCTTCGGGAGTCACAGCCTGTGATATATCAAATCCGTTTGCTTTTGTGCGGCGTAATTCCGTCATAACCGCTCCGCAGCCCAGTGCTTCGCCCAAATCGGCAATAAGGGTGCGGATATAAGTGCCCGACGAACATTCAACAGAAATTTCGAATTCGCCCGTCTGCTCATTTTCGCTGAGCATTTCTATTGAAAAAACCGTAACCTCTCTTGCCTTACGCTCAACCTCAATACCCTGCCTTGCAAGGTCATAAAGACGCTGACCGTTAACGGAAACCGCCGAATACATAGGCGGGAGCTGGCTGATATCTCCGATGAAATCTTTGATTTTCTCCCTTACCTGCTCTGCGGTAACATTCACTTCCCTTGTTTCAAGCACCTTGCCCGTTATATCAAGGGTATCCGTTACCGTGCCCAGACGAAAGGAAGCTGTATATGCCTTATCGTGGCTGGGCAGAAGCTCGCAGAATCTTGTTGCACCGCCAAGCATCACTGTCAGCACACCCGTTGCCATAGGGTCAAGGGTGCCTGTATGGCCGCACTTTTTTTCGCCGCATATACGGCGTACCCTTGCAACCGCACCGAATGAGGTTATTCCTTCGGGTTTATCAAGAAGAATTATTCCGGTCATAATTATCCTTTCTTTGCAATTCCTTCGGGCAATTCGTGAACCGCCCCTACTGAAAACGGCAACCCGTGAGAGTTGCCGTTCTTTTAATCAATGGTAAACGCATCAATCTCTGCCTGAATTTCTTTCAGCAGAGAATTGACAGCCTGCTGCTTTGTGCCGTAAAGAGTACAGCCTGCAGCACCCATATGTCCGCCGCCGCCAAGCCTTCTGCAGATTTCGGAAGCATCGATATCTCCGTGAGTACGCACGGAAGCCTTGAAGCTGCCGTCTTTAAGCTCCCTCATGGTTACACCAACAAGCACGCCCTCAATCTGACGGGGCAGATTTGAAAGGCGGTCAACCTCGCTTTCATCCGAACCGCTTCGCTTATACATATCCTGGGTTACGCACATAAGCGCACATTTATCCGAACAGTAAAGGCGCATTGTTTCAAGAGCAAGTCTTTCGAGCGCGGCAAAGGTTTTGGTTTTGGTTTCAAAAAACACCTGAATGATGTTATAGGTATCCGCACCCCGCCTTGCAAGCTCTGCGGCAATTTCAAAGGTTCTTACGGTTGTGTTTGAAAAACGAAAACAGCCCGTATCCGTTGAAACACCCGTGAAAAGGCAGGATGCCATTACGGGTGTAATTTCCGCATTCATCTCTTTCAGCAGAAGATAAATCATTTCTGCCGTCGATGCGGAATCCGCTTCAAGATACACTTTATCCGCATAAAGCATATTTGAACCGTGGTGGTCAATGCAAAGCTCAATGTTTCCGCCGTATCTGCCTTCATATTCCTTGCCGAGCAGCTTTATATCCGCCACATCTATTGCGGCAATAAGCTCCGGCTCAAAATCCTCGTTGACAAGTCCCTCAAACATAAAGGAAAAATCCTTTGGAATGGGATCGCCGCAGTCAACCTTAACCTTTTTGCCCATAGCGGAAAGTCCGTGGGCAAGGGCTGTGGCACTGCCCAAGGTATCGCCGTCGGGATGTGCGTGGCTCAAAAGCAGTATATTGTCTGAATTTTTCAGTAATTCAGCAGTTTCGCGCAGGTCAATTCTCATAATTGACGCTCCTTATTTTTATTCGTTGGTGTCCGATGTAATATCGCCCAGCATTTTTGCAATGCCCATACCCTTTTCAATAGAGTCATCAGCAACAAATTTAAGCTCGGGTGTATGGCGCAGGTGCAGGCGTTTGCCTACTTCCCTGCGGATATATCCCGTTGCGCTGGTAAGACCCTTGACTGCAAGCTTTGCGGTTTCAATGCCTTCCATTGCGCTGACATAAACCTTTGCAAAGGATGCATCTGAACTGACCTCAACATTGACAACGGTCAGCATCCCCTGAATTCTGGGGTCTTTGAGCTCACGCATAATGGATGCGATTTCGCGTCTTATATCTTCGGACACTCTGTCAATTCTGTATCCTGCCATAATTAATCTCTGTACTCCTCTGTAACAAAGGCTTCAAATACGTCGCCTTCCTTGATATCGTTGAACTTGCTAAGACCGATACCGCAATCGTAGCCCGAAGCAACTTCCTTAACATCATCCTTGAAGCGTTTAAGTGAAGCCATTTCGTCTTCTGCAATAACAAATCCGTCACGGACAACTCTGATTTTTGCGCCTCTGGTAATCTTACCGTTTGTAACGTGACAGCCTGCAATGTTACCTACGGATGAAATCTTAACAACCTGACGAACCTCAGCCTTACCGATATCAACATCTCTGAACTTGGGAGCAAGCATACCCTTGATAGCAGCCTCAACTTCTTCGATACATTCGTAAATAACTCTGTAGGATCTGATTTCAACGCCGTCACGCTCCGCAACCTCGGAAGCAACATTATCGGGTCTTACGTTGAAGCCGACGATAATTGCGTTTGAAGCATTTGCAAGCATAACGTCGCTTTCTGTAATTGCACCTACGCCGCTGTGGATAACCTTAACACGAACTTCTTCATTTGAAAGCTTGATAAGATTCTGCTTAACAGCTTCTGCGGAGCCCTGAACGTCTGCCTTGATGATGATATTGAGGTCTTTGAGCTGACCTTCCTGAATTGAAGCGAAGAGGTTATCAAGAGTAACCTTCTGGAATTCCTTGAACTGCTCTTCCTTAGCCTTTGATTTTCTCTGCTCAACAAGCTCTCTTGCAAGACGCTCATCGTTAACGGCATCAAAGCCGTCACCTGCCTGAGGAACTTCTGCAAGACCCATAATCTCAACGGGGATTGAAGGACCTGCTTCGTTAACCTTTCTTCCCTTATCGTCAACCATAACTCTAACACGGCCGACGGAAGTGCCTGCAACGATAATGTCGCCTGATTTAAGTGTACCGTTCTGAACAAGAAGGGTTGAAACGGGGCCTCTGCCCTTATCGAGTCTTGCTTCAATAACAACGCCCTTTGCGGAGCGGTTGGGGTTGGCTTTAAGCTCCTGCATTTCCGCAACAAGAAGCACGGATTCGAGAAGATTGTCAATGCCCTGTCTTGTAAGTGCGGAAACGGGAACACAGATTGTTTCGCCGCCCCATTCTTCGGGAACAAGCTCATATTCCGTAAGCTGCTGAAGTACCTTGTCGGGATTTGCGGCAGGCTTATCCATCTTATTGATTGCAACGATAATCTGAACACCTGCAGCCTTTGCGTGGTTGATGGCTTCAATGGTCTGGGGCATAATACCGTCGTCTGCGGCAACAACAAGAATTGCAATATCTGTTGCCATAGCACCTCTCAGACGCATTGATGTGAATGCGGCGTGACCGGGTGTATCAAGGAAAGTAATGCTTGAACCGTTGATGTTAACTCTGTAAGCACCGATATGCTGAGTAATACCGCCTGCTTCGGTTGCGGTTACGGATGTATTTCTGATTGCGTCAAGAAGTGAAGTCTTACCGTGGTCAACGTGACCCATAACAACAACAACAGGGTCTCTTGTGATAAGCTCGCTCTCATCGTCAACGTGGTCGTCGATGATTCTGTCTTCAATTGTGATAACAACCTCTTTTTCAACCTTTGCACCAAGCTCTTCCGCAACAATGGCTGCTGTTTCGTAGTCAAGAACTTCGTTAACTGTTGCCATCTGACCGAGAGTAAACAGCTTTTTGATAACCTCGGCGGCTGTCATTTTAAGCATTGCGGCAAGCTCGCCGACGGTGATTTCTTCAGGAAGTTTAAGCAGCATCTGAGGCTTCTTTGCTCTTTCTGCCGCAATTCTCTTAAGTCTTTCCTGCTCGGTTTCGCGTCTTGATGAACGCATTCCGCCCTGCTTTCTGTACTGCTGGCTCTTCTGCTTGAGCTTCTGCTTTTTAACCGCACCCTCGTGCTGCTTTGTCTTGTTTTCGGGAGCAATGTTCTCATATCTCTCGTTATACTTTTCAAGGTCAACGTTATCTGCACGGGTATCGATTGTTCTCATTTCGCCCTTTGTTCTGGACTGCATGGGCTTGTTGCCGCCGTCCTTAACCTCGGGTTTGGGCTGCTTCTTGGGCATGGGAGGCAGTTTATCCGCCCTTCCCTGCTGAGCAGGCTTCTGAGTCTGAGGCTTCTGCTCTTTCTTTTCGGCAGGCTTCTTATCCTCTGCCTTCTTTGCAGGCTCAGCCTTCTTCTCGGGCTTCTTTTCGGGAGCCTTTTCAGCCTTCTTTTCAGGTGCAGGATTTTCTGCAGGAACTTCAGCAGACTCCTCTGCAGGCTTTTCTTCAACCTTTGCCTTTTTGGGTGCAGGTGTATATTCAAAATATTCGTTAAGGTCTGCAACCTCGTTTTCCTTTGTGAAGGTTTCGAATATAATGTCAAGCTCATCCTCTTCGAGAGCTGTCATATGCTTTTTCTGGCCGTCAAAATATTTTGCCAGCAAGTCAACAACAATGTTGCTTTTGATATCGAAGTCCTTGGCGACTTCGTGCACTCTGTATTTATTTATCATAGATTAACCTCCTCTGTTGCATTCAGAAGCCCAAGCATGGTTTTTGCAAAGCCTTCGTCATTGACACTTACCACGGCGGATTTAAGACCCGTGGCTTTACCTATTTCTTCTGTGGTTGATGCCAGGACTCTGACGGGGATATCCCTGCCGTCAAAGGCGGCTTCACGCTCAATCTCTTTTCTCAGCCGCTGAGATGAATCGCTGCTCAGCAGGCAAAGCTTTGCGCTTTTGCTTCTGACGGAGCCTATTGCAGCATCGTGACCGCAGCTTAATCTGCCTGCCCTGCGGCACATTCCGAGAAGTGAGAGCAGCTTTGGATTATCATTCATTTTTCAGCTCGTCCTCCATTCTCTCGTAAACGCCGTCGGGAATTGCGCAGGAGAATGCTTTTTCAAGCCTTTTTGCTTTTCTTGCCTTCACAAGACACTCTGCATCACGGCATACATATGCCCCTCTGCCTGCCTTCTTGCCCGTAAGGTCAAGGGATATTTCGCCTTCGGGGCTTTTCACAACCCTGACAAGCTCTTTTTTAGGCTTCATTTCGTTACAGCCTGTGCATTTTCTCATTGGTATACGGCGGGTCTGCATAATTCAGCTCCTTATAGGTTATTATGGGTTTGCGTTATATTATTCGTCAAAATTGATAACAGGTTCTTCGGTTTCGGGGTTGATATCGATTTTCCAGCCTGTAAGCTTTGCGGCAAGGCGTGCATTCTGACCCTTGTTACCAATGGCAAGTGAAAGCTGACCGTTGGGAACAACTGCTCTGCATGAACGCTCTTCTTCGTTAAGAACGGTTACCGAAATAACATCTGCGGGAGCAAGTGCGGCTGCAACATACTGTGCAGGGTCTTCGCTGTAACGGACAACATCAAGCTTTTCGCCGCCAAGCTGGTCAACAATCTTGTTGATACGTGCGCCTCTCTGACCGATGCAGGCACCTACGGGGTCAATATTTTCGTCTGCACTGTGAACGGCAATCTTGCTTCTTGAGCCTGCTTCACGGGATACTGACATAATTTCAACGGTGCCGTCAAAAATTTCGGGAACTTCGCTTTCAAGAAGGCGGCGTACAAGGCCGGGATGTGTTCTTGAAATTGTTGCCTTGGGGCCCTTTGTTGCTTCTCTGATTTCCGCAACATAAACCTTGACAAGGTCACCAACGTTAAGGTTATCTGTGGGAAGCTGCTCGCTTCTGAGAAGTCTTTCGCTGATTTTACCGATTTCAACAAAGGCATCAAGAGTTTCGGGGTCAACCTTTGTAACCTTGGCGGTAACGATTTCCTGCTTCTTGTTTTCGAACTCAGCCTTAATCTGTCCGTGCTCAGCCTCTCTGATAGCCTGACGGAGAATATGCTTGCCCTTTTCAGCGGCAATTCGGCTTACTTCCTTGGTTTCAAGCTCGATTTCAATAATATCGCCTGCGATTGCATTCTTCTTGAATCTCTTTGCCTGGTCAACCGTCATATCTTCATCGGGGTCAAGAACTTCCGTAACAACATTCTTACGGACAAAAACTCTGAAAAGCTGTTCCTCTGAATCGATTTCGCAGAATACGATATCCTTATTGTTATAATCTCTCTTTACTGCTGTTACGATTGCTCTCTGAATACCTTCAAAAAGCAGTTCTTCGGAGATTCTCTTCTCCTTAGCCAGATATCTGACTGCATCAAAAAATTCGTTGTTCTTCATTTTTCCGACCGTTCCTTTCAAAAACTGAAATCATCAAGTTTGATATAGCTTGTTTCTTTTTTCTCAAAGCTCATTGCGCTTCCGTCTTCAAGACGCATTGTGACAGCCTTGCCGTCAAAATCCTCAAGCACGCCTTTGAATTCTCTCACGCCGTCAACGGCTCTGATAAATTTCACCATAATTTTTTCGCCCTTGCATACCTCGAAATGAGCATCTCTGGTAAGCTCTCTTTCAACGCCGGGTGAGGATACTTCCAGACAGTAACTCTGCTCAATGGGGTCTGCCTCATCAAGGGGCTTATCTATTGCACGGCTCATATTTTCGCAGTCCGTAATGCCTACGCCGCCGTCCTTATCGATGAAAATGCGTAAAAACCAATCCGCACCTTCCTTGACAAAACGGATATCCCAGATATCAAGACCAAGTTCCTGTGCAATGGGCTCTGCAATTTCCCAGACCGCAGCTACGGTGTTACCGCCTTTACCTTTTGCCATAGAAATTCTCCTTTTTTCTTTTTGTGAAAAATGATTTATGCATAAACAAAAGAGCGGGTCGCCCCACTCTTGTCAAATACATAATCCTACTGTGGCTATTTTAACACAATCCTCTGTAAATATCAAGCATTATTTTAAAATTTTATATTTTGTTATTGATATAGCCGTATTTTAGGTGTAAAATAATATAAATTCAACAAAAACGGAAGCGAAAAAATGATTATAGATTTTCACACCCATTGTTTTCCCGATAAAATTGCAGAGAAAACCATTGAGATTCTCCGCCTGCGCTCAGGCATAACAAGACCTTTTCACAACGGCACCGTAAGCAGTCTGCTTGAACTCCAAAAGAAAGACGGCGTTGATTATTCGGTTGTACTGAATATCGCAACCAACCCTCGCCAGCAGACAAACGTGAATAATTTTGCAATATCCCTTAAAGAAGTTGACGGAATAATTCCTTTCGGCAGCGTGCACCCCGACAGCCCCGATGCTCTTGCAGAACTTGAACGTCTGAAAGAAAACGGCATAAAGGGAGTGAAGCTTCATCCCGATTATCAGGGTTTTTTCGTTGACGAAAAAAAGATGCTCCCAATTTACGAAAAAATCGCAGACCTCGGAATGATAACCCTTTTTCACTGCGGTTTTGATATAGGCTATCCCGAACCCGTGCACTGCACCGCACAGGCTCTCGCAAGCGTGCTGCCCGTATTCGGCGGCGCACCCGTTGTTGCGGCTCATTTCGGCGGAATATGGTCAATGCCCGAAACAAGAAAACATCTTGCAGGCAGGAAAGTTTACCTTGACACCGCCTATTGCTACGGCACCGCAACTCCCCGTTACGCAAAAGAAATCATTGATATTCACGGTGTTGACAAAATCCTTTTCGGCAGCGATGCCCCCTGGAATGCACCCTCTCAGGATATGGAACTGATTAAATGCTTCGGTCTTACGGAGGATGAAGAAAAAGCAGTCCTCGGCGAAAACGCACGAAAACTGCTTGGCTTACGGTAAGTGAATAGTGAATAATGAAAAGTGAACAATTAACGGCGGACGTTGCCCACACCCAAAATATAATCGGTCATAGGCGGAGCCTATCCGAAACTTTTCACTCTTAACTATTAACTTTTCATTCTATCTGAGTTCATCCAAAGTCATTTCATATGCAGGCAGGAATTCTTCAACAAAAACCCTTGCCTCGGGTAAATCAAGCTTTTCAACAGCTTCTTTTATACCCTCGCCTGCCTTGACAAATTCACTGTTGCCCGCCTTTTTCTCCTCAATGCATTTGATGAGTGCACTGATTTTATCGGCAGCTTTTATGAGCCTCCACAGCTCCTCATCACCTTCGGCAGGCATAAACATAGGCTCATATTCATCCCTGAAATCCCGGGGGAGCATTGAAACAAGACTTTTGCAGGCATTTTCCTCAACTGTCTTGTAAGCAAGGCGGACCTCCTCGCTGTAATACTTTACGGGGGTAGGCATATCGCCCGTCAGAGTTTCGGGTGTGTCGTGATAAAGACCCATAAGTGCGGCTCTTTCGCCGTTAAGATTTTTGCCGAAACGCTTGTTGCCGATAACAGCAAGAGCGTGGGCAATAACCGCAACCTCAAAGCTGTGCTCGCACAGATTCTCGCTGTGCTCATTTCTCATAAGAGCCCAGCGGTTAATATATTTCATTCTTGAAACCATTGCAAAAAATCCGTTATCCATATAATCACCTTTGACTGTTAGTCTTTACAATATAACATATTTCATTTGCATTTGCAATGCAGAAAGGCAGATATGAGCAAAATTTCACTGAGAACGTTCATAAAGGAGCTTGATTCACTCTTTGCAAAAGAAGATTTGCAGGGAGCGGAAACCTGTGCCATAAAGTGGCTTGACCTTGCCCGTGAATACGGCGACAAGCCCGGCGAGCTGATTGTCCTCAACGAAATGACAGGCTTTTACCGTCAGACAAAAAATGAAAAAAAGGGTCTTGCCGCAGTTAACGAAGCCTTTGCCTTGCTTGACAGCTTTGATTTTGACAAAAAAACAACAGCAACAATTTACCTCAACGGTGCAACAACAATGAAAGCCTTCGGCAAAAGTGCCGAAGCAATGAAATTCTACGAAAAATCACACGGTCTTTTTCTTGAAATTCTTGATAAAAACGACCATCTCTTTGCAGGGTTTTACAACAACAAGGCTCTTGCTTTGCAGGATTTGAAAAGATATTCCGAAGCCGAAGAGTGCTTTCTCAGAGCAATAAAAATCACGGAGTCCAACCCCGAAAATGAGCTTGAAACCGCAATTTCTCTGGTAAACCTTGCTCATCTTTATTATGAAATTGACGGCGGAGATGAGAGAATAAACAGTCTTATGGACAAGGCTATGGATATTCTCGACTGCACCGATTATTACGGATATGAAAAATACGCCTTCACCTGCAGGAAATGTGCACCCTCATTCGGATTTTTCGGGTTTTTCCTTGCAGAGAAGAAGCTTAACGAAAGGGCGGACAAAATCTATGCAGGGAATTGAGCTGAGCCGCCGCTACTACGAAGAATACGGAATCCCGATGATACGGGAGCAGTTCGGGGAATTTGAAGGCAGAATTGCCGTGGGTCTTGCAGGTCCCGGGTCGGATTGCTTCGGATTTGACGATGAAATTTCCCGTGACCACGATTTCGGTGCAGGTTTCTGCATCTGGCTTACGGATGAAGATAACGAGCTTTTCGGGTTCCGGCTTGCCCGTGCATACGGAAGGCTTCCGAAAATCTTTATGGATACCGAAAAAGGTAAAACAAATTCTTACGGCACTGCACGCTACGGCGTAAAAACAATATCCGATTTCTATATGCCGCTGACAGGCAGTAAGGGTGCGCCCGAAAGCCCCTTGCAGTGGCTTTACACGCCCGAAAGCTCCCTTGCCGCCGCAATCAACGGCTGTGTTTTCAGGGACGATTCGGGTAAATTCAGCGAAATCCGCAATACGATTGCAAACGGAATGCCCGAGGATATAAAGCTCAAAAAGCTTGCCGCAAGGCTGATTTTTATGGCACAAAGCGGTCAGTATAATTTCTCTCGCTGTATTGCTCACGGCGAAACGGGTGCCGCCGCACTTGCCGCCGCAGAGTTTGCAAAAAACTCCGCATCCTTTGTGTACCTCATAAACGGAAAGTTTGCACCGTTCTATAAATGGGCTTTAAGAGGAATGAAAAATCTTGAAATTTTTCCCGATTTTTCACAAAAGCTTTCAGTCTTGCTGACAGGCGGCTTTACCCCCGATGAAATCACAATCAAACAGAACATAATTGAAAATATCTGCTCTCTGACGGCGGATTATCTGCGCAATTCAGGTCTTGCTCAAAGCGGTTCCGATTTTCTGGAGCCTCTTGCATATCAGGTGCAGAATAAAATCAGAAATCCCGAAATACGTTCACTACACATAATGGAAGGAGGGTCCCTTTGAAACGCTGTATAAATTGCCTTGCCGAGTGCGATGATACCTCAAAGGTCTGCACGGAATGCGGCTACAACGGCACTGCGGAAAAATCCGTTGAACACGCTTTACCTCCCGGCACAAGGCTCAATAACCGTTATCTTCTGGGCGGTGCGGTTTCAAGGGTCAATTCCTTTATCTGCTATTACGGACTTGACACTCACGGCAGATGCAGAGTAAAAATCTATGAATATCTGCCCGCAAAGCTTATGTACCGTCACCCCGGCGAGCTTGTGATAAAATATTTCGACGAAAAATGCAGTGCAAGAGGCGACAAGGAAATATCTGCTTTTTACTCTCATTTCACAAAGCTTTGCTCCGCTTCAAAAAACACCGTGCTTGATTTCACGGATTGCTTTGCGGATAATTCAACCGTATATTATGTATGCTCAACCGAAAAAGGAACACCCCTTTCATCCCTTCTGGGCAACGGCAAAAAAATGAGCTTCAAAAAAGCCGCGGAAATCATATCTCCCCTTGCGGAGTGTGTTGCAGGGCTTGAAAAATCAGGCAAATGGCACGGCTGTATTTCACCCTATTCAATTATTACCGACGGCAAAAAAATCACATCCCTTTCGGGTTATTCCTTTCCCCCGAAAAGCATCAGTTCTCCCTTTGATGCGCCCGAAAAACAGCTTGGGGCAAAAAGCTGCGGTGCGTTTACGGATATATATTCACTGGGTGCCGTTCTTTATGAAGCGGTTACGGGCTTTCTCCCCCCTGCGGCTGACAGACGGCAGAACGGCAGACCGCTTAATCTGCCTGAAAACCTTTCAGACTACGAAAAGGCAATAATTGAAAAGGCTCTTGCTCTCGATAAGGAAGAACGCTATGTCTCCGCAGAAGAATTCATTGCCGACCTTAAAGGCAAACCGAGAAAAGAAAAGCTCCCCAAAAAAGAAATTATCAGACGCACCGTGCTTACGGTTGCATCAATCACCCTCACTCTCAGCCTTGCTTTTCTTATCAATTACTTTGTTGTTGAACCTCTCCGTGAAAAAAAGCAGGCATCCGACCTTGCTTCAATGGTGCAGACCACTCAGCAGGAAATTGACCCTTGGGATTCAATAAGGGCAAAATATCCCGATATAAATTTCCCCGCAGGTATGAACCCATCTTATGCTGACCTTTATGCATCCAACACGGATTTTTCGGGCTGGATAAACATAAGCGAAATGAATATTGATTTCCCCGTTGTTCAGTCGTCGGATAATCAGTATTATGAACGCCGTGATTTCTACGGCAAAAGCACCAACTACGGTGCACCTTTCTTTGATTACCGCAACTCTCTTGCTTCCCTTGACCGCAACACCATTATCTACGGTCACAATATGCGTCACGATGACAAGCTTTTCGGTACGCTGGAGCAATACAGAGAAATCGAAGGCTTTGCCAAGGCACCCGTCATCACGATGAACACCCTTTTCGGCGAATACAAATTCAAGATATATGCCGTTTTCATTTCAAACAGCAAGGCAAGCGACGATAACGGCCATGTTTTCAACTATATTTTTACCGATGCGGGCAACGCAAAATTCAGGGATTACATTGCGGAGATCGACAAACGCAAGCTTTACACAACGGGTGTTGATATAAACGAAAACGATAAAATACTGACCCTTTCAACCTGCTGTTACGATTTTGCGGATGCAAGGCTTGTTGTTGTGGGCAGACTTTTGAGAGGCGGCGAAAGCGAAGCCGTTGACACTTCTCTTGCATTTATGAATGAAAGCCCGAAATTTCCCCAGGCTTATTATGATGCCAAACGAATTGATAACCTTTACAAAAACGACCCCGATTTATTCAACTGAGGTGATAAAATGAATTTTCTGATTGTTGTTGATATGCAGAACGATTTTATTGACGGCGCACTGGGCACTGCCGAAGCGGTTGCAATTGTGCCTGCGGTAAAATCAAAAATCGAAAACTTTGAAGGCAGAGTGCTTTTCACCCGTGATACCCACGAAACGGATTACCTCACAACTCAGGAAGGCAGAAACCTGCCCGTTGAACACTGCGTTAAAGGCACCGACGGCTGGCAGATAGCACCCGTTCTTGAAGCGCTTCGCAGGGAGGAAGCCGTTGATAAGCCCACCTTCGGCAGTATTGCTCTGGGTCAGCTTCTGAAGGCTTACGACACCTACGAAGAAAAAATTGAAAGCATAACTCTCATCGGACTGTGCACCGACATATGCGTTATTTCAAACGCAATGATAATCAAGGCGTTTCTTCCTGAAGTGCCCGTTATTGTGGATGCCGCCTGCTGTGCGGGGGTTACTCCGGAAAGCCACGAAAATGCACTTAAAGCCATGTCAGTGTGCCAGATAAAAATTGAAAACTTTTGATTTATTGATGAAAAGCTTTAAATCGTTAAAGTTTTTGCAAAAAAAGTATTGACAAACGGATTTTCAAGTGCTATTCTGTACCTATCAAAAGCAAAAGAGGTTATCTCAGATGGCTAAAAACGTTTTCACAGCAGCATATTTCTACTTTTACTTTATCAAATAATTTGATAGGGTTTGGTAGGTTTTGCTGAAAAACGTTAACAGAGGTTTATAACACCCCGCAGCGAAATTTACGCTGTGGGGTTATTTTTTTCGGAGGTATTTGAAATGATTGTATCAATCAAAAAAGGAACAGACGAAAATCAGGTGCAGAACCTTGTTGAATGGCTTGAAAGCCTTAATCTTGAAATCCACCGCAGTAACGGACAGTATGAAACCATTCTGGGTCTTGTAGGCGATACAAGCCACGTTGACATTGACCTTATCGAAGGGCTTAACATAGTAAGCAGAGTTGCAAGAATCAGCGAGCCTTACAAAAAAGCAAGCCGTAAATTCCATCCCGATGACACGGTTATCGATGTTTGCGGCAACAAAATCGGCGGCGGCAATTTTCAGTTCATTGCAGGCCCCTGCTCCGTTGAGTCAACCGAACAAATCTGTTCAATTGCCGAAGATATCAAAAAAGCAGGGGCAAACCTCCTCCGAGGCGGCGCATTCAAGCCCCGCACATCGCCCTACGCATTCCAGGGTATGAGGGCAGAGGGTCTTGACCTGCTGAGAAAGGCAAGAAAAATCACGGGTGCACCTATAGTCACCGAAATTATGGATATTTCACACCTTCCTCTTTTCGAAGATGTTGATGTTATTCAGGTCGGTGCAAGAAATATGCAGAATTTTGAGCTGCTTAAAGAGCTGGGCAAAACCGATAAACCCATTCTTCTCAAAAGAGGTCTTTCCGCCACAATGGAAGAGCTTCTTATGAGTGCGGAATACATTATGGCAGGCGGCAACAGCAAGGTTATGCTTTGCGAAAGAGGCATAAGAACCTTTGAGCATTACACAAGAAACACAATGGATATTTCCGCAATTGCACTGCTTAAAGAAAAAACTCATCTTCCCGTTATTGCAGACCCGAGCCATGCGGCAGGTATGGCAAGAATGGTTCGTCCCCTTGCTCTTGCGGCAGTTGCGGCAGGCGCAGACGGTCTTATGATTGAGGTTCACAACGACCCTGCCCACGCACTTTGCGACGGTCCTCAGGCGCTCCGCCCCGAGGAATTCGCAAAGGTTGTAAAAGAAGCAAATGCAATCAGAGAAATAATGACAAAGTTTTAAGGTGATTTTATGAAAATAGGTATAGTCGGTCTGGGGCTTATCGGAGGCTCACTTGCAAGGGCACTTACGGAAAGCGGAAAACATGAAATTTTCGGTCTTGACCGTAACAGAAGCTCACTGCTTGCGGCAAAAATGGTAGGTGCCGTAAAAGACGAAATGAACGGCGGCAACATCGGCACAATGGATATGATTTTCATTGCACTCTATCCGCAGGCTACCGTTGATTTCGTGAAGGAATATGCCTCAGAAATCAAAAAAGGTGCAATCGTAACGGATTGCGGCGGTGTAAAAAGACCCATCTGCACTCCCTGTGAAAAGCTTGCAGAAGAAAACGGATTTATCTTTATCGGTGCACATCCCATGGCAGGCACTCAGTTTTCCGGCTTCAACGCTTCAAGAGGAAATCTTTTTAAAAACGCCACAATGATTGTTACTCCCAAGGAAAATACAGATATACGAATTCTTGAAAAGCTGAGAAATGTGCTTGATGACGCAGGTTTCGGTGCAATTAACTTTACAACTGCCGAAGAACATGATAAAGTAATAGCGTTCACATCTCAGCTTCCTCACATAATTTCAAACGCTTATGTCAAAAGCCGCACGGCGGTGAAGCAAAAAGGCTTTTCTGCAGGCAGTTACCGCGACCTTACCCGTGTATCGAAGCTTAACGAAGCTATGTGGACAGAGCTTTTCTTTGAAAACAAGGATAACCTTTGTGCGGAAATTGATTTTCTTATTGAAAGGCTCAGCGAATACAGTACGGCATTGAAAAGCAACGATAAAGAGGGTCTTGTCGCCCTGCTTAAAGAGGGTACGGACAGCAAAAAACAGGCAAAGTAGGTTATATTATGGAAATTATCAAGGTTAACGCTTCAAAAGAATATGATGTTGTTATCGGCGGCGGAATTCTGTCTTCTATCGGCGAAAGATGCGTTTCGCTTTTCGGCAAGGCCAGGGCGCTTATCGTTACCGACAGTAACGTCGCTCCTCTCTGGCTTGAAAAAACAAAGGCAAGCCTTGAAAGTGCAGGTATAGCTACACTTGAATTTATTTTTACCGCAGGCGAAGATTCAAAAAGCAAAGAAACCTTGTTTGAGCTTCTTGAATTCGCGGCGGAAAACCGCATTACACGCAGCGACTTTGCGGTTGCTCTGGGCGGCGGCGTTACGGGAGATATGACGGGCCTTGCATCATCACTTTTCCTCAGAAGCATACCTTTCATTCAGGTGCCCACAACTCTTCTTGCGGCGGTTGACTCCTCCGTAGGCGGCAAAACCGCCGTAAATCTCACCGCAGGCAAAAACCTTGCAGGTGCGTTTTACCAGCCCTCACTTGTGCTTTGCGACACGGATACCCTTTCAACTCTGCCCGATTGTGAATTTGCAAACGGTATGGCAGAGGTTATCAAATACGGCGTAATTTTTGATAAAGAATTATTTGACAAAGTGCAAAACGGAGATGTAAAATCGGATATAGAGAAAATAATTGCACGGTGCGTTGAGCTTAAACGTGATGTTGTTGCAAAGGATGAGTTTGACTGCGGCGACAGACAGCTTCTCAATTTCGGTCATACCATGGCTCATTCCGTTGAAAAATGCAGTGATTTCGGCATTGCCCACGGCGGTGCGGTTGCAATAGGTATGGTTATTGCGGCAAAGGCTTCATATGCTCTGGGCTGGAGCGACGAGGACTGCACCGAAGCAATTATAAATACAAATAAAAACAACAATCTGCCCGTTGAATGTGAATTTTCACCACGTATGTTGGCAGACGCCGCACTTTCGGATAAAAAGCGAAGCGGCGGCAGTATAAATTTTGTTGTGCCGAAGAAAATCGGTGAATGCATACTGAAAAAAATTCCCGTTGAAGATTTATACAAAATAGCGGAGTACAGATAATGGATATAAGAATCACGCCTGCCTGTATCTCGGGCAGTATTGAGGGTATAGCCTCAAAATCCTTTGCACACAGGGCACTCATCTGTGCCGCACTTGCAAAGGGTAAAAGTGAAATCAGAATAAATACAACCTCTGCGGACATCGAGGCTACGGTTGACTGCCTGAAAAAATTGGGTGCCGAAATCGGAATTAACGGCAATGTTTATTCCGTCACACCCATTAAAAAACCTCTTGATTCCGCCGTAATAAACTGCAACGAAAGCGGTTCAACTCTCCGTTTTCTTCTGCCCGTTATATGTGCGCTGGGAACAGAAACCCGTATCCACGCTTCGGGCAGACTTCCCGAAAGACCTCTTTCACCTCTCAAAGAAGAATTAATCCGCAACGGTGCACTTATATCGGATGAATTTCCCCTTGCAGTCTCAGGCAGTATATCACAAAGGGATTTCACTCTCAAAGGCGATGTAAGCTCACAGTTTGTGACGGGGCTGCTTATGACTCTTTCGTATCTTGGCGGCGGCAGAATAAATCTTCTTCCTCCCGTGCAGTCAAGACCCTATGTTGACATCACTTTGCAGGTTCTCCGCACCTTCGGTGCAGATATCAAAGAAGAAAACAATACATTTTATATAAATCCGGCTCCCCTTACGGGCTGTGAATTCTCCGTTGAAGCCGATTGGTCAAACGCCGCTTTCCCTTTGTGTATGGGTGCAGAGGTTACGGGACTTGACCCTCTTTCGGCTCAGGGCGATAAAGAAATCATTACCGTGCTGAAAAATATGGGAGCAGATATTTTTGAAAATAACGGCAGTTTCAGGGCGGATGTTTCCCGACTTCACGGCTGTATGGTTGATGCAGGGAATATCCCCGATGCGGTGCCCGTCATAGCGGCACTTGCCGCAACCGCAGAAGGCGAAACCGTTATATATAACGGCGAAAGACTGCGCATAAAAGAAAGTGACAGAATAACGACCACCGCAACCATGCTCCGTTCACTGGGCGGCGATGTTACCGAAACCCGTGACGGTCTTATAATAAACGGCAAAGATTTCCTCAACGGCGGTGAAACCGATTCGTTCAATGACCACAGAATCGCTATGGCGGCAGCTGTTGCCGCTTGCAGATGCAAGGGCGACGTAATCATCCGCAACGCACAAGCCGTCAACAAATCCTACCCCGGATTTTTCGATGACTATAACAAGCTTGGAGGTAAAGCAAATGTCATGTAATTTGGGAAACAACATTAAAATAACCATTTTCGGTCAGTCACACTCCGAGGCAATGGGTGTTGTGATTGACGGTCTGCCTGCAGGCTTTAAAATTGATACGGATAAAACCGCCGCGTTTATGGCAAGGCGTGCCCCCGGCGGCAACGACCTTTCCACACCGAGGAAAGAAGCGGATACCGTGAAAATCATATCGGGCGTTGTTAATAATGTTACCTGCGGCGCACCTCTCTGCGCAATCATTGAAAATACGGATACACGCTCCGCAGATTATTCAAAGCTCCGCACCCTGCCACGACCTTCACACAGCGATTTTGCCGCAATGATGAAGCACGGCGGCTTCAACGATGTAAGAGGCGGCGGCAATTTCAGCGGCAGGCTTACCGCGCCCCTTTGCTTTGCAGGTGCGGTGTGTATGCAGATGCTTGAAGAAAAAGGCATCCGCATAGGTGCACATATTTCCTCAATCGGCAAAGTATGCGACAGCCGCTTTGACCCCGTTAATGTGAACGAAAACGATTTCAACGCTCTTGCTTCAAGGACTTTCCCCGTCATTGACGAGAAACAGGGCGAGTTAATGAGAAAAGAAATTTATGACGCCAAAGCTCAGGGTGATTCCATAGGCGGTACAATCGAATGTGCGGTTATCGGCTTACCTGCCGGCATAGGCGACCCCATATTTGACGGTATGGAAAACAGAATTTCAGCGGCGGTTTTCGGCATTCCTGCAATCAAGGGCATTGAATTCGGCTCAGGATTTGAAGGCAGCACGCTGAGAGGCAGTGAAAACAACGACCCCTTTACTTCCGAAAACGGCAGAATTTCAACCGTAACGAATAATCACGGCGGTATTCTGGGCGGAATAACCTCGGGGATGCCCCTTGTTTTCCGCTGTGCGGTAAAGCCCACACCTTCCATAGGTATTGAACAGCAGACGGTCAACACCGAAACGGGCGCTGAAGAAAGCCTTGTTATCGGCGGCAGACACGACCCCTGCATCGTTCACAGAGCAGTGCCCTGCGTTGAAGCGGCGGCGGCTGTTGTAATTGCAGATTTTCTTTTGGGATGAGGTCAAAAAAATGGATTTGAATGAACTGAGAAACAAAATAGACAGTATAGATAAAGAACTTGTAAAACTCTTTAAAGAAAGAATGGAAACTGCCGCCGAAGTGGGCAGATTCAAGCAGGAAAACGGCATACCCGTTTTCAACCGTCAGCGTGAAAGAGAAATTATCAACAATGTAACGGAAAGCGTACCCGAAGAGCTTCAAAGCTACGCAAAAACTCTTTATCAGACCCTTTTTGAGCTGAGCCGTTCTTACCAGAAAAGAATAATTTACCCTCAATCCGATTTTTCAAAAATGATTGAAGAAGCAACCGCAGGGGAACCCTTGCCGATGCCTGAAAGAGCAACCGTTGCCTGTCAAGGTGTTGAAGGTGCGTATTCACAGTTTGCCTGCGATAAGATGTTTGCTTACCCGTCGATTATGTATTTCTCGGGATTTGAGGATGTTTTCAAAGCTGTTGACAGCGGTCTGTGCCGCTACGGCATTCTGCCCGTTGAAAACAGCACCGCAGGCTCCGTCAACAAGGTCTATGACCTTATGAACAAATACAAATTCTACATCACTCACAGCCTTAAGCTTTTTATCGGACATACACTTCTTGCGCCCCGCGGCGTAAAGCTTGAAGATGTTAAAGAGGTTTTCTCTCACGAGCAGGCACTTAATCAGTGCAGTGAATATCTTGCAAAGCTGGGAGTTAAAATAACCGTGTGTGAGAATACTGCTGTTGCGGCAAAGATGGTTGCCCAAAGCGGAAGAACCGACTGCGCTGCCATCGGCTCAAAGGATTGTGCCGAGCTTTACGGTCTTTCCGTGCTCAAAAGCGGAATTCAGAATACGGATAATAATTACACCCGTTTTATCTGCATATCCAAAAAGCTTGAAATCTATGCAGGCGCCGACAAAACCAGCATAATGATGACCCTTCCCCACAAGCCCGGTGCACTCTATAACGTAATCTCGGGCTTTGCAGCTCTGGGGCTTAATATGACAAAGCTTGAAAGCCGACCTCTGCCCGGCACAAACTTTGAATTTATGTTTTATTTCGATATTAATGCCTCCGTATATTCGGAAAACCTGCGTGTTCTTCTTAACGAGCTTGAACACGATGCGGAGCAATTCAGTTATCTGGGAAGCTATACGGAGGGCTGAAAATGTACGGACTTTTAGGCAGAAAGCTGGGTCATTCCCTTTCACCGCAGATTCACGCACTTCTGCATGACTATGAATATAAGCTTTATCCCACTGAGCCCGAAAATCTTGACGGCTTCTTTTCCGATACCCGTCTGAAAGGCTTCAATGTTACCATTCCTTATAAAGTCGAGGCATTCAACCGCTGTGACCGCCGCTCGGAAACCGCCGAAAAAATCGGCAGCGTGAATACGGTTATCCGCTGTGCCGACGGCTCACTTTACGGCGACAATACAGATTACTTCGGCTTTGATTATATGGCAAAGAAGTGCGACTGTGATTTCAAAGGCAAAAAGGTGCTTATCCTCGGCTCAGGAGGTGCAAGCCGCACGGTTTATCATGTTGCCCGTGACGGCGGCGCAAAAGAAATTGTTACGGTTTCACGCTCGGGAAAAAATAATTATTCCAATATAAACCTGCATTACGATGCGGATATCATAGTCAACACCACACCCGTAGGAATGTACCCCGACAACGGCGAAAGACTTATTGACCTTTCACGATTCACCAACTGCAAAAAGGCTCTTGACCTTATCTATAACCCTGCACGCACGGTTTTTTTACTTGACGCTCAAAAGCTTGGCATTGACTGCATAAACGGTCTTTATATGCTTGTTGCTCAGGCACTTCGGGGCGCGGAAATATTTACGGGCAAATCCATTCACCTTTCACGGGTTGATGAAATTTATGATAAAATAATTTCAAATCAAAAAAACATTGCCCTTGTGGGTATGCCGGGCTGCGGCAAATCCACCTGTGCCGCCCTGCTTTCGCAAATCACAGGCAGAGAATGTATTGACACCGACAGCCTTGTTGTTGAATCATCGGGCGAAACCATTCCCGATATTTTTGAGAAATACGGCGAGAATGAATTCCGCAACCGTGAAACCGAAGCTGTCCACATAGCAGGAAAGCTTTCGGGCAAAATAATCGCCACAGGCGGCGGTGCAATCCTCCGTGAAGAAAACCGCATTGCACTGCGAGAAAATTCCACGGTGATTTTCCTTGACTCAAATCCCGATACTCTCGCCACCGACGGCAGACCCCTTTCGAAAGATGCGGAAACCTTGCACAGAATGCTTGAACAAAGACAGCCTTTCTATAAGGATGCGTCAGATTTCACCGTCAGTGTTGACCCCGACCCCCAAATAACAGTAAGGAGAATTTTAAAATGCATATACTTGTAATAAACGGACCCAATCTGAATATGCTGGGCATAAGAGAACCAAATATATACGGAAGCAATTCCTATGAAAATCTCTGCTCAATCATTCTTGACTACGCCGCAGAAAAAGGCGTTGAAGCCCAGCTTTTCCAGTCGAATCACGAGGGAGCAATAGTTGATGCCATTCACGAAGCATACCGTGACGAGGTTGACGGAATAATCATCAATCCTGCCGCCTACACCCACACCAGCATCGCAATTCTTGATGCACTTAAAGCGGTTGCAATCCCTGCGGTTGAGGTGCATATTTCAGATATCAGCACCAGAGAATCTTTCAGACAGATGTCATATGCAGGTATGGCATGTGAAAAATCATTTGTCGGTCTGGGCTTTGACGGATACCTTCGGGCAATTGATTATCTGATAGGCAAATAAAAAAAGCGTACGGTCACCAAAACCGTACGCTTAATTTTTAGTCCTTATTGATTTCAATCTTTCCGTAAAGTGAACCTGCTGAATCCGAGCGGGGTGCTCTTGCAGGTGCTGCGGGTGCATCGGAATCGTTGCGTCTGTTGTTATAGCCGCCTCTGTTACCGCCGCGGTATCCGCCTCTGTTGCCGCCCTTGTTGTAACCGCCGCGGCCTCTGTTGTTGTAGCCGCCGTTTGTGGGCTTAACACCCTCTTCAAGGGTAATAACAACCTTTCTGTCGCTGTCGCTGCCTACTGAATGTGAGGTAACGCCTTCGATTTCCTGAACGGTTGTGTGAATGATTCTTCTTTCGTAGGGGTTCATAGGCTCAAGTACAACATTTCTGCCGTATTTTCTTACCTTTGCCGCATTCTTGCGTGCAAGTGATCGGAGAGTGTTTTCTCTCTTTTCTCTGTAATTGCCTACATTGATTGAAACTCTCTTGAATTCTTCGTTGCCTCTGTTGATAACAAGGCGTGTAAGATACTGTATAGCATCAAGAGTTTCGCCTCTTCTGCCGATTACCGAACCGTAATCGTCGCCGCAGCTGATCGAGAAACGAACTTCTTCATCATCTGCTTCAACTGTAATCTCAGCTTCTTCAACACCGAGATTTTTGAGAATTGTAAGGATGTAATCCTTTGCTTTGTCAAATGAACCGTCCTCAACAGCAACCATCTTTTTGGCTGCGGGAGCAGCCTTTTCTTCAGCGGGAACGGGCTCAGCGACGGGCTCGTCCTCTGCTTCGTAGCTTACCTTTACCTTTGCGGATGAACCGCCGAAAATACCGAAAAGCTTAGCCTTGGGCTGTTCCAGAACTTCATATTTAATATCTGCATCTTCGGGGGCGTTAAGCGCCTTCAACGCAGCGTCTTTTGCTTCTTCAATAGTAGCACCTGTACCGAATGCTTCTTTTATCAAAATGTTTCACCACCTGAATGTGTTAGTTGTTCTTCTCTTTTCTTTCAACAGTCTGCTTCAGGTTATTTTCTCTTGAACGGCGTGCTACCGTTTCATCGACCATAAGCTTTGCAAGCATCTTTTTGGGGTTATAAATCTGTCCGATAATAACTGTTGAAATAAAACCGAAAATACTGGATGCAATCCAGTAAATACCGATACCTGCAGGATAGTTGACAACAAAATAGAGTGAGAACAAAGGCATACCTAAGGTCATACAGCCTGTCATCATAAAGTTGCTTGCCATGGCAGGATTCTGCTTCTTCTGCTTAATCTGTGAGTAAAAACCCGTTGCCATTGATGAAACAAATGAAAGCACGGGGATTGCCCAGATAACATGAAGACCCTTGAAATCCATAGGCACATCGCCCAATGAGAAGAGACCGAAGAAATCGAAATTAATGCCTTTGATAGCGTTAATTGCAGCTTCGCTTACGCCTGCAACGCCCTGCAAGGATTCAATATTCTGAATGATAATAAGCTCAACAAGGTGAGCACTCCTGGTGTTACCCGCAAGACCAAGATCCTGAACTGCTTTTGTGAGCAGTGCAATTTCTTCCTTTGTGATTTCACTGTCGTAAAGGAAGTTGCTCAGAGGATAATAGATTGCACCGATAAGACCGAAAAGAAGAACAAACTGAACAAGCATAGGTGCACAGCCTGCGCCCATGGGGTTAAAACCTTCCCTCTGATAAAGAGCATTGGTTTCTTCCTGAATCTTCTGCTGATTTCCTGCATATTTGGTTTGAATTCTGCGAAGCTTTGCCTGCATTCGCTGTGTTTTGACCATACCCTTCTGCTGGCTGATTGATGAAGGAATCATAAGGATTCTTGCAAATAAAGTCAGCAAAACAATAGCAACGGCATAGTTGCCCATACCTACTGTATCGTAAATAAATCTGAGAATAAATCCGAAAGGTACGCCCAGAATTTCATAAATACCGGTCATTTTTTGTCCTCCGAATGGCGGTGCTTCTTAGGCGGTACCGGGTCGTATCCGCCGGGGAAAAGTATGTTGCACCTCATTAATCTGAATAAAGTTAAAAGGGTCCCCCGGATTGCTCCGTGAACCTGAATTGCCTCTACGGCATAGTGTGAGCAGGTGGGATAATACCTGCACATAGGGGGGAACAGCGGGGAAATACGCTTCTGATAAAAACGTATTGCGGAAAGCAGAAATTTTTTCATCAAAATTCAGCCCCCACACTGCCGCTTACAACGCCGAGCTCCGTTAAATGACTTCTCATAACGGGTTCAAGGTCGCTGCTTTTGAGCTTTTTTGTTTTGAACCTTGCAACAAACACAATGTCGTAATTCCCCGAACACTGAGGGTAAATTGAGGAGAATGCCGCCCTTATGATGCGGCGGCATCTGTTTCTCTCAACTGCACTGCCGAGCTTTTTTGCGGCAGTAATGCCCATACGGATACCCTGACCTCTGTTTTTTACAACATAGGTCACGATTGACGGGGCGGCCTTGACCTTACCCCTGCCGTAGGCACGGTGGAATTCGGTGTTCTGCTTTAAGGTTACCGGTTTCTGCATCTTCACCATTTCCTTTTTTAAGGATTAGTAAGTGAGCTGCTTTCTGCCCTTTGCTCTGCGACGGGCAAGAACCTTGCGGCCGTTTCTGTCAGCCATTCTCTTGCGGAAGCCGTGTTCCATCTTGCGATGACGCTTCTTGGGCTGGTAAGTTCTTTTCATTCTGCTAACCTCCGTTTCACTTTTTGTGTATTTTCCGACCTTTTCGGGGTCTGAAACAATCAAAATTAAATGGGGTGAATACCACGCAAATAAAAATGATTATTAAGCAAAAACATAAAAAAATGCATAACAAACCAAGGGGCATACCCCTCAGAGTACACATTATATAACAAACATGGTGCCAATGTCAACAATTTTTTGAATTTAATCGTTATTTTGGAGCTTTGCGGCAAAAATTATGCACAGGTTTTCCACCTGTGCGTGAAAACTTTTCGGTTTTCGGGTAATTTCTTCTTGAAATAACCGTCGCTTTGTGCTATAGTGTATTATGTATCGTTATCGTTAGAATGCGAAAGAATGCGCTAAAATAAAAGACTACTGTAAAATCGGAGGAAAAGAAAGATATGGAATCTCTCAAAGAGATGTGGGCTCTCGTGTGTGAAGAGCTCAGAGCATCATGCGGCGATGTTATTTACTCAAGCTGGTTCAAGCCCCTTGAAATTATCAGCTTTGACGGTGCGAAAGCAGAAATCGGGGCAAGTGAATTTGTAAAAAGAATTATCGACCAGAGATTTTCGGACGATATTGCACAGGCGTTCAAAAAGGTTATGGGCTTTGATGTAGAAATCATCATTGTGGATACAAATGCTGTTGCAAAGGCCCAGGCTGCTGCAGCTCAGGCGGCGGCAAATGCAGGCGGTTCATCACTGAGCATTGAAAAGAACACATTCGAAACCTTCGTTGTAGGTTCATCAAACAAATTTGCCCACGCAGCGGCTCAGGCGGTTGCGGCAACTCCCGGTGCGGCATACAACCCCCTTTTCATATACGGCAATTCGGGTCTGGGCAAAACTCACCTTCTCTGTGCCATCGGCAACGAAATAAAAAGCAAAAATCCCAAAGCTGATATCATTTTCACCCGCGGTGAAGATTTTGTAAGCCTTATTGTTGACGGCATCAAGGAAAAGTCAATGAAGGAAATTCATAAGAAGTACAGAAACTGCGATGTTCTCATCGTTGACGATATTCAGTTTATCGCAGGCAAAGAGTCAACTCAGGAAGAATTTTTCCATACATTTAATACTCTTACTCAGGACGGCAAGCAGATTGTTCTTGCTTCCGACCGTGCACCCAAGGATATCGAAATTCTTGACGAAAGACTCCGTAACCGTTTTGAGTGGGGACTTCTTGCAGATATCCAGCCCCCCGATACCGAAACAAGAATGGCGATTATCCAGCGTAAGGCAGACACCCTCGGTCTTGAACTTCCTCCCGATGTTGTTCAGTTCATTGCCGATAAAATCAAATCAAACATCCGTCAGCTTGAAGGTGCGGTTAAGAAAATCAATGCACTTGTCAACATCGAAGGTGCTTCAATCAACATTGCAATGGCACAGAATGCTATCCGTGATATTATGACCGACAGCAGACCTGTTTCGTCCATTGTAAGCAGTATCATTTCAGAGACCTCACGCACCTTCGGAGTTCCTCAGATGGATATAATTTCCAAAAAGAAGGATGCCAAAACCGCAAGAGCAAGACAGGTTGCAATTTACATAGTCAGAGAAATCACCGACCTCACACAGAAGGAAATCAGCGAATTCTTCGGCGGCAGAGACAGAACAACAATTCTTTATTCGGTCGAAACCGTTGCAAAGGATGCGGCAAACGATTCCTCACTCAAAAAGACTATCGAAAAAATCATCAAGAATGTGCAGGAACAGTAAATTACGCAATACATTAGATATATAGAGGTACGCTATGGGACTTTTCAAAAGAATCAACAGAGGTCTGAAAAAGACCCGTGACAGCATGAGCGGCGCAATCAATGCGGCTCTCTACGGCAAAAACGAAATAGACGACGATTTTTACGAGGAGCTTGAAGAAATTCTCGTTATGGCAGATGTTGGCGTAACCACCGCCGCCGAAATCGTTGACAGACTCAAAGACTCCGTATTTAAAAAGAATCTCCGCAAAGCCAAGGATGTGAAGGAAGAAATCCGCAATATCTGTGCAGACCTTCTCAGCGGCGGCGAGGAGCTTGATATGATAACCGTACCCTCGGTTATCCTTGTTATCGGCGTAAACGGCGTAGGCAAAACAACATCAATCGGCAAAATGGCGGCGATGTTCAAGGAAGAAGGCAAAAAGGTTATCCTGGGTGCCGCAGATACTTTCAGAGCCGCAGCTATTGACCAGCTTGAAATCTGGGCTGACCGTGCAGGCGTTGATATCGTCAAGCACAAGGAAGGTGCAGACCCTGCCGCAGTTGTTTTTGATACAATTTCCGCAGGCAAGGCAAGAAATGCGGATATCATCATCTGTGACACCGCAGGCAGACTCCACAATAAGAAAAACCTTATGGAAGAGCTTGCCAAGATTTACAGAGTAATTGACCGTCAGCTCCCCTATGCAGACCGTGAAATTCTGCTTGTGCTTGATGCAACAACCGGTCAGAATGCAGTCAATCAGGCAAAAGAATTCAAGGATGTTGCCGAAATTACGGGTATCATCCTCACAAAGCTTGACGGCACCGCAAAGGGCGGCGTTGTGCTTGCAATCAAAAACGACCTTAAAGTACCCGTCAAGTTTATCGGCGTAGGCGAAGGCATTGATGACCTGAGACCCTTTAATCCTGCAGCTTTTGCAGAAGGTCTGTTTGAAGAAGACAAAGACGAGGAATAATATATATGGATTACATTATTGCTACACACAATATGAAAAAGAGGGACGAAATGCAGCGCATTCTTGCTCCTCTCGGCATAAGAGTGCTTCTTGCTGAAGAGGCAGGCATTGAGCTTACCGACGCTGAGGAAACAGGCACGACTTTTGAGGAAAACGCATTTATCAAGGCGGAAAGCGGATGCAGAGAAAGCGGTATGCCCTGCATTGCCGACGATTCGGGTCTTGCCGTTGATTATCTTGACGGTGCACCCGGTGTTTACTCTGCAAGGTATGCAGGTGAGCACGGCAACGATGAAGCCAACAACGAAAAGCTTCTCAAAGCCCTCGAAGGTGTTGATCCCGCCGAAAGAGGTGCCGCTTATGTCAGCGTTGCCTGCTGTGTATATCCCGACGGCAGAAAGCTTATCGCAAGAGGCGAATGCAGAGGCACCATCGGTTACGAAGAAATCGGTAACGGCGGTTTCGGCTATGACCCCCTTTTCCTTCCCGTTGAATACGGCGGAGAAAAGACTATGGCACAGCTTACCGCAGACGAAAAAGATGCAATCAGCCACAGAGGTAAATCCGTGCGTATGCTTGCAAAGCAGATTGAGGAGGACAACTGATGACCGGTAAGGAAAGAGCCCAGCTCAGAGCACAGGCAAACGGTCTTGAACCCCTTTTCCAGATTGGTAAGGGCGGCATTTCCGATGCACTTGTTGCCCAGACTGCCGATGCACTGAGAAAAAGAGAACTTATAAAGCTTAAAGTGCTGCTTGAAAGTGCACCCGAAAGCCCCAGAGAATTTGCCGATAAGCTTGCAGAGGCAACAGGCAGTGAGGTTATTCAGGTTATCGGCGGCAGTATAGTTTTCTATAAGGAAAACCCCGATAAAGATAAGGAAGAAACCAAAAAGAAGCCCGCAAAAAAAGGCAAGCCTCTCTCAAAGGTAAAGGCAAAAAGAGCACTTGCCGCCAAGCGTGAGGCTGAGGAAAAGAAAAGAAAAAAAGATTTTTACGCCAAAAAACGTGTTTACGGCAGCAAAAACAGCACAAAATAATGTGTAGGCATCCTTTCGGTGACCGTAAATCTTTGATTTTCTGAAATTTTTTGATTTCTTTGCAACAAAACTGGGATATTGACACACTTATTTAATGTGTGGTATAATCCCAATCCGTGAAAGGTACAAAAAATGGAAAAAAACAGCGGCATTAAAATTATTGCCCAGAACAAAAAAGCATATCACGACTATTTTGTGCTTGAAAAACTGGAAGCAGGCATTGAACTTTTCGGCACGGAGGTTAAATCCATACGTCAGGGTAAAATCAACCTGAAAGATTCCTGGTGCTTCGTGAAGGACGGCGAAATGTTTGTCAACGGTATGCACATCAGCCCTTATGAACACGGCAACATCTTCAACCGTGACCCACTGAGGACAAAACGTCTTCTGCTTCACAAGAAAGAAATCAGAAGATTTTACGCTCAGGTTAAGCAGGAGGGTCTTGCAATCGTGCCCCTCAGCGTTTACTTCTCCAAAGGCAGAGCAAAGGTGGAAATCGGTCTTTGCAAAGGTAAAAAACTCTATGATAAACGAGAAGTTGCGGCGAAGAAAGATGCTCAGCGAAACATCGCCAAGGCGATGTCAATTCGCAATTCGTAATGCGCAATTCGTAATTATTCAGAGGTGTCTGTGTGATGTCAGAAAAAAATATTATTGTCGAAAAAAGCAAGGCTTTTGCTTTAAGAACAATAAACCTATACAGATATCTGACTGAAAATCATAAGATTTACCCCATTGCAGTTCAGGTTTTGAGAAGCGGTACGAGTATCGGTGCAAATGTACGTGAAGCCATACGTGCCCAAAGTAAACCTGATTTCTATGCAAAAATGAATATTGCTCTCAAAGAAAGCAGTGAGACCGAATATTGGTTTGAACTTCTTTATGAAAGCAATTATATAAATCAGGAACAATTCAACAGCATTCACTGCGATTGCCGTGAACTCATAAAAATCCTGATGTCCATAACAAAAACTCAGAATAATCCGTAATTACGCATTACGAATTGCGAATTACGAATTAATATATACGGGGATGAAAGGATTTCGACGGGGAATCTGAGCCCGGATAAGCGAGTAGCGGGGCGGGACCGCTATAAAATCCGTAAAATTCAAATTTAAACGACAACAATAAAGTTGCTCTTGCTGCTTAACTAAGCAGCCGTCTCTGTGCGGAGGACTGCGGCCGCACAAGAGGCGTCGATCAGCAGTGAACGTGAACGGGTAACGGCCGGTAGCCCGTCACGGATAATCGGTCTACCAAGCTCCCCAGCCTGTCCGCCGGCGTGGGAGTAAGGGAATGTGAAAAGACGGAATACACTCGTAGAAAGTCCCTGCAAGGGTTTTTCGGACGCGGTTTCGATTACCGCCATCTCCACCATTCAAAAATAATTTTTCGGAATAAATAAAACAGGAGGAAAGAAAGATGAAAAAATCAGCAAATCTCGCAGTAATCGCAGTTGCGGTTGTGGCAATATGCGTTGCCGCCATTGCAGGTGTGCTTGTTTTCAAGGCAAACAACGGCCCTGCCGTAGAGCCTGACAGCACATTCGATTCAACAGAATACGCTTACGCTCCCGTTGAGCCCACCACCGAGCCTTCAACATTCCAGGCAATCATTGACCTGACAACTCAGGTTCTTACAGACACTTATGTGCCTTCAACACAAAAGCCTGCCGAAAAGCCCACTCAGGCTGAAAGCACAACAAAGAAGCCCGCTGAATCAACAACAAAAACCGAGGAAACAACAGCACCCCAGAAGGGCGAGCTTGACCCCGACGAAATGGAACATTCAAGCGGCACAAAGCGTCCCGTTACTGCAAGCAAAAACCTGCCCAAGGATATGAGCCTTGCCGGTCTTTACGGTTCGGGTTATGACGTTATCGGTCTTAAGCCCTACATATTCAACGATGATAAAGACCCCAACTGCATGCAGAGACACTTCGGCTATAACCCCGGTTATGATGCGGGCGCAAGCCTTATCGACTTCACAATCGAAACTACAAGAATTGATTTCAAATACGAAAACAAGCCTTACAGAATTCAGCTCTGGAAGGGTCAGTATATTTCCGGTGATATCGGTACCGTAGGCGGTGAAATCGGTCTTTACACCAGAACTCCCGGTAAGATTTACCTTATTCCCGAGCATTACGACTGTGCTGCGGAAGAAGATTGGCTTAAAATGGAAATGACTATTTTCTGGAATGAGTTTGACGACGGCAGATATCTGCCTCAGCTTACCAGAAACTATGATGATTTCTGGTGGCCCACAGGATTTGTTGACGGTCAGCTCAAAAACAGATTTGACTCCAACGACCTTCAGCTTCTCGGCAGAATCACTTTTGAAAGCGAAGAGCAGGCACAGCTTTTTGCAGAGGCTCTCGGCAAGAAGGGATTCACCAAAGTTTCGACCTTCAATCCCACAGTTGCAGATACCTATAAGATTTACGGCAAAGATGTTATTTTCATCTGGCAGTACATCAGATAACCAAGGATATTTACTCCGTATGAGGAGTTAAAATATACAAAATATCAGCGGAAATCCGCAGGAGGAAAAAACATGGGTAAGAAAAAAATTCTCATCCTCGCCATCTGCGCCGCAGTTGTAATTGCAGGCTCCGTAGCAGCCGTTGCAATTCTCAGAGGCGGTCCCGGCAAAGCAGGCGACGAAACAACAACCTCATCAACAGCTCCTCAGACCGAATACGATTATAACAACTATAATCCCGGTGTTTACGAGCCCGTTGATACATCCGACACATCGGATGACAACATTCTCACAACATTCCAGCAGATTCTTGACGTAACAAAGGATGCCGCAAGCAAAAAACCCACCAAGGCAAACTCCAACAAGAATCCCACCAAGGCGAATTCCAACAACAAAAAGCCCGCCAACACCACTACAACCAAGAAGACAGGCACTGTTTCATACCCCGGTGATGACAAGCTCGTTGACCAGGTTATCGGTCCCGACGGTGATGAGTTCCTCGGTTACAGATACGATGCCGCAGGCGACTTCTACTACACCGACGATAAGGACTGCTGGCAGTCAAACGCAGGCTTCAACGAAGTTTACGACATTATGACACCTGTGACCGCTATGTATATCGACGTTCTTCGTATCCGCTTTACATACGGTGACAAAGACTGGATGATTCAGCTCTGGAAGGGTCAGTACGGCTTCCTTCTTGTAGGTGCCGAAATCGGTGTTTACACCACAGATGCAGGTACATATGACGGCGAAATCGGCGATGTTAACCACTATGACTGTGCCGATAAGGAAGATTGGCTTAAAATGGAAATGACCTGTTACTGGAAAGAAAACAACCAGGGCTCATATAAGAAGGCATTCCACAGAGAATACACCGAATATTGGTGGGCAACAGGCTTCGTTAAGGGTCAGCTTAACAAGTATACAGCTCCCAGAACAGAACTTAAGATGAAGGCAAGAATCACCTTCAAGTCAGAAAAAATGGCTGACCTCTTCACAATGGGTCTCAGACAGTCAGGCTTTGCACGTGCACTCGGCTCAAATCAGCTTGCCGACGACTCATTCTATCAGAGCGGTGCAGACGTATGGTTCCTCTGGCTCACCAAGAACCACGAATGCTTCCCCGGTTATGAAGGAAAAAATTCATAAACACATTTAAGTGAATCTGTATTATTTTTAGGTGTTTAGTCAATTTTGATTAAAATATTTAAAATGCACTTCATTATTTATACACTTTTTGTTCCGAAAAGTGTTGACAACATTGCATCAATATGTTATTATTAGGTAACAATTGTTGCTCTTGCAATAAAATTTGAAAGGAATGGTTCGAAAATGAAGAAAGTACTTGCAATTGTTCTCGCACTTGTTATGGCTCTTTCAATGAGCGCTATGGCATTTGCAGCAGACGCAGCGGCTGACGTAAACGCTATCCTTGATGACATCGTTGATGTAGCAGAAGACAGCGCAACAGCTTGGGACGCAGTTGAAGGCGCTATCATCAAGGTTATCGATGCTATCGAAGACAGAACAGCTGATCTTGCAGCAGTTGAAGGCGAAGTTATCAACCTTGAAACAGTTCTCGACGGTATCCCCGGCGTTGACGGTCTCCTTGATTCACTCAAGTCAACAATCAAGGGTCTCTATGCAGGCGAAGTTGCTACTGTTCCCGAAACAACAGCAACAGAACCCGCTTCAACAGGTTCATCAGTAGCCGGTATCGCAGTATTCGCAGCAGTTTCAGTTGCAGCTGCAGCAGCATACGTTTGCACAAAGAAGAACTAATTTAGTTCAACCCTTTATTTAATTGAATTAGCGCAAGAATTTAATTAAATAGCTTAGCGGCATATCTTCGGATATGCCGCTTTTTGTTTTCGTCAACTCACACAAAAACGCAAAGTGTTTTTAGTGGAAAATGTTGTCTTTAAAAAGCAAAGTAAAAGTGTTATAATACATATGTAGGTTCTCGTATATTATATGAGAGCCTGTTAAATTCGTATAGGAGAAAAAACTATGAACAACACCTTTTTCTGTGCAAGAGAAAACGGCAAGCTTCACCGCCCCAGAACAATTCTGACGGGCTTCGGCTTTATGGCTTCCTCTATTGCATGGGCAATCTATGACCCCTACATCACAAAAATTCTCGAAAAACTGCTTAATGCCTCCGCTACCATTACTCAGTGGAGTGCAGAGCTTAACGAAATGTTCCCCGTTCTTGCAAAATTTGCAGAATCCCAGGGCGAGAACGTTGTTACCGAAGCAGGCGGCATTACCCTTGTTCCTCTGTTCATCGGTATTATAATGACCTTCGATAATATTTTCGGCGTTATTTTCCAGCCCACCTTCGGCAAGCTGTCTGACAGATGCCACTCAAAGCTTGGCAAACGCCGTCCCTTCATCGTATTCGGTGCACCTGCATCAGCATTTCTTTTTGCTGTTATTCCCTGGGTCGCCCTCAGCGGTTCCCTTCCCCTGACAATGCTCTTCATCATCCTTTTTGTTTTCTCAATGTCGCTGTGGAGAGCTCCCGTTGTTGCCCTTATGCCCGCCCTTACTCCTCCTGCTCTGCGCAGTGAAGGTAACGCAATTATCAACCTTATGGGCGGTATCGGCAGTGCAATCGGTATGGTTGCAGGTACAATCGTAGGTGCAATTTACACTGCCTTCACAGGCGTTAAAATCACAACAGCCAACGAACAGGTTGCATTCCCCTATGTTTTCCTTACCGGTGCAATCGTTATGGTTATCGGTATGCTTGTTATTCTGTTCTTCGTAAAAGAGCCTTCAAGCAAGCTTGAAGCAATTGCAGAGCAGAACAAAGCCGCAGATGCAGCCGCAAAAGCAAAGGCTGAAAAAGAAGCAAAGAAAGCCGCAAAGGCTGCACAGAAGGCACAGAAGCTTTCAAAAAGCGAAAGAAAGAGCCTTGTATTTATGCTTGGCGGTCTGTTCTTCCTTTTCTGCGGTACAAATGCAATCACAACCTTCTTTGCACTTTTTGCCGCCGAAGTTTTGGGCAAAACCACATCGGAAGCAACTATTATGACAACTCTCTTTGCCGTTTGCTCCGCAGCAGCAGCTATTCCTGCAGGCTATATGGGTAAGAAAATCGGCAGAAAGAAGACCATCCTTATCGGTCTTGTAGTGTTTATGGCAGTATTTGCCCTCTATGTTCTTACTCAGAGTATGGCACTTATCTGGGTTGCTCTTGTTCTCGGCGGTTTTGCAAATATGCTTATAACCGTTAACACTCTTCCCCTTGTTCTTGAAATCGGCGGTATTGATAAGGTCGGTACATTCACAGGTTATTACTACACCGCAACATTCTCGGCACAGATTGCATCACCCATCATCTACGGTGTTGTTCGTATGCTTTCGGGCACATACCTTTCACTGTTTGTATACAGCCCCATTATGTTTGTCCTCAGCATCCTTTGCATCCTCTTCGTTAAGCACGGCGAAGCTCTTCCCGAAGCAGTTGTAAAGGCTGCGGCTGAAGAAGACTGATCCCGTCGGAATATAACTCCGTAAGGCATTCCGCAGCCTTCGGCGAAATTTTCCGACACAATTCATACATCCTTCTATAAAAGCAAAAGACATCGGTTCCGCACCGGTGTCTTTTGCTTTGCAATATTGTATTTTTTTACAATATATGATACTATATTCCCATAAATACTCAGGGAGTGATTGAATGTTTGCCCGCATAAACAGTATGGGTCTTTTCGGCATAGACAGCTACATGGTAGGCGTTGAGGTTGATTACGGCCAGGGTCTGCCCAGAATAGATATTGTAGGTCTGCCTGATGCCGCCGTTAAAGAGGCTCAGAACAGGGTTCGCTCCGCAATCAAAAACAGCGGTTACGACTTCCCCCAAAGCAGAATTACAATCAATCTCTCTCCTGCGGATATACGCAAGGAAGGACCCGTTTACGACCTGCCCATTCTCATTGCAATTCTGAAAGCAGGCAATCAGCTTCCCTTTGATATCGACGACTGTGCATTTATCGGCGAATTATCCCTTGACGGACTTGTCCGCCACATCAACGGCGTACTGCCTATGGTTATCAGGGCACAAAAAAGCGGAATAAAACGTGTTTTTGTTCCTTCGTCAAACGCACTTGAAAGCTCCGTTGTTGAAGGTATTGATGTTTATGCGGTTGACACCGTAAGTCAGGTAATATCACATATCAAGGGTGAAACTACCCTTGAACCCGTCAGATTCAGCCCTGATATGCAAAACCGTAACCAGGCTTACCTGCCCGATTTCAAGGATGTCATGGGCCAGATGGAGGCAAAATATGCGCTGGAAATTGCGGCGGCAGGCGGTCACAACATTATTATGGTAGGTCCTCCCGGTTCGGGTAAAAGTATGCTGGCAAAGCGTCTGCCCTCAATTCTTCCCGATATGACCTTTGAAGAGAGCCTGCGCACAACCGAGCTTTATTCTATAGCAGGTGCACTGCCCGAAGGTGTATCGCTTATTACGGAAAGACCTTTCCGTGCACCTCATCACACCGTATCCCCTGCAGGTCTTTCAGGCGGCGGTACAATACCCAGACCCGGTGAAATTTCACTTGCCCACAACGGCGTGCTTTTCCTTGACGAGCTGCCCGAATTTTCGAGAGTTGCAATGGAGGTTCTTCGTCAGCCCATTGAAGACGGCAGGATTACCATTTCAAGAGCAAACGCTTCCTTCACATATCCCTGCTCCGCAATGGTTGTGTGTGCAATGAACCCCTGCCCCTGCGGATATCTTGGTCATCCCAAGCGTGAATGTACCTGCCCCGAAGGCTCGGCAAGACGCTATGTTTCCCGAATTTCAGGCCCTATGCTGGACAGAATAGATATACACATTGAGGTGCCGCCCGTTGATTTTGAAAAGCTTTCAAGCAAGGTGCCTTCCGAAAGCTCCGCCGAAATCAAAAAGCGTGTAAATGCCGCAAGAAAAATTCAGATTGAACGGCTTAAAGGCTCGGGAATCACCTGCAACGCAAAAATGGATGCGGCAATGACCCGTGAATTCTGCCGTCCGACTGCGGATGCACTTGTTATGCTTGAAAGGATTTTCAACAAGCTTGATTTTTCCGCAAGGGCATATGATAAAATTCTGCGCGTATCAAGAACGGTTGCCGACCTGGAAAACGCTCAGCACATCGAAGCTTCCCACATAGCCCGGGCGGTGCAATACAGAAGCCTTGACAGAAAGCTGTGGCACAGATAAATAAATGTTGATAATTACCGAATTATATTGTATAATATATTGATACTTTTTGAAAGGATAGGCTCCGCCCATGACCTTCTTAAAGTGAAAAGTTAAAAGTGAAGAGTGAAGAGTTTCGGATAGGCTCCGCCTATGACCGATTATATAAATGGGTAAGGGCAAAGCCCTTCCATAACTATTCACTTTTCATTATTCACTATTCACTGTTTCAAAAAATATATTTTTATATATGGAGAAATAATATGTTAAGACTTGAAAATGTATCTTTCAAGGTTGAGGCTGAAGGCTCAGTCCTTGAAATTATCGATAATGTCAGCCTTGAAGTACCCGACGGTGAATTTGTTGTCATCACGGGTCCCAACGGCGGCGGCAAATCCACTCTTGCACGCCTTATTATGGGCATTGAAAAGCCCACAAGCGGCAAGATTTATTACAACGATGTTGATATAACCGACCTTTCCGTAACCGAGAGAGCAAAGCTTGGCATCGGCTATGCATTCCAGCAGCCACCACGATTCAAGGGGCTTACCGTTCGCAGGCTTCTCTCCCTTGCAGCAGGAAGTGAGCTTCCCGTTGACGAATGCTGCGGATATCTTACAAGCGTAGGTCTTTGCTCAAAGGATTACCTTAACCGTGAAATGGATTATTCCCTTTCAGGCGGCGAGGCAAAAAGGATTGAAATTGCAACCCTTATGGCACGCAAGCTGGGTCTTGCAATTTTTGATGAGCCCGAAGCAGGAATTGACCTGTGGAGCTTTTCAATGCTTGTTGAATCCTTCAAGGCAATGAGCAAGGGCAGCCACAAAAGCGTTATCATCATCTCTCATCAGGAGCGTATTATGCAGCTTGCCGATAAGATGGTGGTTATTGCCGACGGCAAGGTAAGAGATACGGGCACAAAGGATGAAATCTTCCCCAGACTTATGGGCGAATTCAACGAAAACTGCGGTTTCAGAGGTAAGGAGGGTTAATCAATGGAAAGAATAGACAGCCAGCTTCTTGAATCCGTTGCAGACCTTCACGAGGTACCTGCAGGAGCATATAATATCAGAAAAAACGGCGAAGGCTTTGCAAGGCAGTCCACCGCCAATATAGAAATCGTGTCAAAAACGGACAAGCCCGGCATTGACATCATCGTTGCACCCGGCACAAAAAATGAAAGCATTCACATCCCCGTTATTATCACCGAAGCAGGTGTAAACGACCTTGTTTACAATGATTTTTACATCGGCGAGGATGCGGATGTGCTTATCGTTGCAGGCTGCGGAATTCACAACAGTGGTGACGAAAAGTCACAGCACGACGGTATTCACACCTTCCATATCGGCAAGAACGCCCGAATCAAGTATGTTGAAAAGCATTACGGTCAGGGCGACGGCAAGGGCGAAAGGATTCTCAACCCCGTAACCTATGTTGAGCAGGATGAAGGCTCCGTCTGCGAAATGGAAATGGTGCAGATAAAGGGTGTTGACTCCAGTATCCGTGACACAAAAGCTCATCTTGCCGCAGGTGCAAAGCTTATTGTTACAGAGCGTCTGCTTACCCACGGCAATCAGTATGTACGCTCGGATATGGATGTTTACCTTGACGGTGAGGATGCTTCTTCACAGATTATTTCACGCTCCGTTGCCAAGGATAATTCAAAACAGATTTTCCATCCCAACGCCATCGGCAATGCAAAGTGCAGAGCCCATGTGCAGTGCGATTCAATTATTATGGACGATGCAACCGTCAGCTCAATTCCCGCAATCACCGCAAACTCGGCGGATGCGCAGATTGTTCACGAGGCGGCTATCGGCAGAATCAATAACGACCAGCTTATCAAGCTTATGACCTTCGGAATGAACGAAGAAGAGGCAGAGGAAGTTATTATTCAGGGTTTCCTTAAGTAAAAAATAACGCAGGTATCAATACGATACCTGCATTTTTATTGCGTTCTCCGCCAGTGGAATAAATATTGCTGTGCGATACCCCGAACACCGTTTGTGCATTCGGGCAAACCGTCGGGATACATTTCCGCCATAATACGCTTTACCCACACATCAACGGGAAATGCATCAACCTTACCGAAGCCGTAGAGAAGGGCGCACTGAGCAACCTTTTCGCCTACTCCCTTGATTTTTATAAGCTCATCTCTGCCCTCATCAAGACTTGCAGCATAAATCTTTTCAAAATCAATTTCACCGTTTGCAACCTTCTGAGCCGCATCAACAATATATTTTGCTCTGAATCCTGCCCTTATGGGTGCGATGCCCTCTGTTCCCGCCTCAGCTACCTTTTCGGGTGAAGGGAATGAATAATCATCACCACCCAGATGCTCACCCAGCAGTCGGCAGAGGCGGTCAATGATACCTTTTATACGGGGTATGTTGTTATTTGCGGAAATTATGAATGAACAGATTGCCTCCCAGGGCTCCTGCCTGAGAAGGCGGATTCCGCTGCATTCCTCAACTGCTTTTTTCAGGTGAGGGTCTGCCGAAAATCTTTCACAAAGTGCTCCGTAATCACGGTCAAGGTCAAAATAAGGCTTCCATATGTTTTCAAAATCTTCAGCATTTGTGCCTTTGAAGTTTATTTCATCACCCTCCTGCACAAGCGTAAGCGGTCTGCCGAAAGCAACGCCGTGCCACTCATTTTCGCCGGTTTGTACCCATCGGAATGCCTGACCGCAATCGAGAGTCCGTGCAAGGTCAAAGCAGGAATTTTTTACTGATATCTCTTTTTCACAAGTCAGAATTTCAGTATTCATCACATTCTCCATTTTGTAATATTTTAGCATTGTCCACAAAAAAGTTGCTATAAATCCAGCGACTTTTCTCGACATTTTGTAAAGTTTGTATAACCTTTGGTATATTCTTTTATAGAAAAATAAAGTTTTCCACACTGATTTTTCCACAAAAACAAGGCTTTTCAGGGGGAGTTATCCCCCTTTTCCACACGGTTATCCACTTTTTCTGTGTGAAAAGCCGGCTATACAGTTTGTATATTTATCTTCCCGTTTTTGCAGAATAATTACACTTGGTTTTGCCAAAAATAACATAGAATTGCAGTGAAAGGGGAAGTATTTTTGATTAAAGGTGTTAACCGTCAGGTGGTTGAAATTTCGCAGACTCAGTGCGAATATTTTGAAAAGGTTCTGTTTTTCATAAAGCCCGAATATTCTGCCGTCAGCGAAGGTGATTTGAGGGAACGAGCCTCGATTATTGCTCAGAGTGTGGGTATACCTCCTGCGGCAAGGCTGAGAAAAAGCAGAATCCGTCTTGCGCTGAGCATGAGTGCCGCCGCCTGTGCGGGTGCAGTAGTCAGCGGTACGATTTTTCTTCTGACCTCATTCTTTTGAGCTTTTGCAGAAATTCTTCATAACGCATTCTGTGCACTTGGGTCTGCCCGAAACGCAGGTGTCCCTGCCGTGAAGCACACAGCGATGGCAGAAATCGTTGCTTTCTTCGGGAGGAAGAATCTCACGAAGCTTCATTTCCACCTTGTAGGGGTCTTTTGTTGAAACAAGACCCAGAAGATTTGAAATTCTTATCAGGTGTGTATCCGCAACAACGGCAGGCTTGCCGTAAACATCGCCCACAATAAGATTTGCGGTTTTTCTGCCTACTCCGGGCAGACTTGTCAGGTCTTCGATGTTATCGGGCACCTTGCCGTCGAAATCCGCAAGCATTTTTTGGCACATTCCGATTATATCCCGTGCCTTTGCCCTGAAGAATCCGCAGGAATGAATAATTTTCTCCACATCCGCAACATCTGCGGCGGCAAAATCTTCCATAGTTTTATATTTTGCAAACAAATGCGGTGTTACAAGATTGACCCTTGCATCTGTGCATTGCGCCGAAAGTCGGGTAGCAATAATCAGCTGCAGAGGGTTTTCTGCGTTCAGGGAGCATATGGAATCGGGGTATTTTTCTTTCAGTGCATTAACTGCAAGCAAAGCTCTTTCTTTATCTGTCATTTTTCGCACCTCACATTCACATCTGACAACAATTATATTATAATGAGTGAAAAATTTAAAGACATAATTTAAAATTACTGTGAATTTTCAGCATATACAAATAAAAACAGTTGATTTTGACCCGAAATTATGTTACGATAAATTACAACTGTTATTATATATAATAGGGGGATTACATATGAAAAACAAATTCACTGCAAGACTTTGCATCGTAATGTGCCTTGTTCTTGCAATTTCGTGCTTTACCGCTTGTAAGGTAAAGCCCGATAACGGTTCCACTACTACCCTTGCAGGTGACGATTGGCAGCCGGATTCAGGCTACAACAAAGTTGTAATCAGCCAGGCTGAGCTTGTTGACCTTGTTGAGGATGCTCTTGGCACGGATATGCCTGAAAACTTCAACGGTGATCTTAATACTCTCACTCCCGAACAGCTTGAAAAGGTTGAAAACCACGCTAAGGATGAGGGTCTTACCGTTGAGAAGGATCAGAACGGCGACACGGTTATCAAGAAGGAAGAAATTCCCGTAACCGAAGCTCCCAAAGAAGAGGTTGAAGATCTTTTCAACAAGCTTTCAATCAAAGACCCCAGCAACCTTTCAAGCGAAGAATTTGAAGAGCTTTCAAAGGCTGCAGGCAGCGAAGGTCTTATTGTTCAGACAAAGCCCGACGGCGAGGTAGTTGTTGTAAAGCCTGTTACCACCACAAGAATCATCACTCAGGCTCCTGCAGAAACATCAAACAAAGTGAAGCCCCCCAAGACCACCAAGGGCACCACTTCAGTTTATAAGCCTCCCGTTCATCAGACAGCCGCACCTATGGGCACTTCAACAGAAATTACGGTTTCATCTCTTTCCGACGGCTGGATTACCAACTACGGCATCAAGGGTCACACTGTTTTGGTTGACAACGCAGTCACCAAAGACGGCGGCACCGTTGCGGTAGGCGTTACAACCGACGGCGGCGCAGGTACCGCCATTATCGTTAAATACAACGAAAAGGGTAAGGTTCAGTGGTCAGACACCATTGAAGGCAACAATCAGGTTTCTCTCGACGGTGTTACCGTGCTTTCAGACGGCAGCATTGTTGCAGTAGGCTGTACTCTTGCAACAAATATTGCAAACCCCGATGAATATGTATGCGACACAACCGTTGAAGGCGTTGTTGTGAAATATTCAAAGAACGGCGACAGACAGTGGCTGAAGATTGTCGGCGGCAGTGGAAGTGACATCTTCTATTCGGTTGAATCCACACCTGACGGCGGTTTTGTTGCAGGCGGTAAAACAACTTCAAAGGACGGCCACTTCTCAGGTCTCAGCGAGCACAACACCAAGTCTTTTGTTGTTAAATTCGGTTCAAACGGCAACATTGAATGGAAAAACTGCCTTGCAGGTAAAATCCACTGCGCAGTCCGCAGTATAGCTGTAAACTCCGCAGGTGAAATCTTCACCGTTATGGAAAACAATAACAACGACGGCGATTTTGCACAGTTCAATCTTCCCGGAAACAAGAGAATGGGTGTTGTTGCAAAGTTTGGCTCAAACGGTAAGCTTCAGTGGGCAAAAGCTCTTTATGAAAGCGGCCTCACAAATATTCACGGCGTTACATACACCGATGACGGCGGCTGCGTTGTTGCAGGTCAGTATTCCGCAACGGCAAAGGAAGGTAACATCTACAGCTTCAAGAAAATCTTTAACGGCGGTACCGGCGGCACATACGACGGTGTCATCATTAAATATAAAGCAGACGGCTCGATGTCATGGATGACTCCCCTTATCGGCTTCGAAAGCGATTTCATCACCGATATCACAAGAATCTCAAACGGTTATGCAGTATGCGGCTACTCCGCTTCATCAAACCGTGACTTCCAGGGTCTTGGCAAGGGCGATTACGATGCTTTTGTTTACACTCTCAACAAATACGGCGAGCTTGAAAAGATTCACACCTTCGGCGGTTCAGCTCCTGATAACGCAAGAACCCTTTGTGCAAGCGGCGATATGCTCTATGTAGGCGGTTCAACCAATTCCACAGACGGTGCATTTGCAGGGCTTACACCTGCCGCCACAACAGACCTTGCAGCAGGCGTAATGCGTTGCTACAAACTCTCATAAAAATAAGCAAAGGGCTGACTCAATTGAGTCAGCCCTCTTTTTTATCCTGCAAGTGCGTAAAAAGCTACCGTTACTACGCCAAGCACCATAATTGCACAAAGCACGAGTGCCGTAATGCGCACAAACAAATTGTGTCCCTTCATTTTATCCTCCGATATGATTTTTCTACCTATTATAATAAACCTATAATATAATATTGTCAACAAAATTTCCGTTGACTATTTTTTTTGCATTTGATATACTTCATACGGATACTTTTGGAAGGAGAATATATTATGAGTACATTTTCGCTTATGCTTAACAAAATTCTTTCTATCATCTTTGCCGTGGTGCTGATTCCCTTTTCGGCACTGACTCACGGAATAGACCTTATTTCTGTCGGTGACAGAACAGACTCCGAAAAGACAAATGTGGTGGGAATAGGTGCATATTTCCGCTCACAGGGTATGACAAGTGACGGCGAAACCCTTTATTTTTCATCGAAAACAACTGTTATCCGCACCGAAGGCGATGCAAAAACCCTTATTAACGCCAATTATTTTGCCATCCCCGATGAACTCAAGGAGTTTGGCATAAAACATATCGGCGGTTTAAGCTATTACAACGGATATATTTATGCAGGTCTTGAAGACAGTAAGGTGTGGGATTACCCCATCGTAGGCATTTTTGATGCAGAAACTCTTGAACTTGTTGATTATTACATTATGGACAGTGAAAAAATAACAAGAGGTCTGCCCTGGGTATGCGTAAACAATGAAAACGGCTATCTTTACTGTACCGACCACTCAAAAAACCCCACAAAGCTTCTTGTTTATGACACCGCAAGGGAAATGGCTTTTGTTGAGGAGGTTATTCTTCAAAGCTCTCCCTATGCAATTCAGGGTGCAGAATTTTATGACGGCAAAATTTACGCCGCAACCAATGACGATACTCAGGCAATTTATATAATTGACCCCGTTACGGGCGGCGTTGAAAAGCTTCTTGACCGCAATCTCACAGGCGGCAGCGAAGGCGAAGGCATGACCTTCATAATCAAAGACGGCAAACCCGTGCTTACTGCTATGGATATGGGTCCCCTTTTCATAAACGCCTTTGTGCGTGAATATCCTTTTGAGTAAAGAAAGGAGAAGATGAAATGAAAAACAAAGTGATACCCATTGCAGTGGGTGCTGTTGCCGTGGCTCTTGTTGCAATTGTTGCGGTGCTTGGCATAAAAATGAACGTCAGCCCTGCCGTAGAGCCTGCACAGGGCACAACACAAGCCGAAACTACTGCAGAAATCACATACCCCGTTTATGAGGAAACACGGTTTTCTCTGCCTGATCTGACAGAAACCGAACAGACAACCGTAACCGAAACGGAAGCTTCATCAACCGCACCGTCAGAAACCGAAAAGGCACCGGAATCAACGACCCTTGCCGAAAAGCTGACTCAGGTTGCAACAACGGCTGTAAACAAAGTGTTTAAAGAGGTTTTTGCACTGCCCAAAGCACCACAGTATGTGCCGCCCGATACAGACCTTGACTTTGCAAAAATCAATCTTGCTTCATACAAATACAACCCTGACGGCAATTTTTATTACACCGATGATAAGGAATGCTGGCAGAAAAACTTCGGCTTCAATGAAGTTTACGATGCCTTTGCACCTGTTACCATGATGTATTATGATACCGTGCGTACAACCTTTGATTACGGCGGCAAGGAATGGATGATTCAGACCTGGAAGGGTCAGTACGGAGTAATGTTCGTAGGCGGTGAGGTGGGTGTTTACACCAGACCTTTGGGCAGTATCGGTTCCCATTATGTCTGCGCCGACAAGGAAGACTGGCTTTATATGGAAACCGCCTTTATGTGGGATGAATACGGCACCGGCGAATACCGTGCGGTTTTCAACCGTGATTACGACAAATACTGGTGGGCAACGGGCTTTGTTGTCGGTTTCCCCAACGGCAGTCTGCGCAAAACTCTTACGGAATTCCGCCTTGTGACACACATCACCTTCAAGGATACGGAAATGGCTGATGCCTTCTGCAAATCATTTGAAGCAAACGGCTTTACAAGAGTTTCAAAGCTTAACAACAATTCACCCGACACCTTTGTTCAGGTTGGACCTGATGTTGCCTTTGTGTGGCAAAACATCAATCATAAATAGATACAAAAAGACCTCCGAAAAATCGGAGGTCTTGGTTTTTTTAATTACTTTATAACTCTTACTCTGATTGCGCCTTCAACTGCGGTATCGAATTCTTTATCGGTATCGATTACGGTGTAACCCATATCCTTTTTGTTGGCAGTGAAGATTGAAGTAACCTCTGCGCCTGCTGCCTTTGCGGCTGCCTCCGCCTTTGTTGCGAATTCATCTGCATTTTCCTTATGGATAAAACAGGTACGCACTGCAAAGCTCTCTGCAAGACAGGTGTTGGGAAGGTTAACCGAATTCTTGATTGCGCCTTTAAGAAGATATGCAGAAACTTCGTCAGCTGCCATCATAGCACAGTTTTCTTCACTTTCGGGAGTTGATGCGCCAAGGTGGGGAATAGCTGTTACACCCTCTGCGCCAAGCTGCTCATCTGTGGGGAAGTCTGTTACATAAGCTCCTGCCTTACCGCTTGCAAGTGCATCAATGATATCCTTTGAAGCAACAAGCTCACCGCGGGCAAAGTTGAGAATTCTTACGCCGTCCTTCATTTTTGCGATTGTTTCGGCGTTAATCATACCTCTTGTACCGTCGTTGAGAGGAGCGTGAAGTGTGATGTAATCGCTGTTTGCAAAAATCTCGTCAAGCTCAACAAGCTTTATATCTGTCTTGCCTACGGCAAAGGGGTCGTATGCAAAAACATCCATACCCAGTGCCTTTGCGCTCTCTGCAACAAGTGCACCGATTGCGCCGAGACCTACAATACCCAGAGTTTTGCCGAGAATTTCGGGGCCTGCAAAGTTGCTCTTGCCCTTTTCAACCAGCTTGCCTACGTTATCGCCTTCGCCTTTAAGGGTTTTGCACCAGTCAAGTGATGCGGCAACCTTTCTTGAAGCAAGGAAAAGCGAGCAGATAACAAGCTCCTTAACTGCATTTGCGTTTGCACCGGGAGTGTTGAAAACAACTATACCCTTATCACTGCAGGCAGGAATGGGGATATTGTTGACACCTGCACCTGCTCTTGCGATTGCAACTGTGTTTTCGCTGAGCTCCATTTCGTGCATTGAAGCTGAGCGCACAAGAATTGCATCGGGATTCTCAAATGCGTCGCCGCAGTTGAAAAGTGTGCTGTCAAGACGGTCAAGACCGTTTTTGGAAATTTTGTTTAAAGTTAAAATATTGTACATCACAAGCTCCCCTTATCAGTTATTCTTCTCGAATTCAGCCATGAACTCAACAAGCTTTTCAACGCCTTCAATGGGCATTGCGTTATAGATTGAAGCTCTCATACCGCCGACTGAACGGTGACCCTTAAGGTTAACAAAGCCTGCAGCTGTTGCATCCTTGACAAATTTTGCGTTAAGCTCTTCGCTTTCCGTAACGAATGTAACATTCATCATTGAACGGTCACTCTTCTTGACGGGGTTATGGAACATCTTGCTGTTATCAATGAAATCATAGAGAATTGAGCACTTCTTTTCGTTATGAAGCTTCATTGCTTCAAGACCGCCCAGATTCTTAATCCATTCAAGCACAAGCTTGCACATATAAATGGAGTAGCAGGGAGGTGTGTTATAAAGTGAATCGTTATCCGCAAGCACCTTGTAATCAAGCATTGTAGGAGTATAATCCCTTGCATTGCCCAGAAGATCTTCACGGACAATAACGATTGTCAGGCCTGCGGGAGCAACGTTTTTCTGTGCGCCGCCGTAGATAACGCCGTATTTTGAAACATCCATAGGCTCTGAAAGGAAGCAGGATGAAACGTCTGCAACCAGAGGAACATTGCCTGTATCGGGAAGCTGTGCATAGCGTGTGCCGTAGATTGTATTGTTCTGGCAGATGTAGAAATAATCTGCATCGGGTCTGAAATCAGCCTTGTCAAGCTCGGGAATGCAGGCAAAATTCTGCTCCTTTGATGAGCCTACAACCTTGATATCGCCGTATTTTGTTGCTTCCTTGTAAGCCTTTGTTGAGAACTGACCCGAAAGAACATAATCAGCCTTACCGCTGCCGTTAAGGAAGTTGAGAGGGATTGCCGCAAACTGTGTTGAAGCACCGCCCTGACAGAAGATTACCTTGTAGTTATCGGGGATATTCATAATCTCCTTAAAGAGATCACGGGCACCGAAGATAATCTCCTCATAGACCTTTGAACGGTGGCTCATTTCCATTACGGACTGACCGCTGCCTTTGTAATCAAGCATTTCCGCAGCTGCTCTGTTAAGAACGCTTTCGGGAAGCATTGAGGGACCTGCCGAAAAATTATAAACTCTTGCCATTGTATTTTCATCCTTCCGAAAAAATTTACTATATATTATTCGTTTTCTGCCGTGATTGCTATTCCCAGGTCGTCAAGCTGAACACCGTCAACGGTTGCAGGGCATTCCGTCATAGGCTCACTTGCATTCTGCACCTTGGGATATGCAATAACATCTCTCAGGGATTCACTGCCAAGCATCTGCATAACAAGTCTGTCAAGACCGATACCCATGCCGCCGTGAGGAGGTGCGCCGTACTTGAAGGCATCAAGCAGATAGCCGAATTTATTGTGTGCCTCTTCGTCTGAAAGACCGAGAAGTGAGAAAATTCTTGCCTGTAAGTCGGGGTTTGTGATTCTGATTGAGCCTGAGCAAAGCTCAACGCCGTTGAGAACAAGGTCATATGCCTTTGCTCTGACAGCACCCTTATCGCTTTCAAGGTAATCAAGACATTCATCCATGGGCGATGTGAACGGGTGATGCATTGCAACAAACTGCTGTGTTTCTTCATCCCAATCAAAGAAGGGGAATTCGGTAATCCAGAGAAGATTATATTGCTTCTCGGGAATTATGTCAAGCTTCTTTGCAACAGCCTGACGGAGTGCACCAAGCACTGAAAGCACGGTTGAATTTTTGCCGTCGCCGATAATAAGAACAACGTCGCCTGCCTTTGCATCAGCCTTTTCAAGCAGTGCATTCATTTCATCCTCGGTAAGGAACTTTGCAAATGATGAAGCCATTGTGCCGTCATCATTCATTCTTACCCAGGCAAGACCCTTTGCGCCGATACCTCTTACCATTTCGGTAAGCTTATCAATCTCTTTTCTTGTGAGTGTATTTACAGCACCCTTTGCGGTGATACCTCTTACACTGCCGCCTGCTTCAAGTGCACCTGTGAAAACTCCGAAGCCGCAGCCCTTTACTGTTTCACTAAGGTCGTAAATTTCCATACCGAAGCGGGTGTCGGGCTTGTCGCTGCCATAGCGTTCCATAGCCTCTTTGTAAGTAAGTCTGGGCAGAGGAAGCTGAATATCAACACCAAGTGCTTCTTTGAAAACTCTTGCCATATAGCCTTCACCGATTGCAAGAACATCCTCCATATCAACGAAAGACATTTCAAGGTCAATCTGAGTGAATTCGGGCTGACGGTCTGCACGAAGGTCCTCGTCACGGAAGCAACGGGCAATCTGCATATATCTGTCAAAGCCTGCAACCATTGAAAGCTGCTTATAAAGCTGAGGTGACTGGGGAAGTGCGTAAAACTTGCCCTTATGGATACGGCTGGGAACAAGGTAGTCTCTTGCACCCTCGGGAGTTGACTTGATAAGAATGGGTGTTTCTATTTCAATAAAGCCGTTTTCATCGAAGTAGTCCCTTGTGATTTTTGTAATCTTGTGGCGGAGAAGAATATTTCTCTGCAAATCGGGTCTGCGAAGGTCAAGATAGCGGTATTTGAGCCTCGTAAGCTCCGCTGTCTGACAATCCTCAATGATTTCAAAGGGAGGAGTTTCGCTCTTTGCAAGAATACGAAGGTCCGTAACCTCAATTTCAATCTCACCTGTGGGGATTTCCGTATTCTTTGCGGAGCGCTCTCTTACAACGCCCTGAGCCATAAGTACATATTCGCTTCTTGCGGATGCTGCCTTTTCAAAAACATCCTTTGCGGTTGACTCGTCAAAAGCAAGCTGAACAATGCCTTCTCTGTCACGAAGGTCAATGAAGATGAGTGCGCCCAGATCTCTCTGACGCTGTACCCAGCCTGCAACGGTTACGGTTTTGCCTGCATCCGAAAGACGGAGCTCGCCGCAATAGTTTGTTCGTTTAAGTCCTGTCATAAAGTCCATTTTATTTCTGTCCTCTCATTCGCCAATATTAAACAGTGCCGAAAGGTCAACGCCTTCAAGACCGCCCAGGCTTTCGCCCAGTGCCGCCGTTTCCTGACGGAGAAGGAATTCCATAAAGTTTTCGGCAAGGTCGGCAAGCTCAACTTCCGTTGCTTCGCCGCTGTCCATATTCTTTATCTTTGCTTTGCCGGATGCAATTTCGTCATCACCCAGCACCATTGTGTACTTTGCACCGATTTTATCGGCAAACTTCATCTGAGCCTTGAGTGAACGGCCCACAACATCGGTCTGTGCGCTGATGCCGCCTGCACGAAGGTCGGCAACAATTGCCGCCGCCTCATATGAAGCGTTTTCGCCCATGGGAGCAATATAGATATCGCAGCCCGAGGGTTTGGGAAGCTCGATTCCCTGAGCTTCAAGGAGCATAAGCAGTCTGCCTGTGCCCAGACCGAAGCCCAGCGAGGGAACATGAGGTCCGCCCAATTCTTCAATAAGTCCGTCATAGCGTCCGCCGCCGCAAACGGTGCCCTGAGCACCGATATCCGTTGAAACGAACTCAAAAACGGTTCTTGTATAGTAGTCAAGTCCTCTTACGATTCGGGGATTGACAGTGTATTCGATATTCATTTTGTCAAGGTACTTCTTGACGCTTTCAAAGTGATTTGAGCAATCCTCGCAGATATAGTCGATTATTGCAGGTGCGCCTTCTGCGATTTCTTTGCAGATGGGGCTTTTGCAGTCGAGAATTCTCATGGGATTCTTTTCGAGTCTGCCGAGACAGGTAGGACAAAGCTCGTCCTTTCTTGCCTCAAAATACTCTTTGAGTGCGGCATGATAATTCTTACGGCATTCGGGGCAGCCTATTGAATTCAGCTGCAATTCAATGCCTTCAACACCGAGAAATGCAAAAATTTCGTTGGCAAGTGAAATAACCTCTGCATCTGCCGCAGGATGTGCCGCACCAAGCATTTCAACACCGAACTGCTGAAATTCTCTCCATCTGCCTGCCTGAGGCTTTTCGTAGCGGTAGCAGTTGAGAATATAGCAAAGCTTCTGGGGCAGAGCTTCGTTGAAAAGACCGTGCTCAAGGAATGCTCTTGCCGCACCTGCGGTGCCTTCGGGACGAAGAGTTATTGAGCGTCCGCCCTTATCGTCGAAGGTATACATTTCTTTCTGAACAACATCGGTTGTTTCGCCCACACCTCTCTGGAAAAGCTCTGTATGTTCAAAAACGGGAGTTCTTATTTCTCTGAAACCGAACTTTGCGGCAATATCGCGCAAGGTCTGTTCAATAAACTGATTTTTGTAAACCACATCGGGCAGGATATCCTGAGTGCCCTTGATGGCTTTTGTCACAAGTGCCATTTTGTATCATCCTTATTCTATAAAATGACAGGGCCGTCTTTGATAAGACGACCCCGAAAATCTGCAATTCTGCCAAAAGGAGCGCCTTGCAATAACTGCTTACGCATTTGACCTGACGATTTCTCGCCAATCAAGGTCGCCTCTGGCAAGTGAATGTATAAGTGCCTCAGCCGTTGCAATGTTTGTTGCAACAGGAATGTTGTGCACGTCGCAGAGCCTGAGAAGAGTTGCTTCGTTGGGCTCGTGAGGCTTGGCTGTTAAGGGGTCACGGAAAATCAGCAGAAGGTCGATTTCATTGCAGGCAATTCTTGACGCAATCTGCTCATCGCCGCCCTGAGAGCCGCTTAAAAACCTGGTTATGTCAAGTCCCGTTGCCTCGGCAACCATTTTACCTGTTGTGCCTGTTGCATAAATATTATGTCGGCTAAGAACTCCGCAATAAGCTATGCAAAACTGAATCATCAGTTCTTTTTTGGCATCGTGTGCAAGTATGGCAATATTCATCTGCTGTTCCTCCTTGTTTATTCGTCAAAATCATACTTATTTCACTAATTCTATATAATAATAACAAATATGATTTGATATGACAAGACCCAAATTAAAAAATTTTTATATTATTTTTTTCAGGTCTTATATAATTATTTTTGGGAATTATTCCTCAGCGGTAGCTTCGGTATCCTCGCTGTCTTCATCGGCAGGCTCAGCGGATTCTGCAGGCTCGCCTTCGTTCTTTACCGCAACGGCAGTAATAAGCTTTTCATCGTCTGTAACCTTCATTACACGGACACCCTTTGAGGGTCTTGCGCAAAGTCTTATTGTTTCCATTGCGATACGGATGATAATGCCGTCGGAGGAGATAAGCATAAGGTCATCCGCAGGGTCAACAACCTCAATTGCCGCAACATCGCCGTACTTGGCAACATGGTAGTTTGTGAGACCCGAACCGCCTCTGTTCTGAATTCTGTAATCCTCAATATCGCTCAGACGTCCGTAACCTGTTTCGCTGACGGTAAGCACCTTCATGCCTTCTCTGAGGATATCCATGCCGATTACGCAGTCGCCTTCTTTGAGTCTGAGAGCACGGACACCTCTTGCGGTACGTCCGATAACTCTTGCATCATCCTCACGGAAAGCGATTGCCATACCCTTTCTGGTTGCAACGATAAGATTATCGCCGCCCTCGGTAAGCTTGACCCACACAAGCTCGTCATCATCGTCAAGGTTGATTGCGATAACACCGTTTCTGCGTACATTCTTATAAGCGTCAAGCTCGGTACGCTTGATGATACCGTTTCTTGTGAGCATGCACAGATAATAGTTATCCTCGCCGAATTCGGGAACTCTTATCATTGCGGATACTCTTTCGCCTTCTTCAACGGGAAGAAGGTTAACGATATTCATACCCTTGCTCTGGCGTGAGCCTTCGGGAATTTCGTAGCCCTTGAGTCTGTATGTCTTGCCTTTGGTGGTGAAGAACATAATATAATCGTGGGTTGAGCAGGTGAACATTGTTTTAACAACGTCCTCTTCGCGTCGGGTCAGACCCTTGACACCTCTGCCGCCTCTGTTCTGCTGTTTGTATTCATCCATGGGAATACGCTTGATATAGCCCATATCGGTGAGAGTGAACACGCAGGTTTCTTCGGGAATAAGGTCCTCAATATCAACCTCGCCCGAAACATTGACGATTTCGGTTCTTCTTTCATCGGCAAATCTGTCACGGATGTTGAGAGCTTCTGTCTTGACGATATCAAGAACTCTTGCTTCGCTTGCAAGAATGTCATTATAATCTGCAATCTTTTCTTTGAGTTCATCAAGCTCGTTGGTGATTTTGAGAATTTCAAGACCTGCCAGCTGACCAAGACGGAATGCCACGATAGCTGCAGCCTGAGGGTCATCAAATCCGAACTGCTCCATAATGGCAACCTTGGCTTCTGCCTGACCGCCCTTACAGGCTCTGATTGTGGCGATGATATCATCAACAATATCAATAGCCTTTGCAAGACCTTCAAGGATATGCGCTCTGTCCATTGCCTTTTTAAGGTCATATCTTGTTCTGCGGATTATAACCTCTTCCTGGAACTTGATGTAGTGACCCAGAACCTCTTTAAGAGTGAGCTGCTTGGGCTCGCCGTTGACAAGGGCAATCATTATTGCACCGAAGGTATCCTGAAGCTGTGTATAGGAGAAAAGCTGATTGAGAACAACCTGGGGATTTGCGTCCCTTTTAAGTTCAATTGAAATCAGCATACCCTTCTTTGATGAGTAGTCGTTGACATCGGAAATACCTTCAACTCTCTTATCCTTAACAAGGTTTGCAATGCTTTCGATAAGCCTTGCCTTGTTGACCATATAAGGAATTTCGGTTACCTGAATTTCAAATCTGCCGTTTTTCTTTTCAACGATTTCGGTTTTTGCACGCATTGTGATTTTGCCTCTGCCGGTTGCATAGGCTGACCTTATGCCTGCTCTGCCCATAATAAGTCCCTTTGTGGGGAAATCGGGGCCTTTGATATGCTCCATAAGACCGTCAAGGTCAATATCGGGGTTATCAATCATTGCACACATACCGTCAATGACCTCACCAAGGTTATGGGGAGGAATATTGGTAGCCATACCGACGGCAATACCGACCGAGCCGTTAACAAGCAGGTTGGGGAATCTTGAGGGAAGAACGGTAGGCTCTTTAAGACGGTCGTCATAGTTTGTTGTGAAATCAACGGTATCCTTGTCGATATCCGTCAGCATTCTCAGAGCCATTTTGCTCATTCTGGACTCTGTGTATCTGTATGCAGCGGCAGGGTCGCCGTCGATTGAACCGAAGTTGCCGTGACCGTCAACAAGAATATATCTCATTGAGAAGGTCTGGGCAAGACGGACCATTGCATCGTAAACAGATGCGTCGCCGTGGGGATGGTATCGACCGAGAACGGAACCGACGGTATCCGCACACTTTCTGTATGCCTTGTCGGGGGTAAGGCCGTTTTCGTGCATTGTGTAAAGAATTCTTCTGTGAACTGGTTTGAGACCGTCCCTTACATCGGGAAGTGCGCGGGATGTAATAACCGACATGGAGTAGTCAAGGAAGGCCTGACGTACTTCTTTGTTAAGGTCAACATTAATAATTTTCTGGGTATCTCTTGCGTCGCCGAAACTCATATTCAATCAGTCCTTTCCTTAAATATCAAGATTCGAAACATACTTTGCGTTTGTTTCAATGAATTCACGTCTGGGTTCAACCTTATCGCCCATAAGGATTGAGAAGGTTTCATCTGCTTCCATTGCATCTTCAAGAGTTACACGGAGCATAATTCTTGTTGCGGGGTCCATAGTGGTTTCCCAAAGCTGTTCGGGGTCCATTTCACCGAGACCTTTGTAACGCTGGATATCACAGCTGCCGCCCAGTTCTTCAATCTTTTCGTCTCTCTCCTGGTCGGAGAATGCATAAGCAAACTTCTTGCCCTTGCTGACCTTATAGAGAGGAGGCTGTGCAAGGTAAATATGTCCTTCCTCGATAAGAGGGCGCATATAGCGGAAGAAGAAGGTAAGAAGAAGTGTTCTGATATGAGCACCGTCAACGTCGGCATCGGCCATGATAACGATTTTTTCGTAACGGATTTTGCTGATATCAAAATCGTCGCCGATACCCGTACCAAGTGCGGTAACAACGGGCTGAAGCTTATCGTTGCCGATAACCCTGTCAAGCCTTGCCTTCTCAACATTAAGCATTTTGCCCCAGAGGGGAAGAATTGCCTGATAAGTTCTGTCTCTGCCTTCCTTTGCAGAGCCGCCCGCAGAGTCACCCTCTACGATGTAAATTTCTGTGCCCTCAGCCTGCTTTTCGGTGCAGTCTGCCAGCTTACCGGGAAGTGAGTTGCTTTCAAGACCTGATTTTCTTCTTGCCTGCTCACGGGCTTTTCTTGCGGCTTCTCTTGCTCTTGCAGCATCAAGTGCCTTTGAGAAAATAGCCTTTGCAACTGCGGGATTTTCCTCAAAATATGTCATCAGCTTGTCGTAAACAAGTGAGTTTACAAGTGACTGAACATCGGTGTTGCCCAGCTTGCCCTTGGTCTGACCCTCAAACTGTGCCTCGGTAAGCTTTACGGAAACAATGGCGGTAAGACCTTCTCTTACGTCGTCACCGCTGAGCTTTTTATCGCCGTCTTTGAGGATTTTATACTTTTTGCCGTAATCGTTGAATACTCTTGTAAGGGCGTTCTTGAAGCCTGTTTCGTGAGTACCGCCGTCTACGGTGCGGACATTATTTGCAAACGAGAGAATAAGCTCGTTGTAGCTGTCATTATAAAGAAGGGCAATTTCAGCGTATCTGTCGCCCTTTGCGCCCGAGAAGTGAACAGGCTTCTCGTGAAGAGGGGTAAGTGCTCTTGTGCCCGTAAGATACTCGGCAAATGACGAAAGACCGCCTTCGTAGCAATAAACCCTTTCAATTATGTTTTCGGGATCTCTGCTGTCCTTAAGGCTGATTGAAAGACCTGCATTGAGGAATGCGGACTCTCTGAGCCTTCTCTCAAGTGTATCAAAGTCATAAACCGTAGTTTCCTGGAATATCTTTGCATCGGGCTTGAAACGTATGAATGTACCCGTTTCTTCCGTATCGCCTACGATTTCAAGGTTTGTTTCAATATTGCCGCCGTTTACGAAACGCTGACGGTGAACGTGGCCTGCCTGAGAAACCTCAACCTCAAACCACTCGGAAAGTGCGTTAACAACCGATGAACCGACGCCGTGAAGACCGCCGGATACTTTGTATCCGCCGCCGCCGAATTTACCGCCTGCGTGAAGCACGGTAAGAACAACGGTAACAGAGGGCAGACCCATTTTTTCATTAATACCTACGGGGATGCCTCGGCCGTTATCGCGAACGGAAATTACGTCGCCGGGCTCGATTTCAACCTCGATGTTGGTACAGTAGCCTGCAAGGGCTTCGTCAATTGAGTTATCAACGATTTCGTAAACAAGGTGGTGCAGACCTCTGGGACCTGTTGAACCGATATACATACCGGGTCTTTTACGCACCGCTTCAAGTCCTTCAAGCACCTGAATCTGACTGGCGTCATATTCTTCGGTAACAACGGTATCCATTTCTTCCGAATCAGCTTCAAAAGGAATTACCTCTTCTTCAGCTTCGGGAACAGCCTGAACTTCCGCTTCATTGATGTTTTCAATGCTCACTCTGATTGACCTCCAATCACATTCCAAGGCGGGTTGCCACGCCTTTTTTCTTATCTTTGCCGGGCTTGTATTTGGGCGGATTTGCAAGTCGCATTATTGCACCCTTGCCCGATTTTGAGCCAAGGAATTTATTGATGTTAACAACGATATCCTTCATATCATCGCTCATATATTCAAGGCAATTGTCAACAAGCTGAGGCTCCTTATACATCGTGCCGAGAATTGTTACGGCAACAAGGCTCTGGGTTTCGTTTGTGCCGTCCTCATAGATATCGTTAAGCAGATTGAAAAGCTTCTTCATCTTCTGAGGATTGTTTTCTCTGATTGTTTCAAGCACAACGGGTGCACCGTGGTTCACAAAGAATTCCTCGGGAAGGAACTGACCGTATTTTTCGCAGTTTGCCTTGTATTCCTCACGAAGCTCGGGGTAAACGGTTGTGAATCTGTTTGCAAGAGTGTTGGGGTCGTATGAAACCGCGCCGCTCTTTACCGCCGCCTTTGAAACGGGAGGAGGAAGCTTTGTCTTAACGGGCTTTACGCTCTTTGTGCCGAAATGTTCAACAAGTGTTTCGGAAAATTCATTGACCACGGATCTGAGGCTTTTGGGGTCGCAGTCATCCTCGCCCATAAGAGTTTCAACAAGCTTTGAAAAATCGCTGTCTGTAATCTCGCCTTCCTTCTGTGCACCGAAGAGAGCGATTTTGTTGTTGAAGTGCTCAATCTTAAGGGCTTTATTCTCGCCTTTGTAGCGGATAATGATTCTTCCCGACTCTGTAACGGCAGGCAGGCTGCCCTTTTCAACCCCTTCGGGAATATCTGCGGCAAAGCCGCAATCGTTTAATGTTTCACCGAGACCGCTTGTAATCTCTGCAAGTGCGGAATAAAAATCAGCCATAACGAACTCCTTTATAATAACTATAATAATAAATATAGTGTTAGTATAACATATATATAAAGAATTATAATTCTTCAAAAGAAATATAAGCTTTTTCTATTATAAATATTTGAGGTGAAGGAGCATAATATTCGTGAATTTTGCACACCCTTTGGCTGTTGACTAATCACCTTTGTTATGATAATATATTTTGATAGATAATACTATAATGGGTAAAAATGCGTTAAGGAGATACACACAATGAAGACAAAGGTTCTTGTTCTTTTCGGCGGCGTTTCCAGCGAGCACGATGTTTCGCTTAATTCCGCCTGCTCCGTAATCAAAAATATCCCCTCGGATAAATATGAGGTTGTGAAAATGGGCATCACCAAGCAGGGCGAAAGCTTTGTTTACAACGGCCCTGCGGATATGCTTCCCGGCGGCAAGTGGCTTGAGGATAAAGAAAATATTGAGCCTGCCGTTATTTCAATGAGCCGTGACCATCACGGTATCATCCGCCTTTCGGAAGACAACAGAATTGAAAAAATCGATGTGGTTTTCCCCGTGCTTCACGGCAAAAACGGCGAAGACGGCACAATGCAGGGTCTGCTTGAAATTGCAGGCATTCCCTATGTAGGCTGTAACACCGTGGCAAGTGCAATCTGTATGGATAAGGCATACACAAACGCCATGGCTGATTACCACGGAATTCCCCAAGCAAAATGGGTTGCCTTCGAGAAATACAGCTACGATAAATCAATGCTCCCCGCCGCTGCGGAAAAGCTGGGCTTCCCCATTTTCGTGAAGCCCGCAAACGCAGGTTCGTCAGTCGGTGTAGGCAAGGCAAGGACACTTGAAGAGCTTGAAGCCGCCTGCACAAACGCTTTTGAACATGACACAAAAATCGTTCTTGAAGAAGGCATTGACGGCGTTGAGGTTGAGGTTGCGGTTATGGGCAACGAAAACCCCGTTGCTTCTGTTGTCGGTGAGGTTGTTCCCTGCAACGATTTCTACGATTATGAGGCAAAATATCTTGCCAACGAAAGCGAGCTTCACATTCCTGCAAGACTTTCCGAGGATAAGCTCCTTGCGGTTCAGAATGCGGCTGTGAACGCATACAGAGCTCTGGGCTGCTCAGGCTTCACAAGAGTTGATTTCTTCGTGCGCCGCAGTGACGGTGAAATAATGCTCAATGAGCCCAACACCATTCCCGGCTTCACATCAATCAGTATGTATCCCAAGCTTTTTGCCGCATCGGGTGTTCCCTATCCCGAACTGCTGAATAAACTGCTTACCCTTGCAATGGAAAGATAAATTATGAAAAATGCAATAATCACAATAAAAGACCGTCACATTCAGGACGGCGAGGAATTGACTGCCGAGCTGACCACATCGGGCAGCTTTGAGTTGACGGAAAAAGGCTGCACCGTTATTTACAAAGAAACAGATGAGGAAATGACGGACTGCATCACACGCCTTGATGTTGAAGGCACTCAAAGGGTTGCAATGACCCGCACGGGTAAATTCAACACGGAAATGGTAATCGAAAAAGGAAGCCGTCACACCTGCTTTTATTCAACCCCCTTCGGTGAGCTGATAATGGGGATTTACGGTATGTCCGTAGAAAGCAATATGAGCGAAAACGGCGGCACACTCAGCTTCACATACACCATTGATTTCAACAACACACCGGCTTCGGAAAATCAGCTTCACATCACCGTTGCCGAAAAGGAGTAATAAAAATGTCACTTTTAGTTAAACAGGCTGTTACAGAGCTTCGTACCGCCATTATGGAAGCGGCAGGCAGAGCGGTTGCTGACGGCGAATTCCCCGAAGTACCTCTCAGCGATTTCATTATTGAAGTTCCGGCAAACAAAGAAAACGGCGATTATTCATCAAATGCCGCCATGGCTTGGGCAAGAGACCTGAGAAGCGCTCCCCGAAAGATTGCTCAAACCATCGTCGACAGACTTTTCCTTGAAGACACCTTCTTTGACAGATGCGAGATTGCAGGTCCCGGCTTCATGAATTTCTATCTCAAAGAGAGCTTCAACGCCTGTGTTATTCAGGATATTCTTGAAAAAGGTGCGGATTACGGCCGCTCAGATTACGGCAAAGGCAAAAAAATAAACATTGAATTCGTTTCCGCAAACCCCACAGGCCCCATGCATATGGGTAACGCAAGAGGCGGCGCTTTGGGTGACTGCCTTGCGGCTGTTATGGATTTTGCAGGCTATTCGGTAAGCCGTGAATTCTATGTCAATGATGCAGGCAATCAGATTGATAAATTCGGTCTTTCTCTCGACATCAGATATCAGCAGATTTTCAAGGGCGAGGATGCGGTTGAGCTTCCCGAGGACAGCTATCACGGAGCCGATATTATGGTCAGAGCAAAGGAATTTGCGGATATTTACGGCGATAAGTACATGGATGCAACCGAAGCTGAAAGAAGAAAGGCTCTTGTTGACTACGCACTGCCCAAAAACATTGCGGCTATGAAGGATAACCTTACAAAATACCGCATTGAATATGACACATGGTTCCTTGAAAGCACACTCCACAACGGCGGAGAGCTTGCGGAAACACTTGAAATTATGAAGAGCAAGGGTCTTACATACGAAAAAGACGGTGCTCTCTGGTATAAGAACAAAGAAGTTCTTGGTGCAAGACTGGCAAGAGAAGGCAAAACTCCCGAAGAAATCGAGCGTCTTGAACTCAAAGACGAGGTTCTTATCAGAACAAACGGCAATCCCACCTATTTTGCCGCAGATATTGCATACCACCGCAACAAGCTTGAAAAGAGAGGCTTTGAAAAGGCTATTGACATCTGGGGTGCAGACCATCACGGTCACGTTGCCCGTATGAAGGGTGCGCTTGATGCCATCGGCTGTAACGGCGACGACCTTGATGTTATTCTTATGCAGCTTGTCCGCCTTATGCGTGACGGCAAGCCTGCAAAAATGAGCAAGCGTACCGGCAACGCAATCACTCTTGTTGACCTGCTTGAAGATATCCCCATCGATGCAGTACGTTTCCTCTTCAATATGAGAGAACCCGGTTCACAGATGGATTTCGACCTTGACCTCGCGGTTGAAGAAAGCTCACAGAACCCCGTTTACTACTGCCAGTATGCACACGCAAGAATTTGCAGTATCATCAAAAAGCTTGCCGACGAAGGCAAAACGGCAAGAGAATGCTCAATTCCCGAGCTTGTTCTTCTTTCAGCACCCGAAGAAAGGGCACTTATCAGGCATCTTGCATCTCTTACAGATGAAATCATAAGCTCCGCAAAGAACTATGACCCTGCAAAAATCACACGCTATGCGGTAGACCTTGCAACACTGTTCCACAAGTTCTACAACGCCTGCCGTGTTAACTGCGAGGAAGAAGCCCTTATGCAGGCAAGGCTCAGCCTTTGCCTTTGCGTCAAGAATGTTCTTTGCAATATTCTCACAATGTTCCGCATAACCGTTCCCGAAAGTATGTAAAAAAGTGTTCAACTTTGGCAAACCCCTTGACTTTACCGTCAGGGGGTTTTAAAATATATATTTACCAAAGTTTTAAAAGCATCAAATATAAATATAGACGGAGATGATAAAAATGATCAAGGCTTTGCTTAAACAAACCAAAGGCTACCGCCTTCTCTCCCTGCTTTCGCCTCTGCTGATTCTTGTTGAGGTGTATATGGAGGTACAGATTCCCTTTGTTATGGCAGATATGGTCAACAAGGGCATTCTGGGCGGTGCAGGAATTGATTACATCGTCAGCGAAGGTCTTAAAATGGTGGCAATGGCACTTGTTTCCCTGCTCAGCGGTGCAGGTGCCGCAAGGTTTGCAGCCAAGGCAGGTATGGGCTTCGGCGCAAATCTGAGAAACTCCATTTTCTCGAAAATTCAGGATTTTTCCTTTGCCAACATCGACAAATTCAGCACTCCTTCGCTCATTACCCGAATGACTACGGACGTCAACATCATTCAGATGGGCTACACAATGGTTATCCGTATCGTCGTACGCTCGCCTCTGATGTTTGCAATGGCTTTCCGCTATGCTTACGCAATCAACGGTGAGCTTGCAACGGTATTTACCGTTGCCGCGCCTCTGCTTCTGGGTCTTCTCGGCTTTATTTACATCTTTGCAATGCCCCGATTCAAGCGTCTTATGAAAAAATACGACGGTCTTAACGCTTCCATTCAGGAAACTCTTATCGGCGCAAGGGTTGTAAAAGCATTTGTAAGAGCAAAGCACGAAAAAGAGAAATTCAGAATTTCCAACGACGAGCTCCGCGATGCATCAATCGCCGCAGAAAAGCTTGTTATTCTGGCAGGTCCCTTTATGCAGATAACCGTTTACGGCTGCACAATTGCAATTCTCTGGTTCGGCAGTAACCTTGTTATCGACGGCTCAATGGAGCTTGCATCACTGACCGCATTCATAACTTATATCCACAACATTCTGATGTCTCTTATGATGATATCAATGATTTTTGTTATGGCAACCATGGCACGCACCTCAATTAACCGTGTGCTTGAAGTCATAGAGGAAGTCCCCGATATCAACGACAGCGGTGCAGACCCCTCGCTCACCGTTGCAGACGGCAGCATTGATATGGAAAATGTCTGCTTCAAGTATAAGAAAAACGGCAAGAAAAATGTTATCGACAATATAAATATTCACATCAATTCAGGCGAAACCGTCGGCATTATCGGCGGTACAGGTTCCGCAAAAACAACACTTGTGCAGATGATTCCCCGTCTTTATGATGTTACGGAAGGCATTGTGAAGGTAGGCAGCAGGCCCGTTGCGGATTACACGCTGAAAAATCTCCGTGACAGCGTTGCAATGGTGCTTCAGGTTAACCTTCTTTTCAGCGGCACCATTGAAGAAAACCTCCGCTGGGGCAACAAAGATGCCACTATGGAAGAAATTGAAAACGCCTGCAAAATTGCTCAGGCTCACGATTTTATAACCTCATTCCCCGACGGATATCAGACAAATCTGGGTCAGGGCGGCGTTAACCTTTCGGGCGGTCAGAAGCAAAGACTCTGCATTGCAAGAGCACTGCTCAAATCCCCCAAGGTGCTTATTCTTGACGACAGCACAAGTGCCGTTGATACCGCTACGGATGCAAAAATCCGCGAAGGCTTCAAGGCAAATCACGGCGACATCACAACAATTATTGTTGCTCAGAGAATAAGCTCCGTTCAGCACGCAGATAAAATCATCGTCCTTGATGACGGTAAAATAAACGCAATCGGCACTCACGATGAGCTTATTGATACAAACAAAATCTACACAGAAGTGTATAAATCACAGCAGGAAGGAGGCAAGGAATAATGGCTCCCAAATCAAAAACCTCCAAGGGTAAGCCCGGCGGTTTTGGCGGACCCGTCAAGCCTGCGGATACAAAACGCACCTTCACAAGGCTTCTCAGCTATCTGGGCAGGTCAAAGCATTTGCTTTTCCTCGTCTTTATTTTCGTTGCTTTCAGTGCCCTTGCAGGCATAATCGGCACATCCTTTGTTGAGGAAATCACAGACGAAATCCTGCTTCCTCTCATCGGCACTCAGGTTACCGCCGAAGCCCTTGCACCCCTTGTGAAAATCCTTGTTTCTCTGGGATTTATTTACGCTTTCGGTGCAATTTCATCCTACGCATATTCACGCATTATGCTTCAGGTTGCACACAAAACCCTCAACACCATCCGTGCTGACCTTTTCAATCATATGATGGATTTACCCATCAGCTTTTTCGATACCCACACCCACGGCGAGCTTATGAGCCGCTACACAAACGATGCCGATGTGCTCCGCGAATGTATCAGCCAGAGCTTTGTGCAGCTTGTTTCCTCGGTTGTCACCGTTGTGGGCACCTTCGCAATGATGATTTATTTCAGCCCTCTGCTTTCGCTGTTTGTTGTTATAATGCTGATTCTCGCATTCTTCATTATCAAGGCACTGGGCAAGCAGAGCGCAAAATATTTCAGAGCTCAGCAGCAGTGTGTAGGCAAGGTAAACGGCTACATCGAAGAATATATTGAGGGTCTTAAGGTTGTTAAGGTTTTCTGCCACGAGGACAGTGCCAAAAACAGCTTTGCACAGATTAACGATAATCTCCGCCACGCTGCAACAAACGCTCACACCTACGCAAGCATTCTCATGCCCGTTATGGGTAACATTTCTTACATCACCTATGCCGCAGCCGCAACACTGGGTTCGCTTGCGATTCTGAAAATCCCCGAAGAATCATTTTTCAGTCTGTCAGTAGGTGCACTTTTCACCTTCCTTATTTACACAAGACAGTTTTTCCAGCCCATCACTCAGATTTCACAGCAGTTCAACAACATTATCGCCGCACTTGCAGGTGCCGAGCGTATTTTTGAAGTTATCGATACTCCCATCGAAGCCGATGACGGCTATGTAACCCTTGTCAACGCAAAGAAAAACGAAAAGGGCGAAATCGTTGAATGCGAAGAAAGAACGGGTATGTGGGCATGGAAGCATCCCCACGGCGACGGTACTCTCACCTACACCGAATGGAAGGGCGATGTCCGCTTTGAAAACGTAACATTCAGCTATGACGGCAAGAAAACCGTCCTCAAAAATGTATCCCTTTATGCACGCCCCGGCGAGAAAATTGCTTTCGTCGGTTCAACGGGCGCAGGTAAAACCACCGTTACGAACCTTATAAACCGCTTCTATGACGTTAACGAAGGTAAGATAACCTACGACGGCATCAACATCAAAAAGATTAAAAAAGCGGCTCTGAGGCGTTCTATGGCTATGGTTCTGCAGGATACACACCTTTTCACGGGCACAGTCAGAGATAACATTGCTTACGGCAAGCTTGACGCAACGGACGAAGAAATTGTTGCAGCCGCAAAGCTTGCGAATGCACATTCCTTCATTACCCGCCTTCCCGACGGATACGACACAATGATAACCGGCGACGGTGCAAACCTTTCTCAGGGTCAGCGTCAGCTTCTTTCAATCGCCCGTGCCGCCGTTGCAGACCCGCCCGTGCTTATTCTTGACGAAGCAACAAGCTCCATTGACACAAGAACCGAAAGACTTATTGAGCTGGGTATGGATAAGCTTATGGAAGGCAGGACCGTATTCGTTATTGCTCACAGACTTTCAACCGTACGCAATTCAAACGCCATTATGGTGCTTGAACAGGGTGAAATCATTGAGCGCGGCGACCACGATGACCTGATTTCGCAAAAGGGCAAATATTATCAGCTTTATACAGGTCAGTTTGAACTGGATTAAGTTCTCATAAAACAAACAAAAGGGGCTGTAAAAAAACGCAAGTTTTTTTACAGCCCTCTTTTCAGGGGATAGAAAAAAAGATGCAGAATGAACAAACCGAACCCCCACAACGATTTTTTTCGTTGCGGGGGCTTGCCCGACGGCGTATATAGATACGCCGAGAGGTGAGGTTTGTTTATAGCATAAAACATAAAAACAAAAGTCTTTTTGCCCAAAAGCTTGTATTTTACGGTTTTTTGAGCATTGCCGGCATTTCTGAATCCTTTTATTTGATTGTTTTATGCGGTCTGCGCTTTTTTACATCCCCTTTAATTTTTATTGCTTGATTATTATTTTGTATCCGCCCTGGGTAAGGAAGTAGTGAAGGTCATCAAGTATCTGATAATCGTATTTGATAACATCCTTTTTCGCTTCGCTGACTCCGTCTCTTTCGGCAACAAACTTTCTGAATTCCACAAGTCCGTCAAAGGTTGTCAGATTTCCGTGGCGGCGAAGAGTATAGTTTTTGCCGTTAGTGAACTTGTCGTTTTCCTTTTCGCTGAGAATCTGCTCTTTTGTTGCAGGAACAAAGCCCTTTGAAATAAGATAGGAATTCCAGCGGTAGTGCTCAAGAATGGCCATGTTGCGTCGTCTTGAATCCGCAAAATCCAGACCGTATGCAATCAGTTTTCTGCCGCCCACAGGCGTTTTGCCGATATATTCGGGCATATCACCTGCCGCATAGATTTCAAGGTATTCCTCTTCCGTAAGTGCAGGCTCATCATTGGCATCAATCTCACAGTAATCAAGCCCCATAAGATTGAGCTTTGCCTTTATGCTGAGCGCAACATAAATATTGGATTCGCGAACAAACCTATTCATCTCCGTATGCCATTTTTTGAACGATTCATATTTTTTCTGTGCTATGAATTCATCCGTGATTTTAACATCCGGGTCGCTTAAGGCATATTCCAGGTCATAATCTTCGTTTCGCATAAGAGCGATTTTGTGAATTTTATCGGAGAGGATCCTGTCAATATTATAAACTATTTCACTCTCATCGCCGATGAAAATACAGCCTTCGGCTTCAAGTGCATCCTGCTCCTTGGTGCGCTTATGTATTCTGACAAAGATAACAAGATTTTTGCCCCATTCACGGCGTTTTTCAACAAGCTTCTGTGCCATATCAATGTTTTCAAGGTCTGTGCCGAAGTTGATTAACACGAAGTTCGCATCATTTTCATCTTCAACATACTTTTTCAGCTCTTTATAAAATCTTTCATCGTTGACATCAAAAGGACAGTATGGCTCCTCCGCAGGAAGAGAAGGCAAAGGCAGATATTCTGCCGCGTTGCTATCCGCATTATCTGTTATTTCGTTGCGGTAACGGTAGTAACTGTGGTTAAGATTTTTATCCTTCTGTGCATTATCCTTGTCAAAGATATAATAATTTACCTTTTTAAGCTCAGGACCGTTTTCGCCTTCTGTAAGGAACTGGTTATTTGAAACCGATGTAAGGAAAATTTGACGACCTACCTTATCAAAAGAAAGCATAAAGAAGTTGATGTTTACATCTTTCTTTATGAGAGAAGTACCATAGTCGATTTGCTTTTCATCCATAAAATATGCAAGGGGATATCTTTCGATGAAATCCGCAGCAATTTTTTTATGCTTGTTGATAAATGTTACACAGCCGAAACCGTCGGATTCAATATCCTCATATATGCCCTGATATTTCAGATCGCCGAAAACAAACACCTTGACGGTTCTGAAGGTTTTTTCTTTTTCTTCCTTCGTCTGAGCCGAAATCTTTTCGATTATCATTCTGCATATACGCATATTGCGTTCATCCGACTCAGTGTTGATGATAACAATATTTTCGGTTTCACGGCTGCTCTTTGCCGTGAAAGCCTTAAGCTTTTTCAAAACGGAAACTGTGCGTCTTTCTCTGAAAATCTCTTCTGTTGCCTCTTTATCCGACCAAACGGGAATATCCGATATTTTTTTCAGATAGAAATTGCTGCGGTCATCATCCGATATTTTATCGATAATCGCTTTTGTACGGACCTTATCACTTTTATAAATATCAACATTCTGAGAATTATTGCCAAAAATGAGAAGTCTGTCTTTTACGCAATATTTTATTTTCGCTTCCTGCCAGAACTCCCATACCCTCTGATTGATAAATGAAACCGTTACAAGAACAACATTGAGACCTGCCATAATAAAGCAGAAATAAACCGTTATTCTGTAAAACAGGTCGTTGTCTAAAAGCAATTCAATAGAGTCAAAATCATATTTCAGAACAACAAGCTCGATTATTTTCGGAATAGTGTTGAAAAATGCCTTTATGAAATTCTGACCCTCATACATATGACCCAGACAGTAAAGAGGAAGTGCCGCTATGTATATAACGGCAAATCTGCCTTTTTTGAATCCTCTCAGAAAGCGTATTCTTTGCAGACGCCCTTTGAAAATAATATTTATGAGACCTCTTACGGTTTCGGCACTCAGCACTGCAAAGCATATTGCCGTTACAATCGTTATTACAATATTACTCATAGAATTTATGCACTCCTTCTCCGACTTCTGTTTCTTTGCCACCGAGGATAACCGTTGCGGTCGCACCATCGGGCACAGTAAATTCATACTCTGTTTTGCCGTTTTCTGTTTTCCATTCGGATTTTACAAGACCCTTTCTTGTGTCTATGGAGGCCTTTACATATGTAAGTCTGCCGTCGGTAACGGGAGCAAACACAATATGCTCAAAAGCAGGCTTGCTCTCATCAATCTTAATGCCTGCGGCATCGCCGTAAAGCCAATCCGCCACACTGCCGTATGCATAGTGATTGAATGAATTCATTGATGTGCTCCACATTGAGCCGTCTTCGCGAAGGCTGTCCCAGTGCTCCCATATTGTGGTTGCACCCATTTTGACCGAGAATAACCACGAAGGATATTCTTCACGAAGAAGGAGGCTGTAAGCGGTTTCGGCATAGCCGTTATCGCTGAGTGCGTGGAGAAGGTATGGTGTGCCGACAAAGCCTGTTTTAAGGTGTCCGCACTCTGTCACAAGGTCGTTGAGCTGCTTTGCGGTTTCTGCGACATTATCCGTAATTCCGAAATGCAGCGCAAGCACGGCGGCTGTCTGGGTTTCAAATTCTGGCTTTATTCTGCCTTCACTCATAAATTCACGCCTGAAAGCCTTGATTGATTTTTCTCTCTTCGCCCAAACTTCTGCGGCATCTTCTCCGCAAAGCTCCAGCGATTTTGCGTAAATACCGCTTGAGTAAATGTAGTAAGCGGTTGCAATAAGATTTTTCTCCGTACCCTTTGAGCAGTCCTCGGGGCTGCTGCCGTCAAGGTTAAGCCAATCGCCGAAATGCCAGCTTCTGCTCCATATGCCGTCATCCATACGGCTCTCAATAAATTCAATATAATCCTTCATTGAATCAAGCGACTCAGCAATAATATTTTTGTTTGCATAGGTCAGGTAAATCTGCCACGGACAGATTGTTGCGGCATCCGCCCACGCAGCAGAACAATCCTCGTTGGGCTCAAAAACTCCCGGTATTACATGAGGAATCGTTCCCCAATCGGTCTGATCTGCACGAAGGTCAGCCAACCATTTTATAAAGAAACGCTCAACATCGTAGTTATAGGATGCAGTTTTGACGAACACCTGAGCATCACCCGTCCAGCCCAGACGCTCGTCACGCTGGGGACAGTCCGTAGGCACATCAAGGAAGTTGCTCTTCTGACCCCAAATAATATTAGAGAAAAGCTTGTTTACTCTTTCGTCGGAGCACTCAAAATAACCCGTTCTCTTCATATCGGAATGAACAACGATTGCCGTGAAATTCTCTTTTTTCACTTCGTCGCTCCAGTTTTCAAGTCTGATATAACGGAAACCGTAGAAATTATAATCAGGCTTATGAATATGCTCCTTACCGTCGCAAAGGAAAACAGCCTGAGCCTTGGCACTTCTGAGATTATCGGTATAGAAATTACCCTCTGCATCAAGCACCTCTGCATGGCTTATAACGGCTCTTTCGCCTTTGTTACCCTTTATTTTAAACTCAACATAGCCCGTCATATTCTGACCGAAGTCAATAACGGTTTCGCCCTTGGGAGTTTTTATAATTTCAACAGGAGCAAGTCTTTCGTTCTCAACCACCTTTTCACCCTGACGGTCAAGAAGAACCTTTCTGTTCTTTTCAAAGACCTGAGCCTTTGCAGGGAAAATATCAACATAGGCAGGGTCATAAATATATCCGTTGTAAAGATTTGAATAAACATATTTTCCGTTTTCGCAATTCCAATCGCCACCGCTGGTAATGATTTCGGTTTCACCGTCGGCATAAACAATCGTAAGAGCGAAGATTGCGGCAACCTCATTAAATCCCAGGCAAGAATCGCCGGAATGCATTCCGAAATAACTCATAGCCTTCCAGCCGGGGGCAACACCTACCGTAACGGTGTTGTTTTTATCCATCATATCGGTTACATCGTATGTATCAGCCTGCAAACGCTTGCTGTATGACGTCCAGCCGGGGGCAAGAATAAAGTCACCCACACGCTGACCGTTGATTCTTGCAACATAAACACCCAATGCGGTGATTTCAAGGGTTGCGTTTATAACTTCCTTCTCCGAAACGAAGTTTTTTGAAAATACAATCTCACGGTTTTTCTGAGATTTCGGGCTTTTTATCCACTGTGCATTAAGAATATTTTTCATAATTTACCTCCACGGCTCTTTATAATTTTCATTTTATAACACATCACTTCAAAAATCAATAATAAAAATTTATATTTATACCCTTGATTGACGGTGAAATAACTGATAGAATACCTTTGAAAGGAAGGTTTTTATGAAACGGATACTGAGTATATCTATGATATTTGCCCTCGTTTTTTCCCTTGCGTCCTGCAAAGGCAAAAGCAACAGCGATACAACAACCGTCCCCGCACCCGTTATTGAAGAAAGCACACATTCGAAAGAATTCAAAGATGAAAGCGGCAGAGTAATATTTACCGTTGATGTGACGCTTCCTCAGATAAAAGATAATTGCGACCCCAAGGTTGCGGAATATATAAACGGAGTTGCGCTTGGTATTTTCAACAATGCCTGCGACTTTGCGGAAAGCAACCTTGAAAGTGCGGCAAAATCAAGATCACCCTGGACAAAAACCGTTACCTTTGAAACCACACTTCTCAATGACAGATATGCCTGCTTTTTAGTCAGCGACCTTTTCAGCCTTTACGGCGATATTCCCACTCTCAGCACCGTTTGCTTTGATATTCAAAAAGGTGAGCGCTGCTACCTCAACGATTTTGCCTGCGTGCCTGAAGACCCCGAAGGCTGTTTTGAAAGTTTTCTTAACGATATTCTCGCACCCGTATTACCCGTAAGATTCCACAACCCTGAATACATTACGGAAGAAGTTCTTCAAAGACTCGACAAAATTGTTGACCCCGATAACTTCTATCTTACGGAAAAAGGTATGGGCTTTTATTTCAACAAAAATAATGTTCACTATTATTTACAGGGAAATTATAAAGTCACATTCACCTGGGATGAGCTTACGGGCTGCTATCAGTTACCCGAATAAAAAACTGTTTTTCTTCCAACTCCGTCCTGCCGGACGGAGTTTTCTTTGCAAAAATCGTGATGATAGAAAAATTCTCTTAACAAGAGAAATTGTTTCAATAAACGGGTTATTGTTTCATTTTCGAAAAACTGTTATTATCAGCTTGTAACCAACGGCCGGGTTAACTTTAACAATTGAAAGGTGATATATTATGACAATATATTTCGGAGAAAACCTCAAAAAACTTCGCAAATCAAAAGACCTCACGCAGGAGGCACTGGCAGATTTTCTCGGTATGTCATTCCAGGCAATAAGCAAATGGGAGCGCAGTGAAACCTACCCCGACATAACCATGCTTCCGATAATCGCATCTTTCTTCGGTGTTACCGTTGACAGCCTTCTCGGCACGGACATGATTGAAAAAGAAAAACAGATCAGTGAATACTGCAAAAAGTATTCCCGTTTATGGAATAACGGCAAAATCGACGAAGCAAGGGATATGCTCAAAAATGCAATCGGTGAATTCCCCGGCAACTATGACCTGCTTGCAAAATATCTCAACGCACTTATCCATGCACAGTATGACGACGGTTATCTTATTTCAATAAAACCGGAAGTTCAGAGAATTTATGACAACATACAGAATTACTGTACCGTTGACAGCATCAGAATATGGACAAAGAAGCTTATGTGCCGTTATCTTCGTGACCTGAGCTTAATCAAAAACAGCGGTGTTGATATTGCCGATGCGGAAAAGATTCTTTCAGAAATGCCGATTATGCAGAACACGAGGGATTACGAAGCAATGTATATGTACCCCCATGATGACGAAAAGCGTGCGGCTGCCTGTGCAAACGGCATTTCCGAGATGCTCCGCCTTTTCGGTGAAATCATGAACAGAAAATACAAGAACTTCCTTGATGCCGACGGCGACATTTCCGAAGCGTATATCAACCTTGTTGAAAAGGTTATGCCCGACGGCGATTACGGCAAGAGCCATTATCTTATGGTAATCAACCATCAGCGCCTCGGTGTCAAGAAATATCTTGCAGGCGATGAAAAGTCCGCTCTCGAGCATTTTGAAAAGGCACTTAAGCTCGCAAAAAGCTATGACGAAATGCCCGAAGTTCTTGTTCACACCTCAAATGCCGTTAAGGGTCTTGAATTTGATAAAACAAGAGCATACCGCTTCTGGGAAGGTTCATTCTTTGAAGATGTGAAAGAAGGTCTGATAAACAGACCCCAGCTTTCCGAAGAATTCAAAAGCAGCGAAGCTTTCAGGAGAATTACTGAAAATATATGATGTGTCAATCAACAGCAACACCCTGCATACGACGGAAAGCCCCTGCTCGTAATGAGCAGGGGCTTCTTGTTTTTATAGTGTTAACTATCTTATATCAAGACTTATACAAGCTCGATGATGCACATCTCGGCAGCGTCGCCTCTACGGGGACCTGTCTTGATAATGCGGCAATAACCGCCGTTAACTTCCTTATACTTGGGGGCAATCTCATCAAAGAGCTTCTTTGCTACGTCTTCTTTTGTAACGTAAGCAAGAACCTTGCGCTTTGAGTGGAGAGAGTCGTCCTTAGCAATGGTGATCATCTTTTCAGCCATTGCACGAACTTCCTGAGCCCTTGTAACGGTGGTCTCTATTCTGCCGTTTTCCAAAAGATAGGTAACAAGGCCTCTGAGCATCGACTTGCGATGGTCACTTGTGCGGCCAAGCTTTCTGGTACCGGGCATAAGTTCACACTCCTTTAGTCCTCATCCCTGCGAAGATCAAAGCCAAGTGAATTGAGCTTTGCAACAACCTCATCAAGGGATTTTCTGCCGAGGTTACGAACTTTCATCATATCTTCCTCGGTTCTGTTAATCAAATCTTCAACCGTATTGATCTGCGCTCTCTTCAAGCAGTTAAACGAACGCACAGAGAGGTCAAGTTCCTCAATGGTCATCTCCAGGACTTTTTCTTTGCCGCTGTCGCTCTTAACGACCATAACCTCCGTATCATATGCCTCACCTGAGAGGTCACCGAAGAGGTTGAGGTGCTCGTTGAGGATCTTGGCGCCGAGAGAAACGGCTTCCATAGCATTGATGGTTCCGTTTGTCCACACCTCGAGAGTCAGCTTATCATAGTCTGTAATCTGACCTACACGGGTGTTTTCAACTGTGTAGTTAACCTTTAATACGGGTGTATAAATTGAATCAATAGCAATAACGCCGATAATGGGCTGCATCATCTGCTTGTTTCTGTCTGCAGAAACATAACCTCTGCCCTTATCACAGGTAAGCTCCATGCTTACGTGTGCATCTGAGTTGAGAGTAGCGATGTGAAGCTCGGGGTTGAGGATTTCAACCTCTGAATCGGTCTTGATGCTGCCTGCGGTGATTTCGTCATCGCCGTTTGCATCAATATAGATTGTTTTGGGACCGTCTCCGTGGATTTTAAGGATAACGTTCTTGAGATTGAGAACAATCTCTGTCACATCTTCCTTAACACCGGGGATGGTGCTGAATTCGTGAAGAATTCCGTCAATCTTAACGGAGGTTATCGCGTAGCCGGGAAGAGAAGAAAGAAGAACTCTTCTCAGGCTGTTACCCAATGTTGTGCCGTAGCCTCTTTCAAGAGGTTCAACAACAAATCTACCGTACTTTCCGTCTTCGGAAATTTCGGCTGTATCAATTCTGGGCTTTTCGATACCAATCATTCAAAACCCTCCTTTAAAACAGGCAGGAATATCCTGCTCAAAATGCATTCAAAAACGTGCGTCGCCATAACGCACTGCCGATAAACCTTGAAAGGTAAATCAAGCAGGGCATTATTTTGAATAAAGTTCGACGATAAGATGCTCTTCAACGGGAACTGCAATCTGCTCACGAGTGGGCAGAGCAAGAATCTTTGCTGAATGAGCTTCTGCATTAAGGTCAAGCCACTGGGGAACAGGGCGTGAAGCATTTGCTTCGAGAGTTGCCTTAATCTTGTCGCTGTCAAGGCTCTTGTCCTTGATTGAAACTTCGTCGCCTGCTTTGATAAGATATGAAGGAATGTTTACCTTCTTGCCGTTTACTTTGTAATGGCCGTGAGTAACAAGCTGTCTTGCTTCTGCTCTGGAGTTAGCCCAGCCGAGAAGATAAACAACGTTGTCAAGTCTGCTTTCGCAGATACGGAGCAGGTTTTCACCTGTTACGCCCTGCTTGCGCTCAGCCATAAGGAAATACTTGTAGAACTGGCCTTCCTGAATACCGTAGTAACGCTTAGCCTGCTGCTTTGCACGAAGCTGAAGACCGTATTCAGTTGCCTTCTTGCGGCTCTGGCCGTGCTGACCGGGAGCATATGCTCTGCGCTCAACTGCGCACTTGCCTGTGTAGCAACGCTCACCCTTGAGGTAAAGCTTCTTGCCTTCACGGCGGCACAGCTTGCATACAGCACCTGTATATCTTGCCATATTGTGTTACACCTCCAAATAATTCTGGTTACACGCGCCTTCTCTTAGGCGGGCGGCATCCGTTGTGAGGAATGGGAGTAACATCCTTAATCATGTTAACTTCCAGACCTGCTGTCTGTAAAGCTCTGATTGCCGCTTCACGACCCTGACCGGGGCCCTTAACGTAAACCTCAACAGTCTTCATGCCGTGCTCGATAGCAGCCTTTGCTGCTGTTTCAGCGGCTGTCTGAGCTGCGAAGGGAGTTGATTTCTTTGAGCCTCTGAAGCCCATCTCGCCTGCGCTTGCCCATGAAACTGCGTTGCCCTGGGTGTCAGTGATTGTAACAATTGTGTTGTTAAAGGTGGATTGGATATGGGCTGCGCCACGCTCGATATTCTTGCGTTCACGGCGTCTGCGGGTACCTGTTGTCTTTTTTGCTGCTTTAGCCATAATATCCCTCCTAATCTTACTTCTTCTTGTTTGCAATGGTCTTCTTGGGACCCTTGCGTGTACGAGCGTTTGTCTTTGATCTCTGACCTCTTACGGGGAGATTCTTTCTGTGACGAACGCCACGGTAGCATCCGATTTCGATAAGTCTCTTGATGTCAAATGCTGTTTCTCTGCGAAGATCACCTTCAACTGTAAGGTTATGCTCGATGTAATCACGAAGTTTTGAAACATCTTCCTCAGTCATATCCTTAACTCTGAGGTCGGGATCTACGCCGGTTGCTGCGATAATGTCGCTTGCAGTCTTACGACCTATGCCATAGATGTAAGTAAGAGCAATTTCAATTCTCTTCTCTCTGGGCAGGTCAACACCTGAAATACGCGCCATTTGTCAGTTGCACCTCCAAATTAACATTGGTTTTCGTCGGGATTAACCCTGACGCTGCTTGTGCTTGGGATTTTCACAGATAACCATTACTTTTCCCTTGCGCTTGATTATTTTGCACTTTTCGCAAATTTTCTTGACAGAAGGTCTGACTTTCATATTAGAATTACCTCCTTGAATTACTTAGAACGCCATGTGATGCGGCCCTTGGTGAGGTCGTATGGCGACATTTCGACCGTCACTTTATCTCCGGGAAGAATCTTGATGTAGTTCATCCTGAGCTTACCTGAGATGTGAGCCAATATTCTGTGTCCGTTTTCCAACTCAACCTGGAAAGTTGCGTTGGGTAATGACTCTACTACCGTACCTTCAATCTCGATCATGTCCTGCTTAGACATAATAACCTCCTAAGTGTTGCCGTTAATTTCTGCATTCAACCGCCCCAATGCTTTTTTCAGCATTCTGTTGGTCTGCATTTCGGATTCATTCAGTGAAATTCCGATTGACTCAACATGGCGGATATTTTTGCTTTTCGGTCTTTCAACGGGACGTTCCTTTCCGTCGCAGACAAGAACCTTTTTTTGCTCGCTTCCCACCACTGCAAGAAGCCTGCCTTTATCTCTGCCTGCCGACGATCTGACTACCGTTCCTCTTTCAAGCATAATCTCTCACCTTAAATCCTTGTGAGAATTACGGGACCGTCTGCTGTGATTGCCACCGTATGCTCGAAGTGGGCGGAGAGTGAACCGTCCTTTGTTTTTATAGTCCAACCGTCAGGCAACTGCCTGATTCCTGCGCCGCCCATGTTAATCATGGGTTCAATGGCTATTGTCATGCCGGGGAGCAGGCGCACACCTCTGCCGGGTGTGCCGAAATTCGGTACGCTGGGGTCCTCGTGCATCTGCTTTCCTATTCCGTGACCCGTGAATTCACGAACCACCGAAAAGCCTCTCTCCTCGCAATACCTTTGGATTGTTGAGCCGATATCGCCGAGTCTGCCGCCTGCGACAGCCGCCTTGATGCCTTCGTAAAGGCTCTCTCTTGTGGTGTCGCACAGCCGCTGAGCTTCGGGTGAAATATCACCCGCCGCAAAAGTGGCGGCATTATCGCCGACATAGCCGTTTAAGGTAGCGCCAACATCAATGCTGACGATATCGCCTGCCCTGATGATGCGTTTCTTGCTTGGAATGCCGTGAATGACCTCATCGTTTATGGAAATGCATGCAGCAGCGGGGTATCCGTTATAACCCTTGAAAGTGGGTATTGCACCGCTTTTAACAATGAAGTTATGGGCAATGCGGTTGATTTCCTCGGTTGTTACGCCGGGCTCAACTGCCGCACCCGCTGCCTTTAATGCTCCTGCAGCTACGGCTCCTGCCTCTTTCATAAGGCTGAGCTCTTTTGTTGTTTTGAGCACTATCATGCTAATCCTCCGTTAAATGTAAACCGTTAAGATTTACGCAAGGGCTTAATCAAGGAAGCCCTTGTAGTGTCTCATCATCATCTGGCTTTCGAGCTGCTTGACTGTTTCAAGAGCAACACCGACAAGAATGATGATCGAGGTACCGCCAAGTGAAACTGTGAAGCCCTGAGCATAGCCGAGCTTTTCAAGAATGAATGTGGCAACCTGTGAGTAGATAATAGGCAGGAGAGCTACAACGCTCAGAAGAAGAGCACCGAGAAGGGTGATTCTGTGGATAATCTTGCCGATGTATCTTGATGTGGGCTCGCCGGGACGAATGCCGGGGATTGAGCCGCCGTTGTCACGGATATTCTTTGACATTTCAATGGGGTTGTACTGAATGCTTGCATAGAAGTATGCGAAAGCAATGATGAATACGAAATAAATGATGCTGTATACCCAGTGATCCATTTCAAAGATTGAGAAGAAACCTGCAAGCGCCTTATTCTCTGAAACGGTTGAGGGATTCATGAACATCTTTATTGTGGGAGGCAGTGAAAGGATTGAGGAAGCGAAGATAACGGGCATAACGCCTGACATATTAACCTTGAGAGGAATATGAGTGCTCTGACCGCCGTACATCTTTCTGCCTACAACTCTCTTTGCGTACTGCACGGGAATTCTTCTCTCTGCACTATCCATCCATACGATGAAAGCAATCATCAGAACAAGAACAACAGTAATGATGAGTGTGATGGGGATGTATGCACCGCCGCGGGAAATGTAACCCGTTGAGGGGCCGAGGAGCGAAGAAATGAGTGAGGGAATTCTTGAAACGATACCTGCGAAGAGTATGATTGAAATACCGTTGCCAATACCCTTTTCGTTGATTCTCTCGCCAAGCCACATGATAAGGGCTGTACCTGCTGTGAAGCAAAGGATGACAACCAGTGCCTGGAACACTGCTGCGAAGCCGGTGAAGTCTGCGCCTGCTGCGTTCTTGGTGAGGTAACCCTGACTTCTGAGATAGAAGAAGTAAGCTGTACTCTGGAGAACACCGAGAGCGATAGTTACAAAACGAGTGATTGCTGCAATCTTCTTGCGGCCTTCTTCGCCTTCCTTCTGAAGTCTTTCAAGGGCGGGAATTGCAACTGCAAGCAGCTGCATGATAATTGAACTGTTGATGTAGGGGGTGATGGACATTGCGAAAATAGTTCCGTAGTTGAACGCATCACCTGTCATCATGTTCAGATAGTTAAGGAAAGTATTGCCCGTTGTTGCGTTTGCACCGAGAACGCCGGTTTCAGCGATAGCGGTGAAAGGAACGGGAATAGCCGAACCGATTCTGAAAACCAGAACGATAAGAGCTGTGTAGATAAGCTTCTTACGCAGATCGGCGATTTTCCATGCATTAACTATTGTCTGAAGCACGTTAGATCACCTCTGCCTTTCCTCCGGCAGCTTCGATCTTGGCCTTTGCGCTATCTGAAAAAGCATTTGCCTGAACGGTGAGCTTCTTCGAAATTTCGCCATTACCCAAAATCTTAACGCCGTCCAAAGTCTTTTTGATAATGCCTTTCTCAATAAGAGCGTCGATTGTTACGGTTGCACCGTCATCGAAATACTTATCAAGAGTAGCAATGTTTGTAATTGCCATCTCTGTTGCAAAGATGTTGTTGAATCCTCTCTTGGGGATTCTTCTCTGAAGGGGCATCTGACCGCCTTCAAAGCCGGCACGCATACCTCTGCCTGCACGTGCCTTCTGACCTTTATGACCCTTACCGGCTGTTTTACCCTGACCTGATGCGGGGCCGCGGCCGATACGCTTACGCTCTTTTGTTGAGCCTGCTGCGGGTGAGAGATCGTGCAACTTCATTAGTTTGCACCTCCTTGCTCGCTGGTCTCAATAAGGTGAGAAATCTTTCTTACCTTGCCCTGAGTAGCAGCGTTGTCCGGCTGAACTGTTACGTCGCCGATTTTATGAAGACCAAGTGCATGGGCGGTTGCAATCTGAGGCTTGGTGCTTCCAATAAGGCTCTTAACGAGCTTTACCTGAATATCTGCCATTTTAATCCGCCCTCCTTAACCTAAAATTTCTTTTGCGGACTTGCCACGGATAGCGGCAACTTCTTCAACATTGCGAAGCTTTGAAAGTCCGTCGATAGTAGCTCTTACAACGTTAGTGGGGTTGTTTGAGCGAAGAGCCTTTGTACGGATATCTTTGATACCTACTGTTTCAACAACCGCACGAACGGGGCCGCCTGCGATAACGCCGGTACCGGGTGCAGCGGGTTTCAGAAGAACAACGCCTGCTCCGAACTTACCGATGATTTCGTGAGGGATTGTTGAACCTTTAAGAGCAACCTTCATAAGGTTCTTCTTAGCGTCTTCGATACCCTTACGGATTGCGTCAGGAACTTCACCTGACTTGCCAAGTCCGAAACCGATAATGCCGTTGCCGTCGCCGACTACAACGATAGCCGCAAACTTGAAGATACGACCGCCCTTTACGGTTTTGGAAACACGGTTAATGGCTACTACGCGCTCTGTGAGCTCATATGCCGATGCATCAATCTTAGCCAAAAGTATTCCTCCCCTTCTTAGAACTTGAGGCCACCCTCACGGGCGCCGTCGGCCAGTTCCTTAACACGGCCGTGATAGATATAGCCGCCACGGTCGAAAACGCAGTTTTCGATACCCTTATCAGCGGCACGTTTTGCCAATAATTCGCCCACCTTGTGAGCTGCAGACTTATTTCCGCCGTATTCCACGAAATCCTTCTCAACAGTTGATGCGGACACAAGGGTTTCACCCTTAACGTCGTCTATTAACTGAGCGTAGATATTCTGGAGGGAGCGGAATACATTAAGGCGAGGACATTCAGCAGTGCCTGAAATCTTGGCACGGACTCTCTTATGGCGAGTCTGTCTGGCCTTATTGCTGTCCGGTCTGTTAACCATAATTTTTCACTCCTTAATAAGACTTATTTGCCGCCCTTACCGGCCTTGCCTTCCTTGCGGCGGATGTGTTCGTCAACATACTTGATGCCCTTGCCCTTATAGGGTTCGGGAGGTCTCTTTTCACGAACATTAGCGGCAAACTGTCCGACCTTCTGCTTGTCGGGGCCTGAAATAACGACCTTATTGGGGTTAGGAACTTCAACTGTGATACCCTCGGGAGCAGTCATTACAACGTCGTGTGAATAACCGATTTTGAGAGTAAGAACCTGACCCTTAACTTCGCAACGGTAACCGACACCGTTAACCTCGAGTTCCTTCTTGAAGGTCTCGTTAACGCCTGTTACCATGTTGCTGATGAGTGTTCTTGTAAGACCATGAAGTGATCTGTTTTCCTTGTTGTCATTGGGACGGCTAACGTTGATTGTGCTGCCTTCAATTTCAACAGTGATGTTGGGATGAAGCTCTCTTGTGAGAGTACCCTTGGGGCCTTTAACGGTAATTGTTGTGCCGTCAAGCTTCACTTCCACACCTGCGGGAATTTCAATAGGCTTCTTACCTATACGTGACATTTACGGCACCTCCTTACCAGATGAATGCAAGAACTTCGCCGCCTACGTTGGCCTTGCGTGCGTCCTTGTCAGTCATAATACCTTTTGATGTTGAGAGGATGGCAATGCCGATACCCTTCATAACTCTGGGCATATCCTCACAATTTGTGTAAATTCTCAGACCGGGCTTTGAAACTCTGCGAAGGCCGGTGATTACCTGAGACTTGTTGGGACCGTACTTAAGAGCGATTTCAATCATGCCCTGCTTACCGTCGTCCTCAACCTTGAATCCTTTAATATATCCCTCATCAAGAAGAATCTGAGCAATCGCCTTCTTCATGTTAGATGCGGGAACCTTCACTGTATCGTGCTTAGCCGCATTCGCATTGCGGATACGGGTGAGCATATCAGCGATGGAATCAGTAATCTGCATACTGTTTACCTCCTTTGCAATTGCTCAATTACCAACTTGCTTTCTTAACGCCGGGGATCTGTCCTGCGTGAGCCAGCTCTCTGAAGCAGATACGGCAAACGCCGTACTTGCGAAGATAAGCATGGGGTCTTCCGCAGATCTTACATCTGTTGTACGCTCTTGTGCTGTACTTTGCAGGGCGTGCCTGCTTAACTTTCATTGATGTCTTTGCCACGGTATTCCCTCCTTATCTTGAGAACGGAGCGCCCATAAGAGCAAGGAGCTCACGAGCCTCTTCGTCAGTATTTGCAGTTGTGACAAAGCAGATGTCCATACCTCTTACCTTGTCAATCTTATCATAGTCGATTTCAGGGAATATGAGCTGTTCCTTAACGCCCATATTGTAGTTGCCTCTGCCATCGAATGAGTTGGGGTTAATGCCTCTGAAGTCACGAACTCTGGGGAGAGCCAGGTTGAAGAGTCTGTCAAGGAACTCATACATTCTGTCGCCTCTGAGTGTAACCTTTGCACCGATTACCATGCCTTCACGGAGCTTGAAGTTAGCAACTGACTTCTTTGCCTTACACTTAACAGGTGTCTGACCTGTGATCTGCTTAAGGTCTGAAACAATTGCATCAATTGACTTTGAGTTTGTGATTGCTTCGCCGCTTGAAACGTTGATAACAATCTTCTCAAGCTTCGGGATCTGCATAACACTCTTATACTCGAACTTCTTCATAAGAGCAGGTGCAACATCTTTGACATACATTTCTTTTAATCTTGCTGCCATTTGTTATGTCCTCCCTGTATTATTCAAACTCAGCAAGGCAGTCGCTCTTCTTGCAAGTGCGAACCTTCTTGCCCTTGGAATTGATCTTATGACCGGTTCTTGTGGGTCTGCCGCACTTGGGGCAGATAAGCTGAACCTTGTCAGCGTAGAGTGCGCTCTCAGCCTTGATAAGGCCGCCGGGCTCACCCATCTTGCGGGGCTTAACGTGCTTTGTAACGATGTTAACGCCTTCAACGATAACTTTGCCTTCTGAGGGGCTGGCTTCTACAACCTTACCTCTTGTGCCTCTGTACTTACCATTGATAACAACGACTTCATCGCCTTTTTTAACATGAAGCTTATTCATCATTGCACCTCCGATTAAAGTACTTCGGGAGCAAGTGAAAGGATCTTTGTGTAATCCTTCTCACGAAGCTCTCTGGCAACCGGTCCAAAGATACGGGTGCCCTTGGGGTTTTTGTCTTCCTTAATGATGACGGCTGCATTCTCATCGAAGCGAATGTAAGTTCCGTCGTCACGGCGAAGGCCGCTTGCGGTGCGTACTACTACCGCTTTTACAACATCGCCTTTTTTTACTACGCCACCGGGTGTTGCCTTTTTAACAGAAGCAACAACGACGTCGCCAATATTGGCATACCTCCTGCCTGAACCGCCGAGCACACGGATGCACATAAGCTCCTTTGCGCCGGTGTTGTCGGCAACCTTGAGGTAACTCTGCTGCTGTATCACAGTGTTTTCCTCCTTACACTACGGCTAAATTATTTAGCCTTCTCAATGATTTCTACTACACGCCATCTCTTGTCCTTTGACAGGGGACGGGTTTCCAT